>NZ_JBQCHS010000035.1:0-31846 GCF_051954455.1 Pseudolysinimonas sp. | reverse complement strand
CGGGCCGGGGGGTGCCCGGCCGCCGGGGGGGGGGGGGGGGGGGGGCCCTCTTGGGGGCCCCGCGGCCCCCCCGCCACGGGTTGTCGGCCCGCTTCCGGCGCGTCAGTACCCGATGAAGGTGTCCGTGAGCACGCGCCGGACGCCCGAGCCGCGCAACGCGCGCTTCAGGTCGCGCACCGCCGCGGGAGCGCCGGAGACGAGGGCCGTCCGCTCGGGCGCGTCCGGCACCAGCGCGTGCACGATGTCCGCGGTCAGGCTGGAGCCCTCCACCCACTCGAGCCCGTCCGGGAGGTCCGCGGGGCGGTCGGGGGCGACGACGACCACCCGGAATCCGGTCGCCGCGAGCTCCGGACCGTAGGCGAGCTCGGCGCCGGAGGCGATCGCCGACACGAGCACGATGTCGCGCTCCGGTGTCTCGACCGCGGCCTGCTGCAGCTGCCCGACGAACGGCGTCACGCCGATGCCGCCGGCGAGCAGCAGGAGCTTCCGCCCCGGGTCGCGGGGGAGCAGGAAGTCGCCGCTCACGGACGTGGCGCTCACGGCGGTGCCGGGCTCCAGCTCCAGGAGCGCCGTCTTGAAGCTGGACGGCTTGTCGGGCAGCCGCACGCCGAACCGCAGCTCGCCGGACTCGGGCGCCGACGCGATGCTGAACACCCGGCGCCAGCCGCGCGCGTCGGTGCCGCTGTGCGGGAGGGCCAGCTCCATGTACTGGCCGGGCCGGAAGCGCACCGGCGCGGTGGGCGCGAAGGCGAAGTCCCAGCTCGTCGGCGTGAGGGCGCGGCGTTCGACGAACCGCAGCCGGATCCCGCGGCGCTGGCCCACGAGGAAGGCGAGCACGTTGCCGACCAGCAGCGCGAGCTGCGGCGAGTTGTAGATCCCGCCGACCAGCGAGAACGGCATGACCGTGAGGAGGCCGACGAGCGCCGCCTCGGCGAGCTGCTGCCAGCGGCGCGGCGGCAGGGTGAGCGGCTCGCTCAGCATGAAGCCGGCCACGAAGACCGTCGGCAGCGAGACGAGCGCGAGGCTCAGCAGCTCGGTGGGCACGCCGCCGTCGACGAGCCCGCGCAGCTCCAGCACCGCGACGACGACGACCGTGTAGACGAGGCCGAGGAGCAGCCGCCGGGTGCGGAACAGGATGAGCACGGCGCCGACGGCGACGACGGGCAGGAGCTGCGGGATCCCGATCCACCAGGCCGCGAAGCCGAGCGACGGGAGGAATCCGATGACGAACGCCCCGGCCGCGGCGGGGTTCAGGATGTGCCGGCCGCGCCACGCGACGAGGTACTTGCTCACGACCGCGACCACCGCGGCGAGCGCGGCGCCGAGGAGCGGCAGGACCTCGATGCTCGGCCGCAGGATGAACAGCAGAAGCAGCGCGGTGATCACGGTGGAGCTCAGCTGCGGCCGGGTGCGCAGGATCAGCCCGCCGAGCCCGTTGGCCAGGTACGACGTCACGAGCAGGACGGACGCCGTCGCGAGCAGCGCGAGGGGGGAGAACGACAGCGGCCCGTTCGGGATGAAGGCGAGCACGAGCGCGACGAGTCCGACGACGGCGAGACAGACGATCACGAGCCCGTACATCGTGACGCGGCCGAGTCGGCGGTCGAACCAGGCGATCATGCGAAGACCTCTCCGGGAAGGGCGGCGGAGCGCTCGACGCGCCCGTCCGCGAACATCCTCACCCAGTCCACGAGGTGGCGTGCGGTGAGGTTCGGATCGACGTCGAAGAAGAGCGCGGTCGCGACGCCGTCGGCGACGAGGGCGGTCGGGGCGATCGCCCAGGTCGCGACGACCCCGCGGGTGGGCGCGCCGGTCACGGCGTCGAGCACGTGGTGGAGGCCCTCGCCCCAGGCGCGGCGCGTCGTGGCGCGCGCCGCGATCGCGCGACCGTCGAGCTCCACGACGCCGATCGCCTTCGTCGGGTCGGCCGGGTGCTCGAGCGCGACGCGCATCGGCACGCCGCGCGGCCGGAGGTCGCCGCTCGCGTCCACCACGTGACGGTCGTGCCCGAGGCGGTGGAGCAGCTCGCCGAGCAGGTCGACGAGCTGCCCCTTGCCGGCGGCGCCGACATCGAGGAGCACCGGCCCGGCGACGGCGAGACGGCGGCCGTCCCAGGCGATCGCGTCATCCCATGCCGGAACCGGCATGCGCTCGGCCGCGGGCCGCAGCCGGTAGGCCGCGTCGTAGCCGAGCGACTCGAGCGCGCGCCCGACGAGCGGCGAGACGCGACCCCCGGTCGCCTCGTACAGCTCGCGGTAGAGCCCGAGCAGGGGGCCCGACTCCGACGGCAGCTCGTAGGACCCCGGCTCCCGGGCGATGCGCGTCACGAGCGAGTCGTCGCGGAACCGCGACCAGTCGCGGTCGTAGCGCTCGATGCGCTCGGCGACGGCCGCGCGCTCGGGCGAGGTCAGCTCCCGCTCAGTGTCGACGCGCCAGGCCGTGCCGATCGCATCGAAGGTCCAGGCCTGCGGCAGCGGATCGACGAGGCCGCGCGGGTCGCTCAGGAGGCGGCCTGCTTCTTGATCTGCTCGACCGCGGCGCGGAACCCTCCGCTCGTGAGCGACGAGCCGGAGACCCGCGAGACGCCGAGCGCATCGATGTCCTTGCCGACGACCTGCGCGGCGATGCCGTCGGCGAAGTCGGTCTGGTACTGCACCGCGTTCGGGTCGGTGGCGTGCTTGCCGATCTCGACCTTGGTCACCTTGTCGTCGGCGAGCGTCAGCGTGACGGTGATGCTCTCGCGGCCGCTCGGCGCGGTGTAGCTGCCGTCGGCGGTGTACGAGCCGTCCTTGTAGGGGCCCGAGGCGGAGCCGGACGAACCCGACGAGCCGCCGGAGCTGCTGGAACCGCTCGGCGACCCGGCGCCGGCGGCCGGATCCGATCCGGTGCCGGAGGCGGTGGTCGTGCAGCCGGCGAGCGCGCCCACGAGTCCGAGGCCGGCGAGTCCGAGGACGACGGGGCGGGAACGGGCGATGGACAGGGGCATGGGATCTCCTCGTGATCGGGGTGGTCGGCAGCGCTGCCCGGGGCTCCAGCTTCCGGATCGCACCTTGGAGGGGTCTCGGAGCCTCCTCCTGTGACACGGTGCCGCCGCCCGATCGGTTCACGTCGGTAGGGTGGCGGCTCGTGGAGATCGTCATCCTGCCCACCGCCGACGAGGTCGGCCGCGCCGCCGCCGCGAAGATCGCGCACCTCATCGCGCGGAAGCCCGACACGGTGCTCGGGCTCGCGACGGGGTCGTCGCCGCTCGCGATCTACGCGGAGCTCGCGGTCCGGCGCGAGCAGGGGCTCGACGTCGCGCGGGTGAGCGGCTTCGCGCTCGACGAGTACGTCGGCCTCCCGGTCGCGCACCCGCAGAGCTACGCGAGCGTCATCCGCACGACCGTCACCGAGCCGATCGGGCTCGACCCGGCACGGGTGCACGTTCCGGACGGCCTGGCCGACGACATCGAGGCGGCGTGCGCGGCATACGAGGCGGCCATCGGGGCGGCCGGCGGCGTCGACCTGCAGATCCTCGGCATCGGCGCGAACGGGCACATCGGCTTCAACGAGCCGACGTCGTCGTTCTCCTCGCGCACCCGCATCAAGACGCTCAGCTCCCGCACCCGGGAGGACAACGCGCGCTTCTTCGGCACCCTCGACGAGGTGCCGAGCCACTGCGTCACGCAGGGGCTCGGCACGATCCGGGACGCCCGCGAGCTGCTGCTCGTCGCCCAGGGCGAGAACAAGGCGGACGCGATCGCCGCGGCGGTCGAGGGCCCGCTCAGCTCGATGGTGCCCGCGTCGATCCTGCAATGGCATCCGCACGCGACGGTGATCGTCGACGAGGCCGCCGCCTCCCGGCTCGCCCTCGCCGACTACTACCGCCACACCTTCGCGCACAAGCCGGCGTGGCAGCGCTGGGACGCGTGATGGCGTCGCGATCCGACGCGCTCGCGGTCCTGCTCCCCGGCTTCGAGGGCCCGGAGCTGCCGGGCTGGCTGCGCGAGCGCCTCGCCGACGGGCTGGCGGGCGTCTGCCTCTTCGCCACGAACATCGCCTCGCCGGCGCAGCTGCGCGAGCTCACGGCCGCCATCCGCGCGGCCAACCCGCGCGCGGTGATCGCCGTGGACGAGGAGGGCGGCGACGTCACCCGCCTGCACCAGGCGACGGGATCGCCCTACCCCGGCAACGCGATCCTCGGGCGCCTCGACGACGTGGCCTACACCCGCGAGGTCGCGGGCGTCGTCGGCGCGGAGCTCGCCGCGGCCGGCGTGACGCTCGACTTCGCGCCGGACGCCGACGTCAACTCCGATGAGCGCAACCCCGTGATCGGCGTCCGCAGCTTCGGCGCCGACCCGGAGCTCGTCTCCCGGCACACGGCCGCCTGGATCCAGGGGCTGCAGGCGACCGGGGTCGCGGCCAGCGCGAAGCACTTCCCCGGGCACGGCGACACCGCCTCCGACTCCCACCTGGCGATGCCCGTCGTCGAGCTGCCGCTCGAGATCCTCCGCACCCGCGAGCTCCTTCCCTTCGCGGCGGCGGTCGCGGCCGGGACCCGCAGCGTCATGACCTCGCACATCCTGCTGCCCCGGATCGACCCCGAGAACGTGGCGACCTTCTCGCCGCGGATCCTCGGCGAGCTGCTCCGCGGCGAGTTGGGCTTCGCGGGCGCGATCGTCACCGACGCGCTCGACATGCGCGGCGCGAGCGGCGAGATCGGGATGGCCGCCGCCGCCGTGCGCGCGCTGCGGGCGGGTGCCGACCTGCTCTGCCTCGGGACCGCGAACACGGCCGCGCAGGTCGACGAGCTCGCGGAGGCGGTGCTCGCCGCCGTCGACGCGGGTCGGCTCGCGGAGGCCGGGGCGCGGAGCGCGGAGCTCGGCGCTCCCGCGCCCGGGGTCGGCACCGCGGCGCGCTCCGCGCCGGACTTCGACCTCGACCGGACGATCGGCGCGTTCGACGTCGCCGACGGCGTCGCGATCCGCCCGCGTCGCCGGCTCGTGCAGCTGGAGACCGGGTCGAACATCGCGGTCGGCGTCGCGCCGTGGGGTCCGGCCGCCGCCGGCGCGGACGTCGTGCACGTGCGCGACGGCGAGCCGGTGCCGGTGGAGCCCGGCATCCAGACCGTCGTCATCGGCCGCGACAACCACCGGCGGGAGTGGACGCGCACCGCCATCGCCGCGGGGCGCGCGCGGGATCCGAGCGCCGTGATCGTCGACATGGGCTGGCCGGCGGGGGACCGGGCGCTCGCCGACGTCGCGACGTTCGGCGCCTCCGCGCACGCGGGCGCGGCGCTCCGGCGGCTGCTGGATCAGAGGACGGGCGCGCCCGCCGCGTAGACCGCGGTGATCTGCCACGACGCATCGAGCGCGACGACGTCGGCGGCGTAGCCGGGCTCCAGGAGTCCGAGCCGCTCCTCGCCGATGGCGCGCGCGGGCACCGTCGTGAGGGCCGCGACCGCCGCTGCGGGGTCGACGCCCATGGCGATCGCCTGCCGCAGCGCGACGTCGAGGGTGAGCGTGGATCCCGCGATCGTCTCGGTGCCGGAGAGCAGCGCGAGCCCGTCCTTGACGGTCACGTTGAGGGTCCCCAGCCGGTAGTCGCCGTCGGCCTTCGCCGCGGCGGCCATCGCGTCGGTGATGAGCGCGACCCGGCCGGGCGCGGCGTCCCAGAGCAGCTTCGCCACGTGCGGGTGCACGTGCAGCCCGTCGAGGATCAGCTCGATCGTGATGCGCTCGTCGTCGATCGCGGCGACCACCGGGCCGGGGGCGCGGTGATGGATGCCCGGCATGGCGTTGAAGGCGTGGGTCAGGATCCGCGCGCCCGCGTCGAATCCGGCGCGCGCCGTCGCCTCATCGGCCTCGGTGTGCCCGACGGCGACGACGATGCCGGCCGCGGTCAGCTGCGCGATCGCGTCGAGCGCCCCCGGCAGCTCGGGCGCGATCGTCACCTGCCGGATCGCCCCGCGGGCGGCCTCGAGCAGCCCGTCGACCGTCTCCGGGTCGGGGTGGCGGAGGAACGCCTGCGCGTGCGCGCCGCGCCGGTCGGGGTTGAGGAACGGCCCCTCGAGGTGCGCGCCGAGCACCCGCGGATCGCGCGCGCGGATCGCGGCGATCTCGCCGAGCCGCTCCCGCAGCTCGACGAGCGGGCTCGCCACGAGCGACACCATCGACCGGGTCGTGCCGTGGGCGCGGTGCGCGGCGAGCGCGGCCTCCAGGGCGCCGTCGCCGTCGTCGACCGCGAATCCGCCGCCCCCGTGCACGTGGATGTCGAGGAATCCGGGCGCGAGCGTCGCGTCGCCGAGGTCGACGGTCTCGTCCGCGGCGGGCGCCGCCGCATCCCCCGCCCCGACGGACGCGATCACGTCGCCGTCGAGCAGCACCCACGCGCCGCCGTCGCGCATCCCGCGCTCGTCCAGAAGCGCCCCGCCCCGCAGCAGCGTGGTCATCGGAAGATCACCGTCCGCGCCCCGTCGAGCAGCACCCGGTGCTCGGCGAACCACCCGACCGCACGGGTCAGGGTCCGCGACTCGATGTCCTGCCCGATCGCGCGCAGCTCCTCCGGCGACTGGTTGTGGTCGACCCGCTCGACGTTCTGCTCGATGATCGGCCCCTCGTCGAGATCGGTCGTCACGAAGTGCGCCGTGGCGCCGATCAGCTTCACGCCCCGGGCGTGCGCCTGCTTGTAGGGGTTCGCGCCCTTGAAGCCCGGCAGGAACGAGTGGTGGATGTTGATGGCACGGCCCTCGAGCGCCGCGCAGAGCCCGGGCGACAGGATCTGCATGTAGCGGGCGAGGACGACGAGCTCGATGCCGTGCTCCTCCACCGCCTCGAGCACCCGGCGCTCGAACGCCGCCTTCTCGTCGGGACCGGTCACCGGGTGCCACTCGAACGGCACCCCCGAGAACGCCGCGAGCCCCTCGAGGTCGGGGTGGTTCGCGAGCACGAGCGGCACCTCGATGGGCAGCTGCCCGGCCCGCTGCCGGAACAGCAGGTCGTTCAGGGCGTGGGCCGTCGTGGAGGCGAGCACGAGCGTGCGGAGAGGGCGGCCGACGACGTCGAGCTGCCACGTCATCCCGTACCGCTCGGCGATGGACGCGACGGCCGTCTCGAACGCCGCGCGACCGGTGGCGGACTCCACCTGCAGCCGCATGAAGAAGGTGCCGGTGTCGTCGCTCGAGTACTGCTGCGACTCGGTGATGTTGCCGCCCGCGTCGACGATCGCCCCGCTGATCGCGTGGACGATCCCCGGGCGGTCGGGGCAGACCAGGGTGAGGATCCAGTGGGTCGCCGACTCCATCCGCTCAGCGTATGGGGCGCGCGGCCGTCACTAGGCTTTTCGCGACATGGAGCAGCAGACGACGGCCCGATTCCCGCTGTTCCGGCTCCTCGTGATCGCCGGCGCGATCTTCGTGAACAACACGAGCGAGTTCCTGCCGACGGGTCTGCTGCCGGACATCGCGCACGGGCTGTCGGTGTCGGAGTCGCAGGTCGGGCTCCTCGTCACGGTCTTCGCCGGCACCGTCGTCGTGGCGACCGTGCCGCTCACCGCGCTCACCCGGCGCGTCTCGCGCAAGTGGCTCATGGTCGTGACGCTCGGCGTCTTCGTCGTCGTGAACGTGCTGTGCGCGCTCGCCCCGACCTACGAGTGGCTGCTCGCCGCGCGCGTGCTCGGCGGCCTCGCGCACGGCCTCTTCTGGGCGGTGACCGGGCCCTACGCGTCGCGCCTCGTCGCGCGGCAGTACCTCTCGCGCGCCATCGCGGTGACGGGCGGCGGTTCGTCGGCCGCGTTCGTGCTCGGCGTGCCGCTCGCGACCGCGCTCGGGCACGTGCTCGGCTGGCGCGCCGCGTTCCTCGTGACGGCGGGCGCGGTGCTCGTCTTCATGGTCCTCGTGATCGCGCTGCTGCCGCCGGTCTCGCACCTCGTGGCGCCGAAGACCGGTGTCATCGAGCTGCCGCTCCGCCGCGACCGCACGGCCCCGGTGGTGCTCGTCGTCTGCGTCTGCGTCGTGCTCGTCATCACCGGGCACAACGTGCTCTACACCTACATCGCCCCCTGGATCACGCAGGTGGCCGGGCTCGCGCCCTCCTCCGTCCCCGCGGTGCTCTTCGCCTACGGCGCCGCGGGCGCGATCGGGCTCGTGCTCGCGGGATGGCTCGGCGACCGGTTCCCACGGGGCGCGCTCACGACGATGGTCGCGGCGGTGGGGGCCGTGGTGGCGCTCCTCGGCGCGTTCGGGGCGGCATCGCCGGTCGTGGCGGTGGCCGGCGTCGTCGCCTGGAGCATCGCGGTCGGCGGCGTGGGGCCGCTCCTGCAGTCGCGGATGATGCACGGCACGTCGCAGCGGCTCCGCGACATCGGGTCGGCCTGGGTCACCATCTCGTTCAACGTCGCCATCGGTGGTGGCGCCCTGCTCGGCGGCGTGCTCCTCGACGGGTGGGGGATCGGCTCCCTCCCCTTCGCGACCGCCGCACTGCTGGCCGCGGGGCTGGTGTTCATGCTCGCGACCGACCGGTTCCGGATCGCCCGGCACCCCTCGTGGCCGACGGGCACGATCTCCATCCCCACGAGCCACTAGGGTCGGGGGGCATGACGACGACCCCCGACGCCCCGGCCGCCGCACCCGGCACGAGAGGCGGCGTCGAGCTCACCGGGCTCGAGACGATCCCCGAGAACGAGCGGCGCGGACGACCCGCCGGTCTGTTCTGGCCATGGTTCGCGGCCAACGTGTCCGTGTTCGGCATCGCCTACGGCGCCTACCTGCTCGGCTTCGGCATCTCGTTCTGGCAGGCCGTGCTGGTCGGCGTGATCGGCATCGTCGTCTCGTTCTTCCTCGTGGGCGTGGTCTCGCTCGCCGGCAAGCGGGGCTCGGCGCCCACGATGGTGCTGAGCCGCACCATGTTCGGCGTGCACGGCGCCCGGGTCGTGTCGATCCTGTCCTGGCTGCTCACCGTCGGGTGGGAGTCGGTGCTCTGCGTCAATGCGGTGTTCGCCGTGACGGCGACGGCCGACTTCTTCCAGAAGGGCGCCGGCGATTCGGTCGGGATCAACATCGTCGCCCTGCTCGTCGTGGCGGCGATCATCGTCGTGCTCGGGATCTTCGGCTTCCACTGGATCATGCGGGCGCAGCTGATCATCACCATCGTCACCGGCGTGGTGACGCTGGTCTTCCTCGTCACGGTGCTGCCGCACATCGACCTGTCGCGCGTCGGCGCGATCCCGGCCGGCTCGGCGGCGGTCGTCATCGGCGGCCTCGTCTTCATGATGACCGGCTTCGGCCTCGGCTGGGTCAACGCCGGCGCGGACTACTCGCGGTACCTGCCGCGCAGCGCGAGCGGGCGGGGCGTGGTCGGCTGGACCACGTTCGGCGCCGCCGCGGCCCCGGTCGTGCTGCTCGTCTTCGGCCTGCTCCTGGCGGGATCCTCGAAGTCGCTCAACACCGCGATCGGCGCCTACTCGCTCGGGCCGCTCGTCACCCTCACGCAGCCGTGGTTCATCATCCCCTTCGCGATCGTGGTGGTGCTGGGGCTGATCGCCGGCGCGGTCATGGACGTGTACTCCTCGGGACTCGCGCTGCTCTCGGCGGGTCTGCGAGTGCCGCGGCCGGTCGCCGCGGGGATCGACGGCGTCATCATGACCCTGCTCTCGGTCTACGTGATCTTCTTCGGCGGCGACTTCTTCGGGCAGTTCCAGGGCTTCCTCATCACCCTCGGCGTACCGATCGCGGTCTGGGCGGGCATCTTCATCGCCGACGTGATCCTCCGGCGGCGCGACGTCGACGAGGCGGCGCTCTACTCGGCGCGCGGCCGCTACGGCGCGGTCAACTGGCTGTCGATCGGGCTCCTCGTCGTCGGCACGGTGATCGGCTGGGGCCTCGTCACCAACACCTACGCGGCGTGGCTGGGATGGCAGGGCTACCTGCTCTTCGGCCTGCGCGAGAGCTGGGGCGGCGCGAACCTCGGGGTGCTCATCGCCCTCGTGATCGGGTTCGTCGGCTACCTGGTCGGCGGCCGCGGGGCGGTGCGCCGCCAGGAGGCCTGAGATGGGTTCCGACGACCGCGCGGTTCTCGTCGCGATCGACATGCAGGCGATCTTCGAGCCGGGCAGCCCGTGGGGCGCCCCTGATTTCGCGCGGGCGTCCGCCGAGATCCAGCGGCTCCTCCCGGCCTTCGGCGACGACGTGGTCTTCACCCGCTTCGTCGCGCCCGCCGAGCCTCAGGGAGCCTGGATCCCGTACTACGAGGAGTGGAGCTTCGCCCTCGTGCCCGACGCGGACCCGCTCTACGCGCTGAGCGAGCCCTTCCGCGAGGTCGCGCGCCGGGTCGAGACGCGTCCGACGTTCGGCAAGTGGGATGCGGAGCTCGCGCGGGCGATGGACGGCGCGACCGAGATGGTGCTCGCGGGCGTCTCGACCGACTGCTGCGTGCTCTCCACCGCGCTCGCGGCGGCCGACGCGGGCGTGCACGTCCGCGTCGTCGAGGACGCGTGCGCGGGCCTCAGCCCGGAGGACCACCGCCGGGCGCTCGACGCGATGGCGCTCTACGGCCCGCTCATCGAGGTGACGAGCGTCGACGAGGTGCTGGCGTCGCGGTGAGCGCACGGGAGCGCGCGCTCGCGGCCCTGCACGGGCTCGCGATCGGAGACGCGCTCGGGATGCCGACGCAGCTGCTCTCGCCGGACGAGGTCACGGCGCGCTTCGGCGCGCTCGACGGATTCCGGGCCGCCGCCGCCGACCACCCCATCGCCGCCGGGCTGCCGGCGGGATCGATCACCGACGACACCGAGCAGGCGCTGCTCCTGGCGCGCCTGCTCCTCGAGACGGGCGGCCGGGTGCCCGCGGGGGAGTGGGCCGAGCGCCTCGCCGCGTGGGAGGACCGGATGCGGGAGCGCGGATCCCTCGACCTCCTGGGGCCCTCGACCCGCGCCGCTATCGCGGCGATCCGCGCGGGCGCCGATCCGTCGGAGGCGGGGCGCGGCGGCACCACCAACGGCGCGGCCATGCGGATCGCGCCCGTCGGGATCGCCGTGCCGTCGCGCGACCTCGGCGCGCTCGTCGACCGCGTCGCGGAGGCGTGCCGCCCCACCCACGACACCGGCATCGCGATCGCCGGCGCCGCGGCGGTCGCCGCCGCCGTGAGTGCGGGCCTCGAGGGCGCCGACCGCGCCGCCGCCACCGAGGTCGCGATCGCCGCGGCCGAGCTCGGGGAGCGCCGGGGGCACTGGGTGGCGGGTGCCTCGGTCGCGGCCCGGATCGGCTGGGCCGCGACGCTCGGGCCGGAGCGGCTCGTCGCCCTCGTCGGCACCAGCCTCGCCACGCAGGAGTCGGTGCCCGCCGCGTTCGGGCTGCTCGCGATCGCCGGGGGCGACGGCTGGACCGCGTGCGTGGCCGCCGCGCGCGCCGGCGGCGACAGCGACACCATCGGCGCGATGGCCGGGGCGATCGCCGGCGCCACCGGTTCCGCGTGGCCGGAGCGCGCGATCCGCACGGTGACGACCGTCAACGACCTGGACGCTGCGCCGCTCGACCTCGCGGCCCTCGTCGACGGCCTGCTCGCGCTCCGGGACGCGGCGTGACGCGACTCGTCAGCGTCGGCAACGCGGTCGTCGACCTGCTGCTCGAACTGCCGGCCCTGCCGCGTTCCGGCGACGACGTCACCGCGACGGGTGCGCGCACGGTGGTCGGCGGCAGCGCGACGACGCTCGTCGCGGCGCGCCGCCAGGGTCTCGACGCCGCCTACGCCGGCGGCCACGGCACCGGGCCGTTCGGCGACCTGGTGCGCGCCGCGCTCGCAGCGGAGGGCGTCGCCGTGCTCGCGCCGCCGACACCCGGGCGCGACACCGGCTGGGACGTCGCGATCGTGGAGCCGGGCGGTGAGCGCACCTTCCTCACCGCGGTCGGCGCGGAGGCGGAGGGCGACCCGGCCGCGGTCGTCCTCGAGGCCGGCGACCTGCTCCACGTCTCCGGCTACGCCCTCGCCCGCGAGCCGAGCGGGCCGGCCATCGCCCGATGGATCGCGGGGGTGCCCGCGGGCGTCACGGTGCTCGTCGACCCGGGCCCGCTCGTCGCCGGAATCCCGCCCGAGGTGCTCGCACCGGTCGCCGCGCGCGCCGACTGGTGGAGCGGGAGCGAGGTCGAGGCGGCGCACGCGCCGGCCGGCCCCGCGCACCTGCTCGTCCGCCGCGGTGCCGAGGGCTCCGTCGTCGACGGGGACGCGGTGAGCGGCTTCGCGGTCGACGCCGTCGACACGAACGGCGCCGGCGATGTGCACGCGGGGGTGTTCCTCGCGGGGCTCGCGGAGGGGCTCGACGCCCGTGCCGCCGCGCGGCGGGCGAACGCGGCCGCCGCGATCGCCGTGACCCGCTCGGGGCCGACAGGCGCGCCGACCCGCGCCGAGCTGGACGCGTTCCTCGCGGCGCGCGCCTGAGCCGTCGGCGACATCGCGCGCGAGGGGCGCGGCCGATACGCTGGGCGGGGTCGCGACTGGCGTTCGGGTGGATCACCACCGGGGAGCGGCTCACACGGAACGCGGCCGTACGCCTGGGCCGCCCGCACCCACCCGTGAGGAGCTGCGCATGACGTCGTCCCCGTCCACCTTCCTGGCCCCGCTCGCCGAGGTCGATCCCGAGATCGCCGAGGCGCTCGAGCTCGAGCTCGGTCGGCAGCGCTCCACGCTCGAGATGATCGCGAGCGAGAACTTCGTGCCGCGCGCCGTGCTCGAGGCCGCCGGCTCGGTCCTGACCAACAAGTACGCCGAGGGCTACCCGGGCCGCCGCTACTACGGCGGCTGCGAGTACGTCGACATCGTCGAGGACCTCGCCATCCAGCGGGCGAAGAGCCTCTTCGGCGCCGAGTTCGCCAACGTCCAGCCGCACTCGGGTGCGAGCGCGAACGCGGCGGTGCTGTCGGCCATCGCCCAGCCCGGCGACCGGATCCTCGGCCTCGAGCTCTCGCACGGCGGCCACCTCACGCACGGCATGCGGCTCAACTTCTCCGGCAAGCTCTACGAGGCCCACGCCTACGGCGTCGACCCCGAGACCATGCGCATCGACATGGACGAGGTGCGGGCGAAGGCGCTCGAGGTGAAGCCGCACGTCATCATCGCCGGCTGGTCGGCCTACCCGCGGCAGCTCGACTTCGCGGCGTTCCGCGCGATCGCCGACGAGGTGGGTGCCGTGCTGTGGGTCGACATGGCGCACTTCGCCGGGCTCGTGGCGGCCGGGCTGCACCCGAGCCCCGTGCCGCACGCGCACGTCACGTCCTCCACCGTGCACAAGACGATCGGCGGCCCGCGCTCGGGCTTCATCCTCAGCAACGACGCCGACATCGCCAAGAAGCTGAACTCGAACGTGTTCCCGGGGCAGCAGGGCGGCCCGCTCATGCACGTGATCGCCGCGAAGGCGGTCGCCTTCAAGCTCGCCGCGGAGCCGGACTTCGTCGACCGCCAGCAGCGCACCCTCTCGGGCGCGAAGATCCTCGCCGAGCGCCTCGTGCGGGAGGACGCGACCGCGGCCGGCGTGGACGTGCTCACCGGCGGCACCGACGTGCACCTCGCGCTCGTCGACCTCCGGACGTCGGAGTTCACCGGGCAGGAGGCGGAGAACCGCCTGCACGAGGCCGGCATCACGGTCAACAAGAACGGCGTCCCGTTCGACCCGCGTCCGCCGATGGTGACCTCGGGCGTCCGCATCGGCACCCCCGCGCTCGCGACCCGCGGCTTCGGCGACGACGAGTTCCGGGAGGTCTCGGACGTCATCGCCCTCTCGCTGCAGCCGGGCGCCGACCTCGAGGCGCTGCGCGGCCGGACGGCGGCGCTCGCCGACCGCTTCCCGCTCTACGAGGGCCTCACCTCCCCCGGGACGTGGCGCTGATGCCCCGGCCCGCTTTCCTCTCCCGCCCCCTTCCCCGCCTGTTCGAGGAGTCGTGTCGCGGGGTGTCGCGGGCGGCGAGGGCCCGTCACACGACTCATCGAGTGACGGGGGGTGCGCGGTGACGGCGCAGCGCCTCGACGGCCTGGCGACGGCCGCCGCGATCAAGGCGGAGCTGAAGGTCCGGGTCGACGCGCTGCGCGAGCGCGGCGTCCTTCCCGGGCTCGGCACGCTGCTCGTGGGAGCCGACCCCGGCTCCGTCTCGTACGTCGGCGGCAAGCACCGCGACTCCGCCGAGGTCGGCATCGAGTCGATCCGTGTCGACCTGCCGGAGGACGCGACCGAGGAGCAGGTGCACGCGGAGATCGCGCGCCTCAACGCCGACCCCGCCGTGACCGGCTACCTCGTGCAGCTGCCGCTGCCGCGGGGCATGGACGAGCACGCCGCGCTCGTCGCCGTCGACCCGGCGAAAGACGCCGACGGGCTGCACCCGCAGAACCTCGGCGAGCTCGTGCTCGGTGTCGAGGGCGAGCTGCGCACCCCGCTGCCCTGCACGCCGAACGGCATCATCGAGCTGCTGCGCCGGCACGACGTGCCGATCGCCGGCCGTCACGTCGTCGTGCTCGGGCGCGGTCTCACGGTCGGCCGCCCGCTCGGGCTCCTGCTGACCCGGAAGGGCGTCGACGCCACGGTCACACTCGCGCACTCGCGCACGCCCGACATCGCCGCCGAGATCCGGCGCGCGGACATCGTGGTCGCCGCCGTCGGGGTCCCGCACCTCGTGCAGCCCGATTGGATCAAGCCGGGCGCGGCCGTGCTCGACGTGGGCGTGACCCGGGTGGGCACCACCGAGAGCGGCAGGGCGAAGCTCGCCGGCGACATCCATCCCGACGCCGCCGAGGTGGCCGGCTGGCTCTCGCCCAACCCGGGCGGGGTCGGGCCGATGACGCGCGCGATGCTGCTGCAGAACGTCGTCGAGGCCGCCGAGCGGGCGGCCGGGCTCTGATGGGCGCGCCGCTGCCGCGGATCGCGCTCCAGCTCGGCGACGCGCGCGCCGAGGTCACCCCGCTCGCGGCGGCCCTCTGCCGTCTGGAGGTCGCCGGCCGCGACCTCACCGAGCCGGTCGCGCCCGACGCGATCGCGCCCCAGGGCAACGGCTTGATCCTCGCGCCGTGGCCGAACCGGGTGCGCGACGGGCGCTGGAGCTGGAGGGGCGAGCCGCAGCAGCTCGCGATCTCCGAGCCCGCCCTCGGCAACGCGTCGCATGGGCTCCTCCGCAACACCGGCTACCGCGTCGTCGAGCGGACCGCGTCGAGCGTCGAGCTCGGCGCCCTCATCCCGCCGCAGCTCGGCTGGCCCGCGACGATCGACACCCGCGTCGTGTACCGGCTGGAGGAGGACGGCCTCGTCGTCACGCACCGCGCGGTCGCCGGCGCGGACGGCGCCCCGTGGGCGGTGGGCGCGCACCCGTACCTCCGCGTCGGCGCCCACCCGGTCGAGACGCTCGAGCTCACGGTGCCGAGCGATGCCTGGCTCGCGGTCGACGAGCGGCTGAACGCCCTCGACGTCCGCGCGATGGACGCCGAGCACGACCTCCGCGGCGGTCGCCCCCTCGCCGGCCTCGACCTCAACTCCGCGTACACGGGACTCGCGAATGCGGACGCGCGCGCGACGGTGGCGACGCTGACGGCGCCGGACGGATCGCGCACCGAGCTGTGGGCGGATCCCGCGTTCGGCTGGCTGCAGGTCTACACCCCCGCCGACCATCCGCGCCCGGGCGGCCCGGGCCTCGCCGTCGCGCTCGAGCCGATGACCGCGGCCCCCGACGCGCTCAACTCCGGCGCCGGTCTCGTCGAGCTCGCGCCCGGGGAGGCGTGGGAGGCGTCCTGGGGGATCCGCGCCGCCTGAGGCCGCGGGCCGCGATCCACGGAGCGGTATTCAGAGCAGGCCCTGGCCGTGCTGCGCCCGGAAGTCGCGCGGCGAGACGCCGTTGACGGCGCGGAACTGGCGGGAGAAGTAGAACGCGTCGGCGTAGCCGACCCGCCGGGCGATCTCGCCGACGGTCAGGCTCGTCGTGAGCAGCAGCTCGCGCGCCCGTGCCGAGCGCTGTCGCTTGACGAACTCCATGACGCTCGAGCCGGTCGCGGCCTTGAACAGCGCCGAGAAGTGGGAGGTGCTGACGCCGACCATCCGGGCGAGCTCCTCGACGCCGATCGGCGCATCGAGATGGGCGCGCAGGTGATCCTGCACCACCCGCATCCGCTCCGAGCTGCCGTGCTCGCCGCGGCGGCCGTCGGCGGCGAAGCGGGCGAGCAGCGACCAGGCGGCGCCCGCCGTGGCGTAGAGCGTCGCGGCGCTCTCGTCCCGCTCCAGCGCCTCGACGATCTGCTCGACGGCGGTGATCGCCGCATACGGGTCGCGCAGTGCGAAGACCGGCCCCCGGCCCCCGCCGATGATGGCGTCGACGAGCTCGGCGACGTCCGACCCCGCGACGTGGAACCACCAGATGCTCCAGGGGTTGCGCTCGTCGGCGACGTAGGTGTGCGGGGTGCGGGCCGGGATGACCGCGGCGTGACCCGCCTGCACCGGGTGCGTCACGCCGTCCAGGTCGAGGCGTCCGGCGCCGTCGATGCAGAGGATCACGATCGCCTCGCGCGCCCCGTGCATGCGGACCCGCCCGTGCGCCGCCGCGTGCGGGAAGTAGCCCGCATCGGTGACGAGCAGGCGTCCGGTGAGCGGCGCCTCCAGCGCGGTCCGCACCTGGGGCCGGGGGAGCACGCGCAGCCGCTGCCCCGGGAACCCGTCGCGCACCAGCATGGCAGGACGCTACCCCGCTATCAGAGGATCGTCCAGGTGGATCAGAGGAACCGCTATTCCGCGCGCTCAGGCGGCCTTCCTACGATGACTCACGTGCTCGATGACGACACCGCCCCCGGCGCCCCCGCCACCGCTCCCCGGTACGTGCCGGTCGCCCCCGCCGCCCACCTCCCCAAGCAGCTCACGATCACGCTCTGGGACTTCACCTGGTACGTGCGCTCCGGGCCGGGCGAGCCGTTCGAGGACCTCGACCGCGCCGCGCGCGAGGCCGTCGAGCGCGGCTACAACACGGTCCGCATCTGCGCGATGCCGTTCCTGCTGTTCCGCTCCGGGCTCGACACGAGCGTCGTCGAGCTCGACCGGCTCGGCGGCGAGTACGCCCAGCGCGTGCGCTGGTACGACGTCCGCGAGCAGACCCGGTTCGACGGGCGCGAGAAGCTCCTGGAGCTCTTCCGCGCCTGCCGCGACGCCGGGCTCTTCGTCATCCTCTCCAGCTGGGAGTACCAGCAGTCGTCGTCGTTCTCGACGACCTCCGACTGGTGGGACGCCCTCCGTGCCGTCGCGCCGGAGGACCGCCCGACCGTCCTCGCCGACGCGCTCGCCGACCTCATCGACCTGCTCGAGGAGCACGGCCTCGCCGATCGCGTCGCGTTCACCGAACTGCACAACGAGGTGGCGACCGGCCACCTGCTGGAGGGCCTGCCCTCGCCCGTCGACGACGAGGCGGGCGCCATGGCCGGGCTCGAGCCGCGCCTCGCCGCGGGTCTCCGCCGCTTCCACGAGCGCCGCCCCGATCAGCCGGTCACCGTCAACTACTCCCGAGTGCCGATCGCGACCATGCGCCACGTCCCGGAGGAGATCGACGTGCTCGTCGTGCACCCCTACGTCTACGGCGTGCTCGACGAGGTGACCGCAGCCTTCGACCTGCGCGGCTCGCTCGCCGAGTTCCCGCGGGCCGAGGTCGACGCGGCGGGGCTCCTCCGCCCGGGCGCCCCGGAGGCGACCAGCTGGGTGCTGCCGCCGGAGAGCGCCTGGAAGATGGACGCCACGATCGTCGGCAAGCCCGAGATCTTCTTCCACGACTGGGTCGACGCCGCCGTGCTCGATCGCTACCTCGAGGAGCGCTACCCGGCCCACCGGATCGAGATGGACCGCGTGCTCGGCATCTGGCTCGACGCGGCGGCCGACCAGGCGGCGGCCCGCGGCATCCCCCTCGTTCTCGGCGAGGGCTGGATCGGCTACACGCCGCTGTACTCCGACTTCGAGGGCGGGCCCATCGGCGCCGAGTACTGCCGGCTCGCGATGCGCGAGTCGCGGCGGGTGGGCACGTGGGGCACCATCGTCTGCTCCAACGCCGCCCCGCACCACCCGATGTGGAGCGATGTCGCGCTCCAGCTCGAGTGCAACGAGATCTTCACCGAGGGCGTCCCCACGGCGTCCCCGGCCCCGGGTCGCTGACGACCCATCCCGCATCACTGTCGAGGAGGACACATGGCAACCACATCCACCGCAGCGCTGAGCCGTCGCGGATTCCTGGCCGGCGCCGTCGGCCTCGCCGGCGCCGGCCTGCTGGCCTCGTGCGCGACCGGCGGCACGTCGGGCGGCGGCGCGACCGGCACGATCACGCTGCAGTCGTCGCTGTCGGACCCGGCCCCGAAGGCCGCGCTCACGCAGGTCGTGAACGCGTACAAGAAGGGCAAGGTCACGCTCAACACGGTCGCGATCGAGCAGTTCCGCGCCCAGCTGTCGACCTACCTCAGCTCGTCGAACCCGCCGGACGTGCTCACCTGGTACGCCGGATCCGTCGCGCGCGACTACGCGAGCAAGGGCTACCTGCTCGATCTGTCCGACCTGTGGGAGGGCTCGGGCGCCGCGGCCGGCTACTCCGCCGCGCTCAAGGACCTGTCGAGCGACGCCAAGGGTCGCCAGATCTTCATGCCCACCAACTACTACTGGTGGGGCGTCTTCTACCTGAAGTCCAATTTCACGAAGTGGGGCGTGGAGGAGCCGACGACGTGGGACGAGTTCATCTCGCTCTGCGACAAGCTCAAGGGCATGGGGATCAACCCGCTCGCCAACGGCATCGGATCGACGCCGTGGATGGCATCGGGCTGGTTCGACATCCTCGACCTGCGGATCAACGGCGCCGACTTCCACAAGGAGCTGCTGGCGGGCAAGCACTCGTTCGACAGCACCGAGGTCAAGAACGTCATGAAGTACTACGACCAGCTGATCCCGTACTTCGACCCGAACATGACCTCCTACGCCTGGCAGGACGCGGTCACCCCGCTCGTGCAGGGCAAGGACGGGATGTATCTGACCGGCGCGTTCATCAGCCAGAACCTCACCGACAACGTCGACGACCTCGACTTCTTCACGGTGCCGATCATCGACAAGTCGATCCCGAAGGCCGAGGAGGCGCCGACTGACGGCTACTTCGCGAGCTCGAAGACGAAGGACAAGAAGGCGACGAAGGAGTTCCTCTCCTACCTCGCCTCCGCGACGTCGCAGCAGCAGTTCATCGAGGCCTCGAAGTCGTCGAACCTGCCGACCTCGTCGGACGTCGACACCTCGAAGTTCTCGCCGCTCGTGCAGAAGGGCCTGAAGATGCTGGGCGAGACGAAGCAGATCACGCAGTTCTTCAACCGCGACTCCTCCGACGCCCTCCAGACGACGGCCGACACGGCGCTCACCAAGTTCCTCGCGCAGCCGAAGGACGTCGACTCGATCCTCAAGGACTGGCAGACCGCGGCGCAGAAGGTCTTCGACGCGTGACCACCGCGGTGGACGCGCCCGCGGGGGCGCCGGCGCGCTCCGCCGGGCGCGTCCCCGCGCGCGGCGGTCGGCGCGGGCGCGGGCTGCGCCGGGTGCCCCCGATCGTCTGGGGCTTCCTGCTCATCCCGCTGCTCATCGAGCTCGCCTTCGTCTTCTGGCCCGCGATCAACAGCTTCTACATCTCGCTCACCAAGTGGAACGGGGCGGGAGCGCCGGAGTTCATCGGCCTGACGAACTTCGAGAACCTCACGAGCGACCCGATCTTCGGCCAGGCGCTCGTCAACAACGTCATCTGGGTGATCGGATTCGGCGGCCTGTCGATCGTGATCGGCCTCGCGCTCGCGGTCGCGCTCAACCGGCCGCGCCGCGGCGTCGGCTTCTACCGCAGCGCCATCTACCTGCCCATGGTGTTCTCGCTCGCGGTCACCGGGCTGTTCTGGCGGCTGCTGTACCAGCCGGAGGGATCGGTCAACGCCCTCCTGCAGACGGTCGGCCTCGGCTCGCTCGCCCGCCAGTGGCTCGCCGACCCCACGACCGCGCTCTACGCCGTGCTGATCGCGGCGGTCTGGCGGCAGTGCGGCTACATCATGGTGCTCTACCTCGCCGGGCTGAAGGGCGTCGACCCCACGCTCGAGGAGGCGGCGGCGATGGACGGCGCCTCCCGCTGGCAGCGCTTCTGGCGGATCGTCATGCCCCAGATGCGCGGCGTGAACGCGGTCGTCTTCGCCGTCACCGTGATCGACTCGCTCCGCACCTTCGACATCGTCTGGGCGATGACCCGCGGCGGGCCCTACAACTCGACGCAGCTGCTCTCGACGTACATGTACCAGACCGCGTTCTCGACCGTGAACCTCGGCTACGGGTCGGCGATCGCCGTCGTGATCTTCCTGCTCGCGATCGTCTTCATCATCGGCTACCTGATCCGCGCGTCGCGGGAGGAGGACTGACATGACCACCCTGCCCCTCGCCCCGGGCGCGACCGCCGCCGCGCCGCCGCCCGCGCGCCGCCGCCGGCGCGGCTCCTGGCTGTTCCACGTGATCATGACGCCGGTGTCGCTCATCTGGATCGCGCCCATGGTCTTCGTGGTGCTCGTCGCGTTCCGGTCGTTCTCGGACATCACCGCGAACGGCCTCGGATCGTGGCCGCACTCGTTCGGGTTCGAGGGCTTCACGACCGTGTTCACCGGCGCGCTCGCCGGGGGCGCCCTCGGCAACAGCGTCGTGGTGACGGTCTTCACCGTCTTCTTCTCGCTGCTGCTCGCGTCGTGGGCCGCGTTCGCGCTCAGCCGGCACAGCATCCCCGGCAGCCGCGCGATCCTGCTCGTCATGCTCGCCGGCAACCTGCTGCCGCCGCAGATCCTGCTGATCCCGGTGGCGCGCATCTGCGAGAGCCTCGGCATCGCCGACACCCTGTTCGCGCTCATCCTCGTGCAGGTCGCCTTCGGGCTCGGCTTCTACACCTTCGTGCTGCACGGCTTCATGCGCTCCATCCCGGCGGAGATCTTCGAGGCCGCCCGCGTCGACGGCGCGGGCGAGCTGCGGGTCTACCTGCAGCTCGTGCTGCCGCTCTGCCGGCCGTCGCTCGCGGCGCTCGGCGCACTCGCCACCACCTGGATCTGGAACGACCTCATCTGGGCGCTCACCGTGCTGCGCACCGAGACCAAGTTCCCGATCACGGCGGAGCTGCTCAACATCCAGGGCGGCTTCGTCAGCCAGTGGAACGTCGTCGCCGCGGGCGCGGTCGTCGCCGCGATCCCGACCGCCATCGTGTTCTTCGTCTTCCAGAAGCAGTTCGTGTCGGGGCTCACCCTCGGCTCGAGCAAGTGAGCCGCACGATGGGGGAGAGGATGCGCTGGAGCCTGCGCACGCGCACGACCGAGTACGCGATCAGCGACGCCCCGGGCGTCGGGGTCGTGCTCGACCACTGGGGCGAGCCGGGGCCCACGGAGCCGTGGGCCGAGCCGGACCGCATCGCCGGGTACACGACGGCCGCCGACACCGCGCCGCTGGAGTACGCGAGCGCCGGGCAGCGCCACATCGAGTTCAGCGAGCTGCGCATCGACCGCGGCGACGGGCGGCTCGGCGCCCGGTGGACGCTCGACGCGGCCGCGGCGCGGTCGGCGGACGAGGGCGACCGGCGCACGCTGACGCTCCCGTTCGACGACGAGACCGGCGAGCTCCGGCTGGAGCTCGACTACGTCGCGTCGTCGCGGCACGACGTGATCCGCCGCCGGATGCGGATCGCGAACCGGGGCGCCGCGTCCGTCACCCTGGCGCGCGCGTTCTCGGCCGGGTGGAACCTGCCGCTCGGACGCCGGGTGCACGTCGACTACCTCGCCGGGTCGTGGGGCCGTGAGTTCCAGCCCCGCTCCGTCGACCTCGACTGGGGCACCTTCTCGATCGGGAGCCGACAGGGCGTCACGAGCATGTCGTTCTCGCCGGTCGTCACGGTGACCGCGCTCGCCGATCCGGACTCCGCCGCCCGCCCGGGCGACGCGGCCTACGGCGTCGCCCTCGCCTGGAGCGGCTCGTGGCGGATGCAGGTCGAGGCGCGTGCGATCGGCCAGCACGCGCGCGTCTCCTGCGGCGTCGACGAGGACACCGCGACCGTGCTCCTGGAGCCGGGATCCGTCTTCGAGACCCCCGACAGCCTCGGGGTCTTCAGCGCCGACGGCCCCGACGGGGTCACGCGGGCGTGGCACGACTTCCAGCGCGCGGAGCTCGCGCGCGACCTCGACCCGGCCCGGCGTCCCATCGTCTACAACTCCTGGATGGCGACCACCTTCGACGTGCGCATCGACCACCAGCGCGCGCTGGCGTCGATCGCCGCGGAGCTGGGGGTCGAGGTGTTCGTGCTCGACGACGGCTGGTTCCGCGGCCGGGTCGACGATCGCGCCGGGCTCGGCGACTGGGAGGAGGACCCGGCGAAGTTCCCGCGCGGGGTCCGCGAGCTCGCGGAGCACGTCGAGGGCCTCGGCATGCGGTTCGGCCTCTGGGTCGAGCCCGAGTGCGTCAACCCCGACAGCGACCTCTACCGCGCGCACCCGGACTGGATCTACCGGGATCCGGCGCGGGAGCCGATCACCATCCGCCACCAGTTCGTGCTCGACCTCGGACGCGAGGAGGTCGTGGCCTTCATCGAGGACATGCTGCGCCGGGTGCTCCGCTCCGCGCCCATCGGCTACCTCAAGTGGGACATGAACCGTCCCGTCACCGACGGCGGCCGCCCCGGCGACCCGCACGGCGCCGAGTGGCCGGTGCAGCACGCGCGCGGCTATTACCGGATCCTGCGGATGCTGCGGGCGGAGTTCCCCGACGTCGTGCTCGAGGCGTGCGCGAGCGGCGGCGCCCGGATCGACGACGTCGTGCTCGCGCTCTCCGACGTCGTCTGGACGAGCGACCAGGTCGGCGCCCCCGATCGGCTCGTCATCCAGGACGGATTCCTCCGGGCCTACCCGTCGTGGGTCATGAGCTCGTGGGTCTCCGACGACCTCGGTCACCGCGACCGCCGCGTGACGTCGCTCGGCTACCGCTTCGCCGTCGCGATGTGCGGCGTGCTCGGGATCGGCTCCGATCTGCTCGCCTGGAGCGGGGCCGAGCGCGCCGAGGCCGCCGAGCGCGTGCGGGTCTACCGCGACCTCCGCCGGGTCGTCCTGCACGGCGACGTGCGACGGCACGGCGACCCCGCCGGCGATCTCTACACCGTCGAGTACGCGGGGCCCGAGGACGACCCGCGCACGGTGCTGTTCGTGTTCGACCGCGACCGGGACCGCACCCGTGACCGCGAGTGGCCGCGGGTCTTCCCGACCGGGCTGCGCGACGGCGTCGAGTACGTGGTCGCCGGCACCGGGCAGCGGGTGACCGCCGCGACCGCGCGACGCGACGGCGTCGTGGTGCCGTTCGCCTGGGCGCCCGACGCCGACGTCCTCGTCCTCGAGCCGACCGATGCGCAGGAGGCGCGCCCGTGACCGACACCGTGCCCACCCGCACCGATCCGTTCGCGGTGCCGGTGCCCGAGGAGCTGCGTCCGGCCCTCGACGCGGGTCGCGCCGTCGCCTGGCGCCAGCCCGTCGTCGTGCCCACCTACGAGCCCGACGAGCCGGCCCGGTTCCCCATGTACCTCGACCGTCGCGTCTACCAGGGCTCGAGCGGCCGCGTCTACCCGCTGCCGTTCATCGAGGGCGTCGCGCGCACGGCCGTCGACCGGGAGTGGGACGCCGTGCACCTCGAGAACCGCTGGCTGCGGCTCACGGTCCTCCCCGAGATCGGCGGCCGCATCCACATCGGCCTCGACAAGACGACCGGCTACGACTTCCTCTACCGCAACCGGGTGATCAAGCCCGCCCTCGTCGGCCTGACCGGCCCGTGGATCAGCGGCGGCGTCGAGTTCAACTGGCCGCAGCACCACCGGCCCGGCACGTTCCTCCCGGTGCAGGCGGAGATCGAGGAGCACGCGGACGGCTCGGTGACCGTCTGGTGCAGCGACCACGACCCGTTCGCCCGGATGCAGGCCACGCACGGGGTGCGGCTGCACCCGGACCGCGCGGTCGTCGAGGTCGTCGTGCGGCTGCACAACCGCACGAGCGAGCGGCAGACGTTCCTCTGGTGGGCGAACGCGGCGGTGCGCGTGCACGACGACTACCAGTCGTTCTTCCCCGCCGACGTCCGCTACGTCGCCGACCACGCGCGCCGCGCGATCACCGCGTTCCCGGCGGCCGACCGGCCGTACTACGGCGTCGACTACCCGGCGCGGGCGGCCGAGCATCCCGGCGCCGACCGCATCGACTTTTACCGCAACATCCCGGTGCCGACCTCGTACATGATCGTCGACTCCCAGGAGTCGTTCTTCGGCGGGTACGACCACGCCGCGCAGGCCGGCGTGGTGCACGTCGCCGACCGCGGCATCTCGCCCGGCAAGAAGCAGTGGACCTGGGGCGACGCCCCGTTCGGCCACGCCTGGGACCGCCACCTCACCGACGACGACGGCCCCTACGTGGAACTCATGGCCGGCGTCTACACCGACAACCAGCCCGACTTCTCGTGGCTCCTGCCGGGCGAGGTCCGGCGGTTCTCGCAGGTCTGGTACCCGATCCCGGGCATCGGACCGGCGCACGCCGCGGGCGTGGATGCGGCTCTGCACCTGGAGGCCGCCGACGGGGCGCTCCGCGTCGCGGTCGCCGCGACCCGCGCGCTCGCCGGCCGTCTGGTGGCCCGCGACACCACCGGGGCGGAGCTCGCCGGGCAGGACCTGCTGCTCGAGCCCGGGGACCCCTCCCGCGCGGAGCTCCCGCTGCCTCGCGGCACCGACCCGCAGGCCGTGCGGGTCGAGCTCGCCGAGGGCAACGCCGTGCTGGTGGCGTGGGAGCCGGCGTCCGCCGCCGAGGGCGAGCCGTGGGTGGCGACCGAGCCGCCCGCGCCGGACCGGATCGAGACCGTCGAGGAGTTGTACCTCACCGGTCTCCACCTCGCGCAGTACCGTCATCCGACCCGGTCGCCGCTGCCCTACTGGGACGAGGCGCTCCGCCGGGATCCGGGCGACTCGCGCACCCACCTCGTGCTCGCCGAGCGGCTGCTCCGGGCGGGCGACGTCGAGGCCGCGATCGAGCACGCCCGCGCGGCGATGCGGCGCCAGACCGTGCGCAACGAGAACCCGCGCGACGCCGAGAGCGTGTACGTGCTGGGGGTCGCGCTCGCCGCGGCCGGAGAGGACGAGGAGGCGCTGCGGACCCTCGCCAAGGCAGGCTGGGACCGCGCCTGGATGGGCCCGGCGGCGCTCGAGCGCGCCCGCATCCTCGCCCGCGGCGGGGACGGCGCCGGAGCCCTCGCCCAGCTGGCCGCCGTCGACGCGATGGTCGCCGCCGATCCCCGCGCGGACGCTCTCGCCGTGCTGCTCCTCCGGCGCGCGGGCCGCGAGGCGGATGCCGCGGCGCGGCTCGAGCGCGCGCTCGCCGCCGCGCCGGGCGACATCACCCTCCGGCATCTGGCCGCGGGGCCGCTCCCGGCCGACGCGGGCCTCGTGCTCGACCTCGCGAACGAGTTCGCGGCGGACGGGGAGGACGAGGCGGCCGCCGAGCTCGCGGGCCGCGCCGCGCTCCTCCCCGCGAGCCCCGCCGGCAACGCGGCTCCGATCGCCCGGTACGTGCAGGCCGCCGCGCTCGACCGGGTCGGTCTGGCCGACGAGGCCGCCGCGGCACGGGCCGCCGCCCGCGACGCGGACCGCCGCTGGTGCTTCCCGTCCGGTCTCGAGGCGCAACAGGCGCTCCGCGCGGCGCGCGAGGCGGATCCGGATGACGCGGTCGCCGCGCTGCTCCTCGGCATGCTGCTCTACGACGCGGACCGCCGCGCCGAGGCGATCGAGCTGTGGCGCGCCGCGGTCGACCTCGGGCTGGAGGATCCGGTGCTGTTCCGCAACGCCGGTCTCGCGGCCTACAACGTCGAGCGCGACGATGCTCGGGCCTGGGCGCTCTACCGGCGCGCCGCCGAACTCGCCCCGCGCGATGCCCGCCTGCTCTCCGAGATCGATCAGCTCGCCGAGCGCCTCGGCCACGCCGACGCGGAGCGCCTGGCGCGCCTCGAGGCCCACGACGAGCAGGTGCGCGCCCGCGACGACCTCAGCGTGCGCCACGCGCAGCTGCTCACCCGCCTCGGCCGTCCGGCCGAGGCGCTCGAGTGGCTCGAATCGCGGGTCTTCCAGCCCTGGGAGGGCGGGGAGGGGCAGGCGCTCGCCGCATGGGACGCGGCCCGGGCCGCGCTCGGACTGCCGCTCGCCGATCCGCCCGCCTCGCTCGGGGAGGCCCGCCCGATCGTGCCGCCGCCGCCCCCGGTGCGGGATTCGGGGGAGACGGATTACTTCGCGACCAGCCTGCCGCAGTCGCTCCTGTTCTGGCGCGACGGGGGGTGACGCGCGGCGGCGTCTAGTCCTGCCCGCCGAACCGGCAGGCCGTCCCGTTGTCGGTCTCGGGGGTGTCGGGCCACGTGCTCGCGAAGATGCTGGGCTTCGCCGCCGCGCCCAGCTGGATCCGGCAGCGGCTGAAGGCGAGCGTCGAGGTGGTGGCGTCGCCGCCGGTGGCCGCGGCGGTGGAGAACCCGTAGCGGTACACGCCCCAGCCGCCGGTCGAGTCGGGCTTGCCGGCGGCGACCGGGGAGACGGCGCGGGCGGTGCCCGGGATGCCCACGATGGCGGTCGCGCAGAGCTCCTGGAACGGCTTCTGGTCGCCCTGCCACACCGGGTAGCCGGCCATGTCGACCGCGATCTGGCCGTCGGCGTCCGTCCAGTTCGCCCCGGACGGCAGGGTCGCCGTCACGTCGGCGACGACGAACTGCGTGCTCGGGAACGCCTGCCGCCATCCGTCGCACTCGCCGTCCAGCTGGCTCTCGTCGCCCTTCTGATGGTCGGTGGCGGCGACGGGGGCGTGGACGGTCTCGGTGAGGGCGACCGCCGTGCCGTCCGGGGCGGTGGCGGTCGCGGAGATCTGGAAGATCACGTCGGAGGGCAGCGGCGACGCCGTCGGGGTCGGGGTGGAGGAGGGCCTGGCGCTCGCGCTGCGGCTCGGCGAGGGGGAGGCGGTGGGCTTCGCGCCCGCGGGGGTGCAGGCGGCGATGGTGAGCGCGAGCGTCGCGGCGACGACGGCTGCGGGAAGCACGGACCGGCGCATGCGCACGACCGTAGCAGCCGTTCCCGAAGGTGACCGCGCCTAGGATTCAGTGGTGATCCAGCCCATCGGAGAACCCCTGGCCCTGCGTCGCGGCGCGGTCGAGGCGCGCATCGGGACGGTGGCGGCGACCCTGCGCTCGCTCACCGTGAACGGCGCGCACCTGACCCAGCCGACGCCCGACGATCGCGAGCCGGCCTCGAGCAACGGCATCGTCCTGGCTCCGTGGCCGAACCGGGTCGCCGACGCGCGCTGGACCTGGCGCGAGAGCGTGCAGCAGCTCGACGTGACCGAGCCGGAGCGCGGCAACGCCCTCCACGGTCTGCTGCGCTTCACCGACTACGTCGTCCGGGACCGCGCCGACGACGCAGTCACCCTCGCGGCCACGGTCTACCCGCAACACGGGTGGCCGTTCCTCCTCGAGACATGGGTGCGCTACGCCCTCCTCGACGACGGGATCGAGGTCGCCCACGGCGTGACCAACCACGCCGCCGACCCGGCGCCCTACGCGACCGGCGCCCACCCGTTCCTCCGCGTCGGGGACGCCCCGATCGCCGAGCTCGCGCTGATCGTTCCGGCCGCGCGCTACGTGACGGTCGACGACCGGCTGAACCCGACGGGGCTCGCGCCCGTCGACGGCACCCCGGCCGACCTCCGCGAGGGCCCGCGCGTCGCCGGTCTCGAGCTCGACACCGCGTTCGGCGGCATCGCGTTCACCGACGTCGTCGACGGCCGCGGCACAAGCGCGACCCTCGTGGCCCCGGACGGATCGCGCACCATCCTGCGACAGGACCTCACGTGGGACTGGGTGCAGGTCTACACGACGCACGAGTTCCACGATGCGTCCGGCGACATCGACGCGATCGCCGTCGAGCCGATGACGGCCCCGCCGGACGCGCTCAACTCGGGCACCGGTCTGGAGTGGATCGATCCCGGTGCGAGCTGGACGGGCGGCTGGGAGCTGCGCCGGGCGGAGGCCTGATGACGGCGACCGACCCGCGTCGGACGCGCCGCTGGCGGCAGTACCTCGCCGACGAGCGCGCCGAGGCGCAGCTCTACCGCGAGCTCGCCACCCGCAGCAGGGGCGAGGAGCGCGCCGTTCTGGCGGGCCTCGCCGAGGCCGAGGGGCGTCACGAGGCGCACTGGCGGGCGCTGCTCGGCGACGACATCGGCTCCCCGCGGCGCGCCGACCTGCGCACCCGCGCGCTCATCTTCCTCGCACGGCACTTCGGCTCCCTCTTCGTCCTGGCGCTCGCCCAGCGCGCCGAGGGCCGCTCGCCGTACGGCACCGACGCCGACGCGACGGAGCGGATGGCCGCCGACGAGCGGATCCACGGCGAGGTCCTCCGCGGCCTCGCGTCGCGCGGCCGCACCCAGCTCGCCGGCACGTTCCGGGCCGCCGTATTCGGGGCCAACGACGGGCTCGTCTCGAACCTCGCGCTCGTGCTCGGCATCGGCGCGACCGGTGTCCCCGCCGCGACGGTCCTCTTCACGGGTCTCGCCGGGCTGCTCGCCGGGGCGCTCTCGATGGGCGCGGGGGAGTACGTGTCGGTGCGCTCGCAGCGCGAGCTGCTCGACGCCTCCCGTCCCGATCCCGCGTCGCAGGCCGCCCTGCCGCACCTCGACGTCGATGCCAACGAGCTCGCGCTCGTGTATCGTGCGCGCGGCATGGACGAGGGCGAGGCGACCGCGCACGCCGCGCAGGTGCTCGCGACGCTGCACCTGGACAGCGACGATCCGGGCGCGGCCGGCGTCGACGAGCACGAGGCCGTCGGATCGCCGTGGCGCGCCGCGATCTCCAGCTTCCTGTTCTTCGCCTCCGGGGCGCTCATCCCGGTGCTGCCCTACCTCTTCGGTGCGCGGAACCTCGTCGCGGTCGTCATCGCGGCGGCGGCGGTGGGTGTCGCGCTCCTCGCGACGGGCGCCGTCGTCGGCATCCTGTCGGGCGCCTCGCCGCTCAAGCGCGCCGTCCGGCAGCTGCTGATCGGCTTCGGCGCGGCTCTCGTGACCTACCTCCTCGGACTGGCGTTCAACGCGACCGGAGTCTGATCCCGCCCGCCTCGGCGTGCATGCGCGCGTCGGCATACGAGGCTCCGAGCCGCGGCGACATGAAGCGGCAATAGGATTCCGGATCACGAGCGCCGCGGGCATCGCGCCGCCGGGATACGGAGCGGGCATGGCGGAGGGCAACGGCGCGGCGGGCGACCGCCCGCTGTCGATCCGCGACGTCGCCCGTCTCGCCGGTGTCTCGCGGCAGACCGTGTCGCGGGTCATCAACGGCGAGCCCTACATCAAGCCCTCGACCGAGGAGCACGTGCGGCGGGTCATCGAGGAGCTCGCCTGGCGCCCGAACAGCGCCGCGCGCGCTCTCGCGACCGCGCGCTCCAAGTCGATCGGCCTCCTCGTCTCGTCGCGCTCCATGTACGGGCCGTTCAGCGCGTCGGGCGCGATCGACGAGGCGGCGCGCGAGCGCGGCTACACGATCAACTCCGCCACGCTGGCCGACACCGACGAGACCCACATCGCCGCCGCACTCGATGCGTTCGTCGCGCAGGGCGTCGACGGGATCGTCGTCATCGCCCCGCAGCAGCGGACGCTCGAGGCGCTCCGCCGGGTCGCGATCCGCGTGCCCTTCATGAGCCTGCAGTGGCGCGACGGCCCCGGCGGGCGCGTGGTCGGCTTCGACCAGCTCGCCGGCGCGCGCGCCGCCACGCGCCACCTCATCGAGCTCGGGCACAGCCGGATCCTGCACCTCGCGGGGCCGCAGGACTGGAACGAGGCGGAGGAGCGCATGCGCGGCTTCCTGGCCGAGATGTCGGCGCACGACATGCCGACCGAGGCGCCGGTGCTCGGCGACTGGACCGTCGACTTCGGCTACGACATCGGTCGGCGGCTCCTGACGCGTCGAGGCGAGTTCACCGCGGTCTTCGCCTCGAACGACCAGATGGCGCTCGGCGTCGTCCACGCCGCGACGGAGCTGGGGCTCCAGGTCCCCGAGGACCTCAGTGTCGTCGGCTTCGACGACATCCCGGAGGCCAAGCACTTCACGCCGCCGCTGACGACCGTGCGGCAGGACTTCCGGGTGCTCGGCCGGCACGCCATCGACGTCCTGCTCGCCGACATCGAGGGCGGACCCGCTCCCTGGCCGAGCGCTCTCGAGATGCCCGAGCTGGTCGTCCGCCGCAGCACCGCACCGCCTCCCGTCGTCTGATCGGGCCGTCGGATCGGCGCGCCGCTTGACGCGCCGTCGCGTGGGGGCATAGCGTCTGACCCGTTCTGGGACCGGTCACAGAAATCGGGACCGCGAGCCGACGAGCGACGACGAAGGGGTCGAGATGATCGGGCGCCACCGCAGGGAAGCGGGCGGCCGATCGACGCGATCCGTCCCGCTCCGCCGCCCGCGTCCGATCGACGACCCGGTCCGACCCGCACGCACACCGGCGTCCGGGTCGTCACACCTCTCGAAGGGAACCACACAGTGAAGCTCCGGAAGATCGCCCTGGGCGCCGTCGCCCTCGGCCTGGCCATCGGCCTCGCGGCCTGCTCCGGCGGCCGCGGCGCCACCAGCGGATCGGGCAGCACCGACAACAAGGGCGCCCTCGTCGGCGTCGCGATGCCCACCAAGGTCTCGACCCGGTGGATCGCCGACGGCAACGCGGTCAAGTCCGACCTCGAGAAGAACGGCTACAAGGTCGACCTCGAGTACGCGAACAACGACATCCCGACCCAGGTCCAGCAGATCAACACGATGATCACCAAGGGCGCCAAGGTGCTCATCATCGCCTCGATCGACGGCGGCTCCCTGACCGACCAGCTCGACGCAGCGGCCAAGGCCGGCATCAAGGTCATCTCCTACGACCGCCTCCTCACCGGCGACAAAAACGTCGACTACTACGTCTCCTTCGACAACTACAAGGTCGGCGTCTACCAGGCGAACTCGCTGCTGACCGGTCTCGGCGTCCTCGACGCCGACGGCAAGCCGACCGGCAAGAAGGGCCCGTTCAACATCGAGGTCTTCGCCGGCAGCCCCGACGACAACAACGCGACCTTCTTCTACAACGGCGCGATGGACACCCTGAAGCCGTACCTCGCCGACGGCACCCTCGTCGTCAAGAGCGGCCAGACCAACTTCAACCAGGTCGCCATCCTGCGGTGGGACCCGGCCACGGCCAAGGCCCGCATGCAGGACCTCATCGCCAAGTCGTACTCCAACGGCGCCGACGTGCAGGGCGTGCTGTCGCCCTACGACGGACTGTCGGACGGCATCCTGAGCGCGCTCGAGGGCGCGGGCTACGGATCGGGCGGCAAGCAGATCCCGATCATCACCGGTCAGGACGCCGAGGTCGCGAGCGTCAAGCAGATCATCGCGGGCACGCAGTACTCGACGATCTACAAGGACACGCGCAAGCTCGCCAACAAGGCCGCCGAGATGGCGAACGACCTCCTCACCGGCAAGAAGCCCCAGGTGAACGACACCAAGAGCTACGACAACAAGGTGAAGGTCGTGCCGAGCTACCTCTTCCAGCCGGTCGTCGTCACCAAGGAGAACTACCAGAAGATCCTGGTCGACAGCGGCTACTACAAGCAGTCCGACCTGCAGTAGTCCGCCGGCCGTCGGCGCGGGTGGTGTTCCAACCCCAAACCCCCCACAGGGTGCGCGTCCCCTGGGTAACCCCCCGGGGGGCCCCCCGCCCGTTGTCCTACCGGCCCGCGGGGGGGGGGCGGGCCCGCGGTCCGGGGCCCCCCCCCGCCCG
>NZ_JBQCHS010000034.1:0-118973 GCF_051954455.1 Pseudolysinimonas sp. | reverse complement strand
GCGGTTATCCTGGCGGGGGCCCCACCGGTCGTTGTGGGCCCCCCGGGGGGCCGCCCCCCCGGCCGGCCGCCGCACCCCCACGATTCGAGGCCACAACACACGCTCGGGTCGTCAGGACCCGCCTCCGCTAGCCTGACCCCGTGCAGCGCGACCCGGCCGCTCCACCCGTCCTCGACGGGTACACGCCCGTGCGGGTGCTCGGGATCGGCGGGTTCTCCGATGTCTTCCTCTACGAGCAGGAGCTGCCCCGGCGCCAGGTCGCGGTGAAGGTCCTCACGGGGCAGCTGACCGACGCCGTGCGCGCCGCCTTCGTCCGCGAGGCGAACCTCATGGCGGCGCTCTCGACGCATCCGTACATCGTCACGATCTATCAGGCGGGGATCGCGGCGGACGGCCGACCCTACCTGGTCATGGAGTACTGCTCCCGCCCGAATCTCGCGGAGCGCTACAAGAGCAAGCCGCTCACGGTCGCCGACGCGCTGCGCACCGGCATCCGCATCGCCGGCGCCGTCGCCACGCTGCACGGTGCCGGCATCCTGCACCGCGACATCAAGCCCGCCAACGTGCTCGCCAACGACTACGGCTGGCCGGCGCTGGCGGACTTCGGCATCGCCACGGTCTTCGAGCAGGTCGGCCTCGGCGGGGGAGGCCCCGACCCCGCGCACGCAGCCTCGGCGGAGCACCCGAGCGGCGAGCCCGACCCCGAGGGGCCGGGGCTCAGCGTGCCGTGGTCGCCACCCGAGATGTTCGACGAGGCCCCGGAGCCCGACGTGCGATCCGACGTGTTCTCGCTTGCCGCCACGCTGTACACGGTGCTCGCGGGGCGCACGCCGTTCGAGGTGCCCGGCGGTCCGAACGGGCAGCTCGACCTGATCGAGCGCATCGAGCGGGGCGAGGTCACGCCGATGACCCGCACCGACCTCCCGGCGTCGTTGCAGGCGGCTCTCGCGCGAGGGCTCGCCCCGCGACGGGAGGACCGCTGGCCGAGCATGATGGAGTTCGCGCGAGCGCTGCAGCGGGTCGAGCTCGAGCTGGGGTACGCGCCGACGGGCATCGAGCTCCCGTCCTCCGAGCCCCCCGCGCCGGCGCCGGTGCCGCACGACGCTCCCCCGCGGGCGGCCGATCAGCCGTCGCCGGTCGCGCACGCGGCACCCGGGGCGCCGTCCTCGCGTGTCGCGCCCCTCCCCGCCGCCGGGCCGAGCGCGGCCCTCGGGCTCGCGTCGTCGATGCGCCGCGGCCGCGTCGGCCTCCTCGTCGGCATCGCGCTCGGAGGCCTGGCCCTCATCGCGCTCGCCGCGATCGTGACCGCGTTCGTGGTCGGCGCGGTCTCGGGAGGGTAGGACCCGCCGCCGATCCGGCGCCGGTATCGTCTGTCCTCGACGAGACGGTCGATCCGGCGCATGGCTGGTCGGCGATCGCTGCGGCACCCTGGGCCGGACGGAGACCACGATGACGGAGAGCGTGCAGAGGATCGCGCTGCCCGCCGGCGAACTGGTGCTGCGGGTGAGCGCCGCGACCGACCGCGGGACGGTGCGCGCGGTCAACGAGGACTCCCTGCTCGCCGAGGCCCCGGTGTTCGCGGTCGCCGACGGGATGGGCGGTCACGCGGCCGGCGACCGCGCGAGTCGCGCGGCGATCGAGGCGTTGCGCGCCCTCATCGGATCGGGCGGTCCGTCCGATCCGGGCAGCGTGCGCGACGCCGTGCGCGTCGCCAACGCCGACGTGCGCGCGGTCGGCGACGACGTCCGCGCGGGCGCCGAGTCGGTCGGGGCGGAGACGATCGGCGCGGGGAGCATCGCGGGGACGACCCTGTCCGCCGTCATCCTGGTCGAGCCCGCGTCGTGGCTGCTCGTCAACGTCGGGGACTCCCGGGTCTACGGGTGGGACGGTGCCGCGCTGCACCAGCTCACCACCGATCACTCGCTCGTGCAGGAGCTGCAGGACGCGGGCGTGATCACCGCCGAGCAGGCGGAGTTCCATCCCGATCGGAACGTCGTCACCCGCGCGCTGGGAGCGCACGATTCGGTGCTGCCCGACGTCCGGGTGCTCGATCTGCGCCTGCCCGGCCCGGCCCCGGTTCTGCTGATCTGCTCCGACGGGCTGACCAAGGAGCTCGACGACCGGGGGATCGCGCAGCTGCTCGACCAGGGGGCGGACGCGGACGGGCTGGTCGCCGCCGCCGTCGCCGCGGGCGGCCGCGACAACGTCACCGCGGTGGTCGTGCGCCCCGAGTTCGTGGGTCTGGCGGACTCGCCGATCGACGAGCAGACTCTCGACCGGACACCGGGGAACGAGCTCGAGGATACGAGGCCGAGGAGGCCGTAGATGGCGCTGCGCAGCGGGGCGGTGGCTGTCGTCGCGGCGCCCGCTGAGGTCGTCACCGAACCGCCGGCGCTCGGCACGCTGCAGGTGCGCTACGGCGACGTCCGCGCCGAGGTGGCGCCCGGTTCCGAGTTCTCGATCGGCCGCGACGCGGATCTGACCGTCGACGACAACCCGTACGTCCAGCGCCGTTTCCTCCGCCTGCACATCGAGGGCGGCCTTTGGTGGATCGAGAACACCGGGCGGCTCTCCGCGCGCCTCACCGACGGCAGCGGACAGCTCCAGGCCTCCTTGCCGCCCGGCACGCGGCTCCCGCTCGTCTTCGATCGGACCCGCATCGTGTTCGCGGCGGGAACCGCGAACTACGAGCTCGAGGTCTCGAGCGACGCCCCGGTCTTCGGCCCCCCGGTCGCGACGACCCCGACCGCCTCGACGCCGACGGCGGACCTCGTCGGGCACGTGCCGCTCACCCGCGGTCAGCGCCGGCTGATCGTGGCGCTCGCGGAGCCGCTGCTGCGCGACCGGCCGACCGGCCGCGCCGAGATCCCGGGCTCCGCGGAGGCCGCCGACCGTCTCGGCTGGACGCTCACGGCCTTCAACCGCAAGCTCGACACCGTCTGCGAGAAGCTCGACCGGATCGGCGTGACCGGGCTCCGCGGCGGTCGCGGCAATCTGGCGACCAACCGTCGCCTGCGGCTGGTCGAGCATGCGGTCGCGACGCGGCTGGTCACCGTCGACGATCTGGGGCTGCTCGACGCGGTCCCGGATACCGGCGGGACGGCGGCGTGAGGGACGACCTCGGCTGGATCGCAGCCGAGCGCTGCTCGAACCCGCGCGGGAGGGGTGTTCAATGGAGCGGGTGAGCGCTCCCTCCTCGGCTCCGCGCGACGAGCCGCCGCGTGCGAGTGCCCGCAGCGAGCTCGGCCATGTGCGTGCGGTGAACGAGGACAGCGTCCTCGCCCGGTTCCCGCTCTATCTGGTCGCCGACGGGATGGGCGGACACGACCGCGGCGACGTCGCCTCCCGTCGGACCATCGAGGTCATCGACGCGGCGATCGCCGCCGACGGGCCGACCACGGCGGCCGAGCTGGTCGCCGCCGTCCACGCCGCGAACGCCGCCGTGCACGCGCTCGGCGCAGAGGCTCTGTCCGGCACGACGCTCACCGGCCTCGCCGTCACCACGGGGCCCGGCGGCGAGATCCATTGGACCCTCGTCAACGTCGGCGACTCCCGCGTCTACCGCTGGAACGGCCGCGCGCTCACGCAGCTCACCGTCGACCACTCCGTGGTCCAGGAGCTCATCGACGCGGGGGCGCTCGACCCGGTCGACGCCGATCAGCACCCCGAGCGCAACACGATCACCCGCGCGGTCGGGCCGTTCGACACCGTCGAGGTCGACGTCTGGCTGCTGCCCTACGCCCCCGGGCAGACGTTCGTCGTCTGCTCCGACGGCCTGACCAAGGAGCTTCCCCTGGAGCGCATCGAGCACCTCCTCGCCTCCCATTCGAGCCGCGACGGCTCGCTCGCGGACGCGCTCGTCGACGCGGCGCTCGCCGCCGGCGGGCGCGACAACGTGACCGCTATCGTCGTCGAGACGCCGGGATCGGCCGAGGACCCGATCGTCGGCACCGGCACGCGCGAGCGCCCGCGCGAGCTCGAGGACACGCTGCCGCGGGGGATCTCGTGACCGCGCGCGTCACCTCCGATCCGGGCGGCCGCTGGCTGGCGGTCGTCGGAGGTTCGGGCGCGCTCCTCGTCGACGGCGGCCCCGAGCGGGCCGACGCGCTGCTCACGGCGCTCGGCGCCGCCGACCCGGTCGAGGCGGTGCTCGAGGTCCTCGCCGGGGCGGGTCTCGGCGACGTGCCCGGGTTCGCCCTCGTGGCGACCGACGCGAGCGGCAACCCCCGGCACGCGGTGGTCCGCGGCGCCGCGGTGGTCCGGGCGGACGGCCGCGAGCTCACCGGGCAGGGCGCCCGCACCTGGCTCGAGCACGAGCTCGACGGCGCGTGCGTCGAGCTCGCCGCCCCGGGCGTCGAGGCGGGCACGGCGCTGCCGCTCGAGCGCGGCGCGGTGTTCGGGACCCGCATCGAACTGACCGGGGGCGCGACGCCCGCCGCCGCGCCGCGGGCCGAGTCGGTGGTCCCGTCCGAGCCGTCCCCCGCATCGGTGCCCGCCCCCGAGCCGGTCGTCGTCGCGGCGCCGGTCGCGGTCCCGGCGCCCCCGCCGGCCCTGGCGCCCGCCCCGACCCCGGTCCCCGAGCACACCATGGTCGAGCCGGAGGAGGGCGGCTTCGGCTACGACCGCCTCTTCGAGTCGACGATCATCCGCCCCGTCGAGGACGCCGCCATGCGGCCCGCCGTCGACGAGGAGGAGGAGCCGGCTCCCGACGCGCCCCCCGCCCCGAGCGACCTGGTCTCGGCGTCGCCGGCCCCGCAGGATCCCGCCGACGACGGCGACCACGACGGCGAGACCGTCCTGAGCGGCACCATCCCGGGCCGCTCGGAGCGTCCGCGGCCCGCCGCACACGAGATCGCCGCGGCCGCCGCCACCCGTCGCTTCGCCCTGGTGCTCCCCGGCGACCGCCGCGAGCCGATCGACGGCGAGCTCATCCTCGGCCGGGCGCCGACGGCGCGGGTCGTCGACGGCCGGATGCCGCGCCTCGTCCCGCTCGAGGGCGACCCCGACGTCTCCCGGAGCCACGTCCGCATCGCGCTCGAGGGCGACACCGTCGTCGTGACGGACCTGCGCTCGCGCAACGGCACCAACGTCGTGCTGCCCGGGAAGCCGCCGCAGCTGCTGCGCGCCGACGAGCCGACCCCGGTGATCCCGGGCACGGTCGTCGACCTCGGGGCGACGAAGCTCGTCGTCGAGGAGCAGCTCGACGGGGCCGGCGCATGAGGCGGGTCGCCTCGCCGCCGCCGGAGCTGCCCGGCTACGAGTACCAGCGGCTGCTCGGCGCGGGCGGGTTCTCGGATGTCTTCCTCTACCGTCAGCATCTGCCGCGCCGCCAGGTCGCCGTCAAGGTGCTGCTGGCCGACGAGCTCACCCCGGCCGCGCGCCGCGCCTTCGTCGACGAGGCGAACCTCATGGCGCAGCTGTCGGCGCATCCGTTCATCGTCACGATCCACTCCGCCGACATCACGCCCGACGAGCGGCCCTACTTCGTCATGGAGTACTGCGCGGGCCCCAGCCTCAGCGAGCAGTACAAGAGGCAGCGCTTCTCGGTCGTCGACGCGCTCCGCACCGGGGTCCGGCTCTCGAGCGCGGTCGCGACGGCGCACGCGGCGGGGATCCTGCACCGCGACATCAAGCCGGCGAACGTGCTCACCAACGAGTACGGCTGGCCCGCACTCACCGATTTCGGGATCTCGTCCGCCGTCGACGAGCTGCCCGTGCACACGACCACGTCGGGCATGCTGCGCGGGGAGGAGACCGGCGCGACCGGTCAGTCGGTCGGCATGAGCGTGCCGTGGTCGCCGCCCGAGATGTTCGAGGACGATCCGGATCCCGACGTCCGCTCCGACGTGTTCTCGCTCGCCGCGACGATCTGGACGCTCCTCGCCGCTCGGACGCCGTTCGAGGTCCCGGGCCGGCCGAACGGCACGCTCGACCTCATCGGGCGCATCGAACGCGGCGCCATCACCCCGATGGATCGCGACGACGTGCCGGCCTCGCTCATCGCCGTGCTCACGCGCGGGATGGCCGTGCGCCGCGCCGACCGCTACCAGTCGGCGGTCGACTTCGCGCGAGCGCTCCAGCGGGTCGAGCTGGAGCTCGGCTACGCGCCGACCGGGATCGAGCTGCCCTCGGCGGGCGGCTCCGACGACGACGAGCCGGCGCCGCCGAGCGACGACGCGCCCGAGACGCGGCTCGGCGGGGTCAGCGTCATCGCGGCGCAGCCGATCGCCCCGCAGCCCGTCATCGTGCCGCCGGTCGCCGTGCCTCCCGCTGCGGGCGTCGCCGCCGACCTGCCGGAGACGCGCGTCCGCGGGGTGGCGACCGTCGCCGCCCAGCCCCCGGCCGCGTCGAGCGCGTCGGCCCCCGTCCTCGAGCAGACCGTGCTCCACCCACGACGCTCCGAGCCCGCCCCGTCATCCGCTCCCGCGGAGCCCGCCGCCGAGCCCGCGATGGATCCGGGATCACCGCGCCGCCGCCCGCGCCCGGCCGCCCTCATCGCCGTTGGTGGGCTCGTGGTCGTCGCGGTCGCCGTGGCCGTGTCGATCGGCGTGACCGCCGGCCGGCCGCAGCCGCAGCCGAGCCCCACCGGATCCGGGTCGAGCGCCGTCATCGGAGGCGCCCCGCAGGCGCCGAAGTTCCTCAGCGCCCAACCGAGCGCCGACGGCACCTCCGTGACCTTCACGTTCGCGCCGGTGCCCAACGCGGCCGGCTACCAGTGGGCGCCGGCCGAGGACCCGGAATCGCGCACCGGGGTGAAGGATCCGGTTGTTGTCCGCACGGGCGTCACCCCCGGTCAGCGCGTCTGCGTGCGCCTCAACACGATCGCGCCCGACGGGCGCACGTCCGAGCCGACGACGGGATGCTCCGCATGACCGACGCCCCCGCCCTCGGCACGCTCACCGTCGACTTCGTCGGCGAGGAGTACGTCGTCCAGCCGGGCGAGGAGTTCACGGTCGGGCGCGAGGCCGACCTCAGCATCGACGACAACCCCTACCTGCACCGGCACTTCCTCGCGCTGCGGGTCGAGTACGAGATGTGGTGGCTCGCCAACGTCGGCAGTCTCCTGTCCGCCACGGTCAGCGACGGGACCGGCCAGGTGCAGGCCTGGCTCGCGCCGGGGGCGAAGCTGCCCATCGTGTTCCCGACGATGCACGTCATGTTCAGCGCCGGCTCCACGACCTACGACTTCACGATCCGCACCGAGGCGGACTTCTTCAACACCAGTACCTCGGCGACCCCCCACTCCAGCGCGACGACGATCATGCCCGTGACCCTCACCCGCTCGCAACGGCAGCTCGTGCTCGCTCTCGCGGAGGGCGTGCTCACCCAATCGGTACCGGGCCGCGGCGCCATCCCCGCCTCCGCCGACGCGGCGAAGCGGCTCGGCTGGTCGATGACGACCTTCAACCGCAAGCTCGACAACGTCTGCGAGAAGCTCGACAAGCTCGGCGTGCCGGGACTCCGCGGCGGACCGGGCCGGATCGCGACCGGACGTCGGGCGCGGCTCGTCGAGTACGCCGTCGCCAGCCACCTCGTCTCGGTCGCCGACCTGCCGCTCCTCGACGAGGCAGCCCGGGAGACTGCTGAGGACTGACGCGATGGGGAGTCCTCCCCATTCGAGCACGGAGAGGCCCCGTGTTACCGTCGAGCGTCGTTCGACATGCGACGAATCCGACGTCTGATCCGCTGCGGGGGTGCCGAATGCTGCGCTGGCTGCGCGGATGGTCGCGCGGCCGCAAGACGGTCGCCTCGGGCACCGTCATCGCGGTCGCGGCGGGCGTTCCGCTGACCGTCGCGGCGCTCTACCACGGCTTCCCGGTCACCGACGTCGACCTCACCCAGCGCGACGTCTGGGTCACGAACTCGCACCTCGAGCTCGGCGGCCGACTCAACCGGCAGATCGACGAGCTCGACGCCTCCGTGCAGGCGACGACGGCGTCGATGGACGTCGTGCAGCAGGGCAAGGACGTCTTCCTGATCAACCGCACGGCGAACACGATCGAGCGGATCGATCCCGCGTTCACCACGCTCGAGCAGCGCGCCGACCTGCCGAAGGGCGCGGAGGTGACGCTCGGGGGATCCACCCTCGCCATCGTCGACCCCGCGAACGGCCGCCTCTGGTCGGTCGACGTCACCAATCAGCTGAGCTTCGACCCGCACACCCGCCACCCCGACATCACGCTCGGCGCGGGCGCTCACGCGACGGTCACACCGGACGGGGTCGTCATCGCGACGGCGCCGAAGACCGGGCGGATCGTGCAGATCGACCGGCCGGGATCGCGGCCCACCTCGACGGGGGCCGACATCCCGCGCGACAACGAGATCACGTCGGTGGGGGACACGGCGGTCGTCCTCGAACCGGGGTCGAAGAAGCTCACGGTGGTCGGCGGTCCGACCGTCAACCTGCCGGCCCCGGGGCTGAAGCTGCAGCAGGCGGGGGCCCGGAACGGCTACGTCGTCGTGGCCGGGCGCGCGGAGCTCATGGAGGTGCCGCTCGGCGGCGGATCCGTCACCCGGATCGCGGCGGACATCCCGGACTCCGCCTCCGGCAACGGCGCCATCGCGCCGGTCTGGGTCGACGGGTGCGCGCACGGCGCGTGGGGCTCCTCCCAGCGGTACGTCCTCGCGTGCGACGGCAAGAAGCCGATCCGGGAGACGATCGAGCAGAACACCTCGGGCGACGAGCTCGCCTTCCGCGTCAACGGGCACGTGGTGGCCCTCAACAACCTCGACACCGGCAACGTCTGGGTCATGGCCGACTCGCTCCACCTCGTCGACAACTGGTCCGAGGTCACGCCGCCCAAGGAGCAGCAGAACGACCAGGTCGACAAGACCAAGTCGAGCGTGGAGTCGTTCGAGGACACCCTGGCGAAGCGGACCGCGGTCAACCACCCGCCGACCGCCAACCCCGACACCTTCGGCGTCCGGGCCGGCCGCACCACCATCCTCCCGGTGCTCGACAACGACACCGACCCCGACGGCGACGTGCTCGTCATCACCGACTTCACCGCCATTCCGGAGTCGCTCGGCCACCTCGACCCGATCGACGGCGGCCGTGCTCTGCAGTTCACGCCCGCGGCCGATGCGGCCGGCAGCGCCTCCTTCCGCTACACGATCAGCGACGGCCGGCCGAACGGCACGGCCGAGACGACGGTCGACGTGCACGTCGTCCCGCCGGACCAGAACTCCGCACCCGTGTCGCACCGCAAGGCCGCGGTGAGCGTCGAGGACGGGCAGACCATCACGTACAACGTGCTGCGCGACTTCCAGGATCCGGACGGCGACGACATCCTGCTGCAGAACGCGACGGCGGCCTCCGGCGACCAGGTGCGGTACACCCCGGACGGCACGGTCACCTTCCAGGCGACGAGCGGTCAGGTCGGGGTCAAGACCGTCAACTTCATCGTCTCGGACGGCCGCGCCCAGGCGCCCGGCGAGCTCACCGTCGACGTGAAGCCGGCGGGATCGCTGGACCCCGTCGGCACCCCGGACTTCGGGCAGGGCTTCGTGGGCGACACGGTCACGATCTCCCCGCTGCAGAACGACACCTCGCCGAACGGGCAGGCGCTGCAGCTGCTCGGGGTCAAGGACGTGCCGGGGGGCGCCACGGTCACGCCGAATCTGGACGCGGGGACGATCGACGTGACGTCGTCGTCCGCGGGCGCCGTGTACTTCCAGTACGCGCTCGGCGCCGGTCCGAGCACCTCGACGGGTCTCGTGCGCGTCGACTTCGATCCGCGCCCCGAGAAGGCGATCCCGCCCGTCGCGGTGACCGACACCGCGTACCTGCGCCAGGGGCAGTCGACCGAGGTGCACGTGCTCGACAACGACGTGTCGCCGTCCGGCGCCGTGCTCGCCATCCAGTCGGTCGACACCTCGGCGCTCGACCCGGGTGTCAAGGTCGAGACGCTCGGCAACACCGTCATCCGCATCAGCGACTCCGCCGCGCTGAACCGGCAGACCCAGTTCACCTACACGGTGTCGGACGGCATCGCGACCGCCGTCGCGGGCGTCACGATCGTGCCCGTCCCGCCCGTGGTCGACCGGCAGCCGCCGATCGCCGTCGACGACCACGTCACGGTGCGCGCCGGCGACATCGCGACCGTGAACGTGCTCGCCAACGACACGAGCCCGGATCAGGCGCAGCTGAGCGTGGCGCCGCAGCTCGTCGACACCCGCGGCGCCGGCGACGGGGTCGTGTTCGTCTCCGGCGACACCGTGCGGTACCAGGCGCCCAAGAAGGCGGGCGTGTACTCCGCCGTCTACCGCACCGTCGACCAGTACGGCGAGGCCGCCGACGCGACCGTCACCTTCACCGTGACGGCGATGGACCCCAAGACCGACCGTCCGCCGGAACCGAGCCCGCAGACCGCCCGCACCTTCTCGGGGTCGAAGGTGAGCATCGACGTGCCGCTCAACGGCATCGACCCGGACGGCGACTCGGTCACGCTCGTCGGCGTCACGACCCCGCCGCAGCTCGGCCGGATCGTCGCGACGGCGAGCGACCACTTCACCTACGAGGCCTACGTCAAGTCGAGCGGCACCGACACGTTCCGCTACGCGGTGGAGGACACCCTCGGCAAGACGGTCATCGGCGAGGTGCGGATCGGCGTCATCCCGCGCGCCGCCGAGTCGCAGCCGCCGAACGCGGTCGACGACACCGTCTCCGTGCGGCCGGGCAAGACGATCGCGGTGCAGCCGCTGCTGAACGACTCGGACCCCAACGGCTACGCGATCACGCTCGACAAGAAGCTCACGCTCGTCGACAAGCGCCTGACCGCGAAGGTCGAGGGCAGTCGCGTGATCATCGGGGCGCCGAAGACCGAGGGCTCGTACAACGTCGGCTACCGGATCTCGAACGGGCAGGGCGGCCAGGACGACGCGTTCATCATCGTGCGCGTCGACAAGAACGCGCGGATCATGCCGCCGACCGCCGAGGACGAGTACATCTCGCCGGACGACCTCGTGAACCGCTCGAGCTACACGGTCGACGTGGCGAAGCTCATCCAGAACCCCAACGGCGAGAACTCCGCGCTCAAGATCGCCACCAGCGGCCCGAACGGCGACCTCGGCGACGTGAGCGGGCAGAAGATCACCGTGCACGCGCAGGACCAGCGGGTCGCGATCGCGTACAAGGTGACCGACCCCACCGATCCCTCGCTGAGCGCTCAGGCGTTCATCATCGTGCCGCCGCGTGCCGGGTCGGAGTACTCGCCGCCGCCGTACCTCAAGCCGGGGACGCATCCCGTCATCCCGCAGAACGGCGAGGAGCAGTGGAAGCTCAAGGACATCCTCGTGGTGCCCTCAGGGCGGCCGGCGATCATCAGCGACCCGCAGCTCGTCAACGCGCCGGGCAGCGACGGAACGTCGCTCGTGGTCGACAAGAACACCATCCGCTTCGCCGCGCAGAAGGGGTTCCGCGGCGAGACCGCGATCACCTTCCAGGTCACCGACGGCGACTCCGCCGCCGATCCGACGGGGCGCAAGGCCCTCATCACGATGCCGCTCACGGTCGGCAACCCCGACCAGTCGGACGTCGCGCCGTCGTTCACGACGATGACGGTGCAGATCGAGGCGGGGGAGCCGGCGAAGCAGGTCGACCTGCGGGCCGCGACCGCGCATCCGAACCGCAACGTCATCTCGCAGTTCCAGTACGGCGACCTGACCGGCACGACCGACTTCGTCTCCGGTTCGCTGAACGGCGGCACGCTCAGCGTCTCGTCACCGCAGGGCACGCGCGTCGGCACGACCGCCGATCTGAAGTTCCAGATCCGCTACCGCGACTACACCGTGCCCGGCACCGTGCACGTCGTCACCGTGCCCTCGACCCGCCCGCGGGCGCAGGCGATCGAGGACGATGTGAAGGCGCAGCGCGCCAAGCCCGTCACCGTGAACGTGCTGCAGAACGACTACAACCCGTTCAGCGACCAGGGCAAGCCGCTGCAGCTGACCGCCGCCAAGGTCGACAACTCGGCCCAGACCTCCGCGAGCGTGAGCTTCACCTCGTCGGGCGACGTGACCGTGCGCCCCGACGCCTCGTTCATCGGCGTCGTCAGCATCACGTACACCGTGCGCGACGCGACCGAGGACCCGAGCCGCGACGTGACCGGACGTCTGCTCGTGACCGTGCGCGACGTTCCGGCGCAGATCCAGCCGGCACCCACGATCGTGCAGGAGAGCGACCGCGCGGTGACGATCTCGTGGAAGATCCCCGCGAGCAACGGCGAGCCGATCCTGGACTATCACGTCATCGGCGGTCCGCAGGAGGTGACGGTCGGCGCCGACACGAGCCAGACCACCATCACGGGCCTCACGAACGGCAAGACCTACAACTTCTCGGTGTTCGCGCGGAACGTCCTGGGCAACGGCCAGGCGTCGCCGGCGAGCAACGGGGCGGTGCCCTTCGGGCACCCGTCGCCGCCGTCCTCCGTGTCCGCTTCGGGTACCCAAGACGGCTCGGGCGACATCGCTCTGTCGTGGGGCGGCGCCAACGGCAACGGGCGCGCCATCGACCACTACACGTGGCGCGCCAACACGGGTCTGACGGGACAGGTGTCCGGGACCAGTGCGACGGCCAACCTGCCGCTGGGCAAGGCCTACACGTTCACCGTCACCGCGACCAACGCAGGTGGGCTCACCAGCGGTGCGAGCTCCGCGTCGAACAGCGCCACCTCGACCCCCGGCGCTCCGCCGAACGCACGTCTGAGCAAGGGAGCCGACGGCGACCGCACCGTCACGATGAGCTGGAGCGCCGCCAAGTCCAACGTCGCAGTCAGCTACCAGGTCTCCATCAACGGTGGCGGATGGACGGCGCACAACTCGGGCGACACCTTCCAGGGCGACTTCGGGACGCAGTACACGATGCGCGTCCGGGCCGTCGGCAATGGCACCGCGGGCCCGGTATCGACGTCCAACTCGGTCACGCCGCAGAACGTGCAGCCCCCCGCCAAGAGCGGCAACGTCTACAAGGGCGCCTCCGTCAACTACTGCAGCGGCTGCCACTACGTCGGCATCTCGTACCAGAACTTCGCCGCGGGCACCTACGACGTCGTGACCACGATCAACGGTGACGCGGGCGGCTTCTACGTCACGCACACGACGCTGAGCGGAAGCGGCAACCTCACGCTGCAGAACGGCCTCGGCACCCGCAACAGCGACAACATCCAGGTGCGGGTGACCAATTCGGCCACCGGCACGGTCTACTACACGACCCCGAACTTCACCGGCTGGGACTCCCTGCCCGACACCGGCCGAACGCCCTAGCCCGACATCCGACCACCAGCCGCAGGAGACCCCACGACAATGCCCGTCACCCAGGAGCAGGCGACCTGGTTCGCCGACGCGTTCGGCAAGCTCGTCGACAACATCGACCAGGCGATCCTCGGCAAGCGGCAGGTGATCCGGCTGGTGCTCACGGCGCTCCTGAGCGACGGGCACGTGCTCCTCGAGGACTACCCCGGCACGGGCAAGACCGTGCTCGCCAAGTCGCTCGCCAACACGATCGACGGCACCCACTCGCGCATCCAGTTCACGCCCGACCTGCTGCCCTCGGACGTGACGGGCGTCACGATCTACGACCAGTCGAAGGGCGTGTTCGAGTTCCACAAGGGCCCGGTCTTCGCGTCGATCGTGCTCGCCGACGAGATCAACCGCGCCTCGCCGAAGACGCAGTCCTCCCTCCTCGAGGTCATGGAGGAGGGAGTCGTCACGGTCGACGGCGTCGGCTACCCGGTGGGGTCGCCGTTCATGGTCATCGCGACGCAGAACCCCATCGAGCAGGCCGGGACGTACACGCTGCCGGAGGCGCAGCTCGACCGGTTCCTCATCAAGACCTCGCTCGGCTACCCCGACGACGCGACCGCGCTCTCGCTGCTGCTCGACCCGTCCGACCGCGCGCGCGCGAACCTCGTCAAGCCGATCATCGCCGCGAGCTCCGTCTCGAGCATGAGCCAGCTCGTCGGCGACGTGCACGTCGAGCCGAGCGTCATGGAGTACGTCAACGCGATCGTCTCGGCGACCCGCTCGCGCGACGACGTCACGCTCGGCGTCTCGATGCGCGGCGCCATGGCCCTCGCCCGCGCCACGAAGGGATGGGCGCTGTCCAACGGCCGCCCCTACGTCATCCCGGACGACGTGCGCGAGCTCGCCGTGCCGGTGCTCGCGCACCGCGTCATCGTCGACCCGGAGGCCGAGTTCGCCGGCACCACCGGCATCGACGTGATCACCCGCATCCTCTCCGACATCGAGCCCCCGGCCACCCGCGCCGCATGACCGCCGCCGCCGCGCCCGGCCCGCGGCCGTCGTCCCCGCGCCCGACGTCACCGCGGTCGTCGGCGTGGGCCGAGCGCGCCCGCGACGCCGGCGACCGGCTGCGGACGCTGTGGCGGATCGTCGCCTACCTCGTGCGCCGGGTCGCGGCCGTGCTGGGCCCGCGCCTCGCGATCGTCAGCACGATGGGCTGGCTCGTGATCGCCGCGGCCGTCGGCAGCGCGATCATCGGCTTCGTGCTCGGCTGGCAGGAGTTCGTCTACCTCGCGATCACGCTCGTCGCGGGGCTCCTCGTGGCCGTCGCCTTCGTGTTCGGCCGGGGCAGCTACGACGTCCTCATCGAGCTCACGCCGCGCCGGGTCACCGCGGGCGATCGCGCCCTCGGGCGGATGGTGGTCGCGAACATCGGGCAGAAGCGGTCCGCGCCCTCGCGCATGGAGCTCCCGGTCGGGGCGGGCCTCGCGGAGTTCGTGATCGGCCCCCTGCAGCCCGGCGCCGAGCACGAGGAGCTGTTCGCGATCCCGACGAACCGGCGTGCGGTCATCGTCGCCGGGCCGGCCGTCTCGGTGCGCGGCGACCAGCTGGGCCTGCTGCGGCGGGCGCTGCGGTGGAGCGAGCCGGTCGAGCTCTTCGTGCACCCGCTCACGGCGCCGCTCGCCCCCTCCGCGGCCGGCCTCATCCGCGACCTCGAGGGCGAGACGACGAAGACGATCGTCAACAGCGACATCTCGTTCCACGCGCTGCGCACCTACCAGCCGGGCGACCCGCTGCGGAACGTGCACTGGCGCACCTCCGCCCGCACCGGCCAGCTCATGGTGCGCCAGTTCGAGGAGACCCGGCGCTCGCAGCTCACGATCGTCTTCGACGACCACCGAGGCCACTGGGGAGGCGACGACGAGTTCGAGCTCGGCGTCTCGGTCATGGCGTCGCTCGCGCAGCAGGTGCTCCGCGACGGCAACAAGCTGAGCGTCGTGGCGGAGTCGCGGCAGCTGCGCACCCGCACGATCACGACGATGCTCGACGACAGCTGCCGGCTCGAGCCGGTGTCGAGCGCGTTCCGCAGCCTCCGCGACATGGCCCGCGACACCACGGCGCAGCTGCCCGACCCGAGCGTCGTGATCGTGGTCGGCGGATCCCGGACCCCGGTCGGCGGCATCCGCGGCGTCCAGCGCCTGTTCGGCTCCGAGGTGCGGACGGTCGGATTCCGCGCCGAGCTCGGCGTGCCCACGCGGCTCGACGTCGTCCGCGGCCTGCGGATCGGCACCGTCGGCGAGCTGGACGACCTGTCCCGCCTGGTGCGGAGGGTCTCGTGACCGCCGCGACGGAGGCGACGGCCGCCGCGTCCGCGCCCGGCCGTGTTGCGCGCGCCGGCGCCGTCGCCCCGCGCACGATCGCCGGACGCGCCTGGGCCGACATGGGCGTCGTCGCCGTCCTGACCCTCATCGGGCTCCTCGGCTTCGGTCCGGCCTTCCGCGACCTCGGCTACCTGCTCGCCGGCGTGGGCGGCCTCCTGGTCGGCGGCGGGGTCGCGGTCGTCGCCGCGCGCTATCGGCTCGGCGCCCTCGTCACGACGGCGACGGCGATCGTCGCCTACTTCCTGCTCGGCTCGGCGTTCTCGATGCCGACCGCCGCCCTCGGATTCGTGCTCCCGACGCTGCAGACGCTCGCGGGCCTCGCCGTCGGCGCGGTGTTCGGCTGGGCGGATATCGTCACGCTCCGGCCGCCGGTGAGCCTGCCGTACTACATCGACGTGGTCGCGTTCGTGGCGACCTGGCTCGTCATGCTCGTCGGCGCGACGCTGGCGACCCGCTGGCTGCCCGGCCGGCGCCGCACGGTGTGGCGACTCGGGCTCCTCCTCGTGGGTCCGGTCGTCGTCTACGCCGCCGGCGTTCTGCTCGGCACGGACGAGCCCTACTTCGCGGCGGTGCGCGGCGTCGCCTTCGCCGCGATCGCCCTCATCTGGCTGGGCTGGCGGCGGCCCCTGGGCGGCGGCATCGCGGTCGCGGGCGGGCGGATGCTGCTGCGGCGCAAGCTGATCGGCACCGCGATCCTGGTTCTCGGCGCGATCGCGGTCGGCGCGGTCGGCGGTGCGCTCCTCGCCCCGAGCTCCTCCCATCGGTTCGTGCTGCGCCAGGAGGTCCAGCCCCCGTTCGAGCCGCTCGACTACCCGGCGCCCCTCGCGGGCTTCCGGCACTACACGAAGGACCTGCACGACACCGACCTCTTCAGGGTGGGCGGCCTGAAGAGCGACGAGAAGCTGCGGATCGCGACCATGGACGCCTACGACGGCGTCGTCTGGGGCGTGGCCGGAGCGCAGCAGTCGACCGACGCGTCGGGCGAGTTCCGGCTCGTCGGGCGCGACTTCCCGAAGCCCGGCGTCGGTGTGGAGTCGTCGGGCTCGACGTCCATCGACGTGTCGGTGCTGGGCTACCAGGACGTCTGGGTGCCGTCGACCGGGTACGCGACGACGTTGGACTTCGGGGGAGGGCCCCGCGCCGACCTCGCGAACGTGCGCTACAACGGCGCCACCGGCACCACCGTGCTGACGACGGGTCTGCAGAAGGGCCAGCAGTACCGGCTCGCGGCGACCGACCAGAAGCTCCCGCCGGACCAGTCGCTCCAGCAGACGCCCGTCGCGACCCTGCAGCAGCCGCCGATCACCGACATCCCCGACACCGTGCGGGCCAAGGCGGCCGACATCACGAAGGACGAGCGCTCGCCGATCGACAAGCTGCGCGCCGTCGAGAAGTACCTGAAGACCAACGGGTTCCTGAGCCACGGCACGGCCTCCGACCAGTCGCCGTCGCGCGCCGGCGAGGGCGCCGACCGCATGGCCGAGATGGTGACGTCGGCGCATATGGTCGGCGACCAGGAGCAGTACTCCTCGCTCATGGCGCTCATGGCCCGGAGCCTGAACGCGCCCGCCCGCGTCGTCATGGGCTTCGCGCCCAAGGTGCCGGACGGCGGCGGCACCGTCACGGTGACCGGCAACGACGTGACCGCCTGGGTGGAGGTCGACTTCCAGGGGGTGGGCTGGATCCCGTTCTTCCCGACCCCGACCGACACCGATGTCCCGCAGCAGCAGCAGCCGAAGCCGCAGTCGGTGCCGCAGCCGCAGGTGCGTCAGCCTCCGCGCACGCAGAACAACAACGACGACCTCGTGACGCCGGTGCAGATCACCGACTCCGACAAGAAGGACGATTCCCCGTTCCTGCTGCCGGGCTGGGTCGTCGCGCTCGCTCTCGCCGTGCTCATCCCGGCCGCTCTCATCCTGCTGCCGGCCTTCATCGTCTGGCTGCTGAAGCGGCGCCGGGCGCGGCGACGACGGGCGCCCGGGGGCGACCTCGCGGCGGGCGGAGCGTGGGACGAACTCGTCGACCGCCTGAGCGAGCTCGGCTACCCGCAGCCCGCTCCGCGCACGACGCGGCGGATGGCCGCGGGCGAGCTCGCGCCGGTGACATCGCCGGCCGTGACGGGACTGGCCGAGCGCACCGACGGTGCGGTCTTCGCGGGGGCCGAGGTCCCCGACGAGGAGGTCGAGGCGCTATGGAACGAGGTCGACGAGGTGCTCGGCGAGGCGGCGGCCTCCGCAGGGCGCAGGCGTCGGCTGCTGAGCCGCTACCGGGTGGCGGCGGTGCGCCGCTGGGGCAGCCGCGTGGCGCGCACGGCCACCGACGCGATCCCGCCGGCGGTCACGGAGCAGGTGTCCCAGGCCGGTCGTCAGGCCGCCGAGGCGAGCCGCCGCATCGGTCGTCGCGTCGCCGACGGCGCCCAGGATGTGGCGAGCCGGGCCGCCCGGCGGAGGTCGGAGACGCCCGGCGCCTGACCGCCGGCATCAGGACAGGCTCTCGCCCGATCCCAGCGACTCGCCCGCGCGCCAGAACTGCGTGGCCGCCAGGACGCCGAGCACGATCAGCACGACGCCGGAGGCGACCAGCGCGGCGAGCAGCGCTCCCGAGCCGGCCTCGCCCGCGAGGACCGGCGGCAGTGCCGTGACGGAGAAGGCGACGAGCGTGCCGCCGATCCCGGTGGCCCAGAGGTCGAAGCGCCAGCGGTAGTCGACGACGCGCCAGAACGCGCGTCCCGACCCGCCCTGCAGGCGCTCCGGGTGCCGTGCGACGGTGGACAGCCACGTCGTCTTCTTGATCACCGACGCGATCCCCGCACAGGTCATGCCGAATCCGAGGGCGCCGTAGATGATCCACCCGCCCGTGAAGTCGTCGCCGCTGGTCGAGGCGTGCGGCCAGGCGCCGGTGACGTAGGACAGCGCGGGGATCGCGACCAGCGCGATGCAGACGATCGCGCCGAGGGCGACCCACAGGACGTGCCAGCCCAGCGGCAGGAGCCGGAAGCGGCTGACGTTGGTCGCGGTCGGCAGGCGGGTGTCGGGCGGCGCGGGATTCGGCCCCCACTCGCCGCGTCGGAACTGCTCGCCCACGATCAGCAGGATCATGGCGAGCAGCAACAGGATGCCGGGCACGATGATGAGCGCGGTCGACGCGGCCGTGCGGAGCGCCTCCAGGGTGTCGACCGGCGCCCCGGCCCGGCGGGCGCGCGCCCCGGCATCGAGCACCAGCCCACCGCCCACGAGGCTCGCGAGCGCGAGCGTCGCGGCGACGACGCCCACGACCGACATGCGGGCGCCGCTTCGGCGCCGCGCCGCGATGTTCCGTGCCCGCCGCTCGGCGAGCTCGGCCTCAGACGGTCGGCGCGGCATTCGCCGTCTCGCGGGCAGCACGGGACCAGGTCATCGAGTCGATGATCTCGTCGAACAGCGCCGCCCACAAATCGGCATCGACCATCATCGGCGTCGAGACCGTGAACTCGAGCAGTCGCGACGCGTCCGGATACGGGATCCTGAACTGCGCCCGCATGGTCGGCGTCGTCTGCGCGCCCACCTCCTGCGTCCCGAACTCGACCGAGCGCGCGGCCGGCCCCATGCGGTGCGGCACGATGTCGCTGCCGGGGAAGCCCGTCGCGAGCGCCTCCTCGACCCCGCCGGCGGGGTCGGTGGCGATCGGGGGCCAGTCGATCTCACCGGCCAGGATCGCCGCCGGGAAGGGGATGCCGGGCAGGATCTCGAGCGCCATGTACATCGCGGAGCAGCCGGCCTCCCGCGCGCGCCGCGCCGTCTCCAGCATCTCGGCGGTCACCTCGCGCCGCTGGCGGGCCAGGCGGTCGGCGCGGCCGAGCTGCTTGCGGACGAGAGCCGTCACGCGGCGCTTCACGTCGTCCTGATCGCGCAGCGCGAATGCCACCCACGCCCCGGGCAGGATGAGCGAGTAGTCGCCACCGCCCGGCGCCGCCACGGAGCGGGTCACGTCGGCCATCAGCCCTCCAGCGCCACGCTGAGCCCGGCCGCGATGGCCTGGGTCTGCTCCGGCATGTTCTCGAACGACCCGAGGCCCTGGGCTGAGAAGACGAACTGCACCGCCTGGGCCGAGCCCGGCGGGTAGACCGCGATCACGGTCCGCTCTTCGAGCAGGGACCCCTCGGCCGCGTCGGCACCGGGGTGAGCGATCAGGTTGTGCGAGCCGACGACCTCGCCGGCGGGGACCGCGGATCGCCAGGTGCTGACCGAGTAGTAGAAGTCCTCGCTGACGGTCGTGCCGGCGTAGGAGGCGAGGAACCGCTCGTACTCGCCGGGCTCGCCGGCCTCCTCCACATCGGCCATGGCGAAGACCATCGCCGCATCGGCGTGGCCCGTGTCCGGCTCGCCGACCCAGACCGCCGCCCGCACGAGGGGGTCGTTCATCGCGGCGAACGCGCGGCGCGCCGACTCGAGCTCGCCCGTGAGCCGCAGGCGTGCCTCGGGGTCGTCGGTCAGCTCGGCCGCGAGGCCGGTCGCCCACGCGTCGTCCTCGATCGACATGGGGTACCACTCATCAGGCAGTCCGAGCCGGAAGTCGGCGATGTCGTGCACGCGTGCCATGATCCCCTGTCCCGGCGTCACTTGAAGTCGTCGACCAGGTCACGGACGCTGCCGATGACCTCCGGGCCCTTGTCGTAGCTGCCGCCCGCGAAGCCGAGGCCGTCCTTCGCCAGGTCGATCGGATCCTGCCCGGTGATGTCCTTGCCGAGCCCGGCGATCTTCTGCTCGGTCGTGTACATCTGGAAACCCGTCAGCGCCACCGCCTTGACCTTCATGCCGGTCGACACGATGACCCGGGAGTCCTTGGCCATGTTCGCGGCCGCGAGCAGGTCCTTGTTGATGCCGAGGGCGCCCTTCCAGTCGAACTCCGGCTTGGGGAATGCCGACTTGAAGGCCTTGGTGAGCGCCTCGGGACCGGTCAGCTCACCGCTCTTGAACTTGCTCATGAGGGCGAAGTCGGCCTCCGAGCGCCGGAACGGGGCCTTGAAGGCCGAGGTCAGCGGCTTCCGCAGCGTCTTCTGCGCGGCCTTGAAGCTCATGAACTCCTTGCTGCCCTTGCTGACGCCCTGCAGCTCGCGCAGCGCCTTCGAGCCCTTGACGCCGGTCGACACGATCGCGGCCGCCTTGAGCTGCTTCGCGGCGAGGGCGAAGAGCTTGCCGCCGAAGATCGTGAGGACCGCCATGCCGGCGGCCATGAAGATGTCGCCCCACGAGCCGTCACCCTGGACCTTGGCCACGATCGCGGAGACGAGGTCGATGAGGGCGCCCAACGCAGCCAGGAGGAGAAGCGCCTGACCCAGGAACGGGACCCAGGCGAGGAAGATCGAGAGCACCCCGGCGATGTCGCAGATGAACTTGACGACGCTGAGGAGCTTGCTGCCCCAGTTGTCCCACCAGGAGTCCTCGAGGCCGTGCTTCTTCGAGCCGGAGACCACCTCGTTGATGAGGCCGATCGCCTTGTCGGCGGCCTGGTTCTTCGCGTTCTCGGCGTCGTGCCACTTGCTCTGCGCCGCACGGAGCTCCGAGTCGGCGGTGTCGGCCGCGTCCGCGGCCTTCGTCGCGGCGGTGGCCTTGTCGGACTTGTCGGCGTCGGTGGCGGAGTCCGCGTCCTGCTGAGCGGTCGTCGCGGCCGTGTGCGCGTGCTGGGCGGCCGTCTGCTTGGCCTCGATGTCGGTGATGGCGCGAGCGGCGTCGTCCTGGGCGGTCCGCAGCGACGACGAGTACTCGAGGAGGGCGGTGGCGGTCTGCTGGTACCGGTCGTGCGCCTTGTCGATGTCGCCCGCGACGTCGTCGGCGGAGCTGCGGACCGCGTCCACCGCCTTGCTCTTCATGGAGTCGGTGTCGTGGATCTTGCGGAGGGTGATCACCGAGCGGGCGATCGCCTCGCCGATGTTCTGATAGTGCGTCGCCTTGGTCTTCAGCAGGTCGGGGTCGCCCTGCAGCGGCTGGTACTCGGTATCGCTCATCGTCCGTCTCAGATCTTCTGCTTCTGCTGCTCGACGTGCGCGTCCTCGAGCGCCTTGGCGAGCTGGTCGTCGACCTTCGTGAACCCGTCGGTGATGGCGGCGATCTGCTTCTGCAGCGCCTCGACGTTCTCGGTCATCTTCTTGCGCTTGTCGTTCCACTTGTGCGCGAAGTCGCGGACGTGGTCGTGGAGGCCGTCATGGCCGGTCGCGTTGGCGACGTCGTCGCTGAAGTCGTCGGCGTCCTTGAACTCCTTGACGATGGCGTCGAGGTCGTCGCGCAGCTGCCCGAGCAGCTGCAGGTCGAGGGTGAGGTCGGCCACGAGACCCGTCCTTTCTGGCGGAAGCGGTGGATGGGAGGAGGGGGTCCGGGGACGCCGGCGTCGGCGTCCCCGGGGCGGGCTCAGCCGCCGATGCCCTTGGCGAGCTCCTGGTCGACGTTCTGCAGCGCGTCGGCCGCCTTCGTCAGGAACTGGCTCATCCCGTCGAGGCCGTTGACCGCGTCGGTCGTGCCCTTGGTGAACTGCTCGTACGACGAGTGGAACGCGCCGGACGCCGAGTCCGTGACGAAGCCGCCGTTGACGAGGTTGTTGACAAGGCTCTGCAGCTCGTGCAGCTTCGCCGTGATGTCGTCCTTGCCGGAGATGAGGCGGTTGGCCGCGTCGGTCATCTCTCCGTAGGTGACGTTCATGTTCGCCATGAGGTGTATCCCTTTCGGTTTCGAGGTCCTACGCGGGTCGACCGCGTCTGATGCGACGACGCTAACCCGTGTCGAGAAGGGCTCGGAATGGGGAGCACTCCCCATGGGGCGTCGCTCACAGGGCGTCCTCAGGAAGGAAGCGGCAGCTGCACGCGGGCGAACTTGCCGCGCGCGATGTACATGCCGCGCCCCGGCGGGAACTCGCTCTTCTGCAACCGGGGCAGCGGCGTCTTGAGCAACAGGTCGCCGTCGACCGAGTCCGGCTGGAGCAGCAGACCCCGCCGCCCGTTCTTGAACTCGCCCATGAGGGGCCACGAGGAGCCCCAGGCGGAACTCTCCGCCTCCGCCATCACCAGATGCTCCGACCGCTTGGCGGCCTTCGCGAGCTCGACGATCGGGCCGTCGGCGGCGGATTGCAGGAAGTCGCCCAGGGATTCGATCACCACGGCGATCCGACCCTCCGTGTCCTCGTCGAGCATCGCGGCCGAGAGGCTGCGGGCCAGCGCCGCCGCCTCCTCGGGCGTGGTCGCCCGCTCGACCCAGTCGAGCGCCGACGCGACGGGAGACCGCTTCGATCCGATGTAGTACAGCCGCAGATCGGCGTCCGACCGCTCCAACGACTGGGCGATCGAGATCAGGGCGCTCGTGCGGCCCGAGGCGGGCGGTCCCGCCAGGAGCAGCGTCCCGGACGGATCGAATCCGAACGGCCCGAGGTCGGCCTCGCTGACGCCGAGCACCGGGGTTCCGTCCAGCGACGGCGGCAGGTCGTCGGCGGTGTACTCCGTCGGCAGGGACCCGATGGCGGGCGCCGACGGGACGCCCGCGCGACGCATGGCGTCCCCGAGGCTGCGCAGCGCGGCCGCCTGTTCGGCCACGACCGGGTCGCCGCCGAACACGGCGATCTGCGTCTCCTCGCGGTCGACGATCGCGCGTCCCGGAGGGGAGGAGGCCGAGAGGATGTCGCTGGGGACGTCGAGCATCCCGTAGCTGTCGTCGGCCAGCCGCAGGACGACACGACGCTGGATGCTGGAGGAGATCGACGCCGGCACGGCTCCCGGCCGGTCGGCGGTCAGGGCGACGTGAATCCCGAGCTGCCGGCCCTCGCCGAGGATGTCCCGGAACACGTCGTACCACTGGGACCTGCCCGCCGGGATCTCGAAGTCCTCCCGGAAGCTGGGGAAGCCGTCGATGAGCAGCAGGATGCGAGCCCGCTGGGCGTCGCCGGAGTTGCGACGGTACTCGGCGATGCCGGAGGCGTTGTGAGCCGCGAAGAGCGGTCCACGAGCCTCGAGCTCGTCCTTGAGCATGCGGAAGAGCCGCACGATCCGCTCCGCGTCCTCGCCTGCGATGACGGCGCCGACGTGGGGGAGGGTCTCCAGCATCCGGAGGCTGCCGGAGCCGAAGTCGAGGGCGTAGACCTGGACGGGGCCGCCTCGCGGAGTGATCGCGGCGGCCGCGGCGAGGCTGCGCAGCACCGTCGACTTCCCCGATCCGCCCGTGCCGTAGATGGCGAGATGGCCGTCGACGTCCGGGGTGAAGTAGACCGGCCGCTGCTCCTGCGACTGCGGGAGGTCGGTGACGCCCATCACGAGCTCCTGGTCGGTGCGCTGATGGAGCTTCGCGAGGTCGTACACTGTCGCCAGCTGATCGAGCCACGGGCGGCGCGGGGCCGGGATGCCGGCGTCGCCCGCCGCGTGAATCATCTGCGCGACGAGGCGCTGCTGGTCGGTCGGGCCGAGGTCGCGCTCGGGCTCCGGCGTCCCGCTCCGCGGCTCCTCCCAGCGCACCTCGCCGCCGAAGCGCAGCTCGATGACCTCGACGTTGGAGCGCTCCGGCTCGCGGCTCGTCCAGCCCCCCGCGTAGCCGGACTGGAACATCGTGAGGCGGCCCGGTCCCGTCTTGGCGAGACCGCGACCCGGGATGCCGGGATCGAATCCCCCCGCGTCCTTGACACCGACGACGTCGTCGCTGTCCGACTCGTCGGCCATGCGCAGCGCGACGCGCATGTTGGTGTTCGCCCGCAGGTTGTCCTTGATGACGCCCGCGGGCCGCTGCGTCGCCATGATCAGGTGGATGCCGAGCGAGCGCCCGCGCTGCGCGATGTCGACGACGCCGTCGACGAACTCGGGCACCTCGCCGGCGAGGGCGGCGAACTCGTCGATGACGAGCACGAGCGCGGGCGGGCTGTCGGGGTCGCCGCGCCGCTCGAGCTCGAGCAGGTCCTTCGCCTTCTTGCGGTTCAGCAGGTGCTCGCGGTGGTGGAGCTCGGCCCGGAGACTCGTCAGCGCCCGGCGCACCAGGTGCGGGCTGAGGTCGGTGACGAGACCGACACAGTGCGGCAGGCTGACGCAGTCGGCGAACGCGGAGCCGCCCTTGTAGTCGACGAACAGGAACGTGACCCGGTCGGGGCTGTACTCGGCGGCCATGCCGAGCACCCAGGCCTGCAGGAACTCCGACTTGCCGGCGCCGGTCGTGCCGCCGACGAGCGCGTGCGGGCCCTGCGTGCGCAGGTCGAGGTGCATCGCGTCGACTCCCGACGAGCCGATGATCGCGCGCAGCTTGCCCGGTCGGCGCTTGCGCGGCGCGACGCCGGGCGTCCGGTCATGGATCGACTCGTTCTGCCGCCAGCGATCGATGACGGCCTCGCTCGACTCCACGAGATCGTGACCGAGGAGCGTGACGAGCGAGACGGTGCGGGGAAGGTCGCTGGAATCGGCGACCACCGCGCCCGCGTCGATGACGGGCGCGAGGCGTCGGGCGTAGTCGAGCGCGGCTCCGGCGGTCACCCGCTCGACGGCCACGGGGTCGACGGTCTCGCCGAGACGCACGAGCCCGACGCGCCCGGCGCCGTCGGCGTCGAGCTCCACGAAGGTGCGGCACACCGCGGGCAGCGAGGCCACGTCGCGGGCCAGCCAGATGGGGAAGACGCCGGCGTCGGCGGCGAGCTCGGCGAGCTGCACCAGCCGGCCGCGGTCGACCGGCACGTCATCCGAGATCAGCAGGATGACGGCGGGGATCGGGGAGGCCGTCCCGTCGGCGTGGTCGCGTCCGACGTTCGCACCCCGCTCCAGCGCGAGGGCCTCCTGCTCGGCGGCGCCGCGACGCTGCGCGTCGCGTTTGGCCAGGCGCGAGGCGACGAGACCCTCGATCGCCGAGACGAGCTGCGCGGCGCTCGCCGGGCTGTCGGCCAGCTGCACGCCCTCGATCGGGCTCTGCGGGGAGGCGGCGTGGGGCAGCCACTTGATCCAGTCCAGGTGCTCCGACCACGCCGGGGTGATCGCGGCGGCGAGGACGACCTCAGCCGGGGAGTGCAGGCCGGTCAGCTGGACGAGGAGGGCGTTCGCGGCCTCCGCGGCGGTCGCATCGGGCCCCGCGAGACCGAGGGCGCCGGCGTCATGGAGGTTGTCGACGATCGGCACTCCCTCCACCTCGCGGTTGGCGGCGAGCACCTCGTCGAAGCGCGCCTGGTAGTCGGGCAGGCTCGTCGGCTTCCGGTCCTCCTGGATCGTGTTGCGCGAGCGCATCGTGCCGAGGCCGAGGCGCACGTTCAGAAACGACCAGTGCTCCGGGCGACGGGTCCAGAGCAGGGGCGCCCGACGCACCGAGGCGTCGAGCACCTCGGTGGTGGCGGGCGCCTCGCGCAGCCGCAGTTCGTGCTCGCGGACCCGCTCCGCGTCCATGTCGGCGGTGAGCCGCGTCAGATGCTCGTCGAACCGCTTCTTGGCGCGCTTCTGCTGTCCGCGGCGCGCGATCAGCTGGCTCACCCAGTTGCCCGCCATCAGCAGCGGCGACAGGGCGACGAAGATGAGCGACGACAGGGCGCGCGGCTGGAGCGTGAACATGACCGCGCCCATCCCGAGCGGCGCGAACATCGCGACGTAGGGGAAGGGCGGGTTGATGACCTCCTGCGGCACCTCCGGCCCCGTGAACTGCTGGCCGGCGTACCGCGGCTCGATGCGCGGCGAGCGGTTGAAGAACACCGGGCCGGCCGTCGGCGGTGCCTCGCCCTCGCCGATGCGGGTGACCTCGAGCCGGGTGTCGCCGATGACGACCTCGACCCGATCCTCGACGCGGAACCGCCCCACGAGACCGCCGTCGACGAGGACCCCGTTGGCCGAGCCGAGATCGACGATCTCGATCGAGGACTCGACGTCGACGCGCGCGTGGCGCTTCGAGACCATCGGATCGTCGGCCAGCACGACGTCGCAGCCGGGATCCCGACCGATCATGATGCTGCCGGCCGACAGCTCCCAGCTGCGGCCGCTCTGCGCGCCGCTCAGGATGCGCAGGCGCGCCACCGGCGGGCGACCGGCGGCGTGCGAGCCCGGTCGGAACCGGGCGGCGTCGACGAGCTCGACCGTGGCTCCCGATCCGATCCACGCCTCGCCGATCGCGGCGTCGGGTGGCAGCATGACGGGGCTGCCGGCCCCGGGCAGGGCGGCGCGGAGCGTCTGCGGGCCGGTGGCGGGGGAGCCGGCCGACCGCGGGTCGACCCGCTCCAGCGCCCCCGCGACCTCGGCGATGCTCGCTCCGGCGTCGGTCGTGACGACGATGTCGGAGTCGGATCCGTCGTCGCGTCGGAGGGTCAGTTTGAGTCGCACACGTCCTCCTGCAGTCGCGGCCCGGAGCGGATCGATCCTCGCATGTGCGGCGCACCGGCCTCTCATCCCAGCCCGGGGGTGGCGCCGACGTCCATGGGGAGCGCTCCCCATTGTCCCCTAGGCTGACGGGGGTGGAAGGGGGACGCCGATGACCGACGAGGGATTCCTGGTCCCGCCGCCCGGTCTGCTCCCGCCGCCGCGCGATCCCGCTCCTGAGACCGCACCGGTGAGCACCGGCTCGCAGACCGTCCGCGTGCGCGCACCCGGTGTGCCGGTCCCCGCGCCCACCGCGCTGCCCATCCCGGCCGGTTCCCCGCGTCCGGGCGCCGCGCCGCCGCCGGCGCCCGAGCCGCCCGCGCCCGAGCCGCCCGCCGGGGCCTGGTTCCTCCGGCTGGCCGACGGCGCGGAGCACGAGCTGGACGCCGCCGGCCTCGTGCTGGGGCGCAATCCGACCGCGCCCGCGACCCATCCGGACGCGCGCCCGGTGCGCGTCGACGACCCCGCGAAGTCGGTGTCGAAGACGCACGCGCTGCTCCTGCCGGAGGAGGGAAGGCTCCGCGTGCTCGACCTCCGCTCGACGAACGGCGTCGCCGTGACCCCGCCGACCGGTGAGGCGACCGTGGTGCCGGAGGACGGGATCCTCGCCGCCGAGGGCGCGGTCGTCGCGCTCGGCGACTACGCGATCGCCGTCGGTCGGCGCCGCTGACCCGGGCGGAGACCCCCTCCGTCGCGGTGCTACGCTCGCACCATGCTCCGGGCGCTCCTCCTCCTTCGTCGCCGCGACGAGGCCTAGTCACCCGGCCTCCCTCGTCGCGGAGTCGTCGCATTGGCCGACCCGGGATCGACAAGCGGAGAAGAAGCAATGAGCGGCAGGACCCTGGCCGAGAAGGTCTGGTCGGACCACCTGGTCAAGCAGGGCGAGAACGGCGAACCGGACCTCGTCTACATCGACCTCCACCTCGTGCACGAGGTGACGAGCCCGCAGGCGTTCGACGGCCTGCGCGCGGAGGGGCGGCCGGTGCGGCGCCCCGACCTCACGATCGCGACCGAGGACCACAACACGCCGACCCTCGCGATCGACAAGCCGATCGCCGACCTGACGAGCCGCACCCAGATCGAGACGCTGCGGCGCAACGCCGAGGAGTTCGGCATCCGCCTGCACCCGCTCGGCGACATCGAGCAGGGCATCGTGCACGTCGTCGGCCCGCAGCTCGGTCTCACGATGCCGGGGATCACGGTGGTCTGCGGCGACTCGCACACCTCGACGCACGGTGCGTTCGGCGCGATGGCGTTCGGCATCGGCACGAGCGAGGTCGAGCACGTGCTCGCCACGCAGACCCTGCCGCTGAAGCCCTTCAAGACGATGGCGATCACGGTCGAGGGCGAGCTGAAGCCGGGCGTCACGGCGAAGGACATCATCCTCGCCGTGATCGCGAAGATCGGCACCGGCGGCGGGCAGGGCTACGTGCTCGAGTACCGCGGCAGCGCGATCCGCTCCCTCTCGATGGACGGCCGCATGACGATCTGCAACATGTCGATCGAGGCGGGCGCCCGCGCCGGCATGGTCGCGCCCGACCAGACGACGTACGACTACCTGAAGGGCCGCCCGCACGCGCCGCAGGGCGAGGACTGGGATGCGGCGGTCGCCTACTGGGAGACCCTGCGCACCGACGACGACGCCGTGTTCGACGCCGAGGTGTTCCTCGACGCGGACGAGCTCGAGCCGTTCGTCACCTGGGGCACCAATCCGGGCCAGGGTGTGCCGCTGAACGGCATCGTGCCGTCGCCGGACGACTACAGCGACCCCAACGACCGCGCCGCGGCGGAGCGGGCGCTCGAGTACATGGACCTCGAGGCCGGCACGCCGATGAAGGACATCCGGGTCGACGCGGTGTTCATGGGCTCCTGCACCAACAGCCGGCTCGACGACCTGCGCACCTTCGCCTCCCTCATCAAGGGGCGGAAGAAGGCGGACCACGTGCGCGTCATGGTCGTGCCGGGCTCGGCCCGCGTGCGGCTCGAGGCCGAGGCCGAGGGCATCGACAAGATCGTCGAGGAGTTCGGCGGCGAGTGGCGCTTCGCCGGCTGCTCGATGTGCCTGGGCATGAACCCCGACCAGCTCGCCCCCGGTGAGCGCTGCGCGTCGACGAGCAACCGCAACTTCGAGGGCCGGCAGGGCAAGGGCGGTCGCACCCACCTGGTGTCGCCGGTCGTCGCGGCGGCCACCGCGATCCGCGGCACGCTGTCGAGCCCCTCCGATCTGTCGGCCGAGGCGGAGGTGATGGCGTGATGGAGAAGGTCACGCGGATCACCGGCGTCGCGGTCCCGCTGCGTCGCAGCAACGTCGACACCGACCAGATCATCCCGGCCGTCTACCTCAAGCGGGTCACGAAGACCGGGTACGAGGACGCCCTGTTCGTCAACTGGCGGCAGGACCCGGAGTTCGTCCTCAACCGGCCCGAGTACGCGAGCCCCGGCAACCCGCCCCGCATCCTCGTCGCCGGTCCGGACTTCGGCATCGGCTCGAGCCGCGAGCACGCCGTGTGGGCGCTGCGCGACTTCGGATTCCGCGCCGTCATCGCGCCGCGCTTCGGCGACATCTTCCGCGGCAACTCCGGCAAGCAGGGGCTGCTCGTCGGCACGGTCGCGGAGGAGGAGGTCGAGCTGATCTGGGCCGCCCTCGAGGCGGAGCCCGGTCGCGAGGCGACCGTGGACCTCGAGGCGCGAACGGTGTCGCTCGGCGACCTCGTGATCCCGTTCGAGGTCGACGACTACACGCGCTGGCGCCTCCTGGAGGGTCTCGACGACATCGGCCTCACCCTCCGCGACGAGGACGCGATCACGGCGTTCGAGGCGCGTCGCGAGGCGTGGCGTCCGAGGACGCTCCCGGTCCGCTGACCCGCGCCGGCGGTGCGGCGGGCGTCGCACGGCGCGCGCAGCACCCCCCGGTCTACACTCACGGAGTGGATACGGTGGCACTCAATCTCGCGACGGACGCGCAGAAGGCGGGAGCTCGCGTGGGCCCCATGGCGGACACCATCGTGATCGAGGGCGGCAAGCCCCTGCGCGGCCGCATCGAGGTGCGCGGCGCCAAGAATCTCGCCACCAAGGCGATGGTCGCGGCCCTCCTCGGCGACACCCCGAGCCTCCTGCAGGACGTCCCCGACATCAGCGACGTCACGATCGTCACCCGCATGCTCAACGCCTACGGCGTCGCCGTCTCGAGCCCGGCGGAGGGCGAGCTGCTGCTCGACCCGGTGAACGTCGCACGCACCCACTTCGACACCATCGACGCACTCGCGGGCTCGAGCCGGGTGCCGATCCTGTTCTGCGGACCGCTCCTGCACCGGCTCGGCGAGGCCCTCATCCCGGACCTCGGCGGCTGCCGCATCGGCGACCGGCCGATCGATTTCCACATGGACGCGCTGCGCGCGTTCGGAGCGATCGTCGACAAGTCGTACGAGGGCATCCGGATCACCGCCCCGAACGGCCTGCACGGGGCGAACATCGAGCTGCCGTTCCCGAGCGTCGGCGCCACGGAGCAGGTGCTGCTCACCGCCGTGCGCGCGCAGGGCGTCACCGAGCTGAAGAACGCCGCGATCGAGCCCGAGATCATGGACCTCATCGCGGTCCTCCAGAAGATGGGCGCCATCATCTGGACCGAGGCCAACCGCACGATCTTCATCGAGGGCGTCGACCAGCTCTCCGGCTACACCCACCGCGCGATCTCGGACCGCAACGAGGCCGCATCGTGGGCCGCCGCGGCGCTCGTCACGCAGGGTGACATCTTCGTCGGCGGCGCGAAGCAGCAGGACCTGCTGACCTTCCTCAACGTGTTCCGCAAGGTCGGGGGCGCGTTCGAGGTCCATGAGGACGGGATCCGGTTCTGGCATCCGGGCGGTCCGCTCAAGCCGGTGCAGGTCGAGACGGATGTCCACCCCGGCTTCATGACCGACTGGCAGCAGCCCCTCATCGTGGCGCTCACCCAGGCCGAGGGCGTCTCGATCGTGCACGAGACCGTGTACGAGAACCGTTTCGGGTTCACCGACGCCCTCCACCAGATGGGCGCCGACATCGTCGTGCACAAGGACGGCCTGGAGTCGGTGACCCGGCGCGTGCCGCGGCGCAAGCTCGAGCAGGCGGCCGTGATCACCGGGCCGACGCCGCTCCACGGCGCCGAGGTCGAGGTGCCGGATCTGCGCGGCGGCTTCAGCTACCTCATCGCGGCGCTGGCCGCGGACGGCGTGTCGCGGGTCACCAACCTCGGTCCGATCGCGCGCGGGTACGAGCACTTCGTCGAGAAGCTCGAGGCGCTGGGAGCGGACTTCACGCTCGAGGCCTGACCCGTGGGCGACCGGCGCACCGCCGCGTGGCGGCTGACGGAGTTCCTCGTCATCCCGCTCGCCCGGCTGCTCGTGGGCACGCGGCTGCACCGGGCCGACCGGGTGCCGCGGAGCGGCGCGTTCATCCTCGCGCCGAACCACACCTCCGACATCGACCCGGTCGTGGTCGGGCTGGCGCTCTACCGGGCGGGCCGGCTGCCGCGGTTCCTCGCGAAGGCGAGCATGTTCCGCGCCCCGGTTCTCGGCGGCTTCATGCGTTCGACGGGGATGATCCCCGTCGAACGGGGCGTCGTGGGCGGGGCGGGGCGCGGCGGGGATCCGATCGCGGCCGCGCGGCGCCTGGTCGACGCCGGCTCGGCCGTGATCATCTACCCCGAGGGCACGCTCACCCGCGATCCCGAACTGTGGCCGATGCGCGGCAAGAACGGCGCCGCGCGCCTCGCGCTCGCGGCCGGCGTCCCCGTCGTCCCCGCTGCTCACTGGGGCGAGCAGCGGATCCTGCCGCGCTACGCGAAGCGCCCCCGCTTCCTGCCGCGCACCACGGTCGACGTGCTGTTCGGGGAACCGGTCGACCTCTCGGCCTTCGCGGGCCGCCCGCTCGACGACGCCACACTCTCGGCGGCGACCCTCGCGATCATGCAGGCCGTCACGGGCCTCGTGGAGGAGCTCCGCGGCGAGACGGCGCCGTCCGAGCGCTGGGATCCCGCGGCGCACGGTCAGACCGAGTTCGGCCGCCCCACCGACTGAGCGGGTCGAGGAGCGCCGTCGGCGCGTATCGAGACCTCGTCTCCGCGTCCGACGGCCTCGATACGCCGCTGCGCGGCTACTCGACCCGCGAGTCGGGGTTGGCATGATGAACCCGTGACGATGACGCAGCCGCTCCAGCTGCCGCCGCCCGGGATGCGTCGCGTCGCGGTGCTCGGGGCGGGCTCCTGGGGCACGACCTTCGCCAAGATCCTCTCCGACGGGGGCTCGAGCGTCGCGCTCTGGGCCCGGCGCCCGGAGCTGGCCCGCGAGATCCGCGAGTCGCGGCGCAACTCCGACTACCTGCCGGGCATCAACCTCCCGCGGCACGTCAACGCGAGCCCGCGGCTGGACGAGGTGCTGTTCGGCGCCGAACAGGTGTACCTCAGCGTGCCGAGCCAGACGCTCCGCGAGAACCTGCGGGCTCTCCGCGACCAGATCCCGGCCGACGCGCTCGTCGTCTCGCTCATGAAGGGCGTCGAGAAGGACACCCGGTACCGGATGAGCGAGGTGATCCTGCAGGAGCTGGGCGGCGATCCGGGGCGCATCGCGGTCGTCTCGGGGCCGAACCTCGCTCTCGAGATCGCGAAGGAGCAGCCGACGGCGGCGGTGGTCGCCTCGTCGAACCTCGAGACCGCGGAGGAGGTGGCCCGCGCCGCGACCAATCCCTACTTCCGCAGCTTCGTCAACACCGACGTCACGGGCACCGAGTTCGGCGGCGTGCTGAAGAACCTCATCGCGGTGGCGATCGGCATCGTCGACGGGGTCGGCTACGGCGAGAACACGAAGGCGTCGATCATCACGCGCGGGCTCGTCGAGATGACGGACTTCGCGGTCGCGCACGGCGCGCTCGCCGAGACGATGACCGGGCTCGCGGGTCTCGGCGACCTCATCGCGACCTGCGAGTCGCCCCTCTCGCGCAACAACACCGCAGGGCGGCTGCTCGGGCAGGGGTACGCGTTCCGCGAGGTCATCCAGCAGATGAACCAGACCGCGGAGGGGCTGTCGTCGGTCGGGCCGGTGCTCGAGCTCGCGGAGGCGATGGGCGTCGAGATGCCGATCGTGCGCCAGGTCGCGGAGGTGCTCGCGGGTACGCTGAATCCGCGCGACATCGCGCCGCATCTCACCACCGACGACACGCCGCAGGGCGAGTAGCGAGGAGCCTGCCGTGGCCGATCGGATCCGCGTCGCGCTGTTCTTCGGCGGGCGCTCCAGCGAGCACGCGATCAGCTGCGCCACCGCCGGCGGGGTCCTCGGGGCCATGGATCCGGAGCGCTACGACGTCGTGCTCGTGGGGATCACGCGCGCGGGCGCCATGACCCTGCGGAGCCGCGACGAGGTCCTCGGGTTCGGGCTCGACGATCTGCCGGAGCTCGACGACAACGGCACGCGGGTGCGACTCCCGGAGTCGGCGGCGACGGGGGAGATGGTCGTCGAGGAGGCGGGCGGCCTGCGCTCGCTCGGCGAGGTCGACGTCGCGTTCCCGATCCTGCACGGCCCGTTCGGCGAGGACGGCACGATTCAGGGCGCCTTCGAGCTCGTGGGCTTGCCCTACGTCGGCAACGGGGTGCTCGCCTCGGCGCTCGGCATGGACAAGCACTTCACGAAGAGCATCCTCGAGGGCGCAGGCATCGAGGTCGCGCCCTGGGTGACCGTAACCCGCGGCGACCTCGACCGGCTCCCCGACCTCTGGCGCCGCCGGATCGAGGGGCTCGGCCTCCCGGTGTTCGTGAAGCCCGCCCGGGCGGGATCGAGCGTCGGCGTGAGCAAGGTGAGCGACTGGGGCGCGCTCGACGCCGCCCTCGACCTCGCCTTCGCCGAGGACAGCCGCGTGCTCGTCGAGCAGGCGGTGACCGGGCGTGAGCTCGAGTGCGCGGTGCTCTCCGGCCGCGACGGCGGAGCGCCCCGGGTGAGCGTCGCGGGCGAGATCGCGATCACCGGCCGCGACTTCTACGACTTCGACGCCAAGTACCGCGGGGCGGACGGGGTGGAGCTGGTGTGCCCGGCGCCGCTGCACGAGCAGGAGCTCGAGCGGATGCAGGCGATCGCCGCGCGCGCGTTCGAGGCCATCGGCGGCTCCGGGCTCGCCCGCGTCGACTTCTTCTTCACCGGCACCGACTTCGTGGTCAATGAGATCAACACGATGCCGGGGTTCACGCCGATCTCGATGTTCCCGACGTGCTGGCTCGCGTCGGGCGTGAGCTACCCGGAGCTCGTGGACGAGCTCATCGCGCTGGGGCGCGCCGCCGTCCGCTGACCGTTCCCCCGCTACTCGACCCGCGACGTCGGAGTCGGCGTGGGCGGCCCCGGGTCTGGCGGCAGCGACTCGCCCGTCACGGTGTCCTCCGTCGACGAGCACTCGTGCCCGTCCTTCGGCAGGAAGTCGATCTCCGTGTTCAGCTGGTCGAGCACGACGCCCGGCGACAGCGTGGTCGAGATGGCGAGCTGGATGGCGGGGTCGCGCCCGAAGGTCGTGAACCGCCAGACCTTCTGCGCGTCGTCCTTCTCGCGCAGCCAGTAGATCGCGTTGTCGATCTGGATGCAGGGGAGGGTCGTGGCGCCGGGCACCGGCACCCCGCAGCGCAGGATCACCGAGGTCGGGTCGCCCCAGGCGGCGGTGGACTGCGCGTCGGTGTCGCGTCGAGCGAGCAGGCCCGACTGCGAGTCGAGCTGATCCGGCAGACGCACGATGACGTCGGCGCACGCCGGGTCGTTGGCGTGCGGCGGGGCCGGATGGAGCGCGACCGTCGGAGCGCATCCGGCGAGGAGCAGGGAGACCCCCGCGACGGCGGCGATCACCGCGGAGCGCACGCCGGTTCTCATGACGCGATCAGGCTAGCGTGGGGCGACATGGAGCATCCTGGGCCCCGGCTCGACGAGGACGGCATCGCCGAGCTGTTCGACGGCCGGGAGCAGGAGCAGCGCGTCCCGCGCCCGCTGCTGATGGTGCTCGTGGCCGTGGTGGGGACGGCGGTCGTTCTCGCGCTCATCGCCGTGCTGCTCGTGCAGGTGCTGCCGCCGCTCGCCGAGTTCGTGCGCACCCTGGTCGAGCTGTCGCGCCCCGCGGGCGCCTGATGGCCGACACGCTCGGCGAGGTCGGCGAGGGCGCGACCCTGGCGCGGATCTTCCCGCGGCTGCCGGATGCCGCGGCGGCGATCGTCGGTCCGGGCGACGACGCCGCGGTGCTGCGCGCCCCCGACGGCCGCTTCGTGGTCACGACCGACACGATGGTGCACGGCCCGGACTTCCGCCGGGCGTGGTCGCGGCCCGTCGAGCTCGGCTGGAAGGCGGCGGCGACCAACCTGTCGGACGTGGCCGCGATGGGGGCCGTGCCGACGGCGCTCGTGGTGGCGCTCGTCGCCCCCGCCGACACCCCCGTCGCCGACCTGGAGTCGCTGGCCGACGGCCTGCGGCGGGCGTGCGACGCGCTCGCGCCGGGCTGCGGCGTCGTCGGCGGTGACCTCTCCGTCTCGGAGACCCTGACCATCGCGGTGACGGCGTTCGGCGACCTCGAGGGCCGGGCGCCCGTCCTCCGCTCGGGCGCGCGCCCCGGCGATGCGGTCGCCGTCGCGGGACGCCTCGGCCTCGCGGCGACGGGGCTCCGCCTGCTCTTCGCCGAGGGCGTCGATGCGGCCGGCCACCCCGACGCGGCGGCCGCCGAGCGGCTGCGCACCGCGCATCCCGAGCCGCTCGCCGCCCAGCTCTCCCCGGTGCCACCGATCGCGCTCGGCCCCGTCGCCGCGCGGGGCGGCGCCACCGCGATGCTCGACGTGAGCGACGGGCTCGCGATCGACGCGCGCCGCATCGCGTCCGCGTCGGGCATCGCGATCGACCTCGACGCCGCCGCGATCGCTCGCGTCGCCGGAGACGGCGTCGACCCGCGCGCGGCGCTCACCGGCGGGGAGGACCACGCGCTCCTCGCGACGTTCCCGGCCGACGCGGCGGTGCCCGACGGCTTCGTCGTCATCGGGAAGGCCGCCGCGGGCGCGGGACTGCTCGTCGACGGGCGCGCCGTCGACGAGCGCGGGGGATGGGATCCCTACGCCGACTGGGACGGGCGCGCCGGCTAGAACCTCGCGGCCGGCTCAGCCGGCGGGTTCGTCGCGCACGAGCCAGTACAGCGCGGTCTCGCCATAGTCGCGGCGGCGCTCCAGCAGGAGGCCGTCGGGCCAGTCCGGAGCCCGGTCGCGGGCGGAGCGCTCGACGATCACGAGACCGTCCGGCGCGAGCCGCGGCACCAGCGCCTCGAGCACGTGGCGCAGCTCCGCCCCCGCGAGCTCGTATGGCGGGTCGACGAACACCACGTCCCAGGTCGCCCCGGATGCTCCGACGAACGACTGCACGGGCTGGGTCGAGACGACGACGTCGGGCGCCGCACCGCGCGGCGCGGCCCGCCGAACCCGGGCCGTGTTCTCGCGCACCGTGCGCGTGGCGGCCTCCGCCCGATCGACGAGCGTGACGTGCGCGGCGCCGCGCGAGGCCGCCTCGAGCCCGAGCGCCCCCGATCCCGCGTAGAGGTCGAGCACCCGCGCCCCGTCGAGCGCGTCCCGCGCCTCGAGCGCCGAGAAGATCGCCTCGCGCACCCGATCCGTCGTCGGCCGCGTCCCGAACCGCGGCACGACGAGCGCGAGCGAGCCCGCGAACCCCCCGATGATGCGCGCCACGGTGCCACGGTACCGTCGGGTCCGAGGGCTAGCATCGCCACGTGACGACGACGGACGCGGCGACGGACCCGGCGACGGCTCCCGCACGGCGGTCGAGCGTCGTCAACAACGTCGTCTACCAGGACGGCCGGCGCCTGGCGGCCCCCGCATCGCTGCACGAGACGTTCGACCTGCTCTCGAAGAACCCCACTGCACTCGCCTGGATCGGGCTCTACCGGCCCGACACGGATGAGCTCGGCGAGCTGCAGCGCGAGTTCGGGCTGCACGAGCTCGCGATCGAGGATGCGGCCCTCGGTCACCAGCGCCCCAAGCTCGAGCGCTACGGCGACACGCTCTTCATGGTCCTCCGCGCCGCGAAGTACGACGACGCCGACGAGGAGGTCGACTTCGGCGAGCTGCACATCTTCGCCGGCACCAACTTCCTCATCACGGTGCGGCACAGCGAGGGCCCCGACCTCTCGGTGGTGCGCCGGCGGATGGAGAAGTCGCCCGACGCGCTCCGGGAGGGCGCCGAGGCGGTGCTCTACGGCATCCTCGATGCGGTCGTCGACGGCTACGGCCCGGTCGTCGCGGGGCTCGCCAACGACATCGACGAGATCGAGGTGCAGGTCTTCGACGGCGACCCCAAGGTGTCGAAGCGCATCTACCTGCTGAACCGCGAGGTCATCGACTTCGAGCGCGCCGTCACGCCGCTCACCCAGATCATCAAGACACTCGCGGCCGGCTACGCCGACGGGTACGTGGGCGAGGTCCTCGAGCAGTACCTGCGCGACGTCGACGACCACGTCACCCAGATCAAGGAGCGGGTCGAGGAGTTCCGCGCGCTGCTGCGTGACATCCTCCAGGTGAACGCGACCCTGGTCGCCCAGCGGCAGGCCGAGGAGGCGCAGTCGCTCAACGAGCAGAACACCCGGCAGGCGATCATGTCGCGCCGCATCGCCGCGTGGGCGGCCATCCTGTTCGCCCCGTCGATCGTGACCGGCATCTACGGGATGAACTTCCGCAACATGCCCGAGCTCGGCTGGACCTACGGCTACCCGATCGCGCTCGGGGTCATGGTGCTGCTCGTGATCATCCTCTATCTCGTGTTCAAGCGGCGGGGATGGCTGTAGCGGCACCCGGCCCGGGCGTCCCCGCCCCGCTCGATGCGAAGCTCGCGACCGTGCTCGGCGGTCGGACGGCGCAGGCGGTGCAGAAGGCGTTCGGCTACACGACGGTGGGCGAACTCCTCGCGCACTACCCGCGCCGCTACGCCCGGCGGGGGGAGCTGACGGCGCTCGACGAGCTGACCCTCGACGAGGCGGTGACGATCGTGGCGGAGGTCCGCTCCGTGTCGGAGCGGCCGATGCGCAACCGGCGCGGCTCGCTGCTGGAGGTGTCGATCAGCGACGGCCGCGGCATCCTCACCCTCACGTTCTTCAACCAGGCCTGGCGCAAGAACGACCTGCGCCCCGGGGTCCGCGGCATCTTCGTGGGCAAGGTCGGCGCCTACCGCGGCGCGCGGCAGCTCGCGCACCCCGACTACGAGCTGTTCGGCGACGGCGAGGGCGGCGACGCGGGCGCCGCGATCGACCGGGCGGCGGGCTGGGCCGAGACGCCGATCCCGATCTACCCGGCGACGTCCACGCTCGCGAGCTGGCAGCTCGCGAAGGCGATCGGTGTCGCGCTCGACACGCTGCCCGCGGAGCTCGATGATCCGGTGCCCGCCTCGGCAGGCGCGGGGCGCGGTCTCCTCCCGTTCCGGCGGGCGCTGGAGCTCGTGCACCGCCCCGAGCACGACCGCGACTGGCACGCGGCGCAGCACGCGCTCCGGTTCCAGGAGGCGTTCGTGCTGCAGGCGGCCCTTCTGCGGGATCGGGCGGCGCGGCGCGCGGAGTCCACGGCCGTGCGGGCGCCGGGGGCGCGGTCCGCCGAGCTCCTCGATCGGCTGCCCTTCGCGCTCACCGGCGACCAGCGCGCGGTCGGCAACGAGATCGAGCGCGACCTGGCCTCCGGGGTCCCGATGAACCGGCTCGTCCAAGGCGAGGTCGGCTCGGGCAAGACGCTCGTCGCGCTGCGCGCGATGCTCGCCGTCGCCGATTCGGGCGGTCAGTCGGCGTTCCTCGCCCCGACCGAGGTGCTCGCGGGGCAGCACCTGCGCTCGCTCGTCGCCTCGCTCGGGCCGGACCTCGCGGCGCGTCTCCGCCCGACGCTCCTCACCGGCTCGATGCCGGTCGCCGATCGTCGGCGGGCGCTGCTCGCCGCGGCGAGCGGCGGAGCCGCGATCGTCGTCGGGACCCACGCGCTCCTCGGCGATCAGGTGCAGTTCGCCGACCTCGGCCTCGTCGTCGTCGACGAGCAGCACCGGTTCGGCGTCGACCAGCGCGAGGCGCTGCGGCTCAAGGGGCAGTCCCCGCACGTGCTCGTGCTCACCGCCACCCCGATCCCGCGCACCGTCGCCATGACGGTGTTCGGCGACCTCGACGTCTCGACCATCCGCGAGCTGCCCGCCGGCCGCGCGCCGATCGAGTCGTTCGTCGTGCCGCTCGCCGACCACCCGGGCTGGGAGGCGCGGATCTGGCAGCGGCTCGCGGAGGAGCTCGCGCAGGGCCGGCAGGGCTTCGTCGTCGTCCCGGCGATCGACGCCAAGGCGGTGGAGGAGGGCGACGAGACGCCCGAGGCCGAGGAGGCGCCCCGGCCGCCCGCGAACGTCACCGACACCCTCGCCCTGCTGCGGCGGCATCCCGCACTCGACGGCCGCCGCATCGAGCCGCTGCACGGCCGGATGAGCGCCGAGGAGAAGGACGCGACGATGCGCGCCTTCGCGGCCGGCGACATCGACGTGCTCGTCGCGACCACCGTCATCGAGGTGGGCGTCGACGTGCCGAACGCGTCGACCATGGTCGTCCTCGACGCCGACCGCTTCGGCGTCGCCCAGCTCCATCAGCTGCGCGGCCGCGTCGGCCGCGGCGGGATCCCGGGCCTCGCGCTCTTCGTGACCGAGGCGGAGCCGCTCTCCCCGGCCCGCGAACGCGTCGACGCCGTCGCGGCCACGCTCGACGGCTTCGAGCTCGCGCAGGCCGACCTCGACCTCCGCCGGGAGGGCGACGTGCTCGGCCGCTCGCAGTCCGGCGGCCGCTCCTCGCTCCAGCTGCTGCGCGTGGCCCGCGACGGCGACCTCATCGCCGACGCGCGGGCCGCGGCGGCCGAGATCCTCGACGACGACCCGGGCCTCACGGCGCATCCCGCGCTGCGCGCCGCGCTGGCACGCCGCCTCGACGAGGCGGAGCGCGCCTTCCTCGCCAAGGGCTGACCGCCTCCGGCTCCGAGCCGTCGCCCGGTCAGGCGTCGATAGGCTGGACGCATGACGCGCATCGCGGTCGTCCCCGGCTCGTTCGACCCCGTCACCCTCGGGCACCTCGACGTCATCGAGCGCGCCGCGCGCATCTTCGACGAGATCCACGTGCTCGTCGTGCACAACCCGGGCAAGACGGCGCTCCTGCCGATCGCCAAGCGGGTGTCGCTCATCCAGGACGCGCTCGGCGAGGCGCGGGTGCCGGGCAACGTCGTCGTGACGAGCTGGAGCGTCGGCCTCCTCGTCGACTATGCGACCGACGTCGGCGCGACCGTGCTCGTGAAGGGGATCCGCTCGCAGGTCGACGTCGCGTACGAGACGCCGATGGCGATCGTCAACCGCAACCTCGCGGGTGTCGAGACCGTCTTCATGCTGCCGGATCCGGCGCACGCCCACGTCTCGAGTTCGCTCGTGCGCCAGGTCGCCTCGCTCGGCGGCGACGTGGCGCCGTACGTGCCGCGCGCCGTGGCCGACTACCTCGAGTCCACGCGGGGCTGAGCGGGATGGCGGCCCGACGCGACGACGACCCGGAGGCGCTCATCGAGCAGCTGACCCGGCGCGCCGGCGAGGTCGAGCCGCCGCCGATGGGGCGGCCGATCGTGTCGCCGCCGTACGGGGTGCCGATCCCGTTCGGCGCCCCGCCGCCGGAGCCGATCCAGCTCGCGCCCGACGAGATCCCGTGGGAGCTGCGGGAGGACGGCGACTCGTGACGACGCCCGCGATCGGCTTCGCGGCGATGCTCGAGCAGTTCCACCCGACCGAGGCGATCGCGCTCGCGCAGCACGCCGAGGCGCAGGGCTTCACGGGCGTCATGGCTGCCGACCGCTTCCAGCCGTGGACCCCGCAGCAGGGGCAGGCGTCGTTCGTCTGGAACGTGCTCTCGGCGCTCGGCCAGGTGACCGCGGGCGACCTCGGCACCGGCGTCACGGCGCCGACCTTCCGTTGGCATCCCGCGGTCGTCGCGCAGGCCTCGGCGACGCTCGCGGCCATGTACCCGGGGCGGCACTGGCTGGGGATCGGCAGCGGTGAGGCGCTCAACGAGCACGTCGTCGGCCGCTACTGGCCGGAGGCTCCGGAGCGCATCAACCGGATGTTCGAGGCCGTCGACGTCATCAAGAAGCTGTTCGCGGCGTCGTTGGCCGGCAAGGACGTCAAGCACGAGGGCGCGTTCTATCGGATGGAGTCGACCCGGCTCTGGACGATGCCCGAGGAGGCTCCGCCGATCCTCATCGGCACGGCCGGCCCGGTCACGGCCCGGCGCGCGGGGCGCACCGTCGACGGCATCGTGACGGAGGAGGCGCCGCGCGAGCGGCTCGCGGCGCTGCTGCAGCGCTTCGACGAGGGGCGGCGGGAGTCGGGCCGCCGCGGATCCGGCACCAAGGTGCTGCGGCTCCACCTCAGTTGGGCGCCGACCGACGAGGAGGCGACCGCGAACGCGATGCGGGAGTGGCCGACCGCCGCGATGCCGTTCGGCAAGTCCGACATCCGCTCGCCCTTCGAGTTCGAACAGCTCGCGCGCATGGTGCGGCCGGACGACTTCGCCGGGAGGCTGCTCATCTCCTCGGACCCCGAGGCGCACCGCGCCCACATCCAGTCGTTCCTCGACCTCGGTTTCGACCGCGTCTACCTGCACAACGTCGGCCGCAACCAGCGCGAGTTCCTCGAGCTCTTCGGCCGCTCCGTGCTCCCCGCACTGCGCGCGTAGGCGCGTCGAGCAGCCGCGGAGGGGCGTCTCGGGGCCCTGCTCGGAGGAGGTCTCGATACGCGCCTCCGGCGCTACTCGACCCGCTCGGCGAGGTCGCCCTGCGCGTCGAGGGCGATGGTCGCGGTGAGGTCGAGTCGCGACAGGAACGCGTCGTCGTGGGAGACCACGAGGAGCGCCCCGCGGTAGCTCCGCAGCGCGGAGACGAGCTGCTCGACGCTCGGCAGGTCGAGGTTGTTGGTCGGCTCGTCGAGCACGAGCAGCTGCGGCGGGGGATCGGCGAGCAGGAGCCGCGCGAGGGCGACGCGGAACCGCTCGCCGCCCGAGAGGGTCCCCACCCGACGCGCGACGGCGTCCCCCCGGAGGAGGAACCGCGCGAGCCGGTTGCGGATCTCGCCGGGCGGCGCGGACGGGGCCGCCGACCGGACCGCGTCGAGCACGGTCGCGTCGTCGTCGAGGCCGTCGAGGCGCTGCGGGAGGTAGCCGACGCGATCGGTGAGGAGCGTGCCGGTGGCGCCGCCGGTCGAGCCTGACGCAACCGCGCCTCCGCCCGCCCCGACGTGCTCGACCAGCATGCGCTCGAGCAGGGTCGTCTTCCCGATGCCGTTCGGCCCGACGAGCGCCACGCGTTCGGGCCCCTGGATCACGATCGTGCGGTTCCGGCCCGCCAGCTCCGCGATCCGCCGACCGCGGGCGACGCCCGGGTCGGGCAGGTCGACGCGGATGCCGTCGTCGTCGCGCATCCGTTCCTCCGCCGCGTCGAGCGCGACGCGGGCCGACTCCTCGAGGGCCTCCATCTCGCCGCGGAGCCGCCCGGCGGAGACCTGCGCCTCCATCCGTCGGCCGTGCGCGACGATCTTCGGGACGCGCTTCTCGCGCTCCGCCTTCTTGGCCGTGCGCTCCCGGTGCTGCAGCTTCGTCTGCGCGTCGATCCGCTGCCGCTTCTCGGCGCGGAGCACCTGCTCGGCCGAGCGCGCCGCCTGCGCGGCCGCCGCCTGCTCCCGGTCGAGCGCCTCCCGCCACGCCGAGTACGGTCCGCCGAACGTCGTCAGCGTGGTGCGGTACAGCTCGGCGGTGTCGTCCATGAGCTCGAGGAGCGCGGTGTCGTGGCTGACGACGACGAGCGCGCCGGACCACGACCGCACGAGGTCGGCGACGCGGGCCCGGGCGTCGCGATCGAGGTTGTTGGTCGGCTCGTCGAGCAGGGTGATCGGAGCGCGGCGGAGCCGGAGGCCGGCGATCGCGACGAGCATGGCCTCGCCACCCGACAGCTCCGCGACGCGCCGGTCGAGGGCGTCGATCGGGAGACCGACCTCGGCGAGGACGGCCTCGGCGCGCGCCTCGACGTCCCAGTCGTCGCCGACCGCGTCGAAGTGCCGCTCGTCGACGTCGCCCGCCTCGATGGCGCGGACGGCCGCGAGCTGCGGGGCGACGCCGAGGAGTTCGGCCACCGGCGCGCCGGTGCGGAGGGTGAGCGTCTGCGGCAGCGCGACCACGTCGCCGACCGTCGTGACGGTGCCGGAGGTGGGGCGCAGCTCGCCGGCGACGAGACGCAGCAGGGTCGACTTGCCGGCGCCGTTCGCGCCGACGAGACCGGTCCGGCCGGCGCCGATGGCACCGGACACGTCGTCGAGGGCGACCGCGCCGTCGGGCCAGGTGAGGCCGACGTGCGACAGCGTGATGACGGGCTGACGGGAGGGCATGGGTTCTCCGGGGTCTCGAGGCGGAAGGCCGAGACCGAGGACCCGAGGGGTCGCGAAGCGTCTCAGCGCGTGGGCGAGACGGAGAACATCACGTCGAGGATGCTACGCCAGACTGGAGCGATGCTCCAGGTCCTCGGCATCGACGGCATCTCCGAGATCGTCCCGGGCGACGATCTGCCGGCGCTCATCGCCGCGGCGACCGACGGGCTCCTCCAGGACGGCGACGTGCTCGCCGTCACGAGCAAGATCGTCAGCAAGGCCGAGGGTCGGCTCGTCGCCGCCGCCGACCGGGAGGCGGCGATCACCGGCCAGACCGTCCGCGAGGTGGCGAGCCGCACGACGCCCGACGGGCACGTGACCCGCATCGTCGAGAACCCGCTCGGGCTCGTGATGGCGGCCGCGGGCGTCGACGCGAGCAACGTGCCGGACGGCCACGTGCTCCTCCTCCCGGAGGACCCGGACGCGTCGGCCCGCGCGATCGCCGCGGCCGTGCGCGAGCGGTCGGGGCTCGCGATCGGCGTGGTCGTGAGCGACACCTTCGGGAGGCCGTGGCGGTTCGGGCAGACCGACCTCGCGATCGGCGCGGCCGGGGTGCGGGTGGTCGAGGACCTCCGCGGCGGCACCGACGACAACGGCCGCGACCTGCGCGTGACGGCGGCGGCCACGGCCGACGAGATCGCCTCCGCCGCGGACCTCGTGAAGGGCAAGACGAGCCGGATGCCGGTCGCGATCGTGCGGGGCCTCGGCCACCTCGTCGGCCCGCTCGATCTGCCGGGTGCGCGCTCGATCGTGCGGCTCGGGCCCTCGGACATGTTCCGCGTCGGCTCCGAGGAGGCCTGGCGCGAGGGCTACGAGGCCGGCCTCCGCGCGGCCGCAAGCCGGATTGTCGAGTAGCGGCGCTCTCTCCTCGAGGTCAGGCCTCGACCATCGCGAGGGCCTGCGACGCCTCGTCGTCGCTCGCGATCCGTCGCGTCGGTCGCTCGATCGACCACAGCACGAGCCCGACGACCAGCACGATCGCCTCGGTCACCGCCATCGCCCAGATCAGGCCGGTCATGCCGAACACCAGATTCGCCCCGATGACGATCGGGATGAAGAGCAGACCCTGCGCGAACGACATGATCGTCGTCGCGCGACCGGCGCCGATGCCCTGGAAGACCGCGATGATCAGGCCGGTGAAGCCGTTGAAGATCGTCGAGACGAGCTGCGCGGTGAGGATGAGCACCCCGACCCGCAGGACCTCAGCGTCGGAGCTGAACAACCCGAACACCTCTCCGCGGAGCAGGAACACCGCCCCGGAGAACACCAGCGTGAAGGCCGCGACCGTGATCGCAGCGGCGCGGACACCGCGGCGCAGGCGCTCCCGATTGCGCGCTCCGAAGCTGTAGGCGATCAGCGGCAGCACACCGAGAGTCACCCCCATGCACAGGAACTCGGGCAGCTGCACGATGCGCTGGGAGACGCCGAACGCGGCGATCACGCTGTCGGAGTACGCGACGGCGAGGTGGTTGAGCAGGAGCGACGACACCAGCAGGAACGAGCTCATGACGAGCTCCGAGGAGCCGATCGCGAAGACCTCCCGGACGATCGAGGCGCGCAGCGAGAACCAGCGCGGGGCCAGGCTGATGCCGTTGCCGCTCCGGCGCTGGAGGAAGCGCGCGTAATAGGCGACCGCGACGGCGTTCGAGAGCACGAGCGCGAGTCCGGCGCCGAAGACGCCCATTCCCAACACGAGGATGAAGAGCACGTCGAAGACGAGATTCGCGACGGTCGACCAGATGAGGCCGAACATCGAGGCGCGAGTGGCTCCCTCGGCCCGCACGACCTGCTCGATCGCGAAGGCGACGACGAGGATCGGCGCACCGGCGAACTGGATGCCGATGTAGGCGGAGGTCGCTCCGGTGGCGGAGGCGTCGGCGCCGAGCGCGGCGGTGATCGGGCCGAGCAAGAGCAGGCACACGACGCCGATGACCACGCCGGCACCGACGGCGCCCCACACGGTGAAGGCGGCGTAGCGGCGGATGTCGTCACGGATCCGGTCGGACGTCGCGGAGTCCGCGCCGTCCAGGGACCCCATGAGCCGCGAGATCGCCGTGCTGCCGCCGACTCCGAACACGCCGCCGACGGCCATGATGAGGGCGAAGACGGGCACGCCGAAGGTGATGGCGCTCAGCAGCGCGGTCGAGTGCAGGGCGCCGATGAATCCGGCGTTGATCACGCTGTAGACGCCGCCGACCGTCACGGCGGCGATCATGGGCAGGGCGAGGTGCGCGAGCGCGCGCCAGATGCCCGCCGTCGCGAGGTACCAGCGGTCGCTCCGCGCCTCCGGCGCGGAGGGCTCGGTCAGGGCGGTCATGCGTTCCTCTTCTCGTTCTCGAGGGTGTCGAGGTGGTCGTCGACGGCGGTCAGCAGACGAACGAGAGTCGCGCGGTCCTCCGAGGTGAGGGGGGCGGTCATCTGGCGCTTGAACTCGTCCAGCACCTCGTCGAAGCCGCTCGTGAGGCCGCGGCCCTTCGGCAGCACGCGCAGCAGCTTCGACCGCGCGTCGGCGGGGTCGGCGGTGCGCTCGAGGTAACCTCCGCGCTCGAGCCCGCCGATGAGGCTCGACACGCTCGCCGGGGTGGTCCCGAAGGTCTCGGCGATCTGTCGCGCGGTGATGCCCTCGTGCTCGTGGGCCTCGATGTATCCGAGCGTTCGTGCCTGCGGTCCGGTGAGCCCGGTGTTCCGGATCAGTCGCTCCGTGGCGGTGCGGGACCTGCCGAGGATCCGGAACATGAGCGCCCAGACGTCGTCGCTGTCATTCATAGTTTGAAACCTAACTATCAAGTGTCTAATAGTCAAGAACCTAACTAATGGACGCCCGCGCCCTGCTCCGCCCGTTTTCGTCCCATGACCCAGCCGACCGGCACGGCCCCGTGGCAGAATCCCTCGGAATGGACGCGATGGATGCGCACGATCTGACGGCGACGGAGCCGGAGGACGACACCGGGGCGCCGCGCGCGCTCGCCCCCGCCGAGTTCCTGATGGATGCGCGGGCGGTCATGGCCGCGATCGAGACCGTCATCGACGGCAAGCGCGAGGCCGTCGAGGTCGCGACCACGGTCCTCCTCGCCGAGGGCCACCTGCTCGTGGAGGACGTGCCGGGCGTCGGCAAGACGATGCTCGCCCGGGCGCTCGCCCGCTCGGTCGACTGCACCGTCTCGCGCGTGCAGTTCACGCCCGACCTGCTGCCGGCCGACATCACGGGGGTGAGCGTCTACGACCAGGGCGAGCGCCACTTCGAGTTCAAGCCCGGCCCGGTGTTCGCGAACATCGTGATCGGCGACGAGATCAACCGGGCGTCGCCGAAGACGCAGTCCGCGCTCCTCGAGTCGATGGAGGAGCGCCAGGTCTCGGTCGACGGCCGGAGCTACCGGCTGCCCGATCCGTTCACGGTCGTCGCGACGCAGAACCCGGTCGAGATGGAGGGCACCTACGCCCTGCCCGAGGCGCAGCGCGACCGGTTCATGGCCCGCATCTCGATGGGCTACCCCGACCCGGCAAACGAGGTCGCGATGCTGCGCACCCGCGAGTCGGGCAGCCCGATCGACCGGCTCCAGCCCGTCGTCTCGCACGACCGGCTGCGGCGGATGATCGAGACCGTCCGGCAGGTCTTCGTGAGCCCCGCGGTGGAGCAGTACGCGGTCGCGATCGCCTCGGCGACCCGGACGGATCGCGAGCTGCGGCTCGGCGCGAGCCCGCGGGCGACGCTCCAACTCGTCCGCGCCGCCAAGGCGCGCGCGGCCCTCGACGGCCGCGACTTCGTGCTGCCCGACGACCTCGACGCGCTCGCCGTCGCCGTGCTGGCGCATCGCATGATGCCGGCGCGCGCCTCCGTCGGATCCGGCGCGTTCGGCGCCGGGCACGTCGCCGACATCACCGCCCGCATCGTGGCCGCGACCCCGGTGCCCCTCGGAGCCGCCGGGACCGCCTGATGGCTCGACGCGATCCGGACGACGCCGACGCGCCCGCGCCCCGCGGGCTGCGGCGCACCGCCCGGATGCGCTTCACCGGCCGCGGCTGGGTGACGCTCGCGCTGGGCGTCGTCATCGCGGTGCTGGCCTACCCGCTCGGCCGACCCGAGTTCCTCGTCGCCGGGGTCGCCGGCATCCTGCTCCCGCTCGTCGGTCGGTTCGTCGCCCGGGTGCGCCGCCCGCGCTTCGAGGTCCTCCGGGTGTTCTCGCCGCCGGTGGTCGCCGCGGGCGGCACCGTGCGGGTCGGGATCCGGATCCGCAACGCGGGCGCGACGACCAGCACGGACCTGGTCTGGAACGACGCGATCCCGTGGCCCGCCTCCGCGCCGCCCCATCGCCTGGGACCCATCCCGGCGACCGGGACCGCGGCCCGGATCGTGACGGCCGAGTACGAGCTCGCCCCGCCGCGTCGCGGCGTCTATGGGATCGGGCCCCTCGTCGTCGAGAACCAGGATCCGTTCGGGATGGCGGCGTCGGTGGCGGCCGTGGGGGTGCAGGACCGGCTCGTCGTCATCCCTGCCGTCGGCGATCTCCCGTCGGGCGGCCCGGTGCTCGCCGACGGTGAGGGCGCCGCGCAGCTCGTGCAGCGGCGCGCGACGGGCAACGACGACGATCTGACGACTCGCGAGTACCGCCCGGGAGATGCGCTGCGCCGTGTGCACTGGCGGGCCTCCGCGCGGCACGGCGAGCTCATGGTGCGCCAGGAGGAGCATCGCAGCCACCCCGACGCCCGGCTCGTCGTCGACACGCGGCTCGGCGGCTATCCGGATGCGCGCCCGGACGCCGGGGAGACCTGGGACTCGTCGAGCAGCTCCGAGGCGTTCGAGTGGGTCGTGCGGATGACCGCCTCGCTCGGCATGCACCTGGAGGCGAACGGGTTCCAGGTCACGGTCGAGGAGACCGCGCTGCCGCAGATCGACGCGCTCGGCGAGCGCTGGGAGGGCGGGCGCCGGGCCGAGGGCTTCCTGACGAGTCTCGCGGCGGTCCGGCTGCTCGAGCGTCCGGTCGCCGAGCTCGCCGGCGCCGTCCCCGACACGAGCGGCCCGCTGTTCGCCCTCGTCGGCGACCCGGAGGATGCCACGATCGAGTGGCTGCTGCGCCGTCGCCGTGGCGCCGACCTCGCGGTCGCGTTCACGGTCGACGCCCGCGAGGAGGTGCTCGATCGCCTCGCCGACGCCGGGTGGACGGTCGTGCCCGTCGCCGCGGGCGCGGAGCCGGGCGATGCGTGGCGCGCGATCTCGGCCGTGACGGAGGCGACGCATGGCGCTCACTGAGACCCGGCGGCCGCTCTCCGATCCGAGGCGCGCCCCGACGCAGCGCCGCCGTCGTCCCGCGCGCCCCCGCGGCGAGCTCACCGCGACCGTCCTGTTCGGGCTCGCGCTCCTGAGCGCCTACGCCGGGCTCCACCCCCTCCTGCAGGACCTGTCGTGGTTCGCGGCCGGGGCGGTGTTCGTGGTGCTCGTGCTCGCCAGCGCGACGATCACCCGGAGGATCGCGCGCCCCGCCTGGCTGCCGACGGTCGTCGCCGCGGCGGTCGCGCTGCTCGGCCTCACCGCCGGATACGCGGCCGACAAGGCGCTGCTCGGCGTCATCCCGACCCCGGACGTCATCGGCCGGTTCGGCCGACTCGCCGACCTGGCCTGGCTGTCGATCGCCGAGCAGGCGCTGCCCGCGACACCGGAGCTCGGGATCGTCTTCCTGCTCGCGCTCCTCGTCGCGGGGTGCGCACTGTTCGGCGACCTCGTGCTGCGACGCGCCCCGGCGCTCACCGCGATCCCGCTCCTCGCGCTCCTCGCGGTGCCCGTCGCGGTGCGGGCCGGCGTCGCCGACGCGCTCTGGTACGTCGTGACCGCCGTGCTCTACCTCGCGCTGATCCGGCGGGGGAGCCGGATCGCGGCGCTGCCCTCGACGCTCGCGACCGCCGCGGCCGTCGTGCTCGGATCCCTCGTGATCCCCAGCCTGCTGCCCGCGGTGACCCCCGCGGAGCAGACCGGCGGAACCGGCATCGACGGCGCCATCAACCCGCTCGTCAACCTCGGCGACGATCTGCGGCGCGGGACGGCGGTGACCGCGCTCACCTACTCCACCAGCTCGGGCGAGGCGGTGTACCTGCGGCTCGCGACGCTCGACCGCTTCGACGGGCGGCAGTGGTCGCCCTCCGACGTCGCGCCGCCGCGACAGAACACGGTGAACCGGTTCCCGGCCCCGGCGGGGCTGCTCCCGGTCGTCGAGCGCACCTCGCTCACCGCCGACGTGCGGGTGGGGGGCGTGACCGGCCGATGGCTGCCGGTGCCGTACCCCGCCTCCCGGGTCAGCGGGCTCCAGGGCGACTGGCGCTACGTCGACGGCGGCCTGTCGGTGCGCAGCCAGGACACGAGCGCCGGCGGCCAGAAGTACCGCGTCGGCTTCGTCGACGTGCAGCCCGACCTCACGCAGCTGCGCGCCTCCGACCTGGCCGAGGCGCAGCGGGTCGGCGACCTCTCCCTGCCGCCCGGCATGCCGGCTGTGATCGCGCAGACCGCCACGGAGGTGACCTCGGGCGCGACGACGGAGTACGACAAGGCGCTCGCGCTGCAGAACTGGTTCCAGAGCACCGGAGGCTTCACCTACTCGGAGACCGCGCCGGTCGAGCAGGGCTACGACGGCACCGGGGCGCAGATCATCGCCGAGTTCCTCCGCAAGAAGGAGGGCTACTGCGTGCACTTCGCCTCGTCGATGGCGGTCATGGCGCGCACGCTCGGCATCCCGGCGCGCATGGTGGTCGGATTCCAGCCCGGCTCGCCGACGACCGTCGACGGCAAGTCCGTCTACACGGTGAGTTCGCACGACCTGCACGCGTGGCCGGAGCTCTACTTCTCCGGCATCGGGTGGCTGCGTTTCGAGCCGACGCCCGGCCGGGGGGAGCTGCCCGTCTACTCGCAGCCCGCGGCGGTCGACGATGCGATCGCCCAGGGCGCGACGGGCGGCGAGCAGACCACCGCGCCGAACCCGACCGCGAGCACGGGCGGCAAGGAGCTCAACGACCCGACCTCGGTGGCCTCCGGCGCGGCGACCGCGGGCGACGCCTCCGCGGCGCGGGGTGCCGGCCCGGCCCCCTGGATCGGGCTCGGCGTCCTCGTCGTCATCGTCGCGCTGGTGCTCGGCCCGTTCACGACCCGTCGCCTGGTCCGCGCGCGACGCGAGCGGGCCATCGCCCGGGGGCGGGATCCGGCCGCGAACGCGTGGGCGGAGGTGCGCGACACCGCGCGCGACCACGGCTGGATGGCCCCGGAGTCGGAGACCGCGCGCGACTTCGCGGAGCGGCTCGTGACCGTGCTGCCCGCGTCGCGCGACGCGATCGGCGAGCTCTGCGGCCATGTCGAGCAGAGCGCGTACGCCCGGACGCCCCGCCCGATCTCCCTGGACGAGCTGCGCGCCGTGCGCCGCTCGATCGCGGCGACGAGCCGCGGGCGCGACGCCGTGCGCGCCGTCCTGCTGCCGGCCTCGCTGTTCGCGCGGCTTCCCGGTCACTCCGACGAGTGAGAACGGGCTCGACTCAGGCCCGGCGCCCCAGGACCAGCATCGGCCGCCCGGTCACCGGGTTCTCGGTCCACCTGGCCGTGACCCTGTAGACCTCGCGGATCAGCTCCGAGGTCAGGGTCTCGCGGGCCGGGCCGTTCGCGACGACCCGGCCGCTCGCGATGACGACCACGGCATCCGCCTGATCGGCCGCGAGGGTGAGATCGTGCAGCGCCGTCACGACGGTCATGCCCCGATCGGCATGTTCGCGGAGGAGCGCGAGCAGTTCGAACTGTGCGGCCACGTCGAGGTGGTTGGTCGGCTCGTCGAGGAGCAGGAGCCGCGGTTGCTGCGCCAGCGCCCGAGCGAGCATGACGCGCTGCCGCTCGCCGCCCGAGAGCGAGGCGAACCGGCGCTCGGCGAACGCCTCGACGCGCGCCGCGGCGAGCGCCCCGTCGATCGCCGTCGCGGCGTTCGGGTCGCGCCCGCCCCAGCGCGGCTCGTACGGGGTACGGCCGAGGGAGACCACGTCGTGCACGTCGAGCGGGAGGTCGGTGGTCGCGTCCTGCTCCACGAACGCGACGCGCTGCGCCCGCTCGCGGCGACCGAGCGATCGCAGGTCGTCGCCCCGGAACCGGATCGCGCCGGCGGACGGCTTCTCCACTCCCGCGATCGCACGGAGGATCGTCGACTTGCCGGCGCCGTTCGGCCCGAGGATCGCGGTGACCGCCGCCCGCGGTGCGCTGAACGCGGCCCCGTGCACGAGCTCGTGCCGCCCCGCCCGCACGACGAGCCCCTCGACCTCGAGACCGGTCGCCGACCCGCCCGTCACGACTGCGCCTTCCGCCGCGCCAGCAGGATCGCGAACACCGGCGCCCCGATGAGCGCCGTCACGATGCCGACGGGCAGCTCCCGGGGGGCGAGCACGGTGCGCGCGGCCGTGTCGGCCCAGACCAGGTAGATCGCCCCGACGAGCGCGGAGAGCGGCAGGAGCACGCGGTGCCGCGGTCCGGCGATGAGGCGCACGGCGTGGGGGAGCACGAGTCCGACGAAGCCGATCGAGCCGCTCACGCTCACCAGGACGCCGGTCAGCACGGCCGTCGAGCCGAGCAGCCCCCAGCGTGCGCCCGTCACGTTCACGCCGAGCGACGCGGCCATCCGGTCGCCGAACGCGAACGCGTCGAGCACCCGGCCGGTCGTCATGAGCGGGATGCCGATGACGACGATCCCGCCGACCGCGATCGCGACCTGCGGCCAGCGCGCCCCGGCGAGCGAGCCGAGCAGCCAGTTGAGCACGTCCTGGTAGGCGTCGCCGCGCGCGGTCCAGAAGACGACGAAGCTCGTGAGCGCGCTCCCGAGCGCGGAGACCGCGACCCCCGCCAGCACGGTCCGGCTCGGCGTGAGCCGGCCGAGCGCGCCCGCCAGCCCGAGGGTGATGGCGAGGGCCGCCAGGGCGCCGAGGAACGCCGCGAGCGGCAGCAGGAGCGACACCCCGAGCAGCAGCACGCTCACCGCGCCGAACGACGCCCCCGACGACAGGCCGAGCAGGTACGGGTCGGCGAGCTGGTTGGCGGTGAGGGCCTGCATGATCGCGCCGACGAGCGCCAGACCGGCGCCGACCGCCGCGGCCGTCAGCACGCGGGGGAGACGGAGCTGCCACACGATCCCGTCGTCGAGCGCGCCGAGGGGGCTGCGCCCGATCCCGAGATGCGCGAGCACGGAGCGCGCGACCTCGCCGATCGCGAGCCCCGACGAGCCGATCGTCGTCGCGACCGCGATCGACGCCAGCAGCAGCGCGCCGAGCACCACCGCCGCGACGACCGCGCGTGCGCTCACTTCGCGAGGTTCAGCTTCTGCAGCTGCGCCGCGACGGAGGCGGCGGCGTCGACACTGCGGACGCCCGCCTCGCCCTCGGGGAACGGGATCGTGATGTACCGGTGGTTCTTCACCGCGGGCAGCGCGGCGGTCGCCGGGTCGCTCTCGAGCTTGGCGATCTTGGCGGCCGCGGTGTTCCAGTCGGCGTCGACGAGGACGATCACGTCCGGGTCGTCGGCGACCACCGACTCCCAGCCGAGCGTGGTCCAGGTCTGCTTCTGATCGGCCGCCACGTTGCGCAGGCCCGCCGTCTCGAGCACGAGCTCGGGGGCGCCGGTGCCGCCGCCGACGTAGGGCGTGTCGTCGCCGGAGGAGTACCAGAGCGCCGTGAGGCCGCGGGAGTCGCGCGGGATCGCGGCGAGCTCGGCCCGCTGCCGCGCGACGAGACGATCGGCGGTCGACTCGACGCCGAAGATGCGGCCCGCCTCGCGGATCTCGCGGAATACCTCGGAGAAGCTCAGCTTCGCGACCGGCGTGGAGCGGCACGCGGCCGGCTGCACGTAGCTGGCCACGCCGAGGCCCGCCAGCTCGGAGCGCGTGCCGGCCTGGTCGGCGGAGAACGCCGACTCCCACCCGGAGTAGACGAGGTCGGGCTTCTTCGCGAGCACCGATTCCTCGCTCGGCATGAAGTCGGAGAGCGAGGGCACCGTCTTCATGGCGGCGGACCATCGCGCCGGCACCGGACCGTCCTGGTAGGCGGTGCCGACGATCCGGTCGCCGACGCCGAGCGCGAGCATCATCTCCGTCGAGGTCGACTTGATCGCGACGACCCGCTGCGGGGGGTGGTCGAACGTCACGGTGGTATCGCAGTTGGTGAGGCTCAGGTGCTCGGCGCTCGCCGAGGCGGTGGGCGGCGCGGCGGCCGCGCTCGAGCAGCCGGCGAGGAGGCCGACCGCGGCGACGGCGGCGAGGAGGGGCAGCGGACGGATGCGCATGGGTCTCCGGGTGACGAGATGCGGACGCGGACCGCGCGAGACGCGGGAGGGCCGGACCGGGGCAGAGCGCCCCCGTGCACCCGGCGAGACCCGCCGGAGGACCGGCTCCAGCGTAGCGAGCCGCGCCGCCGAGTGCGTACGCTCGTGCGCGTGTGGACCCTCATCGTCCCGGTGAAGCCCGCCGACATCGGCAAGTCGCGACTCGGCGCGGAGCCGGGCCTCGTCCGCGCGATCGCGCTCGACACGATCGACGCCGCGCTCGCGACGCCCCGCGTCGGCCGCGTGCTCGTCGTCACCTCGGATCGCACCCTCGCGACGGAGGCCGAGATCGTCGCCGAGGTCGCCCCGCGCGGACTGCGCGCCGCGATCGCCACAGGGCTCGCGACGGCCGGCCACGACGCGCCCCGCGCGGTGCTGCTGGGCGACCTGCCGGCGCTCCGCCCCGAGGACCTCGAGGAGGCCCTGCGTCGCGCCGCAGCGGTCCCGACCGGGTTCGTCGCCGACCGCGAGGGCACCGGCACGACGCTCGTGACCGCGCAGGCGGGCATCGAGCTGCGGCACGCGTTCGGCCCGGAGTCCGCCCGCCGGCACCGGGAGCTCGCGCTCGCCGAGCTCGTGCTGCCGGCGGGCAGCACCGTGCCCCTCGACGTCGACACCCCCGAGCAGCTCGCCGCGACCGCCGGCCTCGGCCCGCGGACGGCGGCGGAGCTGGCGGCGGCCGCCGCGTAGACCGCCGGCCGGGTCTCTCAGCGCTCGAGCGTCACCCAGCGCTCGTCGAGCGCGTAGCCGCAGCGCTCGTTCATGCGGATGCTCGCCTCGTTCAGCGCGGATCCCCCGGTGCCGAGGCGGACGGCACCGTCGTCGATCGCCGCCAGCATGGCCGCGGCCTTGACCGCGACCGCGAGCCCGCGTCGCCGCCGGTCCGGCGCGACGGCGGTGAACTCGGTCTCGGCCGCGTCGCCGAGCCGTCGCATCGCCGTCATCGCGACGACGCGGTCGCCCTCGGTCGCCCCGGTGATGCGGACACCGCGGACCCGCAGGGAGGCGATGGCCGCTCGGTGGATGGCCGGGTGCGGCGTCGCCGCCGACTGCGGGTAGTCGCCACGGGTGATCTCGTCGAGCGCCGCGATCGCGTCGTCGTGCTGCCGGCCGAGCTCGTCGATCGCCGCGGTCGAGGCGCTCAGGAGCGCACGGAGCCGCTCGACGAGCGCGCCGTCCACGACGGCGTGCGCGCCCCACGAGCGCGCGACCACCCGCCAGCCGTGGGCGAGCAGATCCGTCGTCCGCGGGTCGTCCTCCCGGAGCACGACCGGGTCCGTCATCCTCGGGTCGACCCGCTCGCCGCCAGTCCCAGGGCCGCGCGGACGATCGCGACCGACGACGCATCGTCGCGCATCCGCAGGGGGAGCGCCCGGGTGCGGATGCCGTCCGCCTCGAGCCCGGCGGCCGACGCCGCGTCCACCTCGTCGACGAGCCAGCCGTCGAGGAGCCCGCCGGCCGAGCGCGGGCCGTAGTGCCGGGCCACCGCCGCCGCGTCGGTCGCGACGCCGATCGCGCTGAGGCAGGCGTCGGCCATGCCGCGCACGACCGCGCCGCCGATGATCCCGGCGACGCCGATCACGGGCGCAGGGGTCGTCGCCACCGCGTCGCGGATGCCGGGGATGCCGAGGATCGTGCCGATCGAGACGACCGGGTTCGACGGGGCGAGCAGCACGACGTCCGCGTCGCGGATCGCCTCCAGCACGCCGGGCGCCGGCCGCGACGCCTCGACGCCGGTCTGCACGAACGCGCGCGCCGGCGCCGCGGCGCGGAGCCGCGTCCACCACTCCTCGAAGTGCAGCTCGCCGTCGTCGGTCACGACGTGGGTCTCGACCTCGTCGTCGGTCGCCGGCAGCAGCTCGATCGACGCGGCGCCGGCCCCGAGCGGCCAGCGGGCGGTGATCCGCCGCGTCGCCTCGCTGAGCGGCAGGCCGTCGTGGAGGAACGCCGTGCGGGCGATGTGGGTGCCGAGGTCCAGGTCGCCGAGGGTGAACCACGGCCAGCCGACGCCGAACGCCGCCAGCTCCTCGGAGACCCGCATCGTCTCCCCGGCCCGGCCCCAGCCGCGCTCCTCGTCGTTCACGCCCGCGAGCGCGTAGGCGATCGTGTCGAGGTCCGGCGCAATCCGCAGGCCCGCCAGCCACATGTCGTCGCCGGTGTTCACGACGGCCGTGATCTCCGACGGCTCGCCGTCGCGCAGCGCCGCGCGCACGCCCTTCAGGAACCTCGAACCGCCGACTCCGCCCGCCAGCACCGTCACCCTCACCCGAGTACCCTTGCACGACGTGTCCGCCCGCAACCCGTACGACCTCGCCGTCCACGACCTCGTGCACCGGCCGGGGGAGATGCGCGAGCGCACGCTCTCCTTCCCGGCGCCCGAACAGCTGGGCGAGGGCGCGGCCCACGTCGACGCCGGCACCCCGCTCGAGATCGACGTCCGCCTCGAGGGTCTGCACGAGGGGATCCTCGTGACGGCCGACGTGCACACGACCGCGAGCGGCGAGTGCGTGCGGTGCCTCGACCCCGTCTCGCTCCCCGTCGAAGTCGATTTCCAGGAGCTTTTCGCGTATTCTCCTGACGAAGCTGTCGACTTCGCGGTTCGAGACGACCACGTGGATCTCGAACCCGTCGTGCGGGATGCGGTGGTGCTGTCGCTGCCGTTCCAGCCGGTCTGCCGGCCGGACTGCCCGGGTCTCGACCCCGCCACGGGGGAGAAGCTCGCGAGTCCGGCGGAGGACCAGCCGCCCGCGCCCGACCCGCGCTGGGCGGCGCTCGAGGGCTTCCGCACGGACCACCCGGGCGAGTAGCACCAGGACCCCAGCCTTCCGGCCGCCGAGGCCGAGCACAGAGAAGAGATCACCATGGCCGTTCCCAAGCGCAAGCAGTCGCGCTCGAACACCCGCTCGCGCCGCTCGCAGTGGAAGGCCGAGCTCCCGAAGCTCGTCAAGTCGGTCGAGAACGGCCGGACCGTCTACAGCCTCCCGCACCGCGCCAAGGTCGTCGAGGACTCCGCCGGCACGCCCCTGTACCTGGAGTACAAGGGCCGCAAGGTCGCCGACGTCTAGTCCCGAGACCACGGGGGCGGCGACCGCGGTCGACGCGCACCGGGGCCTGCTGGACCAGCTGCGGGTCGAGATCGCTCCCGACCTGCTCGAGCTCGCGCTCACGCACCGATCGTTCGCGTACGAGAACGGCGGCATCGGGCACAACGAGCGCCTCGAGTTCCTCGGCGACGCGATCCTCGGGCAGGCCGTGACGGTCAAGCTGTACCGCGACAACCCCGAGCTCGACGAGGGCGACCTCGCGAAGCGCCGGGCGTCGCTCGTGTCGTCGGTCGCGCTCGCCGACATCGCCGGCCGGATCGGGCTCGGCGCGCACATCCGCCTCGGCAAGGGCGAGGAGATGACCGGGGGCCGCGAGAAGGCGTCGATCCTCGCCGATGCGCTCGAGGCCGTGATCGGCGCCGCCTACCTGTCGGCCGGGGGCGACGATGCGACGGGTCTCGTGCTGCGTCTCGTGGAGCCGCTGCTGCAGGAGCCGGAGCGCTTCGGCGCGGCGATGGATCCGAAGACGAGCCTGCAGGAGCTGGCCGCCCGCATGGGCCGCGGTCTCCCCGTCTACACGGTGACCGACTCCGGCCCGGACCACTCGAAGCGCTTCCACGCCGACGTCGCGCTCGGCACCGGGCCGACGATCGCCGGCGGCGAGGGCACGAGCAAGAAGACGGCGGAGATGCAGGCCGCGCTCGCCGCGTGGGGCCTGCTGCAGAGCCGGTCGAAGAAGGCCTAGACCCGCGTGCCCGAGCTCCCCGAGGTCGAGGTCGTCCGCGCGGGCCTCGAACCCGCCGTCACGGGCGCGACCGTGCGACGCGTCGAGGTGCTCGACGCGCGTTCGCTCCGGCGCCACGACGGGCCGTCCGAGGACTTCGTCCAGCGGCTGACCGGCGCGCGTCTCGCCGCCCCGAAGCGTCGCGGCAAGTTCCTCTGGGTACCGCTCGACGGCTCCGACGAGGTGCTCGGCGTGCACCTCGGGATGTCGGGGCAGGTCCTGCTGCGTTCGCCCGACCACGCGCGTGACCGCCTCACGCGCGTCGTGCTCGACCTCGACTCCCCGCTCGGCACCGGTGACGGCCGGCCCGGCCCGCTGCGCGTCGACTTCGTCGACCAGCGCATCTTCGGCTCCATGGTGATCGACGGCCTCGTGCCGGCGCCCGACCGCCCGGAGCAGCGCATCCCGTCGCAGGTCGCCCACATCGCCCGTGATCCGCTCGATCCGCTGTTCGACGATCGCCGCTTCCTCGACGCCCTGCGCCGCAAGCGCACCACCATCAAGCGGGCTCTGCTCGACCAGACGCTGATCAGCGGCATCGGCAACATCTACGCCGACGAGGCGCTGTGGGCGGCGCGCCTCCACTACGACCAGCCGACCGAGACGCTGTCGCGCCCGCGCGCGGCGACCCTGCTCGCCGAGGTGCGCCTCGTGCTCGGCAAGGCGCTCCGCGAGGGCGGCACGAGCTTCGACGCGCAGTACGTCAACGTCAACGGGGCGTCGGGATACTTCTCCCACTCGCTGAACGCCTACGGGCAGCAGGGGGAGCCGTGCCCGCGCTGCGGGACGCCGATCGTGCGGGAGACGTTCATGAACCGCGGGTCGCACTTCTGCCCGCGCTGCCAGCGCATCCGCGCGCGCTGATCGAGGTCACGGGGCGGCGGGCTTCACCGCCTGCAGCGTGAAGCTCAGCGGCAGCCGCTCCGGCCGCTCCCGCAGACGCCACTCGCCGGGCGCGTCGTCCGGCTCCATGAGCTCGGGGATCGCGCACCACGGTGCGCTCCGGTGCTCCACGAGGCCGGTCGGCGTCATCCCGCTCGCCAGCACCGCTGTCACGATCTCGCCGAGACCGTGGTTCCACTCGGCGGTGCGGGTGGCGGTCAGCGGGCGATCGGCATCGACGTAGGTGCCGTCCTGGTCCCACACCATCGGCTCCGGCATCTCGAAGTAGGGGTACTCGAGCTCGAGCCGCTCGGGGTGCTCCTCGCCGACCGCCAGGAGCACGGGATGCCCGTCGCGGATGAACAGGCGTCCGCCCGGCCGGAGCAGGGCCGCGACCGTCGCCGCCCACCGTGCGACCGAGGGCAGCCAGCAGATCGCGCCGACGCTGACGTAGACGAGGTCGAACCGCCCGGCGCCGAGCGCGTCCACCGCGCCGTACACGTCGGACTCGACGTAGGGGATGTCCGCTCCGGCCGACGCCGCGAGCTCGCGCGCGACCCGCAGCGAGGTCGGCGACAGGTCGAGCCCCGTCATCCGCGCCCCGAGCCGCGCGAGCGAGAGCGTGTCGGTGCCGATGTGGCACTGCAGGTGCACCGCGTCGAGCCCGGCGACGTCGCCGAGGAGCGGACGGTCGAAGGAGACGACGTCCGAGATCGCGCGCGGATCGTCGCGATAGCGTGCCAGGTCGTACCCCGCGGAGGCGGCGTGGACCTCGGCGCGGTCGTCCCAGTTGGCGCGGTTGAGCGCGAGGTAGTCGACGTCGGTCACGTCAGGTCCTTCCGCCAGGCGCCCTCGTATCCGATCGGGACGAAGCCGAGGGCCTCGTTGACGTCGAGCATGTGCCGGTTCTCCTCGGCGTTCCAGGTGATGACCGACGGGCGGCCCGGCATCCGCTCCTCGAGCGCCTGGAGATTGACGATCTTGAGGAGCATGCCGAGCCGGTGGCCGCGGTCCTCGCGACGGACGATGGTGTCCCACTGGAACGCCGGCCGGGTCGGGTCGTCGTGCACACGCAGCCGGGTCATCCCGGCGAGCCGGCCGGTCGCCACGTGCTCGACGGCGCTCGTCAGCATGGTGGTGGGGGAGTCGGCCAGGCGTCGGTCGTTGTCCAGGATGCGGTCGGCGTCCCAGCTCTCGGCGGGCTCCTCGAGGCCCGCGCTCGGGGCGTCGGTCGTCATCCGCTCCATGAGCTGCGCCATCCCACCGCGCAGCGGCTCCGGCGTGAAGCCCGTCCAGGTGTGGATCCGGTAGCCGTCCGATCGCGTCTCGGCGTCGGCGCGGAGACGGGCGAGGCGATCGGCGTCCGCGGGGAGGGCGAAGCGGCTGCAGCGCTCCACCTGCTCGAGGCGCCACCCGCGGTCGAGCAGGAAGCGCGTCCCGCGGGCGTCGCGGGGGACGGAGCCGAAGCCGGTCGGCGGGGCGAGGCGCTCGCCGGGCGCCTCCGAGGCCGCCGCCCAGGTCACCGCACGCGACCAGCCCTGTCGCGTCGCCAGCTCGAGGAGCCGCGCGTGCAGCAGGGAGCCGATGCCGCGGCCCTGCGCCGCGGGCAGCACCTGCACGAAGCTGCTCGCCTTGTCGGGCGCCTCGTTCGGCGTCCAGGCGGCGAGCCGACCGACGACGCGCCCGCCGTCGACGGCGGCGAACAGGTGCTTGACCTGCTCCGGGTCGTGCCAGTGGGGCAGGACCTCCTCGGCCGATTCGGCGAGCTCCGGCGTGCCGTAGGCGGCCACCTCCACGGCCGAGCTCACCTCGCAGACGGCGGCGAACAGCTCCCATCCCTCGGCGCCCGGGGCGGCCGGGATCGGCACCTCGACGATCCGGACGGGCATCGTCCGTCTCCTTCCGCCGCCCTCGCACGGCGCGGGGCAGCCGGCCAGCCTAGCCCGGGGTCAGCCGAGGAGCCAGCCGTTCTCCGCCGCGATGCGGACGGCCTCGGCGGCATTGCGCGCGTTCGTCTTGCCGATCGCGGAGGAGACGTGGTTGCGGACGGTGCCCTCGGAGAGGTGCAGGCGCCGGGCGACCTCCGTCGCCGTGCCGTCGTCGCGGAGGGCGAGCAGCACGTCGGTCTCCCGCCGGCTGAGCGGCGAGGGGCCGGAGGCGAGCGACTCGGCCGCGAGGGCGGGGTCCACGACGCGGAGCCCGGCCGCGACCCGGCGGACGGCCGCCGCCAGCTCGTCGGACGGGGTGTCCTTGACGACGAACCCGGCGGCGCCGGCCTCGAGCGCGAGGCGCAGGTAACCGGGACGTCCGAACGTCGTCACGATGAGGGCGCGGCAGGCGGGATACCCGGCCGCGAGCGCGCGGGCGGCCGCGATCCCGTCCAGCCCCGGCATCTCGACGTCGAGGAGCGCGACGTCGGCGCGTCGGTCGCGGGCGGCGCCCACGACCTCGTCGCCGCGGCCGACCTCCGCCACGACCTCGATGTCGTCCTCGAGGTTCAGCAGCGACGCGAGCGCGCCCCGGACGAGCGCCTGATCGTCGGCGACGAGAACGCGGATCGGGTCGCTCATGCCGCGACCTCGAGGGCGAATCCGCCGTCGGCGCGCGGGCCGCTGCGGAGTCGCGCCCCGGCCGCCTCGGCGCGCTCGCGGAGGTTGCGCAGCCCGTTGCCGCCCGTGCCGGTCGAGAGGGCCGACCCGTCGTCGCGCACCATGACCCGCTTGGCGCTCAGCTCGATCCAGCACTCCCGCGCGGCGGAGTGCCGGATGACGTTCGTGACCCCCTCGCGCACGACCCAGCCGAAGAGCGGGCGCAGCTCATGGCGCACGACCGCGGCGTCGTCGGGGAGGTGCGCCGCGATCCCGGCCGCCGCGAGCGCCGTGCGCGCGGATGCCAGCTCGGCCTCGAGGTCGACGTCGCGGTAGCCGGCGACGGCGGCCCGCAGATCGGCGAGCCCCTCGCGCGCGAGCCGCTCGATGTCGGCGATCTCGGCCTCCGCCTTCTCCGGGTCGCGGCCGACGAGCTTGCGGGCCAGCTCCGACTTGACCGTCACGACCGTCAGCGAATGCCCGAGCGAATCGTGGAGGTCGCGGGCGAGGCGGGCGCGCTCCTCGCTGACCGCGAGGCGGGCGACCTCCTCCTGCGCCTCGCGCAGCTGGGCGTTGCGCTGCACCAGCCGGCCGAAGCCGATCATGCCGATGCCGACGGTGAGCGTCACGTAGGGGGCGACGGCGACCGAGTCGGCCCAACCGGTGCTCCACGCGATGAGCAGCTGCGCGCCGACGATCGCGGCGAGCAGCACGAACGAGGCGACCCGCGGGATCCAGGTGAACCCGATCATGACGACGATGAGCGTCCAGATCCAGATCGCGGTCGGCCCGAGGACCGGGAACTCGACGCAGGTGAGCGCCCAGTAGGCGACGATCCCGGCGACGCGGATCGGAGCGCGCTCGTGCCAGAGGACCGGCGGCAGGACGACGTAGAGGGCGTACAGCACGACGAGCACCGCCGTCGCCAGCACGCGGAATCCGACCGACCCCGCGGGCGCGAACCAGATGCTGCCGACCTCGAGGGTCTGGTAGATCAGGCCGAAGATCGAGCCCCCGTACCAGCGACGGGCGCCGGGTGATGACAGCCGGGCGACGAGCCCCGGCCGCGCGGCGGGCGCGGCCGGGGTGATCGTCATGGTGCTCAAGGCTAGGGCTCCGTGCGGCGCCGGATCACGCCCGGGCCGCGTCGCGCCGGTAGCGCCAGACGATGAGCGCGCCGAGCGCGAAGCTCCAGACGACGAGCACGATCGCGGGGGTCATCGCGTCGCCCGAGCCGAGCGCCCCCATCTGGCCCAGCTTGTTGAGCCAGTACGACGGGACCACCTGCGCCACGTTCGAGACCCAGGCCGGCATGATCTGCAGCGGCACCCACAGGCCGCCGAGGATCGCCATCCCGAAGAACACGACCATGAACAGCGGCTGCGCGAACTCGGGCTTGGCGAACTGCCCGATGAGGATCGCGATGAGCGCGAACGGCACGATCCCGAGCCAGAGCGCCACGCCCGCGAGCGCCCAGTCGCCGGCCGGCAGCGAGGTGTGGAGCACGGCCATCGAGACCCCGAACACCAGGGCGATCGAGATCGCGGCGACCGCGAGCGCGGAGGCGACCTTCGTGACGAGGTAACCGGCACCGCTCAACGGCGTGATGCGCAGCTGGCGGTTCCAGCCGAGCGAGCGCTCGTTCACGATCGTGAACGCCTGCCCGAGCGCCGACATCATCGCGCCGTAGCCGGCCATCTGCACGGTCGTGACGACGAGCCACGGCAGGTGCGTCGTGTGGTCGACGCTGCCGTTGCCGCCGTAGGCGCCGCCGAAGATCAGCAGCATCACGACGGGCAGGGCGAACGTGAAGACGAGGTTGCGCACGTTCCGGAGCTGGCGCAGGACCTCGAGGGCGACGTAGCGGATTCTCATCGGACGGCTCCTTCGAGCTCGGAGGACTGGGTGAGGGCGAGGAAGGCGTCGTCCATCGTGCGCGAGAGCACCTCGACGTCGTGGGCGGCGGGGTAGTGGGCGAGCACGGCGCGGAGCGTCGCGTCGGAGTCGGCGGTGCGGATGCTGACGCGCTCGCCGCGGCTCTCCACCTCGGTCACGCCCGGCAGCGTCGCGAGCGCGTCGTGGAGACCGGCCGGAAGGCCGTCGAGCGAGAAGCTGACGACGCGTCCCGAGACCACCGACTTCACCTCGGCGGGCGTGCCGTCGGCGACGACCCGGCCGTGCGCGAGGATCACGATGCGGTCGGCGAAGGAGTCCGCCTCCTCGAGGTAGTGGGTGGCGAACACCACGGTGCGCCCCTCGTCGGTGAAGGCGCGCATCGACTCCCAGAAGACGTGCCGGGCCTCGACGTCCATCGCGGCGGTCGGCTCGTCGAGGATCAGCAGGTCGGGGTTCGAGACGACGGCGACCGCGAACCGCGCCCGCTGCATCTGGCCCCCCGACAGCTTCGCCACCCGTTGTTTGGCGATGTCGGTGACCCGCGCCCGCTCCATCGCCTCGTCGACGGGGAGCGGGTGGCGGTGCGCCGCGGCGACGAGCTCGATGCTCTGGCGGACGGTGAGGGTCGGCAGGAGGGCGCCGCCCTGGAGCATCGCGCCGACACGGCCGGCGACGATCGCGGACCGCGGGGTCCCGCCGAACAGTTCGGCCGTCCCCTCGTCCGGATTCGAGAGACCGAGGGCGAGGTCGATCGTGGTGGACTTGCCGGCGCCGTTCGGGCCGAGAAGGGCCACGACCTCGCCGCGGCCGATCTCGAGCGAGACGCCGTCGACGGCGGTGAGCTGGCCGAAGCGCTTGCGGAGTCCGCGGAGCGCGATGGCGGGGGTGTCGTTCATGTCCACCACGATGCCGGGGCTGCGGGACCCGCTCGTAGGGCCCCCGTCACGATCCGACCGTGACGTTTGTCACGCCCCCGCGACGTCCCCTGCCCCTCGACCGACGCCCCCACCCCCTCGAGTCGTGCGAAACCGCCGGTCGGGGCGGCCGGCACCCGCGGTTTCGCACGATTCGACGGGGCGCGGGAGGGCGCGGCGGCGGGAGGCGCGGGGCCGGGTACCCTGAACCGACGCTTCGGACGAGAGGGCGCGCGTGTACCTGAAGAGCCTGACCCTCAAGGGGTTCAAGTCCTTCGCGCAGCCGACCACGTTCGCGTTCGAGCCCGGGGTGACGTGCGTCGTCGGGCCGAACGGATCGGGCAAGTCGAACGTCGTCGACGCACTCGCCTGGGTGATGGGCGAGCAGGGCGCCAAGACCCTCCGCGGCGGCAAGATGGAGGACGTCATCTTCGCCGGCACGGCGACGCGCGGTCCGCTCGGCCGGGCCGAGGTGATCCTCACGATCGACAACGCCGACGGCGCCCTCCCGATCGAGTACAGCGAGGTCACGATCTCGCGCACCCTGTTCCGCAACGGCGGCAGCGAGTACGCGATCAACGGATCCCAGGTCCGGCTGCTCGACGTGCAGGAGCTGCTCTCCGACTCCGGCCTCGGGCGCGAGATGCACGTCATCGTCGGGCAGGGGCAGCTCGACCAGGTGCTGCACGCGACCCCCGAGGAGCGCCGCGGGTTCATCGAGGAGGCGGCCGGCATCCTCAAGCACCGCCGCCGCAAGGAGCGCACGCTCCGCAAGCTCGACGCGATGCAGGCGAACCTGACCCGGCTCTCCGACCTGGCGGGCGAGATCCGGCGGCAGCTGAAGCCGCTCGGCCAGCAGGCCGAGATCGCCCGCGAGGCGCAGACCATCGCGGCGATCGTGCGCGACGCGCGCGCCCGGCTCCTCGCCGACGAGGTCGTCGAGCTGCGCGCCGCGATCACCAACGTCAGCCGCTCGGAGTCGGAGCGCAAGACCCAGCGCCTCGTGCTGCAGGAGCAGCTCGACCAGTCGCGCCTGCGGCAGGAGCGCCTCGAGGCGTCGATGACCGGCGATGCCGTGGACGACGCCCGCCGCGTCGCGTTCGGGCTCGAACAGGTGCAGGACCGCCTCCGCTCGCTCTACACGCTCGCCAACCAGCGCCTCACCCTGCTCGCGCAGCAGGCGGAGCTGCCCGGCATGTCGGCGACCGTGTCGCCTCGCATGGTCGAGGACGCGCGCGAGGAGGCCGTTCGTCTTCAGGGCGGCGTGACGCAGGCCGAGGCCGCCCTCGGCGCCGGCAGCGCCGCCACGGCGACCGCGCGGGCGGCCCTCGACGCCCTCGACGAGGAGATCAGCGCGCAGAGCGCCCTCGTCTCCCAGCACGACCTCGAGCAGGGCCGGCTGACCGGTGCGGTCGACGCCGCGGAGTCGCGCGCCGCCGCGACCCGCGGCGAGCTCGACCGCCAGCGCGCCGCCCTCGAGGCCTCGGAGGCCCGACGCGAGCAGGCCCGCCTCGAGCTGCTCGAGGTGGAGGACGACGGCTCCGGGGTCGACGCGGACGTCGACCTGAACGAGGCCGCCGCCGCGGCGGAGGCGGCGGTGCGCGCGCTGCAGGCCGAGGTCGAGACCCTGCGCGACGAGCTGCACACCGCCGAGCGGGAGCGCGACGCCCTCGCGGCCCGCACCGGCGCGCTCGCCCTCGCCCTCGACCAGCGGGACGGGTCCTCGACGATCGTCGGGGCGACCGGCATCCGCGGGCTGGTCGCCGAGCACCTGACCGTCCGGCCCGGCTTTGAGGCGGCCGTCGCGGCGGCGCTCGGGTCGCTGGCCGAGGCGGTGCTCGCCGACTCCCGTGAGGCAGGCCTCGCCGCGCTCGGGCAGGCGCGTGACTCCGACGCCGGGCGGGTCGAGATCGTCGTCGCCGATGCGTCCGACGCCGCACCGACCACTGCGCTCCCGCCGGGCGTCGAGGCGGCGGCCGACCTCGTCGACGCCCCCTCCGGCATCCGCGGGCTCCTCGCCGGCATCGTCGTCGCCGACGACCTCGACGCCGCGCGCGCCGCCTGGCCGCGGCTGGCCCCCGGATCCACGGTCGTGACGCGCGACGGCGACGTGCTCACCGAGCACGTCCTCCGCGGCGGGTCGGGCGGCGGCCGCAGCCGACTCGAGCTCGTCGCCGAGCGCGACGCCGCCCAGGCCCGGCTCGTCGAGGTGACGACGCAGATCGAGCGGCAGCGGTTCGCCCTCGCCGAGAAGCGCGAGGCGCTCGACACGGCGCAGATCGATCAGGCGCAGGCGGTGGCCGCGCTCAAGGCCTTCGATGCGGCTCTCGCGCAGCGCAGCGAGGCGCTGGGCCGCTCGCGGGTCGCCCTGGAGGCGGCGACCGCCGAGGGCGAGCGCCTCGCCCAGGCGGTCCGCGCCCTCGAGGAGTCGGTGGCCGAGGTCGACGCGGCTGTGGCCCAGGCGGTCGCCGCCCGCGACGCGCACGCGGCGACGCCCCGGCCGATCCTCGACGTCTCGGCGCGCGACGGCCTGCTCGCGGAGCTGGAGGCCGCGCGGGCGGCCGAGGTCCAGGCCCGCGTCGAGCTGGAGACGGCGCGCGAGCGGGTGCGCGCGCAGGTCGCGCAGGCCGAGGCGCTGCAGCGCCAGCTCGAGGCGGAGCGCACCGCCGCCGAGGAGGCGGCGAGGCTCGCGGTGCTGCGCCAGCACCAGGTGGCGGCCGCCGAGGACGTGGTCGCGGCGCTGCCGGCGGTGCTCGACGTCGCCGACCGGTCGCTCGCCGAGGCCCGGGTGCGGCTCGCCGCCGCCGAGGCGGAGCGCGCGAAGCAGAACGAGGAGCTCGTCGAGCTGCGCCGCACCGAGGCCGGCCTCCGCGACCGGCTCGGCGCGCTCAACGACGACGTGCACGGGCTCGAGATGCAGGCCTACGAGAAGAAGCTGCACCTCTCGACGCTGCTGGAGCGCGCGGCGGAGGAGCTGGGGCTCGTCGAGGACGTGCTCGTCGCGGAGTACGGCCCCGAGGTCCCGGTTCCGCTCGACGTCGCCTCGGGTGACGAGGTCGCTGAGGGTGGAGAACCTGCGACCGAGCCCTTCGACCGCGCGAAGCAGCAGGCCCGCCTCGCCCGCGCCGAGCGCACGTACCAGCGGCTCGGCCGGGTGAACCCGCTCGCGCTCGAGGAGTTCGCGGCGCTCGAGCAGCGGCACAAGTTCCTCACCGAGCAGCTCGAGGACCTCACCGACACCCGCAAGGACCTGCTGACGATCATCGAGGAGATCGACGGCAAGATGCAGGACATCTTCGCCGGCGCCTTCGCCGACACCCGCGACGCGTTCGACCGGGTGTTCCCGATCCTCTTCCCGGGCGGCTCCGGCTCCCTCACCCTGACCGATCCGGACAACATGCTCACGACGGGCATCGAGGTCGCGGTCAAGCCGGCCGGCAAGAAGATCGAGCGGCTGTCGCTCCTCTCCGGCGGCGAGCGCTCGCTCGCGGCGGTGGCCCTGCTGTTCGCGATCTTCGAGGCGCGCCCGAGCCCGTTCTACATCATGGACGAGGTGGAGGCGGCGCTCGACGACGCCAACCTCGGCCGGCTGCTGCAGGTGATGGAGGGGCTCCGCGACAGCGCGCAGCTCATCGTCATCACGCACCAGAAGCGCACGATGGAGATCGCCGACGCGCTCTACGGCGTCTCGATGCGCCAGGACGGCGTCAGCGCGGTCGTCGGGCAGCGGGTCGCCGCCCGCGACGCGGAGCCCGCGAGCGTCTAGTTCTGGCGGACCGCCTACCCGGCCATCCCGGGCCAGTGACGCCCTTCGTCGTCGGCCGCCTCGCACGGCTCCCCGTTCACGGTGAGCACGTCCCAGCGCCCGTCGATGCGCTCGGCGGTGGAGACAGTGCCGTTCAGGATCCCGGCGATCGGATGCCCCGCGAGCGACGCGAGCGTGTACCGGATCAGCGTGCCGTGCGCCACGATCACGACCTGCTGCTCGCCGTACGCGTCGGCGATCTCGTCGAGGGCCCGGCGACCGCGGGTCGCCACCTCGTCGAGGGTCTCGGCGCCGGGGTAGTCGCGGTGCGGGTGCGCCGCGACCGCCGCGCTCGAAGAGGTGCCCTCGAGCGCTCCGTAGTCGCGCTCCACCAGGTCCGGGTACGACGGACCGAGCTCAAGGCCGAGGTCGCGGGCGATGATCTCCGCGGTCTCCCGCGCCCGCGACAGGGGGGAGCTGACGATCGCATGCCAGGTGCCGACGGCCGCGAGCGCGCCGGCGGCCGCGTGCGCCTGCGCCCGTCCGGCGTCGTTCAGCGGGATGTCGCTCGAGCCCTGGAGCCTGTCGTCGCGGTTCCAGTCGGTCTGGCCATGCCGGATGAGCGCGAGGGTCACCTCCCCATCCTCTCCTGGATGCGGCGGGGCGACCGTCACGTCAGGTCGTCGACCTCATAGCGGCGCGTGCCGGTGCGCTCGATCCGCATCGTCAGCCGCTCCTCCGGGTCGGGGCAGCACACCAGCGCGTCCCGCTCCAGCCAGTCGTCCGCGGCCAGGGCGCGCTGCTTCGCGGGCAGCAGGGGAAGCGCCGCCTGCAGCGCGAAGACGCAGAAGTGCTTGCCCTCGGGGATGCGCACCTGGCTGCTCTCGGTCAGCTCGAAGTAGTCGCCCACCGCGAGCCCGCAGACCGAGCGCCCCTCGATGCTCTCGACCGTGACCCGCAGGTCGTACAGCTCATAGCCCACGTCCGAGCACCTCCCTCAGCGGGCCGAGGCCCATCGGTCCGAGTCGCAGCGCCCGCATGTGGAACTCGCGGGCGTCGAATCCGTCGCGGGCCGCGGCGGCGGTCCGCAGCTGTCGCCACAGTCGCGCGCCGACCCGGAAGGCGAGCGCCTGCGCGGGCCAGCCGAGGAAGCGGTCGACCTCGAAGCGTGCCGTGGCGGCGTCGCACCCGGCCATCCGCTGCAGCAGCTCCACCCCGTCCTCGACGGTCCAGGGCGAGCCGTCGCGCATCGGGAACCCGAGGTGCAGCCCCATGTCGATGACGATCCGAGCGGCCCGCCAGCGCTGTCCGAACAGCATGCCGAGGCGCTCGCCGGGGTCCCGTAGCAGCCCGAACTCGTCGGCCAGTCGCTCGCTGTAGTGCGCCCAGCCCTCGGCGTAGCCGTGCACGTGCACCATCGACCGCTGGTACGGATGCAGTCCCGGCTCGGCCAGCGCGACGGCGATCTGCAGGTGATGGCCCGGCACGCCCTCGTGGTGGACGGTGGTGACCGCGTGCCACGTGCTCGTGCGCCCGTCGGCGGCCGGCGGCCACCACACGCGTCCGGGACGGGTGAACCGCGGATCGGGCGGCGAGTACGACATGACCCCGGCGGTCGTCGGGGGCGTGGCCGCCTGCGGTCGGCGGGCCTGCGGCGGCAGGTCGACGTGGACGCCGTCGATCGCCTCCACCGTCTCGTCGATGCGCCGCTGCAGCCATCCGGTGAGCTGGTCGTTGCCGAGAGCCCGCGCCGGGTCGGCGTCGAGCGCGGCGACGGCCTCCCCGATCGTGTCGTAGCCGAGCTCGCGGGCGACCTCGACCATCTCCGAGGTGAGCCCGTCGAGCTCGCTCCAGCCGAACTCGTACGTCTCGCGCAGGTCGATGCGCTCGCCGAGGAAGGCGCTCGCGGTGACCTCGTACAGCTCGGCGCCGACGGCGTCCCGCCGGGGCGCGCGCGGCAGCAGCTCGGTGCGCAGGAACGCGGCGAACTCCCGCGTCGCCTCCGACGCCGCGTCCGCGAGGCCGCGCAGCTCGGGCTGGTCGGCGACCAGGCGCGTGTAGAAGTCGTCGCGGGCGGGGTCGACCCATGTCTCGCACTGCTCCGCGGCCCCGAGCACCTGCCGGGCGGCGACGACCCGCGGCGCGGTCCGCAGCGTCTCGGCGTAGTCGCGGAGCGCCTCGGGCACGCGCGCCAGCTCGTCGGCGCGCTGCTCCGGCGCGACCTCGTCGAAGACTCCGCGGATCGCGTGAACGGGCGTCGCGAGCGGCGCCAGCAGCGCGGTCGTGAAGCCGGCGTCGTCGAGCGCGAGATCGGACGAGAGACGCTCGCGCAGCACCGTCGCGAGCACCGAGTCGTCGTCGCCGAGAGCCGCGAGCGCTCGGGACGCCGCCTCGTGCCGCGCGGCGAAGTGCTCGGGCGCGACGAGCGGCATGACGCGCTCGGGCGTCCGGCCCAGCGTCTCGGCGGCCGTCGGATCGAGCGGCGCCAGATCCTCCAGCAGCCGGTCCGCGACCTCCTCGGCGCTCACGAGTGCAGCTCCGGCAGCACGTGCTCACCCAGCAGCTCGAGCCCGTGGGTCGGCACGGCCGCGTGCGGCGTGCCGAACTCGATGCGCGAGGCGCCGGCGGCGACGCACTCGGCCGCGTGCGCGGCGATCTCGTCGGGGGAGCCGGCGAAGGTGAACTTGCGCAGCACCTCCTGCGGCACCGGCCCGTCGGGCAGGGCGACCGTCTCGTCGAGCGGGGCGACGACGTCGAGGTACATCTCGACCTCCGCGCGGGCGAGCTCCCAGGCCGCGGCGGACGACTCGTCGACCACCGTCACCGCGCCGGCGACGAGGCCCACGTGCGCGCCGCCGGCCGCATCCAGGCGCTCCCGGGCCAGTCGGATCATGTCGGGATTGGCGCATCCGCCGAGTTTCACCTCGTCGGAGACCCGCGCGGCCAGCGCGAGCCCGCGCGGACCCCAGGTGCCGAGCAGGACGGGGACCGGTCCGGGCGGGTCCTCCAGCCGAACGCCCGGCTCGAGCGGGAAGATCTCGCCCGGGTAGCCGCTGTCGTCGCCGGTCAGCAGGCGGCGCACGACCTCGATCGACTCCTCCAGGCGTCGCAGCGGCCGGTCGGCGCGGATGCCCACGCGGTCGAGCCACGCGCCGCGGGCGATGCCGACGTAGGCCCGCCCCTCCGACGCCGTCTGCAGGGCCGCGGCCTGGCCCGCGATCTCGACCGGATGCAGCAGCGACGGGTTCAGGCACGCGGCGCCGAGGCGCACCCGCGAGGTCGCGCGGGCCATCTCGAGCAGCGCGAAGATCGAGGGCTGGAATCCGAAGTCGTGGAAGACGGAGACGCCGTCGAATCCGAGGTCCTCGGCGAGCGCGGCCAGCTCGGCGTACTCGGCCGCGGTCTTGTCGGTCTGGAAGGCGACGGAGACGGCTACCACCCAGCGGCCCTGCCCTGATCGTCGCGGTGGACGACGCCGTCCTTCATGACGAGGTCGAGCGTCCGGAGCGCGGAGATGTCGCGGGTGGGATCGCCCCGCAGCACCACGAGATCGGCACGACGGCCGGGCGACAGCGATCCGAACACGTCCGAGGCGTCCAGCCACTCGGCCGGACGCGAGGTCGCAGAGCGCAGCACGTCGAGCGGCGACATGCCGGCCTCGACCATGAACTCCATCTCGCGGACGGTCGCCGTCGTGCCGTCGTACGGCTCGGCGGGCGCCATGTCGCTGCCCATCGCGATCGTCACGCCGCTGGCGATCGCGTTCTGCAGCGACTCCCAGTGCCGCGGGCCCGCCGCCAGTGCGCGATCCTGCAACCACTGCTCGACCCCGTGCCGCTCGAAGAACTCCCGGCTGCGCGAGACGACGATCGTCGGCACGTACCAGACGCCGCGCCGGGCCATCTCGTCGGTGAGCTCGCGACTCATCTCGTACCCGTGCTCGACGCAGTCGAGCCCGAGCTCCACCGCGCGCCGGATGACCGCGTCGGGCCCCGAGTGCGCGCACACCTTGCGGCCCCAGTCGTGCGCGGTGTCGATCACCGCCGCCATCTCCTCGTCGGTGAGCTGCGGGGTGTCGATGTGCTCGTGCTCCCCGGCGATGCCGCCCGAGATGCAGATCTTGATGCAGTCGGCGCCGGCCCGCAGCTGCAGGCGGGTGGCGCGCCGGAACCCGTCGGCGCCGTCGGCCTCGAGCGCGTCGGCGTCCCAGCCGTGCCCGCCCGTGCAGCACAGGGCGTGGCCCGCCGTGTAGATGCGCGGGCCGATCACCGCCCCCGCCTCGATCGCGCGGCGGAGCTTGAAGTCGGTGTACCCCGTCTCGCCGACCAGCCGCACCGTCGTCACCCCGGCCAGCAGCGTCGCGCGCGCCGTGCCGGCCATGTACAGCGCGAGGTCGACATCGGTCTCGGGCTGCGGCATCCCGGGCAGCGCACCCCCCAGGTGCACGTGCATGTTGACGAGGCCCGGGATGACGGTGTCGCCGCCGAGGTCGACGACGTGCTCGCCGTCCTGCGGCGCGAGGTCCGTTCCGACTTCCGTGATGGCGCCGTCGACCACCCGGATCGAACTGTCGGGCACGAGCGTCGTCCCGTCGAAGACCGCGCCGTTCGTCAGAAGACCCACGTATGCATCATGCCCGCTGCACGCGGGGTGGGAGCGCGACGCCCGCGTCGGCCCCGGTCCGTAGGGTCCGAGCATGACGCGCACGCGCTGGCTGCTCGCCGACCAGCTCGGCCCGCACTTCGACGACGGCGGCCCGATCGTCCTGGTCGAGGTGGTGGAGCTGTTCCGCCGCCGCCCGACGCACCGGCAGAAGGCGCACCTGATCCTGTCGGCGCTGCGGCACCGGGCCGCGGAGCTCGGCGACCGCGTCGAATACCGCCGCGCGGTGACCTTCGCCGAGGCGCTCCCGGACGGCGAGCTCGAGGTCATCGGCCCGACGTCATGGGCCGCACGCCGGCTCGCCCACCGGGTCGGTGCCGAGATCCTGCCGAGCCGCGGCTTCGTCGCGAGCGAGGAGGAGTTCGCCGGCTGGGTCGCGGGCCGCGACACCCGCTCTCTCGTCATGGACCGCTTCTACCGCTGGCAGCGGGAGCGGCTCGGCATCCTCATGGACGGCGCGCAGCCGGAGGGCGGCCGCTGGAGCCTCGACGCCGACAACCGTCAGCCACCGCCGCGCGGCGCCTCCGGACTCGGTCTGCCCGACCCGTGGATGCCGGTCGAGGACGAGATCGACGCCGAGGTGCGTCGCGACCTCGACGCACTCGAGGCCGATGGCGTCCGGTTCCTCGGGCGCGACGGACCGCGTCGCTTCGCCGCGACACGGCGCGAGGCGCTCCACCAGCTCCGCGACTTCGTCGACACCCGGCTCGCCGACTTCGGCCCCTACGAGGACGCGTCGCTCGCCGGCGACGACTGGATGGCGCACTCGCGGCTCAGCGTCGCGCTCAACCGGGGACTCCTGCACCCGATGGAGGTTGTCGAGCGCGTGCTCGCCGCCTCCCACGACGGCGCGGCGCCGCTCGCGAGCGTCGAGGGCGTCGTCCGCCAGCTCATCGGCTGGCGCGACTGGGTCTGGCACCTGTACTGGCACCTCGGTGAGGACTACGTCGCCCGCAGCAACCACCTCGACGCGCGCCGCCGGGTGAGCGATCCGTTCTGGGCGCTCGACGGCGCGGGTGTCGAGGCCGCGTGCCTGCATCACGTGCTCGACCAGGTGGGGCGCGAGGGGTGGACGCACCACATCCAGCGGCTCATGATCCTCGGCAACTTCGCGCTGCAGCAGCGGTACTCGCCGCGCGAGCTCACGGAGTGGTTCGCGGGCGCGTTCGTCGACGGCACGCCGTGGGTGATGCCCGCCAACGTGACGGGGATGTCGCAGTACGCCGACGGCGGCATCGTCGCGACCAAGCCCTACGTCGCCGGCGGCGCCTACATCGACCGGATGAGCGACTTCTGCGCCGGTTGCCCCTTCGACCCGAAGAAGCGGCTCGGCGACGACGCGTGCCCCTTCACCGCCGGCTACTGGGCCTTCCTCGACCGCAACGAGCGCCGGCTGGCCGGGAACCATCGGATGGCGCAGCCGCTCGCCGGGCTGCGGCGCCTCGCCGACCGCGAGCAGGTCGTCGAGCAGGAGGCGCACCGCACCCGCTGGTGAACCTAGGCTGGTCGCCATGGCTTCCTGGTCCCTCGGCGGCGCGCTCCGCGGCATGTTCGCGAAGCGCACCATCGACGACGAGACCTGGTCCGATCTCGAGGACGCCCTGATCGGCGCCGACTTCGGGCCGGACGTCACCGACACCATCGTCGAGGAGCTGCGCGGCAAGGTCGCCCGCTACCGCACGGAGGATCCGAAGGACCTGCAGCGGATGCTGCGCGAGACGATCGAGGAGCGCCTCGCCCGCCTCGACCCGACCCTCACCCTGTCGAACCGCCCCGCGGTCGTGCTCGTGGTCGGCGTCAACGGCGTCGGCAAGACGACGACGATCGGCAAGTTCGCGAAGTTCCTGACCAACTACGGCCGGAGTGTCGTCGTCGGCGCGGCCGACACCTTCCGCGCCGCCGCGGTCGAGCAGCTCGCGACCTGGGCGGAGCGCGCGGGCGCCTCGGTCGTGCGCCCCCAGCAGCAGGGGCAGGATCCGGCCTCCGTCGCGTTCCAGACGGTCGAGAAGGCGCAGCGCGACGGGATCGAGATCGTGCTCATCGACACCGCGGGCCGGCTGCAGACCAAGTCGGGGCTCATGGACGAGCTCGGCAAGGTCCGCCGCGTCGTCGAGAAGCTCGAGCCGATCGCCGAGGTGCTGCTCGTGCTCGACGCGACGACCGGCCAGAACGGGCTCAATCAGGCCGAGGCGTTCATCCAGCACGCCGGGGTGACCGGCCTGGTGCTCACCAAGCTCGACGGGTCGGCCAAGGGGGGCTTCGTGCTGGCGGTGCAGGAGAAGACCGGGATCCCGATCAAGCTCATCGGGCAGGGTGAGGGCATCGGCGACCTCGCCGGCTTCAGCCCGTCGCAGTTCGCCGCGCAGCTGGTGGGCTGAGCCGTGACTGCACCCTTCCTCATCGACGCGGGCGGCGATCCCGGCACCGACCCCCGGGCGTTCGCGGCCGGCGCGGCCGATCTCGAGGCCGCCGGCTACGACGGCATCTTCGCGGCCGAGACCCAGCACGACCCGTTCGTCTCGCTCACCGCCGCGGCGATGCGCACCGAGCGCGTCGCGCTCATGACCGGCATCGCGGTCGCGTTCGCGCGGAGCCCCATGACGGTCGCCGAGACCGCGAACGACCTGCAGCTGGTCTCCGAGGGGCGCTTCACGCTCGGACTCGGATCCCAGATCAAGCCGCACATCGAGCGCCGGTTCTCGATGCCGTGGTCGGCGCCGGCGGCGCGCATGCGCGAGTACGTCGCGGCGCTGCACGCGATCTGGGAGTCATGGCGCACGGGGGAGCGGCTCCGCTTCGAGGGTGAGCACTACCGCCACACGCTCATGACCCCGTTCTTCTCCCCGGGCGAGAACCCGTTCGGGCCGCCGCCGGTCTGGATCGCCGGGGTCGGCGCCGTCATGACCGAGACGGCGGGCGCCGTCGCCGACGGGCTGCTCGCGCACACCTTCACGACCGAGCGGTACCTCCGCGAGGTGACCTTGCCGGCGCTCCAGCGGGGCGCGGAGTCGGCGGGCCGGTCGCTCGAGACCTTCGGCCTCAGCATCCCGGCCTTCATCGCGGTCGGCGAGACCCCGGCCGAGCTCGACGTCGCGATCGAGGCCACCCGACGGCAGATCGCGTTCTACGGCTCGACCCCCGAGTACCTCGCGGTCATGGAGCTGCACGGCTGGTCAGGCGTGCACGAGACGCTGCACGCGGCATCCCGTCGCGGCGAGTGGGCGGAGATGGCGCGCGCCGTCGACGACGACATGCTCGCGGCCTTCGCCGCGGTCGGCTCGCCCGCGGAGGTCGCGGCGCAGCTCCGCGCGCGCTTCGCCGGCATCGCGACGCGGCTCTCCTTCAGCGCGGGCTACCCGATCCGCCCGGAGGTCTCCGCGGCGCTGCTCGCCGCCCTCCGCGCCTGACCCTCGGCGCCCACTCGGCCCCGCCGACCCCCTGCCCACCCACTCCGCATAAAAGCCCTGTGCCGCCACCGGCCCACAGGGCTCTTGTGCGGAACGGTGATGCCCCACCCGCCGCTGCGCGCCGGACTCGTCGCCGTGTGCGGTGCGGTGCGGTGCGGTGCCGTGCGGCGGGTCCAGGCGGTCAGAGCGCGCGGTGCTTCGCCGCGAGGTCCATGTAGACGGTCGCGTTGCGGTCGACGCGCGCCCGGACCTCGGGGTCCGTGATCTCCCCGCGCACCTTCGCCGGCACCCCGGCGGCGATCGCGTTCGCCGGGATCTCCTGCCCCTCCAGCACGACGGACCCGGCCGCGACGAGCGCCCCCGCACCCACGACCGAGCCGTTGAGGAGCCGCGCGCCCATCCCGATGAGCGCGCCGTCATCCACGCTCGCCCCGTGGATGATCGCGGCGTGCCCGATGCCGACGTGCCGTCCGATGCGCACCGGCACCCCGCCGTCCACGTGGATCACGGAGTTGTCCTGCAGGTTGCTGCCCTCGCCGAGCTCGATCTCGTCGAGGTCGCCGCGGATCACGGCGCCGTACCAGACGCTCGCGTTCGCGCCGATCCGCACCCGCCCGATGATCGTCGCGTTCGGGGCGATGAATGCGGTCTCGTGGATGTCGGGCACGTGGCCCTCGAACGGCAGGATGAGCGGCATCCCCCCACGGTAGCGACGGGCGCGGCCCTTTAGACTTGTCGCCTCATGGCCACCTTCGGATCCCTCTCGGATCGCCTCACCGCGACCTTCCGCAACCTCCGCACCAAGGGCAAGCTGACCCCGGCGGACGTCGACGGGACGGTGCGCGAGATCCGTCGCGCCCTCCTCGATGCGGACGTCGCCCTCGAGGTCGTCAAGGACTTCACCGGCCGGGTGCGCGAGCGCGCGCTCTCCGATGAGGTCAACAAGGCGTTGAACCCGGCGCAGCAGGTCGTCCAGATCGTCAACGAGGAGCTCATCGGCATCCTCGGCGGCGACCAGCGCCGGCTAGAGTTCGCGAAGAAGCCGCCGACCGTCATCATGCTCGCCGGCCTCCAGGGCGCGGGCAAGACGACGCTCGCCGGCAAGCTGTCGAAGTGGCTGAAGAAGGAGGGCCACACGCCGCTCCTCGTCGCCGCGGACCTCCAGCGCCCGAACGCGGTCACGCAGCTGCAGGTGGTCGGCGAGCAGGCGGGCGTGCCGGTGTGGGCGCCGGAGCCCGGCAACGGCGTCGGCGACCCGGTCAAGGTCGCGAAGCAGGGCGTGCAGGAGGCCGAGCGCCGGCAGTACGACACCGTCATCGTCGACACGGCCGGCCGCCGCGGCATCGACGCCGAGCTGATGAAGCAGGCGTCCGACATCCGCAAGGCCGTCGACCCGGACGAGGTGCTCTTCGTCATCGACGCGATGATCGGTCAGGACGCGGTGCAGACGGCCCGCGCGTTCCAGGAGGGCGTCGACTTCACCGGCGTCGTGCTCTCCAAACTCGACGGCGACGCCCGCGGCGGTGCGGCGCTCTCCGTCGCCTCCGTCACGGGGCGCCCGATCATGTTCGCCTCCACGGGTGAGGGGCTCGACGACTTCGAGCCGTTCCACCCCGACCGCATGGCGAGCCGCATCCTCGACCTCGGCGACATCCTCACCCTCATCGAGCAGGCGCAGTCGGCCTTCGACGAGGAGGAGGCGCGCAAGACCGCCGAGAAGTTCGCGACCGACTCGTTCACGCTCGACGACTTCCTCAAGCAGATGCAGCAGCTCAAGAACATGGGCTCCATCAAGGGGATGCTCGGCATGCTGCCGGGCGCGCGCGGCATGCGCGAGCAGCTCGACAACTTCGACGAGAAGGAGATCGTGCGCACCGAGGCGATCATCCAGTCGATGACGCCCGCCGAGCGCGCCAACACGAAGCTCCTCAACGGATCGCGGCGGCTCCGGATCGCGAAGGGCTCCGGCATGACGGTCACCGACGTCAACGGGCTCGTCAACCGCTTCGAGCAGGCGGCGAAGATGATGAAGACCGTCGCGAAGGGCGGGGTGCCGAACGTGCCGGGCATGGGGCCGATCCCGGGCGCCTCCTACGCCGGCAAGAAGAAGCAGCAGGCGGCGAGGAAGTCGAAGTCGGGCAACCCGGCGAAGCGCGCCGCCGAGAACGCGGCGCTCGCCGCGGGCAAGCCGGTCGGCAGCGCGGCGGCGCCGAGCGGATCGGGCTTCGGTCTGGGCGGCGGGCGCAAGCCCGACGCGGGTGCGGCGCCCTCCGAGGAGGAGATGGCCGCGCTGCAGCGGATGCTCGGCCGCCGCTGACGCCCCGCTCGACGGCCGCCGCCTAGGCTCGGAGCATGCCGTCCGAGAACATCCGCGTCGCGATCCAGGTCACCAACCAGCACTCGACGTACGCGGGCATCCGCGAGACGGTGCAGCGGCTCGAGGACCTCGGCGTCGACGTCGTCATGAACTGGGACCACTTCTTCCCGCTCTCGGGCGACCCGGACGGCCTGCACTTCGAGGCGTGGACCATGCTCGCCGCGATCGCCGAGCAGACGGAGCGCGTCGAGCTCGGCCCGCTCGTCAACTGCAACCTCTACCGCAACCCCGACCTGCAGGCCGACATGGCCCGGACCATCGACCACATCTCGGGAGGCCGGTTCATCTTCGGCACCGGGTCGGGCTGGTTCGAGCGCGACTTCACCGAGTACGGCTACGACTTCGGAACCGCCGGCTCGCGCCTCGACGCGCTGGCGACCGACCTGCCGCGCATCAAGGAGCGCTGGGCGAAGCTCAACCCGGCGCCGCTCCGTCGGATCCCGATCCTCATCGGCGGCGGAGGCGAGAAGAAGACGCTCCGGATCGTCGCCGAGCACGCCGACATCTGGCACAGCTTCTCCGACACCGAGACGCTCGAGCGCAAGCTCGGCATCCTCCGCGAGCACTGCGCCGCCGTCGGGCGCGACCCCGAGGAGATCGAGCTCTCGACCGGCGTCATGATGCGCCGCGGCGGCCGCGCCAACGACGGGCGCGGGATCGACACCGCGCAGCTCGAGCGGCAGTACGAGCTCGGGGTGCGGCTCTTCCAGACCGACTGCGACGGGCCGGATCACGACCTCGAGCCCGCCCGGCAGCTGCTCGCCTGGCGCGACGCGTTCCTCGGGCGCTGACCCGAGGTGCTCGGCTCGCGGACCCCGGTCCCCGGGCCGGCCGAAAGTCTGCCAGAATAGACCCTCGGTCCCGCCGCTCGACCCTCTATCCGGCGCCGGTGACCATCCCAGAGCTCTCTGCCGCGTGTGCCCCACGCGCACGGCCGCAGTTCACAACTCACTCACGCACACATACAGGAGAACCGTGGCTGTCAAGATCCGCCTCAAGCGGCTCGGAAAGATCCGCGCGCCGTACTACCGCATCGTCGTGGCCGACTCGCGCACCAAGCGCGACGGACGGGTCATCGAGGAGATCGGCAAGTACCACCCGACCGAGGAGCCGTCGCTCATCGAGGTGAACTCGGAGCGCGCACAGTACTGGCTCGGCGTCGGCGCGCAGCCGACCGAGCAGGTCACCGCGCTGCTCAAGCTCACCGGCGACTGGGGCACCTTCAAGGGCGACAAGGACGCGAAGTCCACCGTCAAGACCCGCGAGGACAAGGTCGCCTTCCAGGCCGACGAGAAGAAGAAGCCGGTCCTGAAGCCCAAGGCCGAGAAGGCGCCGAAGGCCGAGGAGGCCCCCGCGGCCGACGCCGCCGCCGCCGGTGCCACCGCTGACGACGCGGCCGCCGTCGAGCCCGAGGTCGCCCCGGAGTCCGAGGCCGTCACCGACGCCGAAGCGGCCGTCGATGACGCCGAGGGCTCGGGCGACAAGGAGTAGTACCGATCGTGCTGGCATCCGCCCTCGAGCACCTCGTCAAGGGGATCGTCGACCACCCGGACGACGTCCGCGTGCAGTCGTCCGACACCTCCCGGGGTGAGCTGCTCGAGGTGCGGGTCCACCCCGACGACCTCGGTCGCGTGATCGGCCGCGCCGGTCGCACCGCCAAGGCCCTCCGCACCCTCGTGACCGCGCTGGCCGACGGCCGTCGCGTGCGTGTCGACGTCGTCGACACCGACGAGGCGTGAGTCCCCGCGCTGAGGCCCCTCGGCCCGGAACCACGCAGCTGCGCGTCGCGCGCCTCGTCAAGGCTCACGGGCTGAAGGGCGCGCTCAAGCTCGAGCTCTACACGGACGATCCCGAGCGCCGGTTCCAGCCGGGCGCCACGTTCGCGCTCCAGGTGCCGACGTCCTCCGACTGGCACGGCAAGACCCTCGAGGTGCGGGAGCTCCGCTTCTACAACGGGCATCCGGTCGCATTCTTCGTCGGCGTCGACGACCGCAGCGCGGCCGAGACGCTCGTCAAGGCCATCCTCTGGGTCGACCAGGATGCGGCCGAGCTCCCCGAGGAGAAGGACGCCTGGTACGACCACCAACTGGTCGGGCTGCGGGCGCTCCGCGACGGGGTCGAGGTCGGTCGCGTCGCGCGCGTCGACCACCTCCCGGCGCAGGACCTGCTGGCTATCGCGACGGACTCCGGCGAGGTGCTCGTCCCGTTCGTGGCGGCGCTCGTCCCCTCCGTCGATATCGCCGCCGGCACGGTGACGCTGACGCCGCCGCCGGGGCTCTTCGAGGAGCTGCCGGACGACGACCCCGAGCCTCCGGCTGCGGGTCCCGCGGCGTCCGACGCCTGAATCGGTCACCCGACCGCCTGTCGCGGCTCAGATGCCGATCGCGGCGCTCCGCGCCACGCGGTCCCGCCCTCGAAGGCGGTGCTCCTCGCGCCCGATGAGGGTCAGCAACGCACTCTCGACCCCCGCCCAATCGTCGATCACGCGGCGATAGCTGATGCGCACGACGAGAAAGCCGCGCACCGTCAACTCGAGGTCGCGTCGCCGATCGACCTCGAAAGCCTCCGGGCTCGCGTGCCACGCCGCGCCGTCGATCTCGAGCACCAGACGCTCACCGATCAGAAGGTCCACGCGGCCGACGCCGGGCACGACGACCTGCGGTCGCAGTCGCACCCCGCGTCGGCCGAGCGCGAGCCGCGCGATCGTCTCCGTGCCGGACTGGCTCCGACCGTCGACGTGGTCCAGCAACCACCGTGAACGGCGACTGCGATCGAAGACCGTCGCCAGTGCCGATCGCGTGACGAGGGTGTGCTGCAGTGCTGAGTTCATGGCGATGACCGTCTCCATCGCGGACGCGCAATGGCTGAGCTGCTCCAGCGCCTCGAGCGGCGACTCGACGAGCCCATCGGTCTGCTCGGCGCGGAGCGTCCGGTGATGGATGCGGCGCCCCCGCTCCGATCGGCGGTGGGATCCGTCCCGGACCGCGACGTGCAGACCGTCCTCCCGCAGGACCCAGACGCCGTGCATCGCGAGTGCGGATGCGCAGGCGACCCTCCCGCCCGCCGCGACCGCCGACGCGACGCGCGGTTCAGCGAGAGGGCCCGCGAACCACCCGCGGCGCAGCCGTCGGAGCCGTCCAGCGGTCACCGCCGCGGCGATCGCGCGCTCGCTCATGCCCGCTGAACGGAGATCCTGGGTGGTCGCCAGGCCATGGCGGCTGGCATCGCTCGTGTGATGCATGCGACGAGGCTGCCGACCTCGCGTCGCCCGCGGGACGGCTCCCGCACTTCTGGGGACGTATTCGTCGGCGGCTGAGTGGGGAGGAGCGCCGGATTCGGCGTCTCCACCGCGAGCCACGATCGAGGTGCCGATCGCGGAGACGTCAGCGCCCGGCGAACACGAGCCAGGCGCCGACTACGCTCGACGGGTGCGGATCGACATCGTCACGATCTTCCCGGAGTTCTTCTCCGTGCTCGACGTGTCGCTCCTCGGCCGCGCGCGGGGCAAGGGCCTGCTCGACGTCGTCGTGCACGACCTCCGCGACTTCGCGCACGACCGGCACCGCACGGTCGACGACACCCCGTCCGGCGGCGGGGCCGGGATGGTCATGAAGCCGGAACCCTGGGGCGAGGCGCTCGACACCATCCTGACGCCGGCGTCCACCGTGATCTTCACGACGCCGGCGGGAGCCCTCTTCCGCCAGGCGACCGCGCGCGAGCTCGCGGACCGTGAGCACCTCGTGTTCTGCTGCGGCCGCTACGAGGGCATCGACCAGCGCGTCGTCGACTGGGTGCGCCGGGAGCACGAGGTGCTGGAGCTCAGCCTCGGCGACTACGTGCTGAACGGCGGCGAGGTCGCGGCGATGGCGATCGTGGAGGCCGTCGGCCGTCTGGTGCCGGGCGTCGTCGGCAACCCGGACAGCCTGGTCGAGGAGAGCCACGAGGACGGACTGCTCGAGTACCCGAGCTACACCAAGCCCGCCGAATGGCGCGGGATGCGAACGCCCGATGTGCTCCTGGGCGGCAACCACGGCGCGATCGCCGCGTGGCGGCGCCAGCAGCAGATCGAGCGCACCCGGCGGGTGCGGCCGGAGCTGCTCGACGATCCCGAGCTCTGAGCCGGTCGCGGCAGCGAGCCGCCGCTAGGACGCGCGCGCCGAGAGGACGACCGGTCCGTCGTCCGTGACCGCGACGGTGTGCTCCGCGTGCGCACCCCGCGAGCCGTCGCGCGAGCGCAGCGTCCATCCGTCGTCGTCCGTGTAGATCTTGTCGGTGCCGAGCATGAACCACGGCTCGATGGCGAACACCAGCCCGGCACGGAGCGGCAGCCCTCGGCGCGCGCGCCCGTCGTTCGGGATGTGCGGGTCGCCGTGCATCTCGCGCCCGACCCCGTGACCGCCGAAGTCCGTGTTCACCTTGAGCTTCGCGCGATGCGCGACCTCGCCGATCGCGGCGGAGATGTCGCCGATCCGGTTGCCGACGACCGCGGCCGTGATGCCCGCCTCGAGCGCGCGCTCTGTGGTCGCGATGAGCTGAAGGTCCTCGGGCCGGGGGGTGCCGACCACGATCGACAGGGCGGAGTCGGCCACCCAGCCGTCGACGGACGCGGCGAAGTCGAGCGACAGCAGGTCGCCGTCCTGCAGCCGGTAGTCGTGGGGCAGGCCGTGCAGCACCGCGTCGTTGACGGACAGGCAGATCACCTTGCCGAACGGCGAGGCGCCGAAGGAGGGGTGGTAGTCGATGTAGCAGCTCTCGGCGCCCTCTGACCGGATCATGTCGTGCGCGAGCGCGTCGAGCTCCAGGAGGTTGACGCCCACCGCGGCGGCGTCGCGCGTCGCCTCGAGGACGCGTCCCACGAACGCGCCGGCGGCCCGCATCTGCTCGATCTCGGCCGGGGTGCGCAGTTCGATCACCCCGCGAGTTTACGGGGGAGCCGGGAGTCTGGCATGATGGACCCTTGTGCCCGGCGGGCTCTGCCCCGGGGGAGCCGATTCTGACGCTCGGGCGCACATCCATTCTTCATCGAATCGCGTAGCGACCCGCGGCGCGCGCAGAGAGCGAACCACGCCATGCACATCCTCGACTCCGTCGATGCCGCCTCTCTCCGGTCCGACGTGCCGGACTTCCGCCCCGGTGACACCGTCAAGGTGCACGTGAACATCGTCGAGGGCAGCCGCTCCCGTATCCAGGTCTTCCAGGGCGTGGTCATCGGTCGTTCCGGCGAGGGCATCCGCGAGACCTTCACGGTCCGCAAGGTCAGCTTCCAGGTCGGCGTGGAGCGCACCTTCCCGGTGCACTCGCCGATCATCGACCACATCGAGCTCGTGACCCGCGGTGACGTCCGGCGGGCGAAGCTCTACTACCTGCGCGAGCTGCGCGGCAAGAAGGCCAAGATCAAGGAGAAGCGCGAGGCGTAATCCGCCTCGGACCTCCCACGACGGCGCGCGCGGCTTCGGCCTCGCGCGCCGTCGTCGTTCTCCGGGGTGAGGTTGCTTAGGATTGCCGCGACCCCGAGGGAGACATGACGCTGAACGACACCGCGGTGGCCGACCCGGCCGACGACGCGCCCGCCTCCTCCCGGCGTCGGGGCGGTGCCGCGCGATTCCTGCGCGACGTGCTCATCATCATCGTCGCGGCGATCCTCATCTCCTTCCTCATCAAGACGTTCCTCATCCGGTCGTTCTACATCCCGTCGCAGTCCATGGAGGACACGCTCCTCGTCAACGACCGGATCATCGTCAACGAGCTGCAGCCGAAGGTCTTCCCGCTGCAGCGCGGCGACGTCGTGGTCTTCAAGGATCCGGGCGGATGGCTGCCGCCGTCGCAGCCCGACACCAATCCCATCGACTGGGCGCTCTCGATCGTCGGGCTGACGGCTCCGGACTCCAACGACCACCTGATCAAGCGCCTCATCGGGCTGCCGGGCGATCACGTGACGTGCTGCAACTCGTTCGGCCAGATCAGCGTCAACGGCTCCCCGCTCGACGAGCCGTACATCAAGCTGCCCACGGGCGTGACGCAGGCGGCCAAGTACCCCTTCGACGTGACCGTTCCGAAGGGCTACATCTGGGTCGAGGGCGACAACCGCTACGACTCCGACGACTCGGTCGAGCACAACCACGACGGCAGCCCGGACCGCGGCTTCATGCCGATGAAGAACGTGGTCGGCCGCGCCATCCTCATCACCTGGCCGGTGGACCGCTGGACCTGGCTCGACAACCACCCGCTGACCTTCGCCGACGTCGGCACGCCCGGCGACGCGAAGGCCGGCGACGATCGGACCGACGAGTCATCGGCGCCGACCCCGACCGCGACGACGAGCGGCAGATGACCGTCGCGGATCCGACCCTGCGCGTCGAGCGGCGGATGATCCGCGAGGGCGCGGCCATGGTGATCGGCGTCGACGAGGTCGGGCGGGGCGCGATCGCGGGCCCGGTGGGCGTCGGGCTCAGCGTGTTCGACGGACACGGGCGTCGGATCCCGGACGGCCTCCGCGACTCCAAGATGCTCCCCGAGCCGAAGCGCGAGGCGCTGCACCCGCTCGTCCAGACCTGGTCGACGGCGCACGCCGTGGGCCTCGCCTCCAACGAGGAGATCGAGGAGATCGGGATCATCGCCGCCCTCGGCGTCGCGGCGCTGCGGGCGTTCGCCGGACTGCGGGCGGCGGGCGTGACGACGACGGATGCGGTGGTGCTCCTCGACGGATCGCACGACTGGCTCTCCCCGGCCTTCGACCGCGCGGGGGAGCGCCCGCGCCCGCAGGTCGTCACCCGGGTCAAGGCCGACCGCGACTGCGCGGTGGTCGCGGCCGCCTCGGTGCTCGCGAAGGTTCACCGCGACCGCATCATGATCGCGGCCGACGGCACGCATCCCGGCTACAACTGGGTCGGCAACAAGGGGTACGCGAGCGTCGACCACTACGCCGCGATCGACCGCCTCGGGCCGACGCCGCTCCACCGCTGGTCGTGGCTGCGGACCCCGTCACTGTTCGACGAGCTCCCCGCCTGACGTCGCGCTCCTCTGCGCCTGCCGCGCCCCCGGCGCTCGCCTAGACTCCCCTCGATGGACGACGACGAGATCGAGGACTACGACCGCGAGGTCGAACTGGCCCTGTACCGCGAGTACCGCGACGTCGTGAGCCAGTTCCGCTACGTGGTGGAGACGGAGCGCCGCTTCTACCTCGCCAACGAGGTCGCGGTGGACCGCAAGGACACCGAGCACGACTTCTACTTCGAGATCCAGATGAACGACGTGTGGGTCTGGGACGTCTACCGGTCCGACCGTTTCGTGAAGAGCGTGCGCGTCATCACCTACAAGGACTTCAACGTCGAGGTCCGCGGTGACAAGGACCTCGAGCTGCCCAAGGAGCTCGCGCTCGACGAATAGCGCTCCTCGTCCACAGCGGCGTTCGCGCGCCGCCCTCCACGGGGCGGGTCGCGGTCGCCGCGGGCCGCGGCGGATCCCGGGACGATCGTCCGCATGGCCGCCAAAGACGTCCTCGGAGCCCGAGGCGAACGCCTCGCCGCCGCGCACCTGACCCGGGGCGGGCTGCGGGTCCTCGACCGCAACTGGCGCGGTCCGTCGGGGGAGGTCGACCTCGTCCTCCTCGACGGCGCCTCCCGCGAGATCGTCGTCGCGGAGGTGAAGACCCGGGCGAGCACCGCCTACGGGCACCCGTTCGAGGCGATCACGGCGACGAAGCTCGCGCGGCTCCGACGGCTCGCGGGCGAGTGGTGCGCCGCTCACCCGGATCAGGCGGGCGCGCATCCGCGGGTGCGGATCGACGCGGTCGCCGTCATCGCCCCGCGGGATCGGCCGGCGGTCGTCGAGCACCTGCGCGGGGTGTTCTGATGCCGCTCGCCCGGACCCACGCGGTCGCGCTGCTCGGGATCGACGGCGTGATCGTGCAGATCGAGGCGGACATCTCGAGCAACCTGCCCGGTTTCGTGCTCATCGGCCTGCCGGACGCGGCGCTCGGCGAGGCGCGCGACCGCGTGCGCGCTGCCGCGCACAACTCGGAGCTCGCGATCACCGCGCGGAAGCTGACCGTCAACCTGTCGCCCGCGGCCCTGCCGAAGCACGGCTCGGCCTTCGACCTGGCCATCGCCCTCGCGGCGCTCGCCGCCGACGGCAAGGTGCCGGCCGCGTCGGTCGACCGGGTGGTGCACCTCGGAGAGCTCGCCCTCGACGGGCGGGTGCGTCCCGTCTCCGGCGTCCTCCCCGCGGTGCTCGCGGCGGCACGGGCCGGCTACGAGACCGTCGTGGTTCCCGCGGGCAATGCCGATGAGGCGCGGCTCGTCGAGGGCGTCCGCATCGTCGGCATGGCCTCGTTGCGCGACGCCGCGATCTGGCACGGGGCGGAGCTCGACCAGGTCGAGTGCGATCCGATCCCGGGCCCGGCGCCGACGGAAGAGCCGGAGGACACCGGCGATCTCGCCGACATCGTCGGCAACGAGGACGCGATCGACGCCGCCCAGGTCGCCGCAGCCGGCGGGCACCATCTGTTCCTGCTGGGGCCGCCCGGCGCAGGCAAGACGATGCTCGCCGCACGACTTCCCGGTCTTCTGCCCGACCTCGACGACGACGCCGCGCTCGAGGTCGCCTCGATCCGCTCGCTCGGCGGCTCCCCGGTGGGGGCCCGACTGACCCGGCGTCCGCCGTTCGAGGCGCCGCATCACACGTCGAGCGCCGCGTCCATGATCGGCGGCGGCAGCGGGTGGATCCGTCCGGGCTCGGTCGTGCGGGCGGCGCACGGGGTCCTGTTCCTCGACGAGGCCCCCGAGTTCCCCGCCGCCGCGCTCGACGCCCTGCGGCAGCCGCTCGAGTCCGGCGTCGTCGCGATCTCCCGCGTCTACGCGACGGCGCGGTACCCGGCCCGGTTCCAGCTCGTGCTCGCGGCGAATCCCTGCCCCTGCGGACTCGCGGGCGTCGACGACAGCGCCTGCACATGTGCGCCGTTCACTCGGCGACGGTACCTCGGCCGACTGAGCGGACCGCTGCTCGACCGGGTCGACATCCAGCTCACCGTTCGACGCATCACGGCGGCGCAGCTGCGCGCGACGCCGGAGCATCGACGGACCAGCGGCGACACGCGGGCCCGGATCGTCGCGGCGCGAGGGAGGGCCGCGGACCGCCTGCGCGCGACGCCGTGGCGGCTCAACGCGCAGGTGTCGGGGCCGTGGCTGCGGTCCCCGGCGGGCGCCCCCGTGCGTGGTGCGACCGCGGCGCTGGATCGCGCCCTCGAACGCGGCGCGCTCACCATGCGCGGGTACGACCGCGTGCTCAAGGTCGCCTGGACCGTCTGCGACCTCGAGGACGCCGAGCGCCCGACCGCGGAGCACATCGGCCGGGCCCTGTTCCTGCGGAAGGCGATGGCGGAATGAGCGCGTGCAGGCGATGAGCGAGAGGGAGACCGCATGACGATCCTGGGGATGCCCGAGACGGCCGTCGCGCCGCTCGTGCGCGCGGTGGCGGAGGCACCCGATCGGGCGGCGGTCGCCGAGCGATTCGCCCGCGCGGCCTGGAGCCGCGTGGTCGAGCCGGGCGACGGCGATGCGGGGCGGCTCGTGGCGGAGAACGGAGCCGAGGCCGCGCTGGCGGCGCTCGTCGCCCGGGTGCGGGGCGAGGGGGCGGCGGGCGCGCCCGTGATCCCGCCCTCGGCGCTGGAGCGCTGGCGTCCCCGGGTGGACGCCGCGCGGGTGCAGCTCGACCTCCGGCAGGCGGCGCGGTTCGCGGTGTCGCTCGTGATCCCGGGCGACCCCGAGTGGCCGACGCGGCTCGACGATCTGGGCGAGCATGCACCGCTCGCGCTCTGGGTGCGGGGCGACCGCGCGCGGTTGCGAGCGCTCCGCCGATCGGTCGCGATCGTCGGCGCCCGCGCCGCGACCGCGTACGGCGAGCACGTGGCGATGGAGGCCGCCGCCGGCCTCGTCGACCGCGGGATCGCGGTGGTCTCGGGCGCCGCCTACGGGATCGACGGGGCGGCCCACCGCGCGGCGCTGGCCGGGCAGGGAGCGACGATCGCGTTCCTCGCCGGCGGGGTCGACACCTTCTACCCGTCGGGGCATGACGGACTGCTCCGCACGATCGAGCAGCGCGGAGCGGTCGTCGCCGAGGTGCCGCCGGGAGTGTCCCCGAGCCGCTGGCGCTTCCTCCAGAGGAACAGGTTGATCGCCGCGGCGACCGGGGCGACGGTCGTCGTGGAGGCCGGCTGGCGGTCGGGGTCGATCAACACCGCCCACCACGCCGCGCAACTCGGGCGGCCGGTGGGCGCGGTGCCCGGGCCTGTCACGAGCTCCGCCTCGGCGGGATGCCATCGCCTCCTCCGCGAGAGCGATGCGATGTGCGTGACGTCGGCGGCCGAGATGGCGGAGCTGCTGGGGGAGGACGGGGTCGGTGACGGCGTCGCCCCGGCCCCTCTCGACGCCGATCGGCTCAGCGCGACCCGCATGCGGCTCCTGGACGCGATGAGCACCCGGGCCGGGCGCGCACCCGAGCAGCTCGCCGCGATCTCCGGGCTCGCTCCCGACCGCATCCGCGCGGAGCTCGGTCTCCTCGAGCTGGAGGGCCTCGCCCGGCAGCGGCCCTCGGGATGGATCCGCACGGTGGCCGAATCGGCGGCGGCCCGGTGACGTCGCCACGGTCGGACGATGCTGCGAGAGTGAGGGCATGGCCCTCGACCACCGCATCCAGCTCGGCCAGTACGGTGCGCCCCTGCATCGCATTGCGCATGTCAGCGACACGCACTTCCTGGGCGGTCGGCGCCCGCTCTACGGTGCGGTCGACACCGATGGGCACCTGGCGCGTGCCCTCGAGCAGTTGGAGCGGTCGGGGCGCCGACCCGAGGCGATCGTCATCACGGGCGACCTGGCCGACCTCGGCGAGCCCGAGGCGTACGAGCGGCTCCGCTCGCAGCTCGAGCCGGTCGCCGATCGGATGGGATCGCGGATCATCTGGGTCATGGGCAACCACGACGAGCGCGAGCCCTACTCGTCGATCCTCTTCGGCGAGGAGCCCAGCGCGGATCCGCAGGACCGGGTCTACGACCTGGACGGTCTCCGAATCATCTCGCTCGACTCGACCGTCCCCGGCTACCACCACGGCGAGGTCACCGACCAGCAGCTCGACTGGCTGCAGGAGGTGCTCGCCTTCCCGGCCGCGCACGGCACGCTGCTCGCCCTGCACCACCCGCCGCTGCCGAGTCCGGTCGAGACCATGGCGATCCTCGAGCTCCAGGAGCAGGAGCGGCTGGCCGAGGTGCTCGAGGGATCCGACGTCCGGGCGATCCTCGCGGGCCACCTCCATTACGCGACGCACGGCACGTTCGCCGGCATTCCGGTGTCGGTCGCGGCCGCCACCTGCTACACGATCGACACCAGCGGCCCGCCCGACGCGCTGCTCGGCGTCGACGGCGGCCAGTCCATCACCCTCGTCGACGTGTACCCGCATGCGGTGGTGCACTCGGTCGTGCCGGTGACGTCGGCGCCCCAGGTCACGGGCTTCGACGGCGCCGTGCTCGAGCGGCTCGCCGCCATGACGCCGCACGAGCGACGGGAGGCGTTCTCCCATAAGGCGTCGACGTTCACCCTCCTCGACGTCGAGGGCGGATCCCGCGAGTCGTGACGGGGGGCGCGTCGCGCGGGCGCGCGGCACGGTACGGCGAGACGATGTCCGGGTGAGGATCGACGCCGCGATCGACGCCTTCGTGCGTCAGCTGACCGTCGATCGCGGGCTGAGCGAGCAGACGGCCCGGGCGTATCGCGGCGATCTCGTGGACCTGGCCGCCTTCGCGGAGGAGGCGGGCGTCACCGAGGCCGAGGCGATCGACCTCGAGCTGCTGCGCGACTGGCAGTGGCACGTGAGCGATCGACTCGCGAAGTCGAGTCTCGCCCGTCGAACGGCGGCGGTCCGGGGATTCACGGCGTGGCTCGCACGGACCGGCGCCGCCGCCGGTGACGCGGGCGCTCGGCTCCGCGCGCCGAAGAGCGACAAGCATCTGCCGCGCGTCCTCGACCGGTCCCAGCTCGACGTGCTCTTCGCCCGGCTCGAGGGGCGCGCCGCCGGCGACGACCCGGTTGCGATCCGCGACCTCGCGATCGTCGAGCTGCTCTACGCGAGCGCCATCCGCGTGAGCGAGCTCGTCGGGCTGGAGCTCGGCGACGTCGACCGCACGCGCCTCATGGTGCGCGTCCTCGGCAAGGGCGGCAAGGAGCGGGTGGTGCCGTTCGGCGTCCCCGCCGCGAGGGCGCTCGACCGCTACCTCGGCGCCGGCCGGCCGGCCCTCCTGCGCGACGGGATCGACGCGCTCCTGCTCGACACCCTCTTCCTCGGCGCCCGCGGAGCACCGCTCACCGCGCGCACCGTGTACCAGCTCGTCGCCTCGCTGCTCGCCGACCTGCCCGGGTCCGGCCCGGCGGGGCCGCACACGTTCCGCCATACGGCGGCGACCCATCTGCTCGACGGGGGTGCCGACCTCCGCGCCGTGCAGGAGCTGCTCGGGCACGCGAGCCTCGCGACGACTCAGATCTACACGCACGTCTCGGCCGAGCGCCTGAAAGCCGCCTACGCGACGGCGCATCCGCGCGCCTGACCTCACCCGCCCCGCGTCGGATACAGCACCGCACGCCGAACGCCACCGAGGAAGATCATCGGGTTCACGTACTGACCGTCCACCCGCGCTCCGAGATGAAGGCACCCGGCATCCACGCAGTGCCCGGCGGCCAGCATCCCGACGACCTGGCCGCGATGCACCGCGTCGCCCGGGTGGAGCTCGCTCGTGACGGGCTCGAAGCTCGACAGCACACCGCCGGCGTGCTCGACCGAGAGCACCGGCCGATCGACCACGACTCCCGCGAAATGCACCACACCGTCGTCCGGCGCGAACACCGATGATCCCTCGACGGCGCCGATGTCGATGCCGCGATGCCCGGCCCCGTAGGGCGTCGGGGGCGCGAGGTAGGCGCGGACGACGGGGTGCGGCGAGGCGATCGGCCACGTCCAGACCGCGGCACCGTCCGCGACGCCTTCCCCGGAGCCGGAGCCGGAGCCGGGGCCGGACGGCGGTGCCGGGCCGGCCGCGGCCCCGCTCGGGCCCGTCGCGATCACCAGGGCGGCGACCGCGACGACCACGGCCGCCGCGGCCGCCCGGGGGAGTCGTCGCGATCGCATGGCGACCACCCTGCCGGCGACCGCGGTCGGCACGGGGCGGGGGATGCCGTCCGGTGCACGAACCGGCATGCGGGGGAACGGGGAAGGAGGCTACACTGACGATGCACTCCGCCCCGGCGGGGTGACTTCGCGTGCCATTCGGCCCCCGCATCCATTCGGTCCGGTCCCGTGCGTTCTGTTCACTCAGACGCTGTGGGTCCGGCGGGTGCGCGCCCGGCACCAGGGATCCCGGCACCCGCCGCGCGATCGACACAACCGAGAAGTCCCGCACCGCCCCCGGGCCGTGCGGGAGAAGAAGGAGAACGGCCATGGCCGTCGTCACCATCCGCCAGCTGCTCGACAGCGGCGTCCACTTCGGGCACCAGACCCGCCGCTGGAACCCGAAGGTCAAGCGCTTCATCCTCACCGAGCGCTCGGGCATCCACATCATCGACCTGCAGCAGTCGCTGTCGTACATCGACAAGGCGTACGACTTCGTCAAGGAGACCGTCGCCCACGGCGGCACCGTGCTGTTCGTCGGCACCAAGAAGCAGGCGCAGGAGTCGGTCGCCGAGCAGGCGACCCGCGTCGGCCAGCCGTACGTCAACCAGCGCTGGCTCGGCGGTCTGCTCACCAACTTCCAGACGGTCTCCAAGCGCCTCGCGCGCATGAAGGAGCTCGAGGAGATCGACTTCGACGACACGACGAAGGGCTTCACCAAGAAGGAGCTCCTCATCAAGAAGCGCGAGCTCGACAAGCTGCACAAGACCCTGGGCGGCATCCGCAACCTCACCAAGACGCCGTCGGCGATCTGGGTGATCGACTCGAAGCGCGAGCACCTCGCCGTCAACGAGGCGACCAAGCTCGGGATCCCGGTCATCGGCATCCTCGACACGAACGCCGACCCCGACGAGCTCCAGTACCCGATCCCGGGCAACGACGACGCGATCCGCTCCGTCGGCCTGCTGACCCGCATCATCGCGGACGCCGCCGCCGAGGGTCTCGTCCAGCGCCACCAGGCGCCGGCGGCCGAGGGCAACGTGTCGGCGGTCGAGCCGCTCGCCGAGTGGGAGCGCGAGCTCCTCGAGGCGTCCGAGACCCCGCAGTCGACCGCCGAGCGCATCGAGGCCGTCGACCAGGCGCCGGACGCCGAGGAGAAGGTCGCCGAGATCGTCGCTGCCGAGGTCCCCACCGAGGAGAACGACGCCGACGCGAAGCTCGCCGAGACCGCCGCGGTCGAGGACGAGTCGCTCACGCCGATCCACCACCCGGAGTCGGAGGAGGCCGCCGAGGCGCGCCTCGAGGCCGAGGCCACCGACGCCGAGAAGGAGACCCCGGCCGAGAAGGCCGCGGCCGCCGAGAAGTAGTCGGGATCGGGGCGCCGCGTCCGTCGCGGCGTCCCGTCATCCCCCAGAGAACCGGCACAGCCACTTTCGATCAGTAAGGAACAGCCATGGCCAATTTCAGCCTGGAAGACGTCAAGGCCCTGCGCGAGCGACTCGGCACGGGCATGGTCGACACCAAGAACGCCCTCGTCGAGGCCGACGGCGACGTCGAGAAGGCCGTCGAGATCCTGCGCCTCAAGGGGGCGAAGGGCAACGCGAAGCGCGCCGATCGCTCGACGAGCGAGGGCCTCGTGCGCGTCGTCGAGTCCGCGACCGCCGTCACGATGTTCGAGCTCGCCTGCGAGACCGACTTCGTCTCGAAGAACGAGAAGTTCATCGCTCTCGCGGACCGGATCGCCGAGGCGCTCGCCGACTCCGGCGCCGAGACCGTCGACGCGGCCCTCGCGGTGACGCTCGAGAACGGCACCGTCGCGTCGACCATCGAGGACGAGGCCGCCATCATCGGCGAGAAGATCGAGCTGCGCCGCCTCGTGCGCATCTCGGGCGACCACTACGCGGTCTACCTCCACAAGACCTCCGCCGACCTGCCGCCGCAGATCGGGGTCGTCGTGGCGTACCAGGGCTCGGACGCGGAGACCGCGCGCAGCATCGCGCAGCACATCTCGTTCGCCGACCCGCAGTACCTCTCGAAGGACGACGTGCCGCCGGCCGAGGTCGAGAACGAGCGCCGCATCGTCGAGGAGATCAGCCGCAACGAGGGCAAGCCGGAGGCCGCGCTCCCGAAGATCGTCGAGGGCCGCATCGGCGCCTTCTACAAGCAGATCGCCCTCCTTGAGCAGGAGTACGCCCGCGACAACAAGCTGACGATCAGCAAGGTCGTCGCGGACGCCGGGCTCACGATCCAGGGCTTCGCCCGCTTCAAGGTCGGCGCGTAAGCACCGCATCAGCACCGCACGACGGGCCCGGGAGCGATCCCGGGCCCGTCGTCGTCCGGGCGGCGGAGACCCGAGCCGCCGATCCTGGTCGGAGCGGACCCGTCTCCACGACGGTCCCGCGTCGCGGACGAGAGACCGGGTTCCGTCGACCGGTACCCTGGACCGAGCCGCCGACCCCCTGCGAGGAGACCGCCCAGATGACCGACCGCCGCCGCCGCGTCCTGTTGAAGCTCTCCGGTGAGGCGTTCGGCGGTGGCTCGCTCGGCGTGAACCCCGACGTCGTCTCGGGCATCGCCCGCGAGATCGCGGCCGTCGTGCCGAAGGACCAGAACGACCCCGAGGGCGTCGAGGTCGCCGTCGTCGTCGGTGGCGGCAACTTCTTCCGCGGCGCGGAGCTCAGCCAGCGCGGCATGGACCGCGGCCGCGCCGACTACATGGGCATGCTCGGCACCGTCATGAACGCGCTCGCGCTGCAGGACTTCCTCGAGAAGGCCGGCGCGCCGGTCCGCGTGCAGTCGGCGATCACGATGTCGCAGGTCGCGGAGCCGTACATCCCGCTCCGCGCGGAGCGCCACCTCGAGAAGGGCCGGGTCGTCATCTTCGGCGCCGGCGCGGGACTCCCGTACTTCTCCACCGACACGGTGAGCGCGCAGCGCGCCCTCGAGATCGAGGCGGATGCCGTGCTCGTCGCGAAGAACGGCGTCGACGGCGTCTACACCGACGACCCGCGCACGAACCCCGAGGCCCAGAAGCTCGACCGCGTGACCTACCAGGACGCGCTCGTGCAGGGCCTCAAGGTCGTCGACTCCACCGCCTTCAGCCTCTGCATGGACAACAAGATGCCGATGGTCGTGTTCGGCATGGAGCCGGCCGGCAACGTCACGAAGGCGCTCCGCGGCGACACCATCGGCACCCTGGTGACCGTGTGAGCGGTCCCGGCGCCCCGCGCGTGCTCGGTGCCCCGGGGCGCGGTGCGGGGCGGTGCCGCGCGGCGTGGGACATCGCCCTGTCGGCCGTCCTCCTCGTGGTCGCCTACGTCGGCTACTGGATCGGCGCGCTCTTCGGGTTCCTGCAGCTCTCGCTACTGACCCCGTGCCCGGACGGCGTCTGCGGCACGGCGCAGGCCGGCGGCGTGCAGTTCACCGCGGCGCTGGTCATCTTCCTGCTCGGCGTCGTCGGGACCGCGGGCACCGTCGCGCTCCAGGTGTTCCGCCGTCGCTCGTGGTGGGCCGCGCTGGCGACCCTGGTGCTGTCGATCGGCGGCTGGTTCGCCGCGTCCGCGATCGCGCAGGCGGCGCTGGCCTCGTGAGCGACCGGTACGGTCACGACGTCCTCGCCGGCGACTGGCGCACCCGCGGCCGGAAGATCGTCCGCGAGGTCGACGCCGAGCCGGGCCTGGTCGTCGAGCTGCCGGAGCCGGGTGGCCGCGAGGGCTTCGTCGGCGCCGTAATCGGCATCGTCAAGGGTGTCGTGGAGCTGGAGGACCGCCGCGGTGCGCGTCGCCAGTTCCCGCTCGGACCCGGTTTCCTGATCGACGGCGAGCCGGTGCGCCTGCGCGCCCCGCGCGTCGCTGCTCCGGCGGCGCCCGCGCGCACGGCCTCCGGCTCCCGCGCCGCGCCCGAGCAGCGGGCCCGCGTCGCGCGCGCCCACCGCATCTGGGTCGAGGGCCGGCACGACGCCGAGCTCGTCGAGAAGGTCTGGGGCGACGACCTGCGCGCCGAGGGCGTGGTCGTCGAGTACCTCGAGGGCGTCGACCACCTCGCCGACCGACTGGCCGAGGTCCGGCCCGGTCCCGACCGGCGCATCGGCGTGCTCGTCGACCACCTCGTGCCGAACTCCAAGGAGAGCCGGATCGCACAGTCCGTGAGTGGTCCGCACGTGCTCGTGGTGGGGCATCCGTACGTCGACGTGTGGCAGTCGGTGAAGCCGCAGCGGCTCGGTCTCGAGCGCTGGCCCGACATCCCCCGGAACGTCGAATGGAAGCACGGCATCTGCGCCGCGCTCGGCTGGCCGCACGCCGACCAGGCCGACATCGCGCGGGCCTGGCAGCGCATCCTCTCCCGCGTCCGCAGCTACACGGACCTCGAGCCGTCGCTCCTCGCCCGGGTCGAGCAGCTGATCGATTTCACCACCGCGCCGGAGAGCTGAGCGCTCAGTCCAGAAGGTGCCGCAGGTAGCGCTGCGGCGACTGCAGGTACGAACGCCAGTGCTGCACGACCTCGAGGTCGTCCCATGCCGCCTCCCGCATGCCCCAGGGGCCGAGCTCGAGGATCCGAGCACCGGGGAACGCCGCGAGCACGGGGGAGTGCGTCGCGCACACCGCCTGCCCCCCGCCGCGCACGAGGTCGTGCAGGGTCGCCATGAGCGCCAGCGTCGAATCGAACGAGAGCGCCGCCTCCGGCTCGTCGAGACAGTAGAAGCCGGGGGAGTCGAAGCGCGTGCCGAGGACCGCCAGGAACGATTCGCCGTGGCTCATCTCGTGGAAGCGCGGGTCGCGGACCCCCGGGTTCTGCTCCAGATAGGTGTAGAACCCGTGCATCGTCTCGGCGCGGAGGAAGAAGCCCCAGCGACCGGCGCCGAGGCCACGGCGCAGCTCGATCCAGCCCGAGAGCGGCGACTCCGTGGGTCGGGTGCGGTGCTGCGCGTGCACCGATCCGCCCTCGGGCGAGAGACCGTAGGCCATCGCGACCGCCTCGAGAACCGTGGACTTGCCGGACCCGTTCTGCCCCACGAGGAGCGTCACCCCGCGCGCGAGGGCCAGCCCGTCGCGCAGCAGCTGCTCGACCGCCGGCACCGTCTTCGGCCACCCGGGACCCGCCTCCCGATCCCGCCCGTTGGGCACCACCGACAGCACGGGCGGTTGATCGAAGTCCATGACCCCAGTCTCGCGCCGACCTCCGGCGATCGGACGGGCGGCTAGGCTGGGACGACCGCCTGTTCCGTGAGGAGACCGAAGTGATCAGTGACGTGCTCGCCGAGGCCCGCGAGAAGATGGACCGCGCCGTCGACGTCGCGAAGGACGACTTCAGCACCGTCCGCACCGGGCGCGCGAACCCCGCGCTGTTCCAGAAGCTGATGGTCGAGTACTACGGCACGCCGACCCCGCTCGCGCAGCTCGCCGGCCTTCAGAACCCCGAGGCGCGCGTGCTCATCATCACGCCCTATGACAAGAGCGCCCTCAAGGACATCGAGAAGGCGATCGTCGCCGCTTCGCACCTCGGCGCGACCCCCAACAACGACGGCACCATCATCCGCGTGACCATGCCGGAGCTCACCGAGGACCGCCGCAAGGAGTACGTCAAGCTCGTGCGCTCCAAGGGCGAGGAGGCGAAGGTCGTGCTCCGCAATCTGCGGCGCAAGGCCAAGGACGACCTCGACGCCCAGAAGGAGGTCGGCGAGGACGAGATCGCCCGCGCCGAGAAGGAGCTCGACGCCGTCACGAAGTCGCACGTCGACGAGATCGACGAGGCTCTGAAGCGCAAGGAAGCCGAGCTCCTCGAGGTCTGATGCCGACGCCGCCCGAAGGCTCTCCGGCGCCGAAGGCGCCGCACGACCGTCACGACCCCCGCGCCGACATCGAGGCGGGGCTGCGGGAGGCGCGCGCCCAGTTCGACGCCGCCAACGAGGCGATCAACCGCCGCAGCGGCCGCAACCTGCCGGCCGCGATCGGCATCGGGATCCTGCTCGGGGGCGCCTTCCTCGTCAGCCTCATCATCTTCAAGTGGCTGTTCATCATCTTCGGCGCGGTCCTCATCGGATTCACCGCGTGGGAGCTGACCACCGCCATCCGCGTCGCCGGGCGGATGACGCCTCGCGTCGTCTCGGTCGTGGTCGGTGTGCTCGCCGCCCCCGTCGCCTTCTTCGCCGCCGAGCGCGGCCTCTCGGTGGAGGGCCTCTGGCTCGGCACCCTCGGCGCGATCGTGATCGTGTCGCTCTGGCGGCTCGGCGAGCTCGCGATGCCGAGCCACCGCACGGGCGCGAAGAACGTGCTGCTGGACATCGGGGCCGGCATGTTCGTGCAGGTCTACATCACGTTCATGGCCGGCTTCTACCTCGTGCTCACGGCCTCGTCCGGCCCGCACCACGACTCGGTCGGCGGCGAGTACTGGACCCTCGCGTGCATGATCATCGTCGTCGCGACCGACACGGGGGCGTGGGGCACGGGCATCTGGCTGGGCAAGCACAAGCTCGCGCCGAACATCAGCCCCGGCAAGACCTGGGAGGGATTCGCGGGCTCGATCGTCGTCGCGATCGTCGCGGGCATGATCCTCGCCCCCCTCATGCTGCACGTGCCGATCTGGATCGGCATCGTGATGGGTCTGCTGCTGGCTCTCGTCGGCACCGCCGGCGACCTGACCGAGTCGCTCATCAAGCGCGACCTCGGCATCAAGGACATCTCGAGCATCCTGCCCGGGCACGGCGGCTTCCTCGACCGGCTCGACTCGATCCTCCCGAGCGCCGCGGTCGCGTACGCGATCTACTACGTTCTGGGCGTCGCGGGCCTGCGCTGAGCGCGTCGCGCTCCCAGGTTCCCGAGGGGTCCGCCGCTAGGATCGCCGGGTGAGCTCGACCTTCCCGCGCGCCCCCAAGGGGCGCGGCTACGACACGGCCGAGGTGGAGGACTTCCTCGAAGACGCCCGCCGCGCCTACGCGGCCCCCGCCGGGCAGTCGGGGCTGAGCGCCGAGCGCATCCGCACGACGGCCTTCTCCATGAAGCGCGGCGGCTACGACCCGGCGGTCGTCGATGCGGCGCTCGAACGTCTCGAGGACGCGTTCGCGACCCGCGAGCGGCAGACCGCGATCGACCGTGCCGGCGATCAGGCCTGGTATCAGGACGCGCGGGAGCTCGCCCAGATCGTCCTCGACCGGATCTCCCGCCCGCGCGGGCAGCGCTTCCGTCGCATCAGCTGGTTCTCGACCGGCTACGCCGTGCGCGAGGTCGACGCGTTCACGAATCGCACCCGCCGGTTCCTGCAGACGGGCACCCCGATGACCGTCGAGGACGTGCGTCAGGTGGCCTTCCACCCCCAGCGGGGCGGCTATGCCGAGGCGCAGGTCGACGCCCTGCTCGACGCCGTCGTGCGCGTGCTGCTCGCGGTGAGGACGTCCTGACCCGGTCGCGTCCACCCCGTTCCCAGGCGCTCGGGACCGCGTCGCGTAGACTTCTGGGACTGTGAGCGGGTTCCGAAGCACGGGGGTGCACTACGCGCCCCGACGTCACGCGGTCCGGGCGGAGCGTCAGACCCGTTCCCGGTACGTCCTGTCGCTCCTCGCCGTCAGCGTCAGCGCCGGCCTCGTCGCGCTCACGCTCGCGGCCCCGCATCAGCGCGCGCTCGCCGACGCGGCGCCGGTCGCGCCGCGGGCGCACCAGGCGTTCGAGCTCGTCTCCGACGTGTCGACCGCGGTCACCCGCGACGGATTCGCGGTGACCGTCGCGCCGCCGCCTCCGCCGCCCCAGACGGCGGCGGTGCGCTCCGGGGGAGCGCCGCACGCCGGGACGCCCGACCCGGGCACGGCGCAGGCGATCGCGCAGCAGATGCTCGCCGCCCGCGGCATGGGGCAGGACCAGTTCGACTGCCTCGTGTCGCTCTGGAACCGCGAATCCCACTGGAACGTCTACGCCGGCAACCCGTCGACCGGCGCCTACGGCATCCCGCAGGCCCTGCCCGGCTCGAAGATGGCGAGCGCCGGCGCCGACTGGGCCGACAACCCCGCGACGCAGATCACCTGGGGCCTCGGGTACATCTCCGGCCGGTACGGCACGCCCTGTGGCGCCTGGGCGCACTCGCAGTCCTCGGGCTGGTACTGATTCCTTAGGCTGGAGGCGTGCCCCGTCGCCGCGTCCGTGTCCCGGAGCCGGAGCCGCTCGATCTCGAGCGCGCCCTGGCGGGTCGGCTGCGCGTCGAGTCGAAGCGCGACGGCGCCTGGAACGTGCAGCCGCAGTCGGCGGCGGCGGCCGTGAAGGAGTACGTCTGCCCCGGCTGCGGCGGCGAGATCGCTCCCGGCACGGCGCACGTCGTGGCATGGCGGGCGGACGGTCTGTTCGGCGAGGCCGACGACCTCGCCGGACGCCGGCACTGGCACGCGCACTGCTGGAGGACCCGCACGTGAGTGACGCCGCGACCGAGGGCCCGATCCGGATCTCGGCCGGCGTGGAGCTGCCCGCGCGCCGCGAGGACGTCGAGCTGCACACCGCCGACGGCCTCACGCTCGTGGGGGAGTTGGCGACGCCTCTCCGCGCCGAGCCGGTGGCGACGATCGTGGCGCTCCACCCGCTGCCGACCCACGGCGGGTTCATGGACTCCCACATCATCCGCAAGGCGGCCGCCCGACTGCCGGCGCTGGCCCAGCTGGCGGTGCTCCGCTTCAACTTCCGCGGGGTCACCTCGCCGCGCGGCACGAGCGAGGGCGAGTTCGGGCACGGGGTCGCCGAGCGCGCCGACCTCGCCGCCGCGATGGACCTCGTGGCCGCCCGCGGACTGCCGAGGCCGTGGCTGGTCGGCTGGTCGTTCGGCACCGAGGTCGCCCTCACCTGGGGTCGCGAGCAGCCGATCGTCGGCGCCATCCTCCTGTCACCGCCGCTGCACCGCGCGTCGGAAGAGGATCTCGCGGCCTGGCGTGGGAGCGGCAAGCGGCTCGTCGCCGTCATCCCCGAGCTCGACGACTACCTCCGCCCGGCCGAGGCGCGCGAGCGGTTCGCCGTGGTCCCGGAGGCGGAGGTCGTGGAGGTCGAGGGCGGCAAGCACCTCTGGGTCGGCGAGAAGCAGACCGTCCGCGTCCTCACCGAGATCGTCGCGCGGCTGAACCCGGCCGCCCTTCCGCTGCCCGCCGAATGGAGTCCCGAACGATGAAGAGCATCACCCCCGGTGAGTTCGCGAGACTGCAGGGCGCGACGCTCATCGACGTCCGCGAGCCCGAGGAGCTGGCCGAGGTCCGTGTCGACGACGCCGTGCCGATGCCCATGAGCACATTGCAGGAGCACCTGGGCGAGCTGCCCGAGGGTCCGCTGTTCATCATGTGCCGGTCGGGCGCCCGCAGCGCCCGGGTGACGCAGTTCCTCGAGCAGCAGGGATGGGATGCGACCAACATCGAGGGCGGCATCCTCGAGTGGGAGGCCGAGGGCCTTCCCGTCAGGCGGGGCTGACCACCGCCGTCAGAGCGCGTTCTGCCGCGGCACGATGACCTGCTTGACGATGAGCAGGATGGCGGCGGCGACGGGGATCGCGATGAGCGCCCCGAGGATCCCGAGCAGGGTGCCGCCCGCGAGGGCCGCGATCACGACGACGACGCCCGGCACCTTCACCGCGCGGTTCATGATGTTCGGGCTCAGCACGTACGCCTCGACCTGCATGTAGACGATGTAGTACGCGCCCACGATGATCAGGGTCCAGAGGTTGAAGTCGCTGAACAGCCAGGCCGAGAGCGTGATGATGATCGACCCGACGAGCGTCCCGACGAGCGGGACAAGCGAGAACAGGAACGCGATGAAGGCGAGCAGCGCGTAGTACTTCACGCCGGTGGCGAACGACATGATCAGCAGGAAGATGAAGCTCAGGATGCCGTTGCAGAGCCCGAGCGACACCTGCCCGATCACGTAGCGGCCCACCGCCTTGCTGATCTGCTCGGAGATGTCGATGAACTTCTCGCGCCGGGTCGCCGGCACCAGCTGGTAGAGCCCGCGCTTGATGCTCGAGAGCGACGCCACGAAGTAGAGGGTCAGGATCACGACGATCAGCACGCCGAACGCGCCGGAGCCGATCGTCACGGCCGTCGTCAGCACGCCGCCGGTGATCGACTGGACGTTCTTCGTGAAGAAGTCCTGCACGTTCGTCAGCACGTCGTTGTACTTCAGCCAGGGGAAGGTGTGATTCCACCAGCTCTCGATCTGCCCGTTGTTGAACGCCTGGGTGATCGTGGGGATCTGCTTGATCAGGTTGGTGATCTGGTCGCTCAGCACCGGGATGAGCGCGAAGATGAGGCCGGCGGCGACGCCCAGCACGACGACGAGCACGACCGCGATCGCTGCCGGCCGCGGGAACTTGTGCCGCTGCAGGAACGACACGGCCGGGTCGATGCCGAGGGCGAGGAACAGCGCGGCGCCGACGTAGGTGAGGATCGTGGCGAGCGAGGTCACCGCGCCGCCGATGACGATGGCGACGAGCACGCCGAGGCCGCCGAACAGGCCGAGCCGGAACGCGTTCTGGATCTTCACGATCGAAGGCTAGCGGAGGGCCCCGGCGCGACCGGGCTCTTGACAGCGCGGGTCAGGAGGCGTGCTGGCGTGCGCGCCCGTCCGCCGGGGCGTCCTCGTCGTCGGTCCCGTCCACCGGCTCCTCGGAGTCCGTGTCCTCGTCGCCGGTCGGCGTCTCGGCGGCCGTCTGTTCGAGCGGGAATCCGTGATCCGAGGTCGCGCGCTCGGCCTGGGCGAGCACGCCCCGCAGGCTCTCGATGTAGCCCGCGACCGACTCCCGCTCCATGCGGATCTTCGCGAGACGCTCCTCCGCGTCGCCGAGCAGCGCCGCCGCCCGCTCCTCCGCGTCCTTCACGAGCGTCTTCGCGCGGGCCTCGGCGTCGGCGACCGCCTTCTTGGCCGCGGCGCGCGCCGTCTCCGTCATCTCGGCGACGGCGGCCTTCGAGTCGGCCTCGATCCGGTCCGCCTCCGCGCGCTTGTCGGCGGCGTCCTTCTGCGCGGTCGCGAGCTGGTCCTGCGCCTGCGTGAGGTACGCCTCCGTGGCGCGCGCGGCCTCGGCGTGGGTTCTCGCGTACTCCTTCTCCGCGGTGTCGCGGCGGGCGCTCAGCTCCACCTCGAGGTCCGCTCGGGCCTGCTCGGCGGCCGCGGCGAGCGTGGCCGTCTGCTCGTCCGACTCGTGCTGGATGCGGGCGCGATGGTTCTCGAGCTCGTGGGCCGCCTCGGCGCGCTGCTTGGCCAGGTCGCGGTCGTGGTCGGCGCGCTCCTTCTCCAGCTCCGCCGCGTGCGCGGTCCGGGCCTGCGCGAGCTCCGTCTCGAGCCCGGCGCGCGCGCCGGCGAGCTCGGCGGCCAGGGTCTCCCTCGCGCCCTTCCGCTCCGCCTTCCAGGCGTTCTTCTCACCGGCCAGCTCGGCGTCGTGCGCCGTCCGCGCCGCGGCGAGCTCGGTCTGCAGAGCCGTCCGCTGGGCCTCGACGTCGGCATCGACGGCGGTGCGCTTGGCCTCGACCTCGGCATCGATCGCCGCGCGCTGGGCGGCGATCTCGGCCTCCGCCTCGGATCGGGCCTGGCCGACCTCGGTCTCGGCATCGGCGCGGAGCCGCGCGACCTCGGTCTCGGTGCGCGACCGCAGCGAGGCCAGCTCGTTCTCGACCTCCGTGCGCGCCGCGGCGAGCTCGGCCTCGAGCGCGGCGCGCTTGCCGGTGATCTCGGCCTCCAGCTCCGCGCGCGAGCGGCTCACCGTCGCCTCGTGGTCCGCCTTCGCCTTCTTGACCGCGGCGTCGTGCTCGGCCTTGGCCTGCGCGGTGCGGGCGTCGAGGTCGGCGCGCGCCTTCTCGGTCTCGGCGTCCAGCGCGGCGTTGGCCGCGATGGTGTCCTGCTCGAGCTGCTCGCGGGCCTGGGCGGCGTCCCGCTCGAGATTCGTGCGCCCCTCCTCGAGGTCGTGCTCGAGCTCGGCGCGCCGGCGGGTCTGCTCGGCCTCGAACTCGGCACGGGCCTTCTCGGTGTCGCGTGCGAGCGCGGCGGCCTCCTCACGGGCGGCGGCGACCTCGCGCTGGGCGGCGACGCGCAGCTCCGCCGCTTCGCGCTCGGCCTCGGCGCGGATCGCGGCGCCTTCGCGTGCGCCGGTCGCCTTGGCATCGGCGACCTCCGTCGCCGCGGCGCCCCGGATGGCGGCGGCCTCGCGCCGCGCGTCATCGAGGATCGTCGCCGCCTCCGCCCGGGCACGGTCGACGAGTCCGTCGGTGTCGGCGGCGGCGCTCGCGCGCACCCGCTCCGCGTGCTCGTCCGCCTCGCGCATGAGCTGCTGTGCGCGCTCCTCCGCCTCCTGCCGGTGCGCCGCGACCTCCGCCTGGACGGCGGCGCGCATCTTCTCCGCATCGATGTCCGCCTGGCTGATGAGCCGGGTCGACTGCTCCTCGGCGATGCGGAGCGTGTTCTCGAGCTTGGTGCCGAGGCCGGAGTAGGTGGGGCTGCCGACCTCGTCGAGCTCGGCCTGCAGATCCTCGGCGACGGCCTGGAGCCGCTTCAGCTCCTTGCCCTGTTCGGCCTTGTCGGCGTTCGCCTTGATGAGTTCCCGGCGGAGCTGCCCGACGACCTCGTCGACCTCGTCCTTCTTGTAGCCTCGCAGCTCGGTTCCGAATGCGTCGTCTGCCACCGATTCGCTCCTTGATCCCGGGAAGAACCCTCCGAGCATAACGACGCGGGGTGACGGCTCGACCCCCGTCCGGGGCGCCTCGTCGGACCCCCGGCGCAGCCCGCCCCCAGAGCCCTCCCAGCCAATGCGGAAGGGCTCCGATATCCTGGAACGTCTTCGTCCCTGCCCCGCCGTGCCCTTGGGCGGGATCCGGGAGGGCCTCCGGCCCCCGGACGGACCCGGCGACCGCGCCCGGTCCGGCAGCCCGAGAGGAGTTCCCTTGCGATTCGTGATCGCGATCGTGCTGTTCGTCGTCGCCTTCGTCTCCGTCGGCTTCGGCATCGCGCAGCGCACCGTCCTGGCCGGGCCGTCCTCGGTCTCGCGGTCGGTGACCGTCGACGGCAGCGCGCCGCTCACCATGGTGCGTCCCGCCGCGCTGCACGGGCACGACGGGACGCAGACCGTCACGGTGACCGGCGGCAAGACGATCTTCGTCGCCGCCGGACGGGACACCGACGTCCGCGCGTGGATCGGCTCGACCGACTACAACGTCGTCGGCTGGAACACCACGAAGGCGGCCTTCACCGCCCGCACCGTCGACGGAACGGCGAAGACGGCGCCGTCGCCCGCCGGATCCGACCTCTGGGTTCAGGAGTACACCGGGTCGACGGAGCTGACCCGCAAGATCAACGCGCCGGCCGATGTCGCGCTCCTCGTCGCCGCGGACGGCAAGGCGGCCGCGCCGTCGCGGATCAGCGTCACCTGGCCGCTCGACAACTCCACCCCGTGGTCGACGCCGCTGGTCATCGGCGGGATCGGGGTGCTGGTCCTCGGTCTCCTCGCGTTCATCTGGGCGCTCGTGCACGCCCGTCGGAGCCGCGGTCCGCGCCGCAAGACGCCCAAGACCCCGCGCAACCCCCGTCCGCCGCAGCTCAAGCGCGCCCCCGAGCGCAAGCAGATCGACGCGCCCGGCCGGGGTCGTCGGCGCAGCACGGTGCTCGGCCTCGTCGCCGCAGGCGCCGTCGCGAGCGTGCTGCTCGCCGGCTGCAGCACGACGGCGGCGCCCGCCGCGTCGCCCAGCGCGACCGCCAGCCCCGCCGCCAAGCTGCCGCCGACGGCGGTCACCGAGCAGCAGCTCGGCATCATCCTGCAGCGGGTCCGCACCGTGGTCTCGGCCGCGGACACGAACCGCGACGCCACCTCGCTCGCGACCCGCATGGACGGCCCGGCCCTCGCGCTGCGGACCGCCACGTACAAGATCCAGGCCGCCGACTCCGCGACGCCGGCGCCGGACCCGATCCCCTCCGGCAAGGTCTCGATCGTGCTGCCGCAGCAGACGGACACCTGGCCGCGCGCGGTGTTCGCCGTGGTGCAGGGCGCCGCGGATGCGAAGACGCCGCCGGTCGCCCTCATGCTCCAGCAGAGCGCGCCGCGGGAGAACTACAAGGTCACCTACGCGACGGCGCTCGAGCTCGACGTCCCCGCGGTCGCCCCGGCCACGATCGGATCGCAGCGCCAGCCCGCCGACAACAAGATCGGCATCCTGCGCCCCGAGCAGCTCGCTGCCGCCTACGGCGACACGCTCATCAACGGCGACAAGAGCAAGTACGCGGAGGACTTCCAGACCGAGGGAGACAAGCTCGCCCCGGCCATCGGCTCGAGCTACAAGGCCGACAAGAAGTCGAAGCTGCCGGCGACCGCCACGATCGCCTACAGCAACACCCCCGGTACCGGCGAGACGATCGCCTTCGGCACGAACGACTCCGGTCAGATCGTCGCGGTCGACGACCACGACATCGAGACGGTCACCCCGACCGAGGCAGGGGCGTCGATCAACCCGCAGGGCACCGCGGTGAAGACGCTCTCCGGCAAGGACTCGAGCCTCAAGGGCTACGTGTCGACCTACGGACTGCAGCTGCTGTTCTACGTGCCGCCGGTCAGCGCGCGGGGCAAGAAGATCCAGCTGCTCGGCTTCGCGCAGGGTCTCATCTCCGCGTCCGAGGTCCCGTAGACCGCGTCACTCCTGGAAGGATCGATCGGGTGAGCAACGTCCCTCCCGCCGTCGGCAACCTGCGGGGCGCCGTCGACCTGTCGTCCCTCGTCCGCCGCGCGAACGCGCCCGCCCCGCAGCCGGGGGAGCCCGCCGAGGGCGGCGGCGACGCGATCGTCTTCGACGCCACCGACGCGACGCTGCAGCGGCTCATCGAGCTGTCGGCGCGGGTCCCGGTCGTCGTCGAGTTCTACACGGCGGGCCGCGCGCCGCGCCTCGGGCCGATCGTCGAGTCGTACGGCGGGCGTCTCGCGCTCGCGATCGTCGACGGGTCGACCAACCCGCAGCTCGTGCAGGCGTTCCGCGTGACCTCCGTGCCGTTCGAGGCCGCCGTGATCGGCGGGCAACCGGTCGAGCTGCCGCCGGTGCCCGACGAGCAGCTGCGCCAGGTGCTCGACCAGGTGCTCCAGCTCGCGGCGCAGAACGGCATCACCGGCACGATCGGCGGCGGTGCGCCCGAGGGCGAGGAGGGCACGGCCCCGGAGCCGGCCGAGGAGCCGCTGCCGCCGCACCATCAGGAGGCGTACGACGCGATCGCGCGCGGCGACTACGCGGCCGCGGTCCGCGAGTACGAGACCGCGATCGCCCAGAACCCGCGCGACGACCTCGCGGTCGCCGGCCGCGCCCAGGCGTCGCTGCTGCTGCGTCTCGACGGCGCCGACGCCGCGGCGATCCGGGAGGCCGCGGGTCAGCGGCGCGACGACGTCGACGCCCAGCTCGCGGTCGCCGACCTCGATCTGAGCGGCGGCCACGTCGACGATGCGTTCGACCGGCTCATCGAGCTCTTCCCCTCGCTCCCCGCCGACGGCAAGGACGCGGTCCGCAAGCGCCTGCTCGAGTACTTCGAGATCGCCGGCGCCGAGGATCCGCGGGTCGTCACCGCGCGGCGCCGGCTGGCGTCGCTCCTCTACTGACGAGCCCGCGGGCCGAGTAGCGGCGGAAGGCCGCGTCTCGAGACCTCGATCGCTCGCGGTCTCGATACGCCGCTGCGCGGCTACTCGACCCGCTCGGCCGCGCGCGTCAGCCAGATCGCCCCGAGCGGCGGCAGCGTCAACTCCGCCGACGCCTCCCGGCCGTCCCAGGGCACGTCCTCCGCGGTGACGCCGCCGAAGTTGCCCACGCCCGATCCGCCGAAGTCCGCCGCATCGGTGTTGAGGATCTCGTCCCATCGCCCCGCCGCCGGCAGCCCGATGCGGTACGACCCGACCGGGTTGCCGCCGAAGTTCACCGCGCAGACGAGTTCCTCGCCCGACGCCCCGCGACGCACGAACGCGAGCACGTTGCGCTCCGCGTCGCTCGCGAGGAGCTCGAAGCCGTCCCCGGTGAAGTCGAGCGACCACAGCGCGGGCTCGGCGCGATAGATCCGGTTGAGCTGCCCGACCAACCGCTGCAGCCCCTGGTGCGCGGGCTGGTCGAGGATCCACCAGTCGAGCCCCCGCTGCTCGCTCCACTCGGACGGCTGGCCGAACTCCGATCCCATGAAGACCAGCTGCTTGCCGGGGTGCGCCCACATGAACGCGAGATAGGCCCGCACGTTCGCGAGCTTCTGCCACTGGTCGCCCGGCATCTTGCCGAGGAGCGACCCCTTGCCGTGCACGACCTCGTCGTGGCTGATCGGCAGGAGGAAGTTCTCGCTGAACGCGTAGACGAAGGAGAACGTGATCTCGCCGTGGTGCGACGCGCGCCACATCGGGTTCTCGTGCATGTACTGCAGCGAGTCGTGCATCCAGCCCATGTTCCACTTGAGACCGAAGCCGAGCCCGCCCTGATCGGTCGGCTTGGTGACGCCCGGCCAGGAGGTCGACTCCTCGGCGATCATCATGATGCCGGGGGAGCGCTTGTAGGCCGTCGCGTTCACCTCCTGGAGGAAGCTGATCGCCTCGAGGTTCTCGCGCCCCCCGTACCGGTTGGGGATCCACTGCCCCTCGGCCCGGGAGTAGTCGAGATAGAGCATCGACGCGACGGCGTCGACGCGCAGACCGTCGATGTGGAACTCCTCGAGCCAGAACAGCGCGTTGGCGACGAGGAAGTTGCGCACCTGCGAGTCACCGAAGTTGAAGACGTGGGTGCCCCAGTCGGGCTGGTCGCCGAGCCGCGGATCGGAGTGCTCGTAGAGGGCCCGGCCGTCGAACTTGGCCAGGGCCCACTCGTCCTTCGGAAAGTGCCCCGGGACCCAGTCCATGATCACGCCGTAGCCGGCGCCGTGCAGCCGGTCGATGAGGTGTTTCAGGTCGTCGGGATGCCCGAACCGGCTGGTCGGCGCGTAGTAGCCGGTCACCTGGTAGCCCCACGAGCCGCCGAACGGGTGCTCGGCCAACGGCAGGAACTCGACGTGCGTGAACCCGGTCTGGTCCAGGTACTCGATGAGCTGGTCCGCGGCGTCGCGGTACCCGAGGCCGGGCCGCCACGATCCCAGGTGGATCTCGTAGACGCTGATCGGCCCCTGGTGCGGATCGTGCGCGGCGCGCTGCGTCATCCAGGCGTCGTCCGTCCACGCGAACTGCGACACCTCGATCTTCGAGCCGGTGAGCGGCGGCGTCTCGGTGAAGCGCGCCATCGGGTCGGCGCGGGTCACCCAGGCGCCGTCCGGGGTGAGGATCTCGAACTTGTAGACCGTGCCCGGCTCGAGACCCGGCACGAAGAGCTCCCAGATGCCGTTGTCGTCGAGGCGTCGCATCGCGTGCTGGACGCCGTTCCAGGAGTTGAAGTCGCCGACGACGCGGACGGCCTGCGCGTGCGGAGCCCACACCGAGAACGCGGTGCCGTCGACGTCCTCGTGCGGTCGATAGTGCGCGCCGAGCGCCTTCCACAGCTGCTCGTGGCGGCCCTCGCCGAAGAGGAAGAGGTCCATCTCGCCGAAGGAGGGCACGAAGCGGTAGGGGTCGCCCGCCGTCCAGGCGGGAGCGTCGGCGTAGCTCGTCTCGACGTCGTAGGCCTGGCCGTCGCCGGGCAGGAACCCCTGCCACAGGCCGTCCTGCACGTGCTCCAACTCGACGCGGGTGCCATCGGCGCGCACGATCGTGACCGCCTCCGCGAGGGGGCGGATCACGCGCACCACCCAACCGCCCGGCACCGCGTGCTGGCCGAGCGCGTCGTGCGGCCGCGGGTGGCGCCCCTCGACGAGGGCCGCGATGTGATCGGGGTGCAGCGTGGGCAGGGCGACGGACGTCATCGACGGACCTCCAGGATGTGGACCGGCTCGGTGAACGCGTCGAGCCGGACGTAGTTGTCGGTGGACCAGATCCAGTCGGCCCCGGTCACCTCGTCGTGGACGCCGAACCGGTCGCCGGGCTGCAGGCCGAAGACGGTCGGATCGAGGTGCACCGTGGTCTCGCGCACCGAGTGCGGGTCGGTGTTGACGACGACGATGAGGGTGTCGGGCGCGCCGGACTCCGTGAAGCGGCCGTCGAGGTGCTTGACGAAGACGAGGATCGCGTCGTCGTCGCTCCAGTGCACGGTGAGGTTGCGCAGCTGCCCGAGCGCGGGGTGCCGGCGGCGGACGTCGTTGAGCATCGTGAGGTACGGGGCGAGGGTGCGCCCGCTCTCCGCCGCGCCGGCCCAGTCGCGCGGCCGGTACTCGTACTTCTCGTTGTCGATGTTCTCCTCGGACCCCGGCCGCGCCACGTCCTCGAACAGCTCGTAGCCCGAGTAGACGCCCCAGAGCGGCGACGCGGTCGCGGCGACCGCGGCCCGCACCTTGTAGGCCGGCACGCCGCCGAACTGCAGGTACTCGGTGAGGATGTCGGGGGTGTTGACGAACAGGTTCGGCCGCACGTAGTCCGCGTCCTCGCCCGAGATGGTGGTGAGGAACTCCTCCAGCTCCTCCTTGGTGTTGCGCCAGGTGAAGTACGAGTACGACTGCTGGAACCCGGCCCCCGCGAGCGCGTGCATCATGGCCGGGCGGGTGAACGCCTCCGCGAGGAACACGACGTCGGGATGCGCGGCGTTGACCTCGCCGATCAGCCACTCCCAGAAGTCGAGCGGCTTCGTGTGCGGGTTGTCGACGCGGAAGGTGCGCACTCCGCGCTCGATCCAGAGCTCCACGATCCGCAGGATCTCCGCGCGGATCCCCTCGGGGTCGCGATCGAAGTTCAGGGGGTAGATGTCCTGGTACTTCTTCGGCGGGTTCTCCGCGTAGGCGATGGTCCCGTCCGGCCGCTGGGTGAACCACTCCGGATGCTCCGTCACCCAGGGGTGGTCGGGGGAGCACTGCAGCGCGAGGTCGATCGCGACCTCGAGGCCGTGCTTGCCCGCCTCCCTGAGGAAGGCGCGGAAGTCGTCGACCGTGCCGAGGTCGGGATGGATGGCGTCGTGGCCGCCCTAGGCCGCGCCGATCGCCCACGGGCTGCCCGGGTCGCCGGGGCCCGCCTGCGGGGTGTTGTTCGGGCCCTTGCGGAACGTCGACCCGATCGGGTGGATCGGCGGCAGGTAGACGAGGTCGAACCCCATGGCCGCGATCGCCGGGAGCCGCTTCGCCGCGGTCCTGAACGTGCCGCTCACCCACTGCCCGGCCCGCGGACCCGACTTGAGCCGCCGGGCGCCCTCGGAGCGCGGGAAGAACTCGTACCAGGAGGCGACCCCGGCCTTCCGCCGCTCCACCCGCAGCTCGAGCGGCGGCGTGTAGGTCTCGAGCGAGATGATCGGCTCCGCCTCGATCGCGGCGACGAGCCGCGGGTCGTGGGCGACGCCCAGCCGCGCGGCCGGCGTGAGCTTGCTGTCGACGAGCGCGGCGCGTGCCTGCTGCTGCACGCGTCCACGGGATCCGGCCAGCAGCTCCGCGCCCATCGCGAGCACGAGCTCCGTGTCCTGACCGGCCAGGATCTTGATCTCGGCGTCGTGCAGCCAGCTCGCCCAGTCGTCGCTCGCCGCGTGCACCTGGTAGCGCCACGAGCCCGGGAGGTCGAGCTGGACCTCGGTGCCCCAGCGGTCGAGGCCGACGCCCTGCTCGCTCAGCCGGTGCCGCGACTCCGCGCCGGTGGGGTCGGTGAGCACGAGCTCGGCGAACAGGAGCCCGTGCCCCTCGCGGAAGACGGTCGCCGAGAACGGCACGACCTCGCCCACGACGGCCTTCGCGGGCCATCGGGCCTCCGGCTGGAGGGGGCGGAAGTCGCGGATGGGGATGCGCCCGATGCGCGCGGGACGGGAGCCGCGTGTGGCCATGCCTCGACGGTAGTGCCTGGGCTCGCGGCATCGGGGGCGCGCTGAGCGTCCGTCCAGGTGGCGCTCCAGGTCGTTCATCCGTCCGCAACGCGCGTGTCCTAACGTGGGACGCGTGAAGGCGATCCGCAGATTCACCGTCCGTACCGTCCTTCCGGAGCAGCTGGGCGCGCTCGACGAGCTCGCCGCCAATCTCCGGTGGTCCTGGCACGTCCCGACGCAGGAGCTGTTCCGCGAGATCGCTCCTGCGGTGTGGGAGAGCCAGGGCAAGGATCCGATCGGCGTCCTGGGCGCCGTGCCGCCGAGCCGGCTCGCCGAGCTCGCGGCCGACGAGGACTACGTCCGCCGGGTCCACGCGATGCGCGACGACCTGCGCGCCTACCTCGAGCAGCCGCGCTGGTACCAGTCGCTCGGCGACGACACGGCGAAGACGATCGCCTACTTCTCGCCCGAGTTCGGGATCGCGGCCGCTCTCCCGCAGTACTCCGGCGGCCTCGGCATCCTGGCCGGCGACCACCTCAAGGCGGCCTCCGACCTCGGCGTGCCGATCGTCGGCGTCGGGCTGTTCTACCGCGCCGGCTACTTCCGTCAGGCGATCTCGCGCGACGGCTGGCAGGAGGAGAGCTACCCGGTCCTCGACCCGGACGGGCTCCCGATGCGGGTGCTCCGCCATCCCGACGGCACGGCCGCGCAGGTGCAGCTCGCCCTGCCCGACGGTCGCACGCTCTCCGCGCGGATCTGGCAGCTCGCGGTCGGCCGCGTGCCGCTCCTGCTGCTCGACACCGACATCACCGAGAACGACGAGGACCTCCGCGGCGTCACCGACCGGCTCTACGGCGGCGGCGGCGAGCACCGCCTGCTGCAGGAGCTGCTGCTCGGCATCGGCGGCGCCCGCGCGGTGAAGACGTTCACGCGGCTCCAGGGGCTGCCGGCGGCCGAGGTGTTCCACACCAACGAGGGGCACGCCGGATTCCTCGGCCTGGAGCGGATCAGCGACCTGGTCGGCGAAGGTCTCACCTTCGCGGAGGCTCTGCAGGCCGTCCGTGCGGGCACCGTGTTCACGACCCACACGCCGGTGCCGGCCGGCATCGACCGCTTCGACGCCGCGCTCGTCGAGCGCTACTTCGACACGGCGCTGCTGCCGGGCGTGGACGTCGCCGACGTGCTGGCGCTCGGCGCCGAGGACTACGAGGGCGGCACCCCCAACACGTTCAACATGGCGGTCATGGGCCTCCGCCTCGCGCAGCGCGCCAACGGCGTCTCGAAACTGCACGGCGACGTCTCCCGGCACATGTTCGGCGCGCTGTGGCCGGGCTTCGACGCCGACGACGTGCCGATCACCTCGGTGACGAACGGGGTCCACTCGCCGACCTGGACGGATCCCAAGGTCTGGCACCTGCACGGCGACTTCAGCGAGGGCGCGGTCAGCGATGCCGAGCTGTGGGCGCTCCGCTCCCGCCTCCGCGCGCAGCTCGTCGAGGACGCGCGTCGGCGCGAGGCCGCCGCGTGGGCGGAGGAGAACCCCGGGCTGTCGACGCCCGCGTGGATCCAGCGCCTGCTCGATCCCGACGTCCTGACGATCGGGTTCGCGCGCCGGGTGCCGACCTACAAGCGTCTGACGCTGATGCTCACCGACCCGGACCGGCTGCGGAAGCTGCTGACGGATCCCGAGCGGCCGATCCAGCTCGTGATCGCCGGCAAATCGCACCCGGCCGACGACGAGGGCAAGCGCCTCATCCAGAAGCTCGTCGAGTTCTCGATGGAGCCGGAGGTGCGGGGCCGCATCGTCTTCCTGCCGAACTACGACATTGGCATGGCGCAGCTGCTCTACCCCGGCACCGACATCTGGCTCAACAACCCGCTGCGTCCGCTCGAGGCGTGCGGCACGTCGGGCATGAAGGCGGCGCTCAACGGCTCGCTCAACCTGTCGATCCTCGACGGGTGGTGGGCCGAGTACTTCGACGAGGAGAACGGCTGGGCGATCCCGTCCGCCGATTCCGCGGGTGACGGCGCCGAGCGCGACGCGCTCGAGGCGGCGTCGATGTACGACCTCATCGAGCACCAGATCGCCCCGCGCTTCTACGACCGGGGTGCGGACGGCGTGCCGACCCGCTGGGTCGCGAACATCCGCCACACGCTGCAGACCCTGACGCCCGCGCTCTCCGCGGACCGGATGGTGTCCGAGTATGTGGAACGGCTGTACCTGCCTGCGGCCCGGGCGGAGCGCGCGATCTCGGCGTCGGACTACGCGGCCGCGCGCGATCTCGCGGCGTGGAAGGCGCGGGTGCGGGCCGCGTGGCCGCAGGTGCACGTGACCCACGTGGAGTCCGGCGGCGTGGATGCGACGCCGGAGGTCGGCGAGACGCTCGAGGTGCGCGCGTACGTGTCGCTCGGCGAGCTGAAGCCCGACGATGTCGCGGTGGAGCTCGTGGCGGGGCGGGCGCGCGAGGACGACGCGCTCACCGAGGTCTCGCATCGGCCGCTGGGATGGGAAGCGACCACGAACGGCGCCGACGTCTACGCCGGCTCGATCGAGTTCGAGCGGGCGGGCGCGTTCGGGTACACGGTGCGCGTCGTGCCGCGGCATCCGCACCTGGCGTCGAGTGCGGAGCTCGGCCTCGTCGCGACGCCGGTCGGCTGACCGGAATAGCCCGCCGGGTCCCGGCGTTCTATGCAACATCATGAACATCGGGATCCTGGGGGCCGGCAAGGCCGGAACGTCCATCGCCCGCGCCGCGCTCGCCGCGGGTGACGCGGTGCGGATCGCCTCGTCGGGAGACCCGGCCCGCATCGCGCTGATCGTCGACGTGCTCGTGCCGGGGGCGGTCGCGACGACCGCCGCCGACGCCGTGCGCGACGCGGACCTCGTGATCCTCGCGGTGCCGATGCACAAGTTCCGCGACGTCGACGCCGCGTTGCTCGCGGGCAAGGTCGTCATCGATGTCATGAACTACTGGGAGCCGATCGACGGTCTCGTCGAGGAGCTCGAGGACGCGCCGGAGGGCACCAGCGTCATCGTGCAGCGCGCCTTCCCGGGGGCGCGGCTCGTGAAGAGCCTCAATCATCTCGGATATCACGAGCTCGAGGAGGACGCCCGGCCGTCGGGTGCGGCCGATCGCCGCGCCGTCGCCGCGGCCTCCGACGACGGGGGCGCCCTCGCGATCGTGCTCGACTTCGTCGACCGCATCGGGTTCGAGCCGATCGATGCCGGGTCGCTGGCCCAGGGTGCGGCGCTCGAGCCCGGATCGCCGCTGTTCGGCGCGCGCTACGACCGCGACGCGTTCGAGGCGATCCTGCAGTCGCGTCTCGCCCAGGCGGCGTGAGCGGCCCGGCTCTCACCGCGCGATCGCGGCCACCGTCCCACCAGTCACGGCGATCAGATCGACGGGCGACAGCTCGAGGTCGAATCCCCGCCGTCCTCCGCTGACGAAGACCGTGTCCCACAGCTCGGCGGTCTCGTCGATCACGGTCGGCGACGGGGTCTTCTGCCCGACCGGGCTGATGCCGCCGACGACGTAGCCCGTGCGGCGCTCCGCGAGGGCCGGGTCGGCCATCGCGGCCCGCCGACCGCCGCTCGCCACGGCCAGTGCCTTGAGGTCGAGCCGTGCCGTCACGGGCACGATCCCGACGACGATGCGGTCGTCGACGTCGGCGAGGAGGGTCTTGAAGACGCGATCGGGCTCGACGCCGAGGGCCTCCGCCGCCTCCCGCCCGAAGCTCGCCGCGGCGGGATCGTGCGCGTAGGCGTGCTCGCGGAAGGCGACGCCCACGGACCGCAACGCGACGGTCGCGGGCGTCCCTGCCACTAGCCGGCCACTAGAAGGAGCTGGAGCCGTAGCTCGTGCTGCCGCTCTGGCTGATCGAGAACGCGATGACGGCGATGATCACGACGATCCACACCAGCGTCAGGCCGAAGCCGACGATGATGCCGGCGATGGCCATGCCGCGCCGGTCGCCCTGCTCCCCGCGGGCACGCATCTGGTTCGCGCGGTTGAGGCCGATGATCGACACGATGCCGCCCGCGATCGACGCCAGGATGCCGCCGACGATGATGCTGCCGCAGGCGAGGATGAGGCCGACGAGCGCGAGGCTGTTGCTCGGCGCGGACGGCCGGTAGGCCGGAGCGCCGTACGGGTTGTAGTCCGGCGCGGCCGGCGGAGTGGCGTACGCACCGTAGGCCGGCTGCGCGGGGGCCGCCGGAGCCGCGGCCGGATACGGCGACGCGCTCGCCGAGGAGGCGGGCTCCGCGGCGGGCGCCGGGCCGCTCGGCATGGCGCCGGGGGCGACGGAGCCGTCGGTGGGAGCGGCAGGCGGGACCGGGACCTCGGGCGCGCTCGGCGTCGCGGGCGCGGCCGGGGCGACGGTCGACGGGCGACGGTGGTCGGACCACGCGGCGCCGTCCCACCAGCGCTCGGCGGCGGCGTTCTCGGGGTCGGGGTACCAGCCGGCGATCGGCTGCGAGCTGTCGGTCACGGCTCGATGCTATCCGGAGGGATCGCGCGAGCGGCGCTCAGCGCGCCCGGAACAGCTGCATCGATGCCGGCCCGACCGCGAGCGCATCGCCCGGCCGGCGGTCGAGCTCCGCGCCGGTCAGGTCGTCGCGGGAGGAATCCCACAGCAGGGTGTACCCGGCGACGCCCTCGTGGGCGGGCAGGGTCACCGTGACCTCGCTCTCCAGCCCGTGCACGACGAGCAGGATCCGGTTGAACGGCTCGACCTCCGGGGTCGACGCCGCGAGGTACTGCAGGGTGCGCTCCGCGGGGGAGTCCCAGTCCTCGAGCGACATCGACAGGCCCTGCTTGTTGTACCAGTCCATCTGCGTGGCGCCGCGGGTGGTCTCGCCCCATCGCCCGAAGCGCACCGGCCGGAGCGCCGGGTTCTCGCGCCGGAGCCGGATCAGCTCCCGCACGACCCGGTGCAGCTGCTGCTGGCGATCGGTGCGCCCGGTCCAGTCGAGCCAGGTGAGCTCCGAGTCCTGGCAGTACGCGTTGTTATTGCCGCGCTGGCTGCGCCCGTACTCGTCGCCCGCGGTGAGCATCGGGACGCCGGCCGACAGCAGGAGGGTGCCGAGCAGGTTGCGGATCGCCTTGCCGCGCGCCGCCACGACGTCCGGGTCGTCGGACGGTCCCTCCACGCCGTGGTTGTAGGACTTGTTGTCGTTCGAGCCGTCACGGTTGTCCTCGCCGTTGCCGAGGTTGTGCTTCTCGTCGTACGAGACGAGGTCGGCGGCCGTGAACCCGTCGTGCGCGGTGATGAAGTTGACGCTCGCGAGCGGTCCGCGCTCGAGCGCGAAGACGTGGTTCGAGCCGGCGAGGCGCCGGGCGAGCGAGCCGATCCCCTCGGACGGGAGCCCGTGGTGGCGGCCGGCGGCGATGTCCCGCAGCCAGAAGGTGCGCATCCGGTCGCGGTAGCCGTCGTTCCACTCCGACCACGGCTTCGGGAAGTTGCCGACCTGCCAGCCGCCCATCCCGACGTCCCACGGCTCGGCGATCAGCTTCGAACCCTGCAGCCGCGGGTCGAGGGCGATGTCCTCCAGGAGCGGGTGGTGCGGATCGAACTCCGCCGCCGCGTCGCGCCCGAGCGTCGCGGCCAGGTCGAAGCGGAATCCGTCGACCTGGACCTCCTCGGCCCAGTAGACGAGGGAGTCCAGCACGAGCCGCTGGGCGGCCGGCTGCGAGAAGTCGATGGTGTTGCCGCAGCCCGTGGTGTCGATGTAGCCGCCGTCCGGCAGGTGCCGGTAGTAGCTCGCGTCGTCGAGCCCGCGGAGGCTCGTCGTGGGACCGCCGCGACCCTCCTCGGCGGTGTGGTTGTAGACGACGTCGAGGATCACCTCGAGGCCGGCCTCGTGGAGCCCGCGCACCATCCCCTTGAACTCGCGCAGCACGGCCCCGGTGCCGCCGAACTGCGCCTCGCGGGTCGCGTAGGCGGCGTGCGGCGTGAAGAAGTTCAGGGTGTTGTAGCCCCAGTAGTTGGTGAGGCCCATCTGCTGCAGGCGCTCCTCGCTCACGTGCTGGTGCACGGGCAGCAGCTCGACGGCGGTGACGCCCAGGTCCTGCAGGTACTCGACAGTCGCGGGATGCGCGAGGCCGGCGTAGGTGCCGCGGAGCTCCGGCGGGAGCGCGGGGTTGCGCATCGTCAGACCCTTGACGTGCGCCTCGTAGATGACCGTGCGATCGAGCGGTGTCGCCGGCTTGGCGACGCCGCCCCAGTCGAACGCGCCGTCCTGCACGTAGCCGCGCCAGCCTCCGTCCGCCGTGCGACCGAGGCCGCGCGCGTACGGGTCGAGCAGGTGGCGCGACGGGTCGAAGTCGTCGCTCGGACCGCTCGGCCCGCTCGCGCGGACGGAGTAGTAGGCGCCCGGCACCAGCAGCTCGCTCGTGCCGCTCCACACCCCGTGCCGATCCCGGCGGAGGGCGACGGAGTCGGCGACCCAGTCGCGGTCGCGCGCGTCGAAGACGCAGAGCTCCACGGTCGTCGCCCGTCGGCTCCAGACCCGCAGCTCACCGCCGCCGTCGACCGGGCGGACGCCGAGGTCCGCGAACGGATCGGTCGAGGGCATGCGCTCTAGGTTACGGACTCCTAGGTTGGGGTCGTGCGCGTCTACCTGGACCACGCGGCGACGTCCCCGATGCCGCCGGCGGTGCTCGACGCGTACGTCGATGCGCTGCGGGTCGTCGGGAATCCGTCGTCGATCCACGGGGCCGGGCAGGCGGCGCGCGAGCTGCTCGAGACGGGGCGCGACGCGGTCGCGGCATCGATCGGCGCCGACCCCGCCGAGGTGGTGCTGACGGGCGGCGGGACCGAGGCGGTCAACCTCGCGATCAAGGGGCTGTACTGGGGGCGGGCGCCGCGTCGGCGGATCGTCGTGCCGGACGGCGAGCATCACGCGACGGTCGACGCGGTCGAGTGGCTCGCGTCGCACGAGGGGGCGCTGCTCGACCGCGTCCCCGTCGACGAGCTCGGAAGGATCCGTGTGGACGCCCTCGCCGACGTGCTCGGGGCCCACGCGGACGACGTCGCGCTCGTCACCGCGCTGTGGGCCAACAACGAGGTCGGCACCGTCCAGCCGGTGGCCGAGATCGCGGCGCTCGCCGCGGCCCACGGCGTGCCGCTGCACCTCGATGCGATCGCCGCCTACGGGCAGGAGCCGATCGACGTCCGCGCCCTGCCGGGCCTCACGGCGCTCAGCCTCGCGGCGCACAAGATCGGCGGACCGGCCGGCGTCGGCGCGCTCTTCCTCACCCGCACCGCGCCGGTCGAGCCGCTCCTGCACGGGGGCGCCCAACAGCGGGCGCGCTCCGGGACGCAGGATGCGGCGGGCGCCGCGGCGTTCGGCGTCGCGGCCGCGCGGGCGGTCGACGGGCTCGCGGAGCGGTCGGTGCGGATCGGACGCCTGCGCGACCGGCTCGTCGACGGGATCCGCGCGGCCGTCCCCGACGCCGTGCTGTGCGGTGACCCGGAGCCGGGCGGCCGGCTCGCCTCCAACGCGCATTTCACGTTCCCGGGCTGCGACGGCGACGCGCTCCTCTTCCTCCTCGATCTCGCGGGTTTCGCCGTCTCGACGGGCGCGGCGTGCGCGGCGGGCGTCAGCGAGCCGTCGCACGTGCTCGCGGCCATGGGCGTCCCCGAGGACGCGGCGCGCGGCGCGCTGCGCTTCACGCTCGGCGACGACACGACGGACGACGACATCGACGCCCTCGTCGCGGCGGTGCCGGGTGTCGTCGCCCAGGCGCGGGCGGCGGGGCTGTCCTCCCGGGAGCCCACCCTCGGCCGCTGACCTCCGCGCGCGCCCCGGTGCTGTCGCCCGAGCTCGCTCGCTCCACCCGCGGTGGGGGGTGGGGTGAGAGCCGGGTGGATGGAGGCGGGGGGGGGGGGGAGCAAAGTGATGGAAGAATTTGGGGAATTCGTTAGAGTTGGAATGGGAAGATTGGACGACGGAGGGGCCCAGAGAGGGCTTGAGCGACACA
>NZ_JBQCHS010000033.1:0-190680 GCF_051954455.1 Pseudolysinimonas sp. | reverse complement strand
GGGGGGGGGGGCCGGGGCCGGGGGGGGGCGGCCCCGGGCCCCGCGGGCGTCAGCCCTTGGTGACCACCTTGTATCCGGCGGCCTTCGCCTTCGACACGAGATCGCTCGTGAAGTCGGACCAGGCCTTGTCGAACGACTGGCCGGCCGCGAGATCCTTCGCGATGGTCGAGGTCCACTCGCCGCCGGTGTCGTACAGCAGGTAGCTGTAGTCGGTCGGCACGGTGTCGATCGCGGGGGCGAAGGTCGCGAGGGTCGAGTTCGTGTCGGCGTAGAAGTCGTCGGACTTCTGCTTGTCGAGCCACGGCTGCTGCATCGAGGTGTACGCCGGGAGGCCCGTCGACAGGTCGACCTGCCAGGCGGGGTCGCTGACGACGAACTTCATGAACTCCTTGGCGTTCGCGAGCTCCTTGCCCTTGATGTGCGAGGACATGCCCCACAGGCCGCCGCCCTCGTCGCCCATCTGCACCTCGGACGAGCCCGGCCAGGTGAGCCCCTGAGCGGCCTGCATCGTGCCCTTCGGCAGCTTCCAGGTCTGCTGGAACAGGTAGTCGCCCCACCACACGGCACCCGGGCTCATCGCGAGCTTCGGGCCGACCGTGGCGGCGTCGGCGTCGAAGATGCCGGCGGTCGACAGCGCCCCGGCGGCGTTCATGTTCGAGAGCATCTTCTCGGCGCGGGTGCACTTCTCGTCGGCGAAGTCGATGCGCACGGTGCTCGCGTCGACCGCGACGTTGGTCGGGCAGTCCGACGCCCAGAGGTAGCGGTTCGGCGCGTAGGCGTCGCCGGTGAACCCGCTCACGTAGCCGGGGTGCTCCTTCGCGATCTTCACCGCGAGCTGCTCGTACTGGTCCCACGTGGTCGGGACGGTGTAGCCCCACTGGTCGAAGAGCGACTTGTTGTACCAGAAAACGTCTGGCGCGGCGTCGTTGCGGAGGCACTTGTACGAGCCGCCGATGAAGCAGGAGGCCAGCGCCTTCTTCGTGTAGCCCTTCGTGAGGTCGGGCGTCTCCTTGCTCATGTCGGCCGTGTAGCCGGTCTTCGCCGCCCACGCCACGTCGTCGTTCGACGGGAAGAAGATCGCGTCCGGCCAGCCCTTGCCGGCGGCGTCGAACTGCGCGAAGTGCTGGCGGGTCGTCGTCGCTCCGACGGTGCTGTCGATCTGGACGATGTTGATCGGGATCTCGGGGTGCGCCTTCTTGAAGGCGTCGGCAGCCGGGACGCGGGGCGCATCGACCCAGACGGTGATCTTGCCGCCCGAGTCCGTCTGGGCGCCGCCCGCGGCACCGCCTCCCCCGCTCCCGCCGGAGCAGCCCGCGAGGGCGAGGCCCACGACCGCGAACGCCGCGACGGCGCCGGCCGCAGCCCGCCACCTGCTTGTCTTCATTGACACTCCTTCGTGATCTCTGACACGCGGCCTGGTGCGTCCGCGCGCACGCCGCCCGCCGGGTCCGGTGCTCAAACGTTATCCCTCGTCGGGACGAGGATCAACGAGCGCGGGACGTCGGCGTCTCCGACGGTGGAGTCGACGGGTCGAGGTCGACGATACATCGGATGAATCGGCGCGGCAATCGGGATTCTGCGAGGAATCGGCCGCTACCGGCCGCCAGAGATTGGACTATTCGGGCGGAGTGCGGTTCTCGCGGCTCGCCGGCAGTCCGTAGAACCGATGCGCGGTCCCGGAGAGCACCGCGTCGAGCTCGGACGGGTCCAGCCCGTCGAGCGCGGCGCGCACGCCCTCCCACACGCGGGCGTATCCGCCGGCCAGGAGCGACATGGGCCAGTCGCCGCCGTACATGAGCCGGTCGGGGCCGAACAACTCGATCGCCCGCTCGACGAACGGGCGCACGAGGTCCGTGGTCCAGGCCGCGGGGTCCTCCCCGGTCGCGTACAGCCCGCTGACCTTCGCGAACACCCGCGGGTTCGAGGCGGCGACGGCCATCTGCCGGTCCCACACCGCGGCGGCCTCGGCGCTCCCGCCGATGGGGGGCTTCGCGAGATGGTCGATGACGATGCGCAGCGCCGGATGCCGCTCCGAGATCAGCGGCACGAGGTCCAGGTGCTCCGGCAGCACGGCGACGAGATCGAAGGGCACGCCGGCGGCCTCGAGAACGCCGAGACCGGCATCCGGGCCCGGCGTCGCGAGCCAGCCGGGGTCCGGGAGGTCGTGGATGAGGTTCCGAACCCCGACGAAGAGCTCCGACTGCGCGCGTCGCCGCTCCAGCTCCGCGGCGGCCGCCTCCGGCTCGCCGAGCGGCACCCATCCGACCACGCCGACGACCTCGGGATGCGCTGCCGCGGTGGCGAGCATGAGGTCGGTGTCGGCCGCGTTGTCGGCCGCCTGCACGAGCACGGTGCCCGCGATGCCGGCCGCGCGCAGCTCCGGCAGCACCTCGTCCTCGCCGATCGTCCGTTGCAGAGTCGGCAGGTCGGGGGTCAGCCAGTCGTAGCGACCGTGCTCCAGGTCCCAGACGTGTTGGTGCGCATCGATCATCGGGGCGGTCACGCGGGCCATGATAGGTCCGATGACTACCTCGCAGACCGACGTCGTGGTGCAGGGCGTCCGGGAGATGATCCGGTCGCGCCGGCTCGGACCGGGGTCGAGGCTCCCCATCGAGCGCGACCTCGCCGAGGAGCTCGGCGTCTCGCGCGGCTCCCTCCGCGAGGGCGTCCGCGCCCTCTGCATCATGGGCGTGCTCGAGACCCGACAGGGCGACGGCACCTACGTCACCTCGCTCGACGCGCAGCTGCTGCTGGCCCCGATGAGCTTCATGGTCGACCTGCAGGCGCCCGAGCACCGCGACGACCTGCACGTCGTGCGCCGCGTGCTGGAGACCGAGGCCGCCGCACGCGCGGCGCGTCTGATCGACGACGCGGCGCTCGACGAGGCCGAGGCGGTGCTCGAGGGGGTGTCCGAGCTCGTCGCGGGCGGCCGCGACGCCGACCACGAGCGCATCCTCGACGCCGACATCGCCTTCCACCGCATCATCGCGCACGCCTCCGGCAACGCCGCCCTCGCCTCGCTGATCGACGCGCTCGCCGACCGCACCTCGCGGGCGCGGCTCTGGCTGGGACTCCAGCACCATGGGCAGATCGAGACGGCGCACAGCGACCATCGCGCGATCCTGGCGGCCCTGCGGGCGCACGATCCGGACCGCGCCCGGCACATGATGGACCACCATCTCCTGGTCGTGGAGGATCGCCTGCACGACGCGGGTGACGACGCGCCGGCTCCGACGGATCGGGCGGCGACGGATCAGGCGGCGACGGACGCCCAGTAGCCGCCGTCCGGGTAGCTGTAGCGGGCGACCGACTCCTCGTGCATCTCGGCGCTGTAGCCGGGCTGCGAAGGCAGCACGTACGCGCCGTCGCGCACGATGCACGGGTCGACGAAGTGCTCGTGCAGGTGGTCGACGAACTCGGTGACGCGGTCGTCGAGGCTGCCGGAGACGGCGACGTAGTCGAAGATCGACAGGTGCTGCACGAGCTCGCAGAGCCCGACGCCGCCCGCGTGCGGGCAGACCGGCACTCCGAACTTCGCCGCCATGAGATACACGGCCAGGATCTCGTTGATGCTCGCGAGACGCGCCGAGTCGAGCTGGCAGTAGTCGATCGCCTCGGCCTGGAACATCTGCTTGAACAGCACCCGGTTCATCCCGTGCTCGCCCGTCGCGACGCCGATCGGTGCGACCGCCCGGCGGACGGCGGCGTGTCCGAGCACGTCGTCCGGGCTTGTCGGCTCCTCGATCCAGTGCGGCTGGAACTCGGCGAGCGCGCCGATCCACTCGATCGCCTCCGGCACGTCCCAGACCTGGTTGGCGTCGATCATGAGCTTCGCGTCCCAGCCGATGACCTCGCGCGCGATGCGCAGGCGCCGGATGTCGTCGTCGCGGTTCGCGCCGACCTTGAGCTTGATGTGCTTGTAGCCGGCGTCCACCGCCTCCTGCAGCAGGCGGCGGAGCTTGTCGTCGCTGTAGCCGAGCCACCCCGCACTCGTGGTGTAGCAGGGGTAGCCGGTGCTCTCGAGCTCGGCGATGCGCTGCCGGCGAGTCGGAGCCTTCTCGGTGAGGATCGCGATCGCCTCGTCGCGGGTCAGGGCGTCGGAGAGGTAGCGCAGGTCGGCGGCGTCGACGAGCTGCTCCGGCGACATCTCGGCCAGCAGGCGCCAGAGCGGCACGCCCGCGACCCGCGCCGCGAGATCCCACATGGCGTTCATCACCGCCGCCATGGCGAGGTGCTCGACCCCCTTGTCCGGGCCGAGCCAGCGCAGCTGCGAGTCGGACGCGAGCTCCCGATACACCCGACCGAGGTCGGCGACGCTGTCCTCGACCGAACGGCCGACCAGCGGCAGGCCGCGCTGCCGGGCGGCCTCGGTGCAGAGATCGTTGCCGCGACCGATCGTGAAGGTGAAGCCGTATCCGCGGATCGCGGGGTCGTCGGTGTGGATCACGACGTAGGCGGCGGAGTAGTCGCCGTCCTTGTTCATGGCGTCGGATCCGTCCTGCGTGAGCGAGGTCGGGAAGCGCACGTCGTGCGCGGTGACGGCGGTGATCGTGGTCACGGGAGGTCCTCTCGGGAGGGCGAAGGGACGAGCCCGGCGGTGGCGAGCTCCTCCCAGAGGGCGTCGGGCACGACGGCGGCGGCCCGCTCGACGGTCTGCCCGACCTGGCTCGCGGTCCGGGCGCCGATGACGGCGGAGACGACCGCCGGATGCCGCAGCGGGAACGCGATCGCCGCCTCCGGCAGCGTCACCCCGTGGGCGCGGCAGATCCGGGCGATCGCCCGGGCCCGGTCGAGGAGCTCGGCGGGCGCCGGTCCGTACTCGTAGGTCGCGTCGTCGGCGGGCTCGGGGCGGCTGAGCAGCCCCGAGTTGTAGACCCCGGCCGCGACGACGCCGACCCCGCGGTCGAGGGCGAGCGGCAGGAGCTCCCGCTCGGCCTCCTGGTCGAGCAGCGTGTAGCGCCCGGCGCACATGACGACGTCGACGTCGGCCCGGCGGATCAGCTCGGCGAGCGGCGCCGCATGGTTCATCCCCGCGCCGACAGCGCCGACGAGGCCCTCCTCGCGGAGCTCGATGAGCGCCGCGGCGCCCTCGCCGAAGGCCTGCTCCAGGTGATCGTCGGGGTCGTGCAGGTACAGGATGTCGATGCGGTCGAGCCCGAGCCGCTCGAGGCTCTCCTCGACTGAGCGGCGGATGCCGTCCCGGCTGAAGTCGAAGCGGCGCACGGCCGCCGCGGGCACGGCGAAGCCCTCGTCGTCCATCCGATCGGCGGTCGACGGGCTGGGCTCGAGGATCCGACCCACCTTGGTCGAGAGCACGAACGCGTCGCGCGGGCGACCGGCCAGCTCCCGACCGGAGCGCCGTTCGGAGAGCCCGAGCCCGTAGTGCGGGGCGGTGTCGAAGTAGCGGATGCCCGCGTCCCAGGCGGCGTCGATGGCCCCCGCGACCTCGGCGTCCGTGGTCTCCCGGTAGAGGTTGCCGAATTGGGCCATGCCCAGCCCGACCTCGGTGAGCTCCAGGCCGCCGCGCAACGTCGTCGTCCGCATCGTGTCCTTCCTCGCCAGCCGAGTCTAGGGGATTGATCCGATGTATTTGCCACCGTCGGCCGCGAGATCACAGGAAGCGGCTCTTGTGGCGCCGATAGATCGGGTCAATCGGCGCGCGGCGGGGCGGTGGATCCGCGGACGACCAGCCGCGGCGCCGGGTCGCGGACGACCGTATGCACGAGCTCGCCCCGCCGGATCCGCGCGTACACGCCGTCCATGGCCGCGACCCCGAGCTCGTAGAGCGGCATCCGCACGGTCGTGAGCGGGGGCCAGGTGTTCTCCGCCGGCCAGGCGTCGTGCACCGCGACCAGCGACAGCTCCTCCGGCACCCGGAGTCCCCGCGTGCGCGCCTCGAGCAGCGCCCCGAGAGCGGCGTTCACGTTCGCGACGACGACCGCGGTCGGCGGGGGCGATCCGGCCTCGAGCAGCCGCGCGATCGCCTCGCGACCCTGCTGCGGCGTGTAGCCCAGGTCGGTCACGAGACGGGCATCGACGGGCAGATCCGCCGCCGCCATCCCCTCGGCGAACCCCTCTGCCCGGCGCGCGGCGCTGTCGTTGCCCGGGAGGCCGCCGGCGTAGGCGATGCGCCCGTGCCCGAGCGCGACGAGGTGCTCCACCGCCCGTCGGGTCGCGGCCTGATCGTCGAGGATCACGGACGCGACGTCCGCGCCGCGTCGCGAGTTGACGAGCACCGCGGGCACCCGTCCGGCCAGCACGTCGCGGTATCCGTCGAGGTCCATCGCATCGCCCACCTGCACCACGACGCCGTCCACGCGCCCCTCGCCGAGCAGGCGGCCGAGCGCCTCGTCGCCGCGCTCCATGCCCTCGGCACGGGCGAGGAGCACGAGGTACCCGAGCTCGGCCGCCCGCGTCTCCACACCCCGCATGAGCTCGGAGAAGATCGCATTCGTGAGGTCGGGCACGACGAGCGCGACGACCTCGGAGCGCGCCGACTTCAGGGCTCGCGCCGCGGAGTTCGGTCGGTAGCCGAGCTCCGCCGCGGCCTCCTGGATCCGGCGGCGCGTCCCCTCACCCACCCGCGCGTCCGGCGCGTTGCTCAGCACGCGCGACGCGGCCGAGATCGAGACGCCGGCCCGTGCGGCCACGTCGGCGAGGGTCGCCATGCCGCCAGTGTACGGACGGGCCGCCCGGGTCAGTCGACGCGCTTGTTCACGAGGTAGAGGTGCGTGAGGACGAGCACCGTGCCGCCCGCCGCGGTGGTGACCGTGACGAGCTCGTGCACGTAGCCGAGGCGGCCCGGCTCCTTCGCGTGGTCGCGCTTCCCGGTGATCGCGGCCGTGACGTGCAGGGTGTCGCCGATGAAGACCGGGTTGATGAAGCGGATCCGGTCGTAGCCGTAGCTCATCGCCTGCGGATTGATGTCGCCCGCCGTCATCCCGACCGCGATCGAGAGCACGAGGGTGCCGTGCGCGATCCGCCGGCCGAACGGCTGCGTGGCGGCCCATTCCGCATCCATGTGGTGCGGGAAGAAGTCCCCGGTCTGCCCGGCGTGGAGGACGACATCGGTCTCGGTGAGCGTGCGTCCGACGAAGGAGCGCTCCTCGCCGACCTCGTAGTCCTCGAACCAGCGGTCGACGGTGTTCATCGGTCCTCCAGATGCCGGGCGGTCAGGTCGTCGAGGCGCCGCAGCAGCGTCGCGTCATCGATCTCGCGGCGGAGCGCCGCGGTCACGAGCGGGGAGGCCGCATCCTGCAGCGCCGGATAGCCGATGTGCCGCGGGCGCACGTACGCGCCCTCGAGCGTCGCCCGCGTGCCGCGGAAGAAGTCGAGGCTGTCGGCGTTGACGGCGGGGTCGTCCCAGGCGACCGCGTTGCCGGGCTGCCCTCCGCCGTCGTAGTACGGGCCCGCCTGCACCGTCGCCGAGTCGAGCCAGAAGGCGAAGTGGATCGCGGCCGCGAGATCGGCCGCCCGCGCGGACACGGCGATGCCGGCACCGCCCAGGAGCGAGCCGGCGACGCCCTCGGGCCCGCGCGGGATGTCGACGTAGCGCAGCCGGTGCGCTCGGAAGCCGGCGCGCGAGTAGTTGCTGTAGCCGAAGAGCAGCGGCGCGTACGCCCAGCGGTCGTCGGCCGCGAGCGCATCCGCGACCTCGATGGGGTTGGTCGCGAGGTCGGCCTCGGGCACGAGCTCGGCGAGTCGGTGCAGCAGGTCGAGCGCGCGCTCCCCGGCCTCCCGGTCGAGGAATCGGCCGTCGCGCATCGGCGGGCTGCCGGCATTGGCGGCGACGGTCACGAGGCTCGAGAACGCGTCGATCGGCTTCGCGGGCCAGCGCACGCGGCCGTCGGCGGCGAGCTCGAGCACCTCGGCCCAGGTGCGCGGCGGATCGGGCAGCAGATCCGGCCGGTACGCCGCGACCTGCGCGGCCGCGTCGGTCGCGAGGCCCCACTGCCGCCCGGCATGCGCGTAGCTGGCGTGCGAGGCGCCGACCGACTGGGCCGCGAGCACGGCCAGCTCGTCGTCGTGGCCGGTGCCGTCGAGCGCCGCGAGGATGCCGGACTCCGCCGCGATCGGGATGTGCGGATGGTCGATCACCAGCAGGTCGTAGCGCGCCGCGAGGTCCTGGAGGGGCTGGTCGGCGAACGCCTGGAGCGAGCGCTGCTCCCAGACGACCTCGACGTCCGGGCGCACCGCACGGTAGGCCGCCGAGGCCGCCACCACGCTGCCGTGGCCGCGGGCGTGCTCCCACGTCATCCCGCGCAGAGTCGTCACCGGTCGCCCCCGAACTCCGCCCGCACCGCGGCGGTGTGCTCGCCGAGCCGCGGGGCGGCGGCACCGCCGCGCGGGCGGGCGCCGTCGATGCGGAGCGGACTGCCGGTGGTCGTGACCCGCGCCGTGCCGCCGTCGGACGTCGCGCGCTCGACCTGCTGCGTCATCCCGATGGCGGCGAATCCCTCCGAGGCGACGAGCTGCTCGAGCGTCAGCACCGGCGCGCACCACACGTCCGCGGCATCGAGGATCTCGAGCCAGTGCGCCGTCGTGGCGCCCGCCAGCCGCGCCGCCAGCCGATCCCCGATCCACTCCTCGCGATCCCACCAGTCCTGCGGGTCGGTGAGCGCCTCCAGCTCGGGCAGGTCGAGGAGCCGCCCGAGGGTCGGGATCGGGTTCATCGCCAGCGCGAGGTACCCGTCGGCGGTCGGGTACGTGCCGTAGGGCGCGGGAAGGAAGGCGTGCGCCGCGTGCGGACCCGAGCGGCGCACCGTCACGGCGGGGTCGGTGAGGTGGGTGCTGAGCAGCTCGAACTGCAGGTCGAGCATCGCCTCGAGCAGGCTGGTCTGCACGTGACCGCCGACGCCGGTGCGGAACCGCCGGACGAGGAGCGCGGTCACGCCCTGCGCGATGTGGCAGCTCAAGAGGTGGTCGGCGATCGAGAGCCCCACGGGGACGGGGCCGTCCTCGCGCGAGCCGCTCAGCCACGGCATCCCGGTCATCGACTGCACGAGCAGGTCCTGGCCGGGCCGGCCCCGCCAGGGTCCCTCGTCGCCGTAGCCGGTCGCGCTCGCGTAGACGATCGCGGGGTTCAGCTCGCGCACCGATTCGTAGTCGAGGCCGATGCGCTCCATGACGCCGGGGCGGAAGTTCTGGATGACGACGTCGGCCCGCGCGACGAGGGTGCGGATCCACGCGAGGTCGTCCGGGTCCTTGAGATCGGCGGCGACGCTCTGCTTGCCGCGGTTCATGGCGTGGAACGAGACGGTGTCGCCGTCGACCGTCCGCCCGGCGAAGGCCAGCGTGCGGCCGATGTCGCCGCCCTGCGGGCGCTCCACCTTGATGACCCGGGCGCCGAGGTCGGCGAGGCGGAGCGCGGCGACCGGTCCGGCGAGGAACTGGCTGAAGTCGAGGACGAGGACGCCGTCGAGGGGGAGGGCGGTCGGGGACGGCATGGTGCTCCTGCTCGCATGTGTGCGCAATCGTTTGCTCACGTTAGCGGGTGCGGCCACGCGGGTCAATCGCCGCGGCGCCGGCCGGTAGCTTCTCTGCATGGGAGACATCGCCGACATCCCGTCGCCGGGCGTCGCGCTCACCTTCGGCGTTCCGGGCCGGCCGGCGGCGGTCGTCGTCCCCGACGCCTACGGGCGGCTGCCGTGGCTCGAGCCGTTCGCCACGGCGCTCGCGGATCGCGCGCGGCTGCGGGTTCTCGTGCCCGACCTCTACCAGGGCGCGGCGACCGACGACGTCGAGCAGGCCGAGCGGCTGCTCGCCGAGTTCTCGCTCGAGTCGGCGCTCGGCGAGGTGCAGGCGGCCGTGGCCGACGCGCGCACCGAGGGATCGGAGCGGATCGGCCTCGTCGGCTTCGGCACCGGCGGACGGATCGCGCTCCTCGCCGCGCAGGACGGCGCCGCCGACGCGGTGGTCGCGTACGACGCGATCCTCGGGGTCGACGAGCACGCGATCCTGCCGGCCCCGGTGCTGCTGCAGCTGGCGGAGATCGCGGAGTGGCTGCCCGGGGTCGATCCCGAGGGATTCGTCGACCGACTGCGCGACCACGGCACGCCCGTGGTGCGCCACGACTACGCCGGCGCGCGCCCCGGATTCGCGAACGCGACGGCCGGCGATTCGTTCGATGCGCGGATCGCGGCCCTCGCCTTCGCGCGGACCGCGGTCTTCCTCGAGGACAGGCTGCACGACTGATGCGATCCCCGAACCGCCTCCTCGGCGCGATCCTGGGCGCGGTCCATGTCGTCGTCGGCGTCGCCGGCTTCCTCGTGCCCGGCTCGACGGGGTTCGTCGACCGCCACGGCGGGCTGCTGCTCGGCCTGCTCCGGGTGAACCCCGCCCAGGACCTGCTGCACGTGCTGGTCGGCGCGGCCCTGCTCCTCGCGGCGCTCACCCGGCTGGCCGCTGCGAAGGTCGTCAACACGGTGGCCGGCACGATCTTCCTCGTCGTCGGGATCGCGGGGCTCTTCCTCGTCGGAACCGGGCACGACTACCTCTCCCTCAACGGGGTCGGCAACGTGCTGCACTTCGCGAGCGCCGCCATCCTGCTCGGCGCGGGGCTCGGCGGTGACCGGAGCGTGCGCACCCCGGTCACCGGCTGAGGCCGACCCCGGAGTCCGGGGGACGGGCCGGGCATCAGACGACGGGCGGCCGGCTCGCGGCGGCGGCCTGCGCCGAGAACGCCTTCAGCAGATCGGGCACGTCCAGGGGCGCGACGACCGCCTGGATGAGCAGCAGCTCCTCGCCCGCCCCGGCGAGCGCCGCCTGCAGCTCGCCGACGGTCGTGACCTTCACCCCGCGCCCGCCGCCGAGCGCGGCCGGGAGCGCCTGCCAGTCCCAGAGCTGGATGTCGTTGTAGACCGCCGTCTCGCCGCGGATCGTGCGCTCGATCGTGTAGCCCGCGTTGTCGACGAGCAGGATCGTCGCCGGCACCCGGTAGCGCAGGAGCGTGCCGAGCTCCGCGATCGTGAGCTGGGCCGCGCCGTCGCCGATGAGCACGAGCGGACGCCGCTCCGGCGCGGCGAGCGCGGCCCCGAGCCCCGCCGGGAGGCCGTAGCCGATCGAGGCCCACAGCGGCTGCGCGATCGCGAGCACGTCCCGCGGGAACGAGTGCGCGCCCATCCCGAAGAACGGCGTGCCCTGGTCGGCGACCACGAGGTCGCCGTCGCGCAGCTGGGCGGCGACCACGTCCCACATCGCCGACTGCGTCAGCGGCGCGTCGGGCGCGGGCGGCGTCGGGATCGCGGGGCGCGGCCGGCGGATCGGCTCCGCCGGCGTCGGGATCAGCCCGTTGAGCGCCGCGAGCGCGTCCGGTAGGGCGATCGGGGTGAAGCGCCGGCCGCCGATCGCGGTGCCGCGCGGGCCGACGTCGATCACGTTCGCCGTGCCGAAGCGCTGCGAGAAGAACCCGCTCGTCAGCTCGGTGAACTGCACGCCGGCCAGGATCAGCACGTCGGCGCCGTCGATCGTGTCGAGCAGCGGCTCCGGGCTCACGTCGCCGATGTAGGTGCCGACGAATCCCGGCGCGGTCTCGTCCACGACGTGCCGGCCCCAGAGCAGGGTCGCGTGCGGGATGCCGGTGGCGAGCAGCGCGTCCAGCTGCGCCCGGCCTCCCATCCGCTCCACGAGCACATCGGCGATGAGGGCCGGGTTCTGCGCGGTCGCGAGGATCGCCCGCGCCGCCTCCGTGAACTCGGCGAGCTCGCGCGGATCGGTGATGCCCGTGCGGGTCGGCAGCGGCGCGGCGGGCGGCGCGGCCGACGACGCGCCGACGTCCATGGGGATGAGGAGGTAGCCCGGCATCCGCCGCTCCCGCACCTCGCTGATGACGCGGTCGATCTCCGCGGTGGCGTCGTCGGCGTTGACGAGCGCCTGCACGGCCGTCACCTCAGCGGTCATCCGGGCGAAGTGCCGGAAGTCGCCGTCGCCGAGGGTGTGGTGCGTCGCCCGGCCGGCGACCTGGGTCGAGGAGCTCGGCGCGCCGACGACGTGCAGCAGCGGCACCCGCTCGGCCGCGGCGCCCGCGACGGCGTTGAGGGCGCTCAGCTCCCCGACGCCGAACGTCGTGAACACGGCACCGAGGCCGCGCACGCGGGCGTAGCCGTCGGCCGCGTACCCCGCGCCGAGCTCGTTGCCGCATCCGATCCACTCGACGCCGGTGTGCGCCTCGACCCGGTCGAGCATCCCGAGCGTGAAGTCGCCCGGGACCCCGAAGAGCCGGTCGACGCCGGCCTCCGCGAGACGGTCGAGGAGGTAGTCGGTGACGGTGTAGTCGGCGTCCGCGGTGGTGCTCACCTCCCCAGTCTCACCCGGCGAGCGGTCGCACGGCCGACGCGCCGGCCATGAACTCCCGCACGCGCTCGTCGACGATGATGTCGCTCGGGCGCAGCGGCCGCGTGAGGTACAGGCCCTCGAGCGCGGTGATCCGGCTGAGCGCCACGTAGGTCTGGCCCGGGGCGAACGAGCGCTGCCCGAGATCGACGATCGCGCGGTCGTAGGTCTTGCCCTGGGACTTGTGGATCGTGACCCCCCAGGCCAGGCGGAGCGGGAACTGCGTGAACTCGGCGACGACGTCCTTCTGCAGCGTCTTCGTCGCCGGCGAGTAGCGGTAGCGGTAGCGCTCCCACGTCGCCGGGCGGACCTCGTGCGGCTCCCCCGCGACCTCGACCGTCACGGCGCCCTGCCCGATCCGCACCACCTCGCCGATCGTGCCGTTGACCCACCGTCCCTCGGCGCCGCTGTCGTTGCGGAGGAACATGACCTGCGCCCCGACCTTGAGCTCGAGCCGCTCGTCGGCGGGGAACGCCCGACCCGAGAACTCGCCCTCGATCTCGGCTTCCGCGGAGAGCGATCGGCCGGGCAGGCGGGCGAGCGCGGCGGCGTTGATGCGGTTGACGGTCGCGTTCGTCGTCGCGAGCGTGATGGCGCCCTCGGTCGGCGCGGGGCGGGCACCGGTGTCGTTCAGCACCTTCGCCATCTCGGCCGTGACGGCGCCGTGCCGCACGGCTGTGAGCAGTCGCTTGAACTCGAGCTCGTGCTGCCGGTGGATCGTCGTGAGCTCGTAGATCGTGAGCTCCGCCACGTCCCACACCCGGGCGTCGAAGAACCAGGGAGAGCGGTAGCGGTCGGCGAAGTACGCCTGCTCGTCGGGGTCGCCCGGCACCGGCGCGAGCTGGAAGGGGTCGCCGAACAGCACGAGCTGCACCCCGCCGAACGCCTCGTGCGGTCGCTGCCGCGCCTGCCGCAGCGACCGGTCGACGGCGTCGAGCAGGTCGGCGTTGACCATCGAGACCTCGTCGATGACGAGCGTGTCGATCGTGCCGAGGAGCTTGCGGAGCTCCGGGCTCTGATCGATCCGGTGGTCGGCGATGACTCCCGTCGCGAGCCGGAACAGCGAATGGATGGTCTGCCCGCCGACGTTGAGCGCCGCCACGCCGGTCGGGGCGCAGATCACGATCTGTTTGGAGGAGCGCCACGAGAGGTGCTCGAGGAGCGTCGACTTGCCCGTGCCGGCGCGCCCGGTGACGAAGACGTGGTCGCGCGTGGTCTCGATGGCGGCGAAGACGGCCGCCTGCTCCGGGGACAGATCGGGCAGAGCCACCCGGAGACTGTACCTACTATTCAAGGGTGCGACGGGTGGTGCTGCGGTGGGTGGCGGCATCCGCGGTCCTCATGCTGGTGGGGGTGGGATCGGTCGCCCTGACCGTCGCCCTCGGGTACGGTCCCGGCTCCTTCGTCTCGGCCTACCTCGACGCGCTCGCCCGCCGCGACGCCACGAGCGCGCTCTCGCTCCCGGGCGTGGTCGCCGACTCGGGCGATCGGTCGCTGCTGACCTCGGCCGCGCTGCCGGGCCTCGCCGACGTCCGGGTCGTCAGCGACCAGGAGCACGACGGCGGCATCCACCGGGTGACCGCGTCGTGGACCTCGCACGGTGAGCCCGGCGAGTCGACCTTCGAGGTGCGCCGGATCGGCACCCGTCTGGGCGTCTTCCCGGTCTGGGGCTTCGCACAGAGCCCGGTCGCCCAGCTCTCGCTCGCGGTGCGGAACGCCCGCCAGGCGTCGGTCGGCCTCGCCACGGTCCGCACGCCCGGCTCGGGCGCGCGCGACTACCCCGTGCTCGTGCCCGGCGGCTACCGCTTCCTGGTGCAGACCGAGTTCGTGACCTCCGACGTCGTGCCGGTCGACGCCGACACGGTCGGAGAGCGCCTGACCGCGACGGTCGACGCCGAGGCGACGCCGCGGTTCGTCGCCCGGGTGCAGAAGCAGGTGGATGCGCTCCTCACCGAATGCGCGACGCAGAAGGTGCTGTACCCGACCGGCTGCCCGTTCGGCCAGGACATCCCGAACCGGGTGACCTCCGCGCCGCAGTGGTCGATCGTGCACCAGCCGATCGTGCGGCTGCAGGGGGCGGGAGACGGGGTGGGCTGGGTGATCCCCGCCGTCCCGGGGACCGCCCACCTGAAGGTCGACGTGCAGTCGTTGTTCGACGGATCCGCGTCGACCTTCGACAAGGACGTCCCGTTCACGATCGAGGCGACCGTGCGCGTCGACGACGCGGGCGACATCACGATCAGCGGGGTGCACTGACGCGCTCCCGCGACTCCTGACCGGGCGTCCGCGTCAGCCGCGGCCGGCGCGCTCGGCGAGCATCCGGTTGTACTCCTCGAGCTCCGCATCACCGTCGCGGTCGGCCTGCCGGTCGCGCCGCTTCGCCTCACGCTCGTCGCTGCGGCTCCAGAGGATCGCGACGCCGATCGCGAGGAGCACGGTGGGGATCTCGCCCACGCTCCACGCGATCCCGCCGGCCGCGCGCTGGTCCTCCAGCGGGCTCGGCCCCCAGGTGCGGCCCATCGCGCCGTACCAGTCGGCGAGGAAGAGCCCGTCGTCCGAGATGAGCGCGAGACCGAAGAACGCGTGGAACGCCATGACGATGAGGAGCAGCATCAGCCGGATCGGGTAGGGCGGGCGCGACTTCACCGGGTCGATGCCGACCAGGGTCTGCGTGAACAGGTACCCGACGATCAGGAAGTGCAGGATCATCCACTCGTGCCCGACGTGGTCGGTCGTCGCCCAGCGGAACAGGGGCGTGTAGTAGAAGACCCAGAGCGACGCGACGAAGAGCCCTCCCGAGACGAGCGGGTGGGTCAGCACGCCGGCCGCCTTCGAGTGGACGGCGATCATGATCCACTCGCGCGCTCCCCGGCTGCCGTCGTCGCGCTTGCGGATCGCCCGCATCGCGAGCGTCACCGGCGCCGACAGGACCAGCAGCAGCGGCACCGCCATCGTGAGCAGCATGTGCTCGAGCATGTGCACGCTGAACAGGAACTGCTCGTAGACGTTCGAGACGCCGCACGTCACCCAGAACAGGGCGGCCATCCCGAGGATCCAGAGCGCGGTCCGGTACCAGGGCCAGCGGTCGCCGCGGCGACGGAGCCGGATGACGCCCCAGACGTAGAACACGGTGCCGAAGCCGATGATGAACGCCCACAGGAGATCGATGTTCCACGCGGTCAGGTACTTGAGCGCGTCGATCGGCGGCGGGACCGGCCGGCCGGTGAGGATCTCCGCCGACGACGCCCCGCCTCCGCTCGCCGCCTCGACCGCGACGACCGGGGGCGCCGTCACCGAGAGCCCGGCCGCCACGCCGCTCGCGATGCCCATGAACGCGAGTTCCAGCGTCGCCGCGATCCAGAAGAAGCGCCGTTCGGCGGTGCGACGGAGGCGGTCGATGAGGATCCGCCGCTGGAACGCGCCGAAGATGCCGAGCGCGCCGAGTGCGGCGACCTTGACGAGCACGAGGAGGCCGTAGGGCGTCAGGAGCGCGTCCCACTGCCCGACTCGCAGCTGGGCGCTCACGGTGCCGGAGATCGCCACCACGATGAAGCAGATCAGGGCGATCGTGGAGTAGCGCTGCAGCACCGGGACGAGGCCGTCGACGGGGGCGCGGCTCTCGCGATCCGCCCGCAGTTGGCGCCAGCCGATCGCGGCCAGGATCACCAGACCGCCGATCCACAGCCCGGCGAAGAGGACGTGCAGCCAGATCGCGGTCGTCGCGATCTCGTGCGTCGCGTTGTCGCCCGCGTGGCCCTGCAGCTCGAGCGGGATGATGCCGATCGCCGCGCCCGCCGCCACGAACACCAGCGCGGTCTGGTTGCGCACCGCGAAGCACAGCACGGTGACGACCGCGCCGACGAGGGCGGTGGTCAGCCAGGCGCGGCCGAGGTCGCTCGTGGGCGAGGTGAGGAAGGTGCCGAGACCCTGGCCGAACGCCGGCCCGAGGCTCGGCGGCGTGCCCGCCGCGGAGGCGTAGCGCAGCACGCTGGCGATCGCTGCGGCGACGGTCCAGACCGCCGCGCCGCCCGCGGCGATGTCGAGGACGCGAGGGTACCGGTCGTCGGTGGAGGCGAACGCGAAGATCGCGAGCGCGAGGCCGCCGATCGCCGTCGCGATCCCGAGGTCGACGAGCACCTGCGCGACCGGGAAGCCGAACCGCACGAACGCGCCCGGATCCGACGCGACCGGCGCATCGGCGCCATGCCCCACCGCGAGCGCGACGAAGAGCGCCGAGACGGCGACGAGCAGGAGGACCGCGGGAGAGACGATCCGCGCGAGGCGGAGCACCCGACCAGGGTAGTTCCGCCCGGATGGGAGCGCGTCGAGTCGCCCCGACTGCGGACCGGACGCGGATGCGGAAGGCGCCGACCCCCTCGCGGGAGCGGCGCCTTCCGGGTGCGCGACGAGTTACTTCGCGGCGGCCTTGAGCTTCGAGCCCGCGGTCACCTTGACGCCGTAGCCGGCGGCGATCTGGATGGTCTCGCCGGTGGCCGGGTTGCGGCCCTCGCGAGCGGCACGATGCGTGCGCTCGACGGCCAACCAGCCGGGGATGGTGACCTTGGTACCGGCGTTGACCTGCTTCGCGAGCACGCTGAACAGCGAGTCCAGGACGCCGGAGACCGAAGCCTGGCTCTGGCCCGAGTCGGCGGCGATCGCGGCGACCAGGTCGGTCTTGTTCATGGAATCAGCCATGGGATGTCCTCCTCGGACGTCGAGATAGCGAAACGGCCCGCCCGATCGGTTCCCCGATCTGCGGGCCGCCCGCCAAGCTACCAGCACTTCCCCGTGATTCCGGGGATTTCGCCGGCGTTGTGAGCTTGTGGCGTTTACCAGCTCGACTTCGTGATGCCCGGCAGCTCGCCGCGGTGCGCCATGTCGCGGAAGCGGACACGGCTGATGCCGTACTGGCTCAGGACACCGCGGGGGCGCCCGTCGATGGCGTCGCGGTTGCGCAGCCGCACCGGCGACGCGTCGCGCGGGAGCTTCTGCAGGCCGACGCGGGCGGCCTCGCGGCTCTCGTCGGTGCCGTTCGGGTCGACGAGCTGCTTCTTCAGCTCGAGACGCTTCGCGGCGTAGCGCTCGACGATGACCGCGCGCTGGTCGTTCTTGGCGATCTTGCTCTTCTTGGCCATGCTTAGCGCTCCTCTCGGAACTCGACGTGCTTGCGCACGACCGGGTCGTACTTCTTGAGGACCAGACGGTCCGGGTCGTTGCGGCGGTTCTTGCGGGTCACGTAGGTGTACCCGGTGCCGGCCGTGGAGCGGAGCTTGATGATGGGACGGACGTCCTGCTGCTTGGCCATCTCAGATCTTCTCCCCGCGCGCCAGGAGGTCCTTGACGACGGACTCGATGCCGCGGGCGTCGATCACCTTGATGCCCTTGGCGGACAGCGTCAGGGTCACGGTGCGCTTGAGCGACGGGACGTAGTACTTCTTCTTCTGCACGTTCGGGTCGAAGCGGCGCTTCGTCCGGCGGTGCGAGTGCGAGATGTTGTGTCCGAAACCGGGGACGGCTCCGGTCACCTGGCAGACGGCTGCCATGGTTCCTCCAGTTCGTGGACGCGCTGCGTCCCGCTACCGTGAGCCGAGCGGCTCACCCAAGGTCACTTGTCGGCATGCGATCCGGGCCTCACGACCCGGTGCACACAAGAAGCGCCCCGAAGGGCACAACCTCAGAAGGCTACACCGTCAGCCGTGCTCGCGCGACTGCGTCTCGAGCTCCGCGGAGCACGCGGCGCAGTACCCGAAGACGTCGACGACGTGCTCCGGCTGCGTGAACCCGTTCGCGGCCGCGACCTCGCGCGCCCACTGCTCCACGGCATCCGCCTCGATCTCCACCGTCGTCCCGCACCGACGGCAGATGAGGTGGTGGTGGTGCCGGCCGGGCGTACAGGCGCGGTAGAGCGACTCGCCCTCCTGCTGCAGGGAGTCGGCCTCGCCCTCCGTCGCCAGGCTCGCGAGGGCGCGGTACACCGTCGCGAGCCCGACCTCGGAGCCGTGCTCCCGCATCGTCTGGTGCAGCGACTGCGCGCTCACGAATCCGGCGGTGTCGCCGAGCGCCTCGCGCACCGCCTCGCGCTGCCAGGTGTTCCGCTTCATGCCGGCCTCCGCTGCCGCTGCCGTCGTCGCACTGTACGCCGGGATCCCGTGATCCGGCAGACGAGGTAGATGAGGAACGAGATCGTGGTGACGTACGGGCTGATCGGCACGCTCGATCCGAGCGCCAGCAGGATCCCGCCGACGAGCGCGACGATCGCGAACACGGTCGACAGCACGGGCACCCAGAGCGGCGATGCCGAGATCCGCAGCGCGGCCGCGGCGGGCGTGACGAGGATGGACAGCACGAGCAGCGCCCCGACGATCTGCACGCTCACCGAGACGGCGAGCGCCAGCAGGATCATGAAGACGAGCGAGAGCGCCCGCACCGGCACTCCTCGTGCGGCCGCGACCTCGGCGTCGACGCTCGCGAATCCGAGCGGGCGCCAGACGATCGCGAGGCCGACGAGCACGATCACCGCGATGACGGCGAGCGATCCGAGCCGCGGGTCGTCGACCGCCACGATCTGCCCGGTCAGCAGACCGAACTTGTTCGCGTCCCGCCCCGGATAGAGGGCGAGGCACAGGATGCCGAGGCCGAGCCCGAAGGGCATGAGCACCGCCGTGATCGAGTTGCGCTCGCGCGCCCGTGCCCCGAGCACCCCGATGACCGCAGCGGCGATGACCGAGCCGATGAGCGATCCCTCGACGACGCCGACGCCGAGCAACAGCCCGGCGGCCGCGCCCGCGAACGACAGCTCGCTGATGCCGTGCACCGCGAAGGCGAGATCGCGCTGCACGACGAAGACGCCGATCAGGCCACCCACCAGCCCCAGCAGCAGGCCCGCGTAGACGGAGTTCTGCAGGAGCTGGAGCAGCTCGCCGTAGTCGGAGAAGTTGAAGAGCGTCGTCCACCAGTCGGCGGTCGGCAGGACCGCGGCGGCGAGGTGCGCGCTCACGGCAGGTCCCCCGCGTGGTCGTGCTCGTCGTGCTCGTGCGCGTGGTTCTGGTCGGGCGCCCCGACGATGACGACGCGACCACGCGCACGGATCACGTCGACCGGTGCGTCGTAGAGGTCGCTCAGGACGTCGCTGCGCAGCACCTCGTCCGGCGTCCCCACCCGGAACCGCCGGCCCGCCAGATACAGCACGCGGTCGACCATGCCGAGCACCGGGTTCACGTCGTGGGTGACGAAGAGGACGCCGAACCCGCGGTCCGTTCGGGTGCGGTCGATGAGCTCGCTCACGACGCCCTGGGCGCGGAGATCGAGCGACAGGAGCGGCTCGTCGCAGAGCAGGAGCCGCGGGTCGCCCGCGAGCGCCTGCCCGATCCGCAGCCGCTGCTGCTCGCCGCCCGACAGGCCGGCCACGGGGACGCGGGCGTAGTGGGTGGCGCCGACGGACTCGAGCACGGCGTCCACCCGCTGCCGGCGCGCACGGCTCGGGAGCGCGACCCCCCAGCGGTGCCCGTCGAGACCGAGCGCGACGAGGTCGCGTCCGCGCAGCGGCGTCCCCTCGTCGGCGAGGCGCTGCTGCGGCACGTAGCCGATGCGGCGGTCGCCGTGCCGGACGGGCTCCCCCAGGAAGGTCGCGCTGCCGGCGCTCAGCCGGTGCTGGCCGAGGATCGTCCGCAGCAGGCTCGTCTTGCCGGAGCCGTTCGCGCCGAGGACGGCCATGAACTCGCCGGGCCGCACGTCGAGGTCGAGGCCGCTCCACAGCACGCGGCCGCCGAGCGTCAGCTCGGCGTCGCGGAGGGAGAGCACGGGGTCGCTCATCGTCTGATCGCCTCCGCGATACTCGCGAGCACCCCCTGCTGCCACGGGATGTAGTGCAGGCCGCTCGGCAGGGTCTCGGAGACCGGGACGGCCGGGACCCCGTGCTTCTTGGCGGCGGCCAGCACGGCATCCGTCTGCGCGCCCGTCGTCTGCACGTTGTAGACGAGGACCGCCGCGGTCCCGTCCGTGAACTGGGCGAGCGTCTGCTGCAGCACCGAGGCCGGGACGTCGGTGCCGTCCTCGATCGCCTTGCTGAAGGCCGGCGGGGTCACGATGTCCATCTGCAGGGCCTCGAGCACGTAGTCGGGCACCGGCTCGGTGATCGCGGCGCCCACCCCGCGCGTCTGCGGGAGGAGGGCCTGTTCCGCCGACTCCAGTCCCGAGATCTGATCCTGGAGCTTCGCGGCGGCGCGGGCGTAGGCCTGGCCGTGCGCGGGGTCGGCGGTGTGCAGCGAGGCGGCGATCGCGTCGACGACCTTCGACACGGTCGGGTAGTCGTACCAGACGTGCTCGTTGAGCTGACTGCCCGACCCGTCCGCGTGGCCGGACAGCTTGACGGCGTCGATGACGAAGGCCTTCGTGTTCTTCGACGCCTTCAGCATCGTGCCGACGAAGTCGTCGTAGCCGCCCCCGTTCTCGATGACGACCGCGGCCTTCGAGATGGCGAGCTGCGTGCGGGCGTCGGCCTGGTACTCGTGCGGGTCCTTGTCGGGGTCGTCGATGATCGACGTCACGTCGACGTGGGACCCGCCGATCGTCTTCGCGAGGTCGCCGTAGACGTTCGTCGACGCCACCACGCGCACCCGCCCATCACCCGATCCGGCACCGTCGCCCCCGCCTCCGCTGCACGCGGCCAGCACCCCCACCAGCAGGGCGGCGGACAGGAGGGCGACAGAACGACGAAGCACGTCCCGACGCTACGCGCTATTGATAATCATTGTCAACACGGCGGATTGCGCTCGATGGGCGGGCCTGTGGCCGCAAACCGCGGGTGCACCACCCCCGCCACCAGCGTTTCCCGGCTACAGACAAGAGCGCAAACGGACGCCGACGCGAGAGCGCGAGCGGCCGCGAAGCGGACCCGGCCCTCCCCTCCCGGCCATAGCGATCGGCGCGACCACGTCGTGCCGATCGCGGAGCGACCCGCGCCGCAGCAGCGGCGGCGCGGTCAATCGAGCAGCAGCGCCGGCTCCTCGAGCACACTCGCGATGTCGGCGGTGAAGCGGCTCGCCACGTCGCCGTCGACGACGCGGTGGTCGAAGCTCGCCCCCACGGTGGTCACGAACGCGGGGCGCACCTCGCCGTCCACGACCCACGGCTTCTGCTTGATCGCGCCGAGGGCGATGATGCCGACCTCGCCGGGGTTGAGGATCGGGGTCCCCGTGTCCATCCCGTACGAGCCGAGGTTGGTGATCGTCACGGTCCCGTTCGCCATGTCGGCCGGGGTCGCGCGCCCCTCGCGGGCGGTGATGGTGAGCTGCTCGAGCGCCTTGGCGAGCTCGAGCAGCGACATCGACTGCGCGTCCTTGATGTTGGGCACGATCAGCCCCCGCGGCGTCGCCGCCGCGATCCCGAGGTTCACGTAGTGGTGGACCACGATCTCGTGGTCGGTCCAGGTCGAGTTGACCGTGGGGTTGCGCTGGCAGGCCCAGATCACGGCCTTCGCCATGACGAGCAGCGGGCTGATCCGGACCCCGGCGAACTGCGGCGACTTCTTGAGACGCTGCACGAGCTCCATGGTGCGCGTCGCGTTGACGTCGGTGAAGACGCTCACGTGCGGTGCCGTGAAGGCGCTCGACACCATCGCCTTCGCGATCGCCTTGCGGACGCCCTTGACCGGGATCCGCTCCTCGCGGTCCTCCGGCCAGGCCGGCGTGTCGAGGTTCTGGAAGACGCTCGCCTGCTGCGCGTGGCGGATGACGTCGTCGCGGGTGATCTCGCCGCCGATGCCGGTGCCGGTGACGGTGGCGAGGTCGACCTCGAGGTCCTTGGCGAGCTTGCGGATCGGCGGCTTCGCGATGACTCCGCCGGCGAGGGGCAGGACGCCGCGGCGGTGAGCGGACGCGGGCGGCGCCACGGCGGGGGCGGGCGGCGCACCGTTCCTGCGGCGGCGCGAGACCGCGTGGCCGCCGGATCCGTAACCGACGAGGACGGCGCCGCCGACCTCCCCGGGAACCTCCGGAGCGGTGGGGGCGGGTTCCGTCGCCGCGACCGGCGCGACGACCTGCGCGACGGCCGCGGGCGACGCGGCGGCCGGGGGCTGCATCCCGAGACCGTCCTCGTCGGAGCCGGGCGCCTCGAGCTCGATCGCGCCGCCGGCGGAGTCGACCCGGATGATGGGCGCGCCGACCTCGACCGTCGCGCCCTCCTCGGCGAGCAGCTCGGTCACGGTGCCGGCGAACGGCGACGGCAGCTCGACGAGCGACTTCGCGGTCTCGATCTCGACGAGCACCTGGTTGACCTGCACGGTGTCGCCGGGCGCGACCTTCCACTGCACGATCTCGGCCTCGGTCAGACCCTCGCCGACATCGGGAAGCGGGAACTCGGACTGCGCCATCGGTCGTCCTCTCAGTAGGCGAGCGCGCGGTCGACGGCCTCGAGCACGCGATCGGCGTCCGGCAGGTAGACCGTCTCGATCTTGGCCGGCGGGTACGGGGTGTCGTAGGCGGTCACGCGGATCACGGGGGCCTCGAGCGAGTAGAACGCGCGCTCGGCCACGGTCGCGGCGATCTCGGACGAGATGCTGACGTTGCCGGGCGCCTCCGAGACCACGACGAGCCGGCCGGTGCGCTGCACGGAGTCGAGGATCGGCGCGTAGTCGATCGGCGACAGCGAGCGGAGGTCGATCACCTCGATGCTCGTGCCCTCCCCCGCCGCGATCTCCGCGGCCTGGAGCAGGGTCGCGACCATCGCGCCGTGGCCGACCACCGTGGCGTCGGTGCCGGTGCGCACGACGCGACTCGCGTGCAGCGGCGTCGCGAGCCCGCGATCCACCTCGCCCTTCTGCCAGTAGCGGCTCTTCGGCTCGAAGAACAGCACGGGATCGTCGGACGCGATCGCCTGCTGGATCATCGTGAAGCCGTCCTGCGCGGTGGCGGGGCTCACGATCCGCAGGCCCGGGGTGTGCGCGAAGTACGCCTCGGGGCTCTCGGAGTGGTGCTCGATCGCGCCGATGTGGCCGCCGTAGGGCACGCGGATCACGACGGGCATGGGCAGGAGGCCCTCGTGCCGCGAGGTGATCTTCGCGAGCTGGGTCGTGATCTGGTCGAACGCCGGGAAGATGAAGCCGTCGAACTGGATCTCGCACACCGGGCGGTACCCGCGCATGGCGAGGCCGATCGCCGTGCCCACGATCCCGGACTCGGCGAGCGGGGTGTCGAGCACCCGGTCCTCGCCGAACTCGGCCTTCAGGCCCTCGGTCACCCGGAAGACGCCGCCGAGCGTGCCGATGTCCTCGCCCATGAGCAGGACCTTGGGGTCGGCGGCCATCGCCGCCTGCAGCCCCGCGTTGATGGCCTTGGCCATCGTGAGCGTCTGCGGCGCGGCCGCTGTCGGGGCCGGCGCTGCCGGCGCCTCGTCGGCGGTCATCGGCATGGTGGTCTGATCGGTCACTGCCCGTCCCCCTCCAACGACGCCTCGTAGGCGGTCAGCCAGGCGCGCTGCTCCTCGATCACCGGGTGCGGCTCGCTGTAGACGTGCGCGAACATGCTCTCGGGTTCCGGCACCGGCAGCTCGAAGATGCGGGTGCGAAGGTCGGCCGCGACGTCCTCGGCCTCGCGCGCCACGTCGGCGAAGAACTCGTCGCCCGCCCCGCGGAGCCGCAGGTGCTTCTCGAAGCGCGTGATCGGATCCCGTCCGCCCCAGTCGTCGACCTCGCCGCCCTCGCGGTACTTGGTGGGGTCGTCGCTCGAGGTGTGGGCGCCCATCCGGTAGGTCATCGCCTCGATGAAGCGCGGGCCGAGACCGCTGCGCGCCTCGTCGAGCGCGGAGCGGGTGACCGCGTACGACGCGAGCACGTCGTTGCCGTCGACCCGCACCGACGGGATGCCGTAACCGGCCGCACGGTCGACGAGCGGGGTGCGCGACTGTCGGGCCACGGGCACGGAGATCGCCCACTGGTTGTTCTGGAGGAAGAAGACCTGCGGGGTCTGGTAGCTCGCGGCGAAGACCATCGCCTCGTGCACGTCGCCCTCGCTGGACGCGCCGTCGCCGTAGTAGACGATGACGGCCTGGTCCGACTCCGGGTCGCCGGTGGCGATCACGCCGTCGAAGCGAAGACCCATCGCGTACCCCGTGGCGTGCAGCGTCTGCGAGCTCAGGACGATCGCGTAGAGGTGGAAGTTGCCGTGCGCCGCCGGGTCCCAGCCGCCGTGGCTGTTGCCGCGCAGCTGGCGGATGATCTGCAGGAGGTCGAGACCGCGGATCCGGCCGACGACGTGCTCGCGGTAGGAGGGGAAGACGTGGTCCTGGGCACGTGCCGCGTATCCGGAGCCGACCTGCGCCGCCTCCTGGCCCATGCTCGGGATCCACAGCGCGAGCTGGCCCTGCCGCTGCAGGTTGCCGGCCTCGAGGTCGAAGCGCCGGATCACCACCATCTGCCGGTGGAAGTCGAGCAGCCGCTGGTCGTCGAGCTGCGCGATGAGCGGCAGGTACGGCGCGGTGGCGTCGGACTGGACGATCTGCCCCTCGGGCGAGAGCAGCTGGATCGTCGCCGGGTCCTGGGACATGAGGACCACCCTATCCGCGCCGATCAGGCCCTTTCTCGGAGCATCGCCACAACCTCCGCGGTCGCGCGTAGGAGCGGATCGACAGATCCCTCCTCGCCGATGGACACCCGGATGCCGTCCGGCGGGAAGACGCGCGCGACGATGCCGCGCCGTTCGAGCGTCTCGGCGGCGGCCTCGGTGAGTTCACCGGTGGGCAGCCAGACGAAGTTGCCCTGCGGCTCGGGGACCGGCATCCCGGCGGCGGCGAGCCCCGCGCGCACCCGTCCGCGCCGCTCGACGAGCGCGGCGACCTGTTCGTGGAGCTCGGCCTCGTGCTCGAGGGCGGCGATCGCGGCGCGCTGGGCCGGCTCGGTCACCGACAGCGGGATGGCGGTCGATCGCGCCGCGTCGAGGATGTAGGAGGGCCCCAGGGCGTAGCCGACCCGCAGGCCGGCGAGGCCGAACGCCTTCGAGAAGGTGCGGAGCACGACGAGGTTCGAGTGGATCGGCAGCTGCTCGAGGCCGTCGACCGCGGCCGGGTCGGTCACGAACTCGCGGTACGCCTCGTCGAGGAGGACGAGCACCGTCTCGGGGACCCGCGCCATGAACGCGGCGAACTCCGCCGTGGTCACGGTGGTGCTGGTCGGGTTGTTCGGGGTGCAGACGAGGATGACGCGGGTGCGGTCGGTGATGGCGTCGGCCATCGCGTCGAGGCCGTGCCGCCCGTCCGGCAGCACCGGGACCGTGACGCTCGTCGCGCCGGCGACCGTCACGAGGCCCGGGTACGCCTCGAAGGACCGCCAGGCGTAGAGCACCTCGTCGCCGGGGCCCGCGGCCGCGCTGATCAGCTGCTGCAGGATCGCGACGGATCCGGCGCCGATGTGCACCTCGTCGCGGCCGACGCCGAAACGCTCGGCGAGCCGCTCGCGCAGCACCACCGCGGCTCCATCCGGGTAGCGGTTGACGCTCGACGCGCCGATCGCCTCGAGCACCGCGGGGTGCGGGTCGAACGGGTTCTCGTTGGACGACAGCTTGAAGGCGTCCGCGGCGGCCGGCCGGCCCTGGCGGTACGGCACCAGCGCGGCGATCTCGGGACGGAGGATCACGGGCACGGCGTCAGCCTAGGCGCGTGGCCGCTGTCGCCGCCCCGCGGTGCTCCGCCATGATGGTCGGCATGGGACGCCTGCTGCTCCGCCTGCTGATCTCGGCCCTCGCCCTGTGGCTGACGACGCTCATCATGAGCCCGCATCTCACGATCGACTCGTTCGACGATGCGAACAGCGTGGTCGCCTACATCGTGACGCTCGTGATCGTGGCGCTGATCTTCGGCATCGTGAACAGCGTCATCGGCGGGATCATCCGCGTCGTCGCCTTCCCGCTCTACGTCATCACGCTCGGCCTCATCTCGCTGGTGGTCAACGCGCTGCTGCTCCTGCTGGTGGCGTGGATCAGCAGCGTGATCGGGTTCGGCCTCCACGTGGAGAACTTCGGCTGGGGCGTGCTCGGCGCGATCGTCATCGGGGTGATCGGCTGGCTGATCGCCATCATCCTCCGGCCGTTCACGCGGTCCGGGGTCGAGCGCCGCTGACCGCGGTTCATCCGGACCCGTCGCGGCGGGTCGCGTGGTACGAGAACGCCGTGATGCTCGACCCGTCCTGCGCCGCATAGTCGCCGGTGAACGCGTCGAGCGCGGCGCTCTGCTCCCGCACATCGCGCGAGCGCGCCGCGTCGATCGCGTCGGCGGTGGCCGCGTAGGCGACCCGCTGATGGCCCGGTGCCGCCTGATCGGTCGGCATCTGCGACGGATCCGCGTACACGGTGCGCTCCACCTGCAGCAGGTGCGCGTCGGTCTGCGGCCCCGCGAGCGCCGGGATGAAGTCCTCCGCGTTGCGCACCTGCATCCCGTGCATGCCGTCCGGCAGCGCGACATTGCCCACCGGGGCGCCGAAGGTCTGCAGCCCTACCGCGTTCCAGTTGCCGTCGGCCGCGATCCGGGCCGCGACCATCCCGCCCTGCGAGAAGCCGACGAGCTGCACCTCGCTGCCCGGCCGGATGCCGGCGTCCGTCATCGCGAGCTCCGTGGCACGGATGGACCCGACGTCCTCCCCGCCGACGCCGCCCACGTTGCTCGCCAGATCCCACGGCTCGCCCTTCGGACCCGGGTCGAACGTCTCGGTGGGCCCGACGTAGACCACGTACCGGTCGTCGCGGCCGGCTGCGCTGTAGCGCTCGATCCGGACCTGGTTACCCTCCGGCACGCGGGTGAGGCGCTGCGCCGCACCGACGGGCGGCGCCGTCACGGCCTGTCGGTCGACCCGCTGCACGTCGACGGGCGACTCCTTCAGAAGCCCCGCCGCCGGCCCGCCGTGCATGAGCGCGCCCGCGCTCGTCCGGACGCCGGTCGCGCCCGTGGCGCCGAGCGCGACCGCGACCGCCGGCGGCAGTCCGACCGCCGTCCCCATGCCCTCGTCCAGCCCATCGGCCACCCCTCGGACGGCGGCGACGAACCGCGGATTGCTGAGCAGTTGGGGATGCTGCACGAGGAGCCGTCCGACACCCGTGCCGACGCCGGACGACGCGCGCTTCAGCGCCGCGCCCTCGGTGGCGAGGATGCCGAGCCCGACGACTCCGCCGCCGAGCACCTGCAGCCCCGCCGCTACGCCCGCCATCCGGCCCACCGCCCCGAGGGTCCCGCCGAGCAGCGCCCCGCCGACCGACGCGAGGGCGTCGAAGGCCGATCCCGCGCGGTGCTCGGCCGCGGCGTAGCGGTGCGACGCCGCGTCGATCGCGTCGGCCAGCCGATCCGCCGCGCTCGAGGCGCCGCGGAGGAGGCTCCCGAGGTGCGGCATCGGCAGCGCACCGGGGACGAGCTCGGCGCGGTGCACCGTCCGCACCGCATGGTCGAGGTGCGCGGCGAGCGCATGCGCCCGGTCCACGGCGGCGCGCATCCCATCGGTGGCGATCACCGTCGCGCCGGGCGGGCTGATCACGAGAGGACCGCCCATCGACGCCGTCGGGGCGACGTGCGGCGGGTCCGGAGGCGGCGCCGGGTGGGTGCCCGGCTCGAGCGGCGGGAGCACGCGATCCGGCCCGGCACCGGGCGGCAGCACGGGCGGGACGAGCGGCGACGGTCCGTCGGCGGGTGCGCTCATGCCGCACTCCGGACGAGCGTCAGCAGCCGGTCCACCTCCGCGAGGGCCGCGCCGAGCCGCACCCGCAGCTCGGTCTCGAGCTGGTGGCAGGCCTCGGCAGCGGGCCCGATCCAATCCTCCGCGGCCACGCGGGGCGGATGGGCGACCGCGGCGTCGAGCTGCTCACCGAGCGGCGTCAGCAGCCGCAGGAGCTCCGAGCGGGATCCCGGCTCGAGGTGAGCGTCGGTCAACGGCATCATGCCCCGATGCTCGTCGCGGGGCGGCGGCGCCGTCGGTCCGGCGACCCGGTCCGGGGACGGCCCCGCAGGAGCCCGACCTGTGCAGGAGCCGTCGTCCCCCGCCAAGATGGGGGCATGGTGCGCGCGGACGGGCCGACCCCTCCCTTCCGCGTGTGCTTCGTCTGCACCGGCAACATCTGCCGTTCCCCCATGGCCGAGGCGGTGTTCCGCTCGCTCATCGCCGCGCACGGCTACGACCGGCGCCTCGAGGTCTCGTCCGCGGCCACCGGCGACTGGCATGTCGGCGAGCGGGCCGACGCCCGTACCATCGCGGCCCTCGCCGCGCGCGGCTACGACGCCACCCGGCACCGGGCCCGGCAATTCGACGCGGGCGAGTTCGCGCGCTACGACCTCGTCGTCGCGTTCGACCGCAGCCAGGAGCGCATCCTGCGCGGGTGGGCGGCGAGCGATCCGGATCTCGGCAAGGTGCAGCTGCTGATGACGTTCGATCCCGACGGATCGGGCACCATGGAGGTGCCGGATCCCTATTACTCCGATCCGGCGATGTTCGACGGCGTGCTCACGATGATCGAGCGCGCCACCACGGCGCTGTTCCGACAGCTCGAACCCGGAATCCGACAGGGAGTCTCATGAGCCCGCTTCCCCCGCAGCCGATCAGCCCGCTCGACGGGCGGTACCGTGCGGCGGTCGAGGAGCTCGGCGAGCACCTCTCGGAGGCGGCGCTCAACCGCGCGCGCGTGCACGTCGAGGTGGAGTGGCTCCTCGCCCTCGCCGCCCGCGGCCTGTTCGGCGCGGCCCCGGTCGAGCCGGAGAAGGCGGCGGCGCTCCGCGCGTTCGCCGCGGACTTCGGCGCCCCCGAGATCGCGCGCCTCGCCGAGCTCGAGGCCACCACCCGCCATGACGTCAAGGCCGTCGAATACCTCGTCCGCGAGCGGATCGCCGCCCTCGATCTCGACCGCGTTGCGGAGCTCACCCACTTCGCCTGCACGAGCGAGGACGTCAATAACCTCTCCTACGCCCTCACGATCCGCGACGCGGTGCACCGGATCTGGTTGCCGAAGGCCCAGGGCGTCCTCGCGCTGCTCGAGGAGCGCGCCCGCGCCGAGCGGGCGACGCCGATGCTCGCCCACACCCATGGCCAGCCGGCCACCCCGACGACGTTCGGGCACGAGCTCGCCGTGTTCGCGTTCCGGCTGCGCCGCGCGCTCGAGCGCGTCGACGGCGTCGCGATCCTCGGCAAGCTGAACGGTGCGACCGGCGACTACGCGGCGCACGTCGTCGCGGATCCCGACACCGACTGGCCGGCCGTCTCACGCGAGTTCGTCGAGGGCCTCGGCCTCGTCTGGAACCCGCTCACCACCCAGATCGAGTCGCACGACTGGCAGGCGGAGCTGTACGCCGCGATCGCGCACGCGAACCGCGTCCTGCACAACCTCTGCACCGACGTGTGGACCTACATCTCGATGGGCTACCTCACGCAGATCCCGCAGGCCGGAGCGACCGGATCGTCGACCATGCCGCACAAGATCAACCCGATCCGCTTCGAGAACGCGGAGGCGAACCTCGAGCTCTCCACCGCGCTCCTCGACTCGCTCGCCGCCACCCTGGTGACGAGCCGGATGCAGCGCGACCTCACCGACTCCACGACGCAGCGGAACGTCGGCGTCGCGCTCGGCCACTCCCTGCTCGCGCTCGACAACCTGACGCGCGGGCTCGGCGAGGTCGCGGTGGACCGGCCGGCGCTCCTCGCCGACCTGGAGGCGAACCAGGAGGTGCTCGCCGAGGCGATCCAGACGGTGATCCGCGCGGAGGTCGTCGCCGGCCGCAGCTCGATCCGCGATCCCTACGCCCTCCTCAAGGACCTGACCCGCGGGCATCGGCTGACGGCCGACGAGCTGCGCGACTTCGTGCAGCGGCTGGACATCGGCGACGCCGCCAAGCGCCGCCTCCTCGCGCTCACCCCGGCCGGCTACACCGGGATCGCCGCCGAGCTGGTCGACCACCTGGAGTGAGCGGCGGCCGCAGGCCGGTCCGCGGGGTCAGTGCCCGCGCGACTCCTCGTCGTCGTCCGGGCGACGGTCGGCGTCGGGCCGCTCGTCCTTCGGCGTCGCGGCGAGCAGCAGCATCGCGGTGACCACCAGGGCCACCACGAAGGCGACACCCGCCCACTCGAGCGCGACCACGATCTCGCGCGTCCCCATCAGCACGACGGCGCCGACGAAGACGCCGATGATCGCCGAGGCGCCGACCAGCTCCACCGGGCGCAGCCGCGCGCGCATCGCGGGCTTCTGGCTCATGCCGCGCCTCCGTCCTTCTCCGCTTCGCCGCCGCGCAGCGACACCGCGGAGATCGCCTGCAGCACGCCGACCACGATCCCCCACGCCCCCAGCAGGCCCACGAGCACGACGGAGGCGGTGAGGGTGCCGCTGATGTTCTGGATGCCTCCGAGCGACTGCCGGTAGCCGGGCGGCACGACGAGGAAGGCGACGCCGAGCAGCACGGTGAGAGCGCCGACGAGGATCCAGTCGCGCGCCCCGCGGTCGCGCCCGCGCGCACGGACTCCGGTCACGAGCTCGAGCGCACCGGTCACGAGCCCGAAGGCGCTCACGATCCCGACGAGGACGATGACGTCGCGCTCCGCCGGTGCCGAGGCGACGGCGACGAGGGCGGCGAGCCCGGCCACGAGCGTGACGACGGCCTGGACGACGAAGGGGCCGCGCACCGCCCGGCCGAGCGCGAGCACGGCGCCGGCCAGCAGCACCGCCCCGGAGACGAGCCCGAACAGGCCGAACGCGACCAGTCCGAACCCCGCCGAATGACCGCCCGTGAAGGTGATCGCGAGGCCGAGGACCAGCACGAGAGCGGCGCGGACCGCGGTCAGCGTCCACGGGGCGACGCGCGGCCGGCGGGGGACGACGGCGGGCGCGGCGGACACGAGGATCCAGTCTACGGACCGCTCGCTGCGCGCGCCCTGCACGCTCGCTGCGGACGGCGCGGGGCTCAGAGCCGCGGCATGTCGCTGAAGCGCGAGTACATGCCGCTGAACGAGACGCCGATCGTGTCCTGCCGACCGTTGCGGTGCTTCGCGACGATGAGGTCGGCCTCGCCCATGCGCGGATCGTCGCGCTCGAGGCCCGTCTCGCGGTGCAGCAGGATCACGATGTCGGCGTCCTGCTCGAGCGACCCGGACTCGCGGAGGTCGGACAGCGCCGGCTTCTTGTCGGCGCGGGCCTCCGAGTTGCGGTTGAGCTGCGATAGGGCGATCACCGGCACGTTCAGCTCCTTGGCGAGCAGCTTCAGCGCACGGGAGAACTCGGAGACCTCCTGCTGGCGGTTCTCGACCTTCTTGCCGGAGGTCATGAGCTGCAGGTAGTCGATGATGACCATCCGCAGCCCCGACTTCTGCGCGAGACGACGGCACTTGGCGCGGATCTCGACGAGCGTCATGTTGGGGCTGTCGTCGATGTAGAGCGGCGCGTCGGCGATCTCGCCGCGGACGTTGGCGAGCTTCGCCCAGTCGCGCGGGTCCATGTTGCCCTTGCGCAGCGTGTGCATGGGGATGGACGACTCCGCCGCGAGGAGGCGGGTCGCGATCTCGCTGCGCCCCATCTCGAGCGAGAAGAAGATGGCCGGGAGTCCGGCCTTGATGGTCGCCGCGCGCGCGAAGTCGAGCGCGAGCGTCGACTTGCCGAGGCCGGGTCGCGCGGCGACGATGATCATCTGGCCGCCGTGGAAGCCGTTGGTCATCTCGTCGAGGTCGGCGAACCCGGTCGGCACGCCCGGCATGTCGCCGTCGCGACCGCTGGCCGCCTCGATCTCGTCGACCGCGGTCTGGATCGCGTCGACGAGCGGCACGTAGTCCTCGGCCTCGACGCCGCCGGTGACGCCGTAGATCTCGGCCTGCGCGTGGTTGACGAGGTCGGTGACCTCGCCCTCGCTCGCGTAGCCCATCTGCACGATGCGGGTGCCCGCCTCGACCAGACGACGGAGCACCGCCTTCTCGGCGACGATCGACGCGTAGAAACCCGCGTTGGCCGCGGTGGGGACGAGCGCCGTGAGCGTGTGGAGGTACTCCGCGCCGCCGGCCCGCTGCAGCGTGCCGTTCTTCGTCAGCTCGTCGGTGACCGTGATGACATCGGTCGGCTCGCCGTGCGAGTACAGGTTCAGCACGGCCTCGTAGATGAGCTCGTGCTTCGGGAGGTAGAAGTCGACCGCGCGCACGGTCTCGATGACGTCGGCCACGGCGTCCTTGCTGAGGAGCATGCCGCCGATCGCGCTCTGCTCGGCCAGCAGGTCGTGGGGCGGTGTCCGCTCCCCCTGCCAGCCGTCGCGCTGCTCTCCCCGCTGTTCGCCCGCGAGACCCAGGTGGGCGATGGACATGACTGCTCCTTCTCGACGCGCGCGTCGGATCTCATGCTGACAGCGCCGATCGTGGCACCGGCTCCCGACACTCGGGAGCGGCGCGGCGCGCGTCCCCGTCCCCGGCGGGGCGTCGCGAATCGACGAGGCCTCACGGTAGGGAAGGCGTCGGGAGGGGACAAGCCGAGGCTGTGGATAAAGGTGTGGGAAATCCCGGCGAAACGCCGCCCGCGATGTGTAGAAGGTGTGGAGTCTGCTGTGGGAAACTCGGATATGGAACCACTTTTGTGCCCGTTGATCAGGACTTTATCGACGCCGAGCCTGTGTGGAGAAACACGCCTGGACTGCCGCTTGAAGCTTTGCCCCTTGACATCTCCCCTGTGGACGGCGCCTCTCCGACGGGGAGGACAGACGAAAGGCGGCGTCCCCCCTTCGGGGGACGCCGCCTTCGACGGTGCTGAGGTTACTTCGCGGCCACCACGTCGAGCGTGATCGCGGCGACGACGTCCTCGCGCAGGCGCACCGAGGCCTCGTGACGGCCGACCGACTTGATCGGGGCCGACAGCTCGATGGTGCGCTTGTCGAGGGATCCGACCCCCGCCGCGGCGACGGCCTCGGCGATGTCGTCCGTCTTCACCGAACCGAAGAGACGGCCCTCGCGGCCCGCCTTCACGGTCAGCCTGACGGTGGTCTCCTCCAGCTTGGCCTTGAGGGCCTGGGCGTCCTCGAGCGTGGCGAGCTCGCGCGCGGCACGGGCCGCCCGGATCTGCTCGACCTGCTTCTCGCCGCCGCGGCTCCACGCCACGGCGAAGCCCTGCGGGATGAGGTAGTTGCGGGCGTAGCCGTTCTTGACGTCCACGACGTCGCCGGCCGACCCGAGGCCGGAGACCTCGGACGTGAGGATGAGCTTCGACATCCGTGTCTCCTATCGGCCCGAGCCCGCGTACGGGAGGAGGGCCATCTCGCGCGCGTTCTTGACCGCGCGGGCGATGAGCCGCTGCTCCTGCACGGAGACACCGGTGATGCGGCGGGCGCGGATCTTGCCGCGCTCCGAGATGAACTTGCGAAGGGTCGCGACGTCCTTGTAGTCGATCACGCCGACCTTGATGGACTTCGCGGGAGCGGCGTTCTTGCCGCCCTTGGGCCCGCGCTTGCGGCGGTCGCCGCTGCTGCTGCTCTTACCAGGCATGCTGATGCTTTCTGTCGGTCCTGATCAGGCGATCAGAACGGGGTCTCGTCGTTGTAGTTGGCGCCGCCGCCCGGGGTGCTCCAGACGTCGTCGGAGCCACCGCCGTTCGACCCGCTCGGAGCCCACGGCTCGTCGGCCACGGCCTGGGGGCGTCCGCCGCCCTGGCCGCCGGAGCCGCCGGAGGTGCGGGTGACCTGGGCCGTCGCGTAACGCAGGCTCGGGCCGATCTCGTCGATCTCCAGCTCGATCGCGGTGCGCTTGTTGCCGTCGCGGTCGTCGTAGGAGCGCTGCTTGAGGCGACCGGTCGCGATGACGCGGCTGCCCTTCGTCAGCGATCCGGCGACGTGCTCGGCGAAGTCGCGCCAGCAGGACGCGCGGAGGAACAGGGCCTCGCCGTCCTTCCACTCGTTGGCCTGGCGGTCGAACGTGCGCGGCGTGGACGCGATCGTGAAGTTCGCCACGGCGAGCCCGCCCTGCGTGTAGCGCAGCTCGGGGTCGGCGGTGAGGTTGCCCACGACGGTGATGATCGTCTCGCCGGCCATCGCCTACTCCGCCTTCTCGGCGGCGGCCTCGGCCGCAGGGGCCTTCGGCGCCTTCGCGGCGGCGGCGGCCTTGCGCTCGGCGCGCTTCGCCTCGTCGGCCTGGTGCGCGGCCACGCGGGCCACGGCCTCCTCGGCGCGCAGGACCTTCGTGCGCAGCACGGCCTCGGACAGCTTCAGCTGACGGTCGAGCTCGATCGTGGCCGCCGAGTTCGCGGTGAAGTTGACGACGGCGTAGATGCCCTCGGACTTCTTCTGGATCTCGTAGGCCAGCCGGCGGCGTCCCCAGATGTCGACGTTGTCGATCGTGCCGCCATCGTTGCGGATGACGTTGAGGAACCGATCCAGGCTGGGTGCGACGGTGCGCTCATCGATCTCGGGATCGAGGATGACCATCAACTCGTACTGGTACGTCACTAACCCACCTCCTCTGGACTAGAACGGCTGCAGGCTCTCTGCAGCAGGAGGGTATTGACGCGGTCCGCGCCGACGTGACGTCGAGCAGACAACCTGTCGAGTATAGGGCCTCGGGCGCGCTGTGAGCGAGTCGATGTCAGCGGGCACTCGCCCAGGCGCGGAGCCGGCGCTCGGCCTCCTCGGCGCCGAGCGGGCCCTCGTCGAGCCGCGTCTCCAGGAGGAAGCGGTAGGCCTCGCCGACGAGCGGGCCCGGCTTCACCCCGAGGATGCGCATGATGTCCTCGCCGTCGAGGTCCGGTCGGATCGCCGCGAGCTCCTCCTCCGCGGCGAGCGCCGCGATCCGCTCCTCGAGGTCGTCGTACGCGAACCCGAGGCGGTCGGCCTTCCGCCGGTTGCGGGTCGTGACGTCCGCCCGCGACAGGATGTGCAGGCGCTCGAGCAGCGGCCCCGCGTCGCGCACGTACCGGCGCACGGCCGCATCCGTCCACGCCCCCTCGGCGTAACCGAAGAAGCGCAGGTGCAGTCGGATCAGCTCCGACACGGCCTTGACCGTCTCGTTGTCGAAGCGCAGATCGCGCAGCCGCTTCGCCGCCATCCGCGCGCCGAGGACGTCGTGGTGGTGGAAGCTCACGGCGCCGCCCGGCTCGATCACCCGCGTCGCCGGCTTGCCGATGTCGTGCAGCAGCACCGCGAGCCGCAGGACGAGGTCGGGCCGGTGTCCCCGCGACGCCTCCAGCTCGATCGCCTGCTCGAGCGCGATGAGGCTGTGCTCGTAGACGTCCTTGTGCCGGGCGTGCTCGTCGATCTCCAGGCGCAGCGCCGGCACCTCGGGCAGCACCCGGTCGGCGAGCCCGCTGTCGACGAGGATGCGGATGCCGGTGACCGGGGCCGGCGCGAGCAGCAGCTTGCTCAGCTCGTCGCGCACCCGCTCGGCCGAGACGATCGCGATCCGATCCGACATCGCGCGCGCCGCCTCGAACGCCGCCGGGTCGAGGCGCGCACCGAGCTGCGCGGCGAATCGGGCGGCGCGCATCATCCGCAGCGGGTCGTCGCCGAACGACACCTCGGGGGTCGTCGGCGTGCGGAGGAGCCCCGCGATGAGGTCGTCGAGACCGCCCGTCGGGTCGACGAGTCGCGGCTCGCCGCCCGGTGCGGGAAGGGCGAGCGCCATCGCGTTCATGGTGAAGTCGCGGCGCACGAGGTCGCCCTCGAGCGAGTCGCCGAACGCGACCTCGGGCTTGCGGGAGTCGCTCGCGTAGGCGTCGCTGCGGTACGTCGTGATCTCGACCGTCGCGTCGCCGAACCGCGCGCCGATCGTGCCGAACTCCCGCCCGATGTCCCAGTGCGCATCCGCCAGCGGGGCGACGATCGCGATCGTCTCGTCCGGTCGGGCCGACGTCGTGAGATCGAGGTCGGAGACCTCGCGGCCGAGGAACGCGTCCCGCACCGGTCCGCCGACGAGCGCCAGGTCGTGGCCGGCGGCCGCGAACGCCCCGGCGAGCGCGGAGAGCGCGGGAGAGGCGGCGAGGTCGCGCAGACGGGCGACGGCCTCGGCGACGCTCAGCATGCCTGCCATCGTTCCACAGGGCGCGCGAGCCGTCCCGCGCACAGCCGACGCGGAGCGGTCGTCCATCCGAGCGCTCCTAGACTCTCCGGTATGCCCGCGGCCACCGGATGGGACCTCGCGTCGTGCGCCTGACCCCCCGGGCCGGGCGGGCCGCCGTCGCCGCGATCGCCGCCGCATCCGTCGTCGCGGGCGTGCTCACGACCACCGTCGGAGCCGTCGCGGACGGCCGCCCCGGATCCTCGCCCGCCGAGCTAGCCGCCGCGCGCGATCTGACGCCCGGCGTCGGACCCGTCTCTCTCGCGATGCTCGTGCCCATCACGCTGCCGACGACCCCGCAGGCGGGAACGGGGCTCATCGACTCCGACACCCTCGCCACCGACACCGCGGCGACCGGCGTGCTGACCCGGGAGCTCAATGCCGTCACCGGGACCTCCGCGGTCCTCGCGATCGACCCGCGCATCCTCGTGTCGATCCGCATCCTCGGCCGCTCCGCCCCGGCCTCCGCCCTCGATTGGCTCTCCCAGCTGACGGAGCTGCCGAACGAGAAGCTGCCGCTCGCCTACGCCGACGCCGACCCGGCGGCGCTCGCCGACGTGCCCGGCGGCCCGGAACTGCTGTCCGGCCTCGACTTCCAGTTCGGGGTGTCCTCCTCGAACTTCGGCCCCGCACGCACCGCGAGCCCGACGCCCACGCCGACGCCGTCCGCGGACGCGGTGACCCCCGGGCCCACTCCCACCGCCACGGGTCCTGCCGGTCCGCCTCCGCTGCCGAGCAACGACGATCTGGTGGCCGCTCCCGGCTCCTACGTCGCCACCGACATCGCCTGGCCCGCGGACGGCACCGTCTCGACCGCGGACCTCGCCCCGCTCGCGCGCGCCGGCTACACCTCGGTGATCCTGGGCTCGGGCAACGTGTCGGCCGCGACCTCCGCGCGCGTGCAGCTCGACGGCATCCGCGGACTCGTGAGCGACGACGGGCTGAGCGGCATCGCCCGCGACGCGGTGCAGTCGTCGGGCGACGCCGCGCTGCAGTCCGAGCTCGCGCGCTTCGACGCCGCGCTCGCGGGCATGCAGGCGGTCTCGCCCGGCCGCTCGCTGATCGCGACCCTCCCTCGCGGCTGGGCGGTCAATGCGCTGCACGTGCGCGAGCTGCTGCAGAACGTCGACGCGCAGCCCGCCGCGCAGACCGTGGGACTCTCGGCCGTGCTCGCCGGCCCGTCCGCCGACGCGCGGGTGGTCGACGGGACGATCCCGTCCGATGCCGCGCCGCTCGTCGCGGCCGTCGTCGCGACCGTGGCCCCGGAGGCGGCGTTCGCGACCGTCGCGGGCGAGCGCAGCTCCGAGCTGACGGCACCGCGGCGGCTGGAGCTCCTCTCCGTCATGTCGGTGGGCTGGGTGCAGTCCTCCGACGGCGCATGGGCTGACCGGTTGCGCACCTACCTCGCGTCATCGGCACGCCTCCTCGACTCGGTGAAGATCGTGCACGGCAGCAGCGTGCTCGTCACCGCGTCGAGCACGAACATCCCGGTCACGGTCAGCAACGCCCTCGCCGTTCCGGTCACGGTGGAGGTCACCATCACCCCGGTCGCGTCGACCGTGCTCCGGGTCTCCGACCGCCGGGTGGAGCTCAAGGTCGAACCGAACGCGACCGGCCGCGCGCTCGTCCCGGCTCAGGCTCTCGGGTCCGCCACCGTCCAGGCCCGGATCACCCTGCGCAGCACGGCCGACGAGACCGTCGCGATCGGCGCGCCCGACTCCATCGAGGTCGATCTGCGCCCCTCGTGGGAGGGTCTCGGCACGGGGATCATCGGGGCGATCCTCATCCTGCTGTTCGGCGGCGGGATCACGCGGCAGGTGCTGAAGCGCCGCCGCGCCCGGCGAGCACGCGAGGAGCCGGCATCGGACGGCGCCCGCGCGACCACCGATGACGCCGACACGGACGCCGACCGCGACGGGGCGACGGGATGACGACCCCGGCCGCCGCGCCCGCCCCGCCCCCGACGCGCATGGGCCGCGCCTCGGTGCTGCTCGCCTCCGGCACGATCGTCTCGCGCGTCCTCGGCTTCATCAGCGCCTTCGCCCTGACGACCGCGATCGGCCTCACGAACCCGGGCGCCAACGCCTTCGCGGTGGCCAACACCCTGCCGAACCTGATCCTCCCGCTCGTGTCGGGGGGCCTCCTCAGCGCGACCCTCGTGCCCGCGATCGTCCGGGCCGCGAAGCACGAGGATGGCGGCGGGGTCTTCGTGAGCCGGCTCGTCACCCTCGGCACGACCGCGTTCCTCGTCGTGACGATCATCGTCGTGACGATCGCGCCGCTCCTCGTCGGCCTCTACACGGCGGGCGGCCACAGCGCCGGCAACGCGCTCGGCGCGGACGGCGTCGCGCTCACCCTGGCGATGTCGTACTGGTGCCTGCCGCAGCTCTTCTTCTATGCGCTGTTCGCGCTGCTCGGCGAGGTGCTGAACGCCCGCGGCGTCTTCGGGCCGGTCACCTGGGTGCCGGCGATCAACAACGTCGTCGTGATCGCGACCCTCGTGCTGTTCCGGGTGCTGTTCGGAGCCGACCCGGCACGCGCCGCGGGCGACTGGACGCCCGCGCAGATCGCGCTGCTCGCGGGCGGCGCGACCCTCGGCGTCGCCGTGCAGACCGTCGTGCTGGCGCTGTTCTGGCGGCGCACCGGGCTGCGGTTCCGCATCGACTTCCGCTGGCGCGGGCTCGGGCACGTCGGACGGATCGGCGCCTGGACGTTCGGCATGGTGCTCATCACGCTCGCCGCCGGCATCGTCCAGACCAACATCGCGCTCACCGCCGGGCGGTTCGACCCCGGCACGGCGGTCATCCGGACGGCGTGGCTGATCTACATCCTCCCGCACTCGATCGTCGTGATGTCGATCGCGACCGCCTTCTACAGCCGGATGAGCGCGCACGCCCGCGACGGGCGGCTCGACGATCTCCGCCACGACGTCTCCGCGGCGCTCCGCCAGATCGGCCTGCTCATCACCGGCGCCGCGGTCGCGCTCGGGACGGCCGCGATCCCGTTCGCCGGGTTCTTCTCACAGAACCGCGGGGATCTCACCGGCACCGCCGCCGTCCTGCTCGCCTACCTGCCCGGGCTCCTCGCCTACGGCGTCATCTTCGTGCTGCAGCGGGCCTTCTTCGCCCTCGGCGACACGCGCACGCCCTTCTGGATCCAACTCCTGCAGGGCGTGCTGTTCTCGGTCCTCGCCTTCGGCCTCCTCGCCGCCCCGGGCGGCTGGGTGGCGATCGGCATCGCGATCGCCACGACGATCGCGGGGGTCGTCCAGACCCTCGTGTCGGCGCTGGTGCTCCGCGGACGGATGGGCGGGATCGACGGCCGCCGCCTGGTGCGCCGCCTCGGCACGTTCGCGGTCGCCACGATCCCGGCGGCGCTCGTCGGACTCCTCGTCCTCTGGCTGCTCGGCGGCCTCGACCTGGCCGGCGGCGTGCGGGCCGGCTCCGGGTTCGCCGCCGACTTCTCGGGAACGCTGCCCGGGCGGTTCGGCGACTTCGTCGCCGTCGTCGCGGTCGGCGGCGTGACGGCGCTCGTCTACGTCGCGGTCCTCCTCGCGCTGCGGGTGCCCGAGCTCGACCAGCTGATCGGACCGATCCGCCGGATCCTCCGCCGGCGCTAGTCCCGCGACGGCTCCGGGGGGCGGGAACATCGCGCACCTACGATGTGTTGTACGTCGTGGACGAATCGGAGGATCCATGCGCGAGGTCATCATCATCGGGTCGGGCCCGGCGGGGTACACGGCCGCGATCTACGCGGCGCGCGCCAACCTGCGCCCGCTCGTCATCGCCAGCTCGGTCGAGTTCGGCGGCGAGCTCATGAAGACCACCGAGGTCGAGAACTTCCCGGGATTCCCGGACGGGATCATGGGGCCGGACCTCATGATGCAGATGCAGAAGCAGGCAGAGCGCTTCGGCGCCGAGATCGTCTACGACGACGTCGTGGAGTTGACGCTCGACGGCGACGTCAAGACGGTGAAGCTCGGCAACGGCGACGTGCACGAGGCGCTCACGGTCATCTACGCGACCGGATCGGCCTACCGCAAGCTCGGCCTCGAGGACGAGGCGCGCCTGTCGGGCTACGGCGTCTCCTGGTGCGCGACGTGCGACGGCGCGTTCTTCCGGCAGAAGAAGGTGGCGGTCATCGGCGGGGGCGATTCCGCCCTCGAGGAGGCCACCTTCCTCACCCGCTTCGCCGACGTCGTGTACCTGGTGCACCGGCGCGACCAGCTGCGCGCCTCCGCGGCGATGCAGGACCGTGCGATGAGCGATCCCAAGATCCAGTTCCTCTGGAACAAGGAGGTCGCGCACGTCTACGGCGACGAGAAGGTCACGGGCATCGGCCTCGTCGACACCGTCGACGGCTCCGAGACGACGCTCGACGTGCAGGGCATGTTCGTCGCGATCGGCGCCGACCCGCGCACGCACCTCGTGCACGGCCAGCTCGATCTGACGCCCGAGGGCACGATCGCCGTCGAGGGCCGCAGCTCGCGCACCAACCTGCCCGGTGTGTTCGCCGCCGGCGACGTCATCGACCCGACCTACAAGCAGGCGGCCACCGCCGCCGGATCGGGCGTGGTCGCCGCGCTCGACGCCGAGCACTATCTCGCGGCGCTCCCGAAGGAGCTGCTGGAGCAGGCGGCGGGCACCGAGAGCGTCGTCGACGAGATCGCCGCGGCGGTCTGATCCGGAATAGCACTCCCGCCGACGGGGTTTCCGTCAGCAGGCCCGATCACCCAAGTCAGGAGAGCAGATGAGCAACGCGAAGGATGTGACGGATGCCAGCTTCGAGGCCGACGTCCTCAACTCGGAGAAGGCGATCATGGTCGACTTCTGGGCGGAGTGGTGCGGCCCGTGTCGCGCAGTGTCGCCGATCCTCGACAAGATCGCGGAGGAGCACGCCGACAAGCTCGACATCGTCAAGCTGAACGTCGACGACAACCCCGAGACCGCGATGAAGTACGGGATCACCTCGATCCCCGCCATGAAGGTCTTCAAGGGCGGCGAGGTCGTCAAGACCGTCATCGGCGCGAAGCCGAAGCCGGCTCTCGAGGCGGACCTCGCGGAGTTCCTGGCGTAGAGCCTCGTCTCCCCCACGGCCCCGTCCCCATCCCGGGGGCGGGGCCGCTCTCGTCTTCCGCGGTTACTCTGTGTCGATGGACCCGCGACAGGGCAACAACCTCGATCCCTGGTACGACAGCTACGCCGAGCGCACCGCCGGCCTCGCCGCCTCCGAGGTCCGAGCCCTGTTCGCCGTCGCGAGCCGGCCCGAGGTGGTCTCGCTCGCCGGCGGCATGCCGTACGTCTCCGCGCTGCCCCGCGAGCTCGTCGAGACCGCGGTCGATCGGACGGTGCGGGATCACGGACCCGTCGCCCTCCAGTACGGGTCCGGCCAGGGCGTCCCACGGCTCCGCGAGCAGATCCTCGAGGTCATGGCGCTCGAGGGCATCCGCGGCAGTGTGGACGATGTCGTCGTCACAACGGGGTCGCAGCACGCGCTGGAGCTGATGGCGAAGCTGTTCCTCGATCCGGGCGATGTGGTCATCGCCGAGGGACCGAGCTACGTGACCGCCATCACGGTCTTCAAGAGCTTCCAGGCCGAGATCGTGCACGTCGAGATGGACGAGGGCGGCCTGGTCCCGGAGGCGCTCCGCGCCACGATCGGACGGCTGCGGGAGCAGGGGCGCCGGATCAAGCTGCTCTACACCGTGCCGTCCTTCCACAACCCGATGGGCGTCACCCTGTCGTGGCAGCGGCGCATGGAGGTCCTCGAGATCGCCCGAGAGGCCGGCATCCTCGTGCTGGAGGACAACCCCTACGGTCTCCTCTACTTCGATCAGGCGCCGCCGCAGGCGATGCGCTCGATCGAGGAGGACGGCGTCGTGTACCTCGGCACCTTCTCGAAGACCCTCGCCCCCGGCCTCCGCGTCGGATGGGCTCTGGCGCCGCACGCGATCCGCGAGAAGCTGGTGCTCGCGAACGAGGCCGCCATCCTCTCCCCCAGCTCGTTCTCGCAGTTCGTGATCTCGGAGTACCTCGCCACCGCCGACTGGCGAGGGCAGATCGACACCTTCCGCGGCGTCTACCGCGAACGACGGGACGCGATGCTCTCCGCCCTGGCGGAGCACCTCCCCGGGCTGTCCTGGACCGTCCCCTCCGGCGGCTTCTACGTCTGGTTGCGCCTGCCGGATCACCTCGACTCCAAGGCGATGCTGCCGCGCGCCGTCACCGAGCTCGTCGCCTACACGCCCGGGACCGCCTTCTACGCGGACGGCGGCGGGCGCAACGCGATGCGCCTCTCGTTCTGCTATCCGACGCCCGACTTCATCCGCGAGGGGGTGCGGCGCCTGGCGAGCGTGATCAACGGGGAGCTGCGCCTGCTCGACGAGTTCCAGCAGACGCGCCCGCTGCCGGTGCAGCAGGCCCGCCAGAACGTCCTCCCGCCGAGCGTCGGCTGATGGTCGAGGGATCGGGCGCCGACGTCCGGCGCATCGTAGTCCTGGCCGGCGGCATCTCCCACGAGCGCGATGTGTCGCTGCGGACGGGTCGCCGCGTCGCCGACAGCCTCCGCGCCCACGGCCTGCAGGTGGAGCTCGTCGACCCGGACGCCGGGCTGCTCTCATCGCTCCGCGCCGACCCGCCGGACGTCGTGTGGCCGGCGCTCCACGGCGCCTCCGGTGAGGACGGCGCGCTGCGCGGGCTCCTGGAGTTCATCGGCATCCCGTTCGTCGGCTCCCTCGCCGACGGAGCGCGGCTCGCCTGGGACAAGCCGACCGCGAAGGCGATCGCCGCCCGCGCGGGCGTCGCGACCCCGCGATCCATCGCTCTCGGCCGCGAGGCGTTCCGAGAGCTCGGGGCCGACGCGGTCTTCGAGGCCATCGCCGACGAGATGCCCGTACCGCTCGTCGTCAAGCCCGCCCGCGGCGGGTCGGCGCAGGGGGTGACGATCGTCGAGGACCGCGCCGAACTCCCCCGTGCCATGGTCGATGCCTACACCTACGGCGATGTGGCGCTCGTGGAGCAGCGGATCGCGGGCACCGAGATCGCGATCGGCGTGATCGACACGGGGGACGGTCCGGTCGCGCTGCCCGCGGTCGAGATCGAGCCGCTCTCGGGGGTGTACAGCTTCGAGGCCCGCTACAACGCGGGCGAGACGCGGTTCTACGTGCCGGCGCGCATCGACGATGCGGTCGCCGACGTAGCCGTCGAGGCTGCACTGACGGCGCACCGCGCGCTCGGGCTCCGGCATCTGTCCCGCGTCGACCTCATCGTCGACGGAGCCGGGACGCCGTGGTTCCTGGAGGCGAACGTCCTCCCCGGACTCACCGAGACCTCGCTGCTCCCCCTGGCGCTGGAAGCCGCGGGCTACGACCTCGGGTGGGTCTACGCGGAACTCGCTCGTGCGGCGATCAGGGCGTGAGACGCCCGTTCTGGGTGAGACTGTAACCGGCTCTCATGGTTACGCGCCGAATCCCTCTTCGCCGAGCGCGCCGAGGATGCGGTTGAGGTCGCCGATCGTCGCGAACTCGATCGTGAGCGTCCCCTTGCTCGCACCGAGCGCGATCCGCACCCGGGTGTCGAGCCGGTTGCCGAGCCGCTCGGCGATCTCGTCGAGCTGGCCCTGACGCCGGCCCTTCGTCGGCTTCGGCGTCGTCCCCGCGGGAGTCGGCTTGCCGAGCGAGGCGACCGACTCGGCGGCGCGGACGGACAGGTCCTCGTTGACGATCTTGTCGGCGAGCTTCTGCATCGCCTCCGGCTCGCCCGCCGAGAGGATGGCACGGGCGTGCCCGGCGCTCAGCACCCCCGACGCCACGCGGCGCTGGATCGGCTCGGGCAGGCGGAGGAGGCGGATCGTGTTGGTGATCTGCGGTCGGGAGCGTCCGATGCGACTCGCGAGCTCCTCCTGCGTGATCCCGAAGTCCTGCAGCAGCTGCTGGTAGGCCGACGCCTCCTCGATCGCGTTGAGCTGCGACCTGTGCAGGTTCTCGAGGAGCGCGTCCCGGAGCATCGCCTCGTCGGCGGTGTCGCGCACGATGGCGGGAATCGCGGGCAGCCCCGCGATCTTCGTGGCCCGCAGCCGCCGCTCCCCCATGATCAGTTCGTAGTGCGCCTCCCCCGGTCCGGCGCCCGGCCGCGGCCGCACGACGATCGGCTGGAGGACGCCGAACTCGCGCACGGAGACGACGAGTTCGTCGAGGGCCTCCGGGTCGAACTCGGTCCGGGGCTGCTGGGCGTTGGGGACGATGTCGTTCGGATCGAGACTGGCCAGTCGCGCGCCCGGGACGTTGACGAGCCCCTCCGGCGCCTCGGCCGCCGAGAAGAACACGTCGACCGGCCGCTCGGTGGTCGAGCGGCCCCCCTCCGACGATCCCGAGGGGATGAGCGCCCCGATCCCCTTTCCCAGTCCCGTCCTCTTCGGCGCGGCCATCAGCGTGCTCCTCGGTGTGCGATCTCGGCGGCTGCTTCTCGATATGACAGGGATCCCGGCGAGTTGCTGTCGTAGCTGATCACGCTCTGGCCGTAGCTAGGCGCCTCCGAGATCCGGACCGAGCGGGGGATCAGGGCGCGCAGCACCTGCTCGGGGAAGTGGTCCCGCACCTCCTGCACGACCTGGTTCGCGAGGTTGGTGCGGGAGTCGTACATGGTGAGCAGGATCGTGGAGACGTTCAGCTCGGGATTCAGGTGCCGCTGGATCAGCTGGATGCTGTTGAGCAGTTGGCTGAGCCCTTCGAGCGCGTAGTACTCGCACTGGATCGGGATGAGCACCTCGCGCGCCGCGACGAAGGCGTTGATCGTGAGCAGTCCGAGCGACGGGGGGCAGTCGATGAAGACGTAGTGGACCTCGTGGTCGGCGAGGTACGCCTGCAACGCCCCGCGGAGGCGCTGTTCGCGCGCGACGAGCGACACCAGTTCGATCTCCGCGCCGGCGAGGTGGATCGTGGCGGGGACGCAGGTCAGGCCCGGGAATTCCGGGCTCGTCTGCACCACCTCGGCGATCGGCTGGTCGTCCACGATGACGTCGTAGACGCTCGCGGTGTCGGAGCGGTGCTCGACGCCCAGGGCGGTCGACGCGTTGCCTTGCGGATCCAGGTCGATGACGAGCACGTTGGCCCCGGCCTGCGCCAAGGCGGCCGCCAGGTTCACCGTGGTGGTCGTCTTGCCGACGCCGCCCTTCTGATTGGCCACGGTGATCACCCGTGTCGCCGACGGCAGCGGGAGCACCTGAGCAGCGAGGTTGGCGCGTCGGCGGGCGAGATCCAAGATCTCCGACGCGAGGGGGGTGCCCTCGTCGAGTGGATCTCCGGTCACTCTGCTCCGTCCGTCGGTCTGCCGCGGGGGAACGGCAGACGTTTCACGTGAAACGCCGTCAGAACCGGACCTCGGATCCGCCGACGGCTGCGTCTACCTTACGCGGCGGGAGCGCGTGCGATGCCCCTCGCGCGCAACCGGGGGCTGGGCTTGTTCGCATTGACCCGGGGCCGCAAACCCACCGCGTGCCGTGGCGTTTCACGTGAAACATGGGGTGGACCGAGCGCTCGGTTTCACGTGAAGCTCCGGCTGGTCGCGGAACTCCGGCGGCGGGACGCGTTCGGCGGAGGCCTTGGTTCGGGAACCTGATCGACACACGCAGTCCGGTAACCGCGAGGCCCTGCTGCAGCCGCGCGCGCAGGGGATGGAGCCGTCTCCCCCGGGGCGCCGATGCTCGAACGACACGCCCCCGCCTCCGGTTCGGCGGTGGCTCGCCTCGGTGCGCCACGGGAACCGGCGCTCCTGGATCGGCATCGTGCTCCCAGGCGACCCCACGGCCCGGATCAGTGAATCCGCTCGCCCGCCCCCGCCGAATAGCAGGCCGGGCGCGGGCGCGACGGTGCGCGGGCGCCGGCCTGCCCCCGAAGCGCTCTGTGCATCACCGCTCACGCACGTCACAGCCCCGGTCCGACCGACACCAGCGTCCACGCTCCCCCGCCGACACGGGAAGGGTCCCCCGCGACATCCCCGGTCAAGGTCGGGGGAACCGCGATGGCTCTGCGCGACGCCAAGGATCCGGCAACGAGCGCTCCGCCGGCGCTTCCCGGCTCCGTTGGACTGCCACGAACTGCACTGCGCACGTGCAACGCGGGGCCGTGACACCGCACGGTCCCGCTCGGGGCATCGCTGCGGTGTCGCGCTGTCATCACGGAATCGGGCCGCCGTCGGGAGGCCGCGGGAGTGGTATCGCCGCGTCGGGCGGCCGCCAGTCTGCGGGCAACCGAGCCTCCGTACGTCCGACCGCCTGACGACACTCGAACGACGCACCTCCGCGCCGCGGTGCGATCGTCGCCGGGCTGCATTCGCGGACGGACCGAGGGACCGCGGGCGGCGCCGTGGTGTCGTGGTGTCGCAGACAAGCCCTCGCGCCTGAGTCAGGCCACGGTCGCGCGGAAGACCCTCGTCGTCTCAACGCCGATGCCGGCGCCGAGTTCCAGCACTTCGATGTCACGCAAGCGAGCCCTGGCGATCTGCTTGCGAGCCGCGTCGATCTCGTCCGCGACACGCGTGCCCTTCATGAGGATCAACTCACCCCCGACGCGCACCAGCGGCGCCGTCGACGGGATCAGAGTCCGGAGCGCCGAGACGGCGCGAGCGGTGACCTGATCGAGCCGCAGCTCCCCCACGTCCTCGGCCCGTCCCCGCATGACCTCGACATTGGCGAGTCCGAGTCGATCGGCCTCCGCGCGCAGCCAATCCGTGCGGCGCTCCATGGGCTCGATGAGGACCAGGTGGACATCAGGCCGTGCGATCGCGAGGACGAGCCCGGGTAGTCCTGCCCCGCTGCCCACGTCACCCACCCGTCCCTCGCGCAGCAGCGGTGCGAGCAGCACGCAATTCACCAGATGCCGCGTCCAGAGACGCGTGAGCTCCTGGGGGCCGATGAGCCCGAGCTGCTCGCCCCAGCAGCTCAAGTCGGCGGCGTAGGAACGCGCCTGCTCGATCGTGTCTCCGAACAGTCTCCCCGCGACGACCGGCTCGGGCTCGAGGGCCGATGTTTCACGTGGAACGTCGGGACTCACGCGCGTGTGATCACCGTGTGCCGGTCACGGCCCTCACCCTCCGACGCCGACGTGAGTCCGCGCTCGGCGACGAGGTCGTGCACGATCTTGCGCTCGTAGCTCGACATGGGAGGGAGCGACGCCGACGCCGCTCCCTCTTCCAGACGAGCGACAGCACGGTCCACGAGCGCGGCCAACTCCCCCGCACGCGCGTCGCGCGATCCGCCGATGTCGAGGATGAGACGCGAGAAGCGACCGGTTCTGTTCTGCACCGCGAGTCGCGTCAGCTCCTGCATCGCGGCCACCGTGTCGGGCTTGGAGAGGACGCGCAGGTCCGAGCTCTCCCCCGCCGTCACGGAGACGTAGGCGCGGCCGGCGCGCGCATCGATGTCGATGTCGCCGTCGAGATCCGCGATGTCGAGCAGCTCCTCGATGTAGTCCGCCGCGATGTCGCCTTCGTCGACCAGCTCCTGCTCGCTGGGCTCCGTCACGCCGTGATCGGCAGCGGTCTCCGCGATCGAGCGATCCGCGTCGCCCTCGAGGTCGGTGTCCGGCGAAGTGATGTCCGACATGTCAGCGGGTGCCCTTCTTCTTGCGGTTCTTACTCACCGGCTGCTGCCGCTGGAAGTTCTCGCGCTTGGGCGCCATGCTGGGCCCCTCGACCGCCGCGTCCAGCGCGATCGTCGGCGCATCCGGGTCCTCTCCCCGAGCCAACGCGCGTGCGCGGGCGCGCTTCGCCAGACGTGCTTCGCGCGCCAGCGCCGCCTCGCTGCCGGGAGTCGGCAGATTGCGGATCACGAGGTACTGCTGGACGAGGGTCCACACGTTCGAGGTCAGCCAGTAGAACATGGCACCGATCGGGAACGCGAAGCCCGAGAAGATGAAGATCAGCGGGAGGACGTAGAGCAGCATGCGCTGCTGGCGGTACATCGGGCTCGCCTTGGTCTCCGGCGACATGTTCTTCGACACCAGCTGGAGCTGCGTGAAGAACTGAGAACCCGTCATGAGCAGCACGATGACCGCGGCGATGATCGCGACGACGACCTGCACCTGCTCACCGTTGACGGGCCACAACGCCGTCTGGAAGCTGTCCTTCAGGGGCGCGACACCGAAGAGGTTGGCGTGGTAGAAGCTCTTCACGAGGTCGATGTTGAAGAGCCCGACGCCCGGGTGGAACACGCCCTTCGCATCCGGCTTCGCCTCGTTGAGCACCGGGAGGAGGCTGAAGAAGACGGGCATCTGAATCAGCAGCGGGAGACAGGACGCAAGCGGATTGGTGCCCGCCTTGCGGTACATCTCCATGGTCTCGCGCTGCATCGCCTCGCGCGAGAACTGATCCCTCTTGCCCTTGTACTTGTCCTGGATCTTCTTGAGCTGGGGAGCGATCTCCATCATCTTCCGCTGGCTCTTGATCTGCCGGACGAAGACCGGGATCAACGCAGCCCGGACGATCACCGTCAGACCGACGATCGACAGAACCCAGGTCAGACCCGCACTCGGGTCCATCTGCAGGACGTTCGAGAAGAACCAGTGGAAGCCGACGAGGATCGCCTCGATGACCCACTTGATCGGGGTCAGGATCGTGCCGATCCCGTTGATGATCCCGTTGATGCCGTCCAAGATGTGTCAGCCCTTTCCGTGGCTCGTCGCGACGACGAAGCCGAAGTCGGTGATCCGGTAACGCGAGACCCGGCGCTCCGGCACGTCGTCGACGCCGCCCTTCGCCCACGGGTGACAGCGCAGGATCCGCCAGGCGCCGAGTCCGGTGCCCGCGATGACGCCGTACCGCTGGATCGCCTGCAGAGTGTAGGCGGAGCAGCTGGGGTAGTACCGACAGACGTCCCCGTACAGCGGTGAGATGACCGCCCGATATGCCCGCAGCAGGAGCACGACCGCGTTGCGCGGCAGAAGCCAGACGAACTTCAGGACGCGGATCACCGGGTGAACTCCGTCCGCATCCGGCCGGACAGTTCGTTCCAGCTCAATTGAGCCGCGCCGGGGAGCGCGCGGACGACGATGTCCTCCCCCGAGCGTCCGGCGTCGACGACCTCCCGACCGACGGCGCGCAGACGACGCCGGAGCCGATTGCGTTCGACGGCACCGCCCACCGCGCGGGAGATGATGAATCCGAAGCGGAGCGGCTCGCCCTCCCGCGGAAGCCGATAGACGACAACCTCACGCGACGCATGACGTCGGCCACGCCGGACGGCGGCACGGAAGTCCTCCGGCCGCACCACCCGGTTGGCCTTGGCGAGCACCGCGGACCAGGCCCGCGGTCTCAGGCGGAGAGCTCGCTGCGCCCCTTGCGACGACGGGCCGCGAGAATGGCGCGGCCCGCGCGGGTACGCATGCGCAGACGGAAGCCGTGCACCTTGGCGCGGCGCCGGTTGTTGGGCTGGAAGGTTCGCTTGCTCATGGTGATATCTCCGGGACCCGGCTCACGGGGTGCGAACGCGGGAAAGAACGAGGACGGCGAGGGCCGCCGTGGTCAACTGATTAAAAATAGGGCGTGGAAGCCGGTCGGTCAAACGGCGAACACGCAAACCTCCATTGTCCACAGCCTGTGGGATTCCGCTTGCTCGCCGCGCCCGTGTCGCAACTAAGGTGGTCGTCAGCCGCCCTGGGGGAGGGCGGTTCCGCGGTGTTCCTCCACAACGCTGCGCACAGAGCCCCCTGTGGACAACGGCGAGGCCCTGTGGACAAATCACGCGTGAAACGAGACCGACCCAGATGACCGACTCCGCCGATCCGACGCAGCGGTTGTGGCAGAAGGTCGTCGCGCAGCTCGAGTCGGACGAGCGCATCACGCCGCAGCTCCACGGGTTCATCCACCTCGTCGAGCCGAAGGGCGTCCTCGCCGGGACCATCTATCTCGAGGTCCCCAACGAACTCACCCGGGGAATGCTCGAGCAGCGGATCCGCGTCCCTCTCCTCAACGCCCTCGCGTCGCTCACCGACGAGCAGGAGGTCGCGAACTTCGCGATCGTGGTCAACCCCGACATCCAGCCGTCCGTCCTGCAACCCGCTCCGGACCCGGCTCCGTTCGAGCCGGCCCCCGTCGAGCCCGTGTCCTCCCCCGTCTCCGCCGACAGCGGCCGTCGCGGCGACTCCCGCCTCAATCCCAAGTACAACTTCGACAACTTCGTCATCGGCGGCTCGAACCGCTTCGCCCATGCCGCAGCCGTCGCGGTCGCCGAGGCGCCGGCCAAGGCCTACAACCCGCTCTTCATCTACGGCGACTCGGGACTCGGCAAGACCCACCTCCTCCACGCGATCGGCCACTACGCCGAGCGCCTCTACCCCGGCATCCGCGTGAGGTATGTGAGCTCCGAGGAGTTCACCAACGACTTCATCAACTCGATCGCCAACAACCGCGCGTCCGCCTTCCAGGCGCGATACCGCGAGATCGACATCCTGTTGATCGACGACATCCAGTTCCTCCAACGAGCGGTCGAGACCCAGGAGGCCTTCTTCCACACGTTCAACACGCTGCACGACCACAACAAGCAGGTCGTCATCACGAGCGATGTCGCCCCGAAGCACCTGACCGGTTTCGAGGACCGGATGCGCTCCCGCTTCGAGTGGGGTCTCATCACCGACGTGCAGGCGCCCGACCTCGAGACCCGCATCGCGATCCTGCGCAAGAAGGCGCAGAGCGAGAAGCTGCAGATCCCCGACGACATCCTCGAGTTCATCGCCACCAAGGTGTCGTCGAACATCCGCGAACTCGAGGGAACGCTCATCCGAGTGACGGCGTTCGCGAATCTGAACCGCACGCCGGTCGATCTGCAGCTGGTCCAGACGGTCCTGAAGGACATCATCACGCTGGACGAGGACAACGTGATCGCGCCGGTCGACATCATCACCCACACCGCGGACTACTTCAAACTGTCGGTCGACGACCTCTACGGCTCCAGCCGATCGCAGGCCGTCGCCACCGCGCGGCAGATCGCCATGTACCTGTGCCGCGAGATGACGAACCTCTCGCTCCCGAAGATCGGGCAGCTGTTCGGCAACCGCGACCACACCACCGTCATGTACGCGAACAAGAAGATCAGCGAGCTCATGAAGGAGCGACGTTCGATCTACAACCAGGTCACCGAGTTGACCAGCCGCATCAAGCAGAACCAGCGCTACAACAAGATCTGACCCCGGGGCTCCACCATCCCGACCCCCCTCTTCGGGGGAGTAGACAGCAGCCGGATCGTCTCCGGTATTGCACAGATTGTGCACAACCTGTGGAAAACGCCGGGTCGAGCTGCGGAGGACTTGTTGACGACGGGCCCGGCCGCTGTGGAATTCCGAATCACACGTCGGGCCGCCGTCCGATCCTGTCCGGTAGTCGTCCCCGCCCCGCTCACATCTGACACGGTTGTAGTTCCCCGTTCCGAACGGGCATCACGGCAGTTGTCCACACCGTGCACAGGCGTTAAGAGGATTAACCCTCTCCTCCACTCTTCGCGGGTCCACAACCTTTTCCGGAGGCGCCCGACCCCACCCGGGACACCGGCCTTGCTGTGCCAGGATCGGGGATGGGAGTATCGACCCCCCGCCACGCTCGGCCGCGGGGTCGCAACGACAAGGAGTCGCCTTCGTGAAGTTCCAGGTCAATCGGGACGTCTTCAGCGAGGCCGTGTCGTTCGCGGTGCGGTTGCTGCCGCAACGCACCACGCAGCCGATCCTGAGCGGCATCCTCCTCGAGGCGTCCGATGGGGCCCTCGTCCTCTCCTCATTCGACTACGAGGTGTCGTCGCGCACCGAGATCGCCGCCGACATCGATGAACCGGGGACCGCGCTCGTCTCGGGCCGGCTCCTCGCCGACATCGCCAGCCGCCTGCCCAACGCCCCGGTGCAGTTCTCGACCGACGACGGCAAGATCAACGTGCGCTGCGGATCGGCCCGCTTCACTCTGCTGAGCATGCCGGTCGAGGAGTACCCGACGCTCCCCCAGGTCGACGACCGCACGGGTGTCGTGCCGGCCGAGGACTTCGCGGACGCCGTCGCGCAGGTCACGGTCGCGGCCTCCCGCGACGACGTCACCCCGGTCATCACCGGCGTGCAGCTCGAGGTGGGCGAGACCTCGCTGTCGCTCGTCGCCACCGACCGGTACCGGGTCGCAGTCCGCGACATCGACTGGGACGGCGGCACCACGTCGAGCGCCGGGTCGGCCGCGCTGATCCCGGCGCGCACCCTCTCCGAGATCGGCAAGACCTTCGCGCACAGCGGCACCGTCGCGGTGTCCATCGTCCGCACCGATGACCGGGAGCTCATCGCCTTCAGCGCCGACAAGCGCACCGTGACCTCGCTCCTCATCAAGGGCAACTTCCCCCCGGTCAAGCGGCTGTTCCCCGAGGACGTCGACAACTACGCCGTTCTCACGACCTCCGAGCTCATCGAATCGGTCCGCCGTGTGTCGCTCGTGCTGGAGCGCGAGGCGGCGCTGCGTTTCAGCTTCTCGATCGACGGCCTCACCCTCGAGGCGGCCGGCTCCGAACAGGCCCAGGCTCAGGAGACGATCGAGGCGCACCTCCACGGAGGCGACACCGTCGTGTCGCTCAAGCCGTCGTTCCTGCTCGACGCGTTGCAGGCAGTTCACTCCGAGTTCGTGCGCATCTCGTTCACCAAGACGGAGAATCCGAACAAGCCGGGGCCGGTGCTCATCACCAGCCAGTCGTCGAAGGATCAGCCGGGCGCGGACAACTACAAGTACCTGCTCCAGCCGAATCTGCTGCTGCGCTGACCGACGCCCGGCCGCCGATCACCACCTTCCAGGGAGACCTCATGCACATCGGACTCGTCGGCCTCGGCCGTATGGGCAACAACATGCGCCAGCGGATGCGCGACGCCGGCATCGAGGTCACGGGGTACGACCCGAACCCCGCCGTCACCGACGTGCCCGATCTCGCGGGCCTCGCCGCGGCGCTGCCGACCCCCCGCATCGTGTGGGTCATGGTGCCGTCCGGTGCCATCACGACCGGGGTCATCAACGACCTCGCCGGGGTGCTCGAGGAGGGCGACCTCGTCATCGACGGTGGCAACTCGAAGTACACGGTCGACCGCCCTCACGCGCACACCCTCGCCGAGAAGGGCGTCCACTTCGCCGACTGCGGCGTCTCCGGCGGCGTCTGGGGCCTCGACAACGGCTACGGCCTGATGGCCGGCGGCGACGCGGCCGACATCGAGCGCGCGATGCCGATCTTCGACGCGCTGCGTCCGGAGGGTCCGCGCGAGGAGGGCTTCGTCCACGTCGGGCCGGTCGGCGCCGGTCACTACGCGAAGATGGTGCACAACGGCATCGAGTACGCGCAGATGCAGGCGCTCGCCGAGGGCTACGAGCTCATGGAGGCGAGCGAGCTGATCCACGACGTCGCCGGCGTCTTCACCGCGTGGCAGCGCGGGACCGTCGTGCGGAGCTGGCTGCTCGAGCTCATGGCGAAGGCGCTGCACGAGGACCCGGAGTTCAAGGAGATCCGCGGCTACGTCGACGACTCCGGCGAGGGCCGATGGACGATCCAGGAGGCGCTGGACCACGCGGTCCCGCTGCCGACGATCAGCGCGTCGATCTTCGCCCGCTTCGTCTCGCGGCAGGAGGACTCCCCCGCGATGAAGGCGGTCGCCGCCCTGCGGAACCAGTTCGGCGGTCACGCCGTGAAGTCCGCGGAGGACGGGCCGGCGGCGTGACCGCCGGCGCCGGGTCGTGATCGTCGCGCACCTGAGCCTCACCGACTTCCGGAACTACGCGCACGCCGACGTCGAGCTGGCGGCGGGGCCGAACGTCTTCGTCGGCCGGAACGGCCAGGGCAAGACGAACCTGGTCGAATCGCTCGGATACCTGAGCACGCTTGGCTCCCACCGGGTGTCGACGGACCAGGCGCTGATCCGCAGCGGTGCGGAGGCGGCGATCGTGCGGGCGCGGCTCCAGCACGGTGAGCGCGAGGTGCTGATCGAGTTGCAGCTGAACCGCTCGGGCGCGAACCGCGCGCAGGTCAACCGGGTCGCGACCAAGCCCCGGGACCTGCCCCGCTACATCGCGACCGTGCTGTTCGCCCCCGAGGACCTCGTGCTCGTCCGCGGAGAGCCGTCGGCCCGGCGGCGGTTCATCGATCAGCTGCTCATCCAGACCGCGCCCCGCTTCGCGGGGGTGATCGCCGACTACGAGCGGGTGCTCAAGCAGCGCAACTCGCTCCTCAAGTCGGCGCGCGGCGTGCGCAACCCCGAGCTGTCGACCCTGGAGCTCTGGGACGACCGCCTCGTGCAGCTCGGGGCCGAGATCATCGACGCCCGGGCCGAGCTGACCGAGCGCCTCGCCCCCGAGGTGGCCGCGGCGTACGGGCGCATCGCCGGGGACGACCACCGGGCCGAGCTGGGGAACGCGCTCAGCATCCTCTCCGACGCGGTGGACGAGGACGCGGCCGATCCGGCGACCGCGCGCCTCGATCGGCCCGCGCTCGTCGAGGCCTTCCGCGCAGCACTCGTCCGGCTCCGTCGTGCGGAGCTCGACCGGGGCCTCACGCTCGCCGGCCCGCACCGGGACGACCTCGTGCTCATGCTCAACGGGCTCCCGGCGCGCGGGTACGCCAGTCACGGGGAGTCGTGGTCGTTCGCCCTGTCGCTGCGGCTCGCGTCGGCCGCGGTGCTGCGCGCCGATTCCCCCGTCGGCGACCCCGTGATCATCCTCGACGATGTCTTCGCGGAGCTCGACGAGACCCGGCGGGGGCAGCTCGCCGCCGCCGTCGGCGACTACGAGCAGGTGCTCGTCACCGCCGCCGTCGAGTCCGACGTGCCCCGGGAGTTCACCGGGCGCCTCGTGCGCATCGAAGCGGGGCGGGTGATCGCATGACCGAGGAGCGCTCTCGCACGGCGCCCGAACCCGAGCACATCGCCGTGTTCCGGCGGATCCGCGAGGTCTTCGGCGACCCGTCGCAGCGCGGGCGCGATGCGCGTCGTCGTCGGCGGAGCTCCGCCGAGGAGGGGAGCGTGCCCTACGGCCCCGGTCGCGAACCGCGCGGTCTGCTCGACGTCGTCGACGACCTGACCGCGTCGCGGGGATGGGAGTCTCCCCTGGCCGAGGCGGATCTGCTGGCGTCCTGGGCCGACATCGTCGGGACCGAGAACGCCCTCCACACGGAGCCCCTCTCGATCGAGGCCGGCGTCCTCACGGTCCGCTGCGACTCCACGGCCTGGCGCACCCAGATGAACCTCATGCGCTCGCGGGTCGTCGCCAACATCGAGGAGCGTCACGCTGCGGCCGGCATCGTCGACGTGCGCTTCACCGGGCCGGACGCCCCCTCGTGGAAACGCGGCCCCAGAGCGATTCCAGGGCGCGGTCCGCGCGACACCTACGGCTGAGAAGACAAATCAGGTCGTCGCGGTCGCGAAAAGGCCGCAGAACGCCGCGTGCGCCCGCGAGAGGGGTGGCTCTGCAGTAGAATCGACCGGTCGGGGATGACATGTCGTGTCCCCCGTTCGACCACCGGCAGGAGCCACCGCCTCGATGTCTTCCACTTCTCCGAGCACCTCGTCCGACGACTCGTACGGCGCATCCGCGATCCAGGTGCTCGAAGGCCTCGAGGCCGTGCGCAAGCGGCCGGGCATGTACATCGGATCCACGGGTCCGCGTGGTCTGCACCACCTCGTCCAGGAGATCGTCGACAACTCCGTCGATGAGGCCCTCGCCGGATTCGCCACCCACATCGAGGTGACGATCCTCCCCGACGGCGGCGTGCGCGTCGTGGACGACGGGCGCGGGATCCCAGTCGACGAGCACCCGACCGAGAAGAAGTCGACCCTCGAGGTCGTCATGACGATCCTGCACGCCGGCGGCAAGTTCGGCGGCGGAGGGTACGCGGTCTCCGGCGGCCTCCACGGCGTCGGCAGCTCCGTGGTCAACGCGCTGTCGAGCCGGCTCGAGGTCGAGGTCCGTCGCCAGGGCTCCGTCTGGCGGCAGTCGTACCGCGACGGCGTGCCCGAGGCCCCGGTCGCGAAGGGCGAAGCGACCGACATCACCGGCACGACCACGACCTTCTGGCCGAGTGCCGAGACCTTCGAGACGATCGACTTCGACTACGAAACGCTGCGGACCCGCTTCCAGCAGATGGCCTTCCTCAACAAGGGGTTGCGGATCTCGCTCACCGACGAGCGGGAGGCGGAGGCGACAGAGGACGGCACGCCGCGCTCCGACGTCTTCCACTACGAGCACGGTCTCGTGGACTACGTCGAGTTCCTGAACTCCGCGAAGAAGACCGAGGTCATCCACGATGAGATCATCGACTTCGACGCCGAGGACAAGGACCGCGGCATGTCGCTCGAGGTCGCGATGCAGTGGACCAACGCCTACTCGGAGTCGGTCCACACCTACGCGAACGTCATCAACACGCACGAGGGCGGCACGCACGAGGAGGGTTTCCGGGCGGCGCTGACCACGCTCGTCAACCGCTACGCGCGCGAGAAGAACCTCCTCAAGGAGAAGGACGAGAACCTCTCCGGCGACGACGTGCGCGAGGGGCTCACGGCGGTCATCTCGATCAAGCTCTCCGAGCCGCAGTTCGAGGGTCAGACGAAGACCAAGCTCGGCAACACGGAGGCGAAGTCGTTCGTGCAGCGCGTGGTCGGGCAGGAGCTCGGCGACTGGTTCGAGCGCAACCCGAACCAGGCGCGCGACATCATCCGCAAGGCGATCCAGGCGGCGACCGCGCGGATCGCGGCGCGCAAGGCGCGCGAGCAGACCCGCCGCAAGGGCCTGCTCGAGGGCGGCGGCATGCCGGGCAAGCTCAAGGACTGCTCGAGCCGCAACCCGTGGGAGTCCGAGGTGTTCCTGGTCGAGGGCGACTCCGCCGGCGGTTCCGCGGTCCAGGGTCGCAACCCCGAGACGCAGGCGATCCTGCCGCTGCGCGGCAAGATCCTGAACGTCGAGAAGGCGCGGCTCGACCGCGCCCTCGCGAACGCGGAGATCCAGGCCATGATCACGGCGTTCGGCACCGGGATCGGCGAGGACTTCGACGGTGACAAGGCGCGGTACCACAAGATCGTGCTGATGGCGGATGCCGACGTCGACGGTCAGCACATCACGACCCTGCTGCTGACCCTGCTGTTCCGCTACATGCGGCCGCTCATCGAGATGGGCTACGTCTACCTCGCGCAGCCGCCGCTCTACCGGCTCAAGTGGACGAACGCCGACCACGAGTACGTGTACTCGGACCGCGAGCGGGACGCCCTGCTGACCGCCGGTGCCGCGGCCGGGAAGCGTCTGCAGAAGGACAACGGCGTGCAGCGCTACAAGGGCCTCGGCGAGATGAACCACCAGGAGCTGTGGGACACGACGATGAACCCCGACACCCGCACCCTCAAGCAGGTCACCCTCGACGACGCCGCCATCGCGGACGGCGTGTTCTCCACGCTCATGGGCGACGACGTCGACCTGCGCCGCCAGTTCATCCAGCAGAACGCCAAGGACGTCCGCTTCCTCGACATTTGACGGTGGTCGCGTAGCGCCGAGGGCGCGGATCGAGACCACGAGACGAAGGACCTGAATTGACCGACACCACCGGAACCGACATCCCGGCGCCCGGCGGCCGCATCGAGGCGGTCGACCTCCAGTTGGAGATGCAGCGCAGCTACCTCGACTACGCGATGAGCGTGATCGTGGGGCGCGCCCTCCCCCGCGTCGAGGACGGCTTGAAGCCGGTGCACCGCCGCGTGATCTACACGATGTACGACGGGGGCTACCGACCCGACCGCGCGTTCTCGAAGTGCACCCGCGTCATCGGCGACGTCATGGGGCAGTTCCACCCGCACGGCGACTCCTCGGTGTACGACGCCCTCGTGCGCCTCGTGCAGCCGTGGTCGCTGCGCTACCCGCTTGCGCTCGGGCAGGGCAACTTCGGCTCCCCCGGCAACGACGGCGCGGCCGCGCACCGGTACACCGAGACCAAGATGGCGCCGCTCGCCATGGAGATGGTCCGGGACATCGACGAGGACACCGTCGATATGACGGACAACTACGACGGGCGCACCCAGGAGCCCGTCGTCCTCCCGAGCCGCTTCCCCAACCTGCTGGTCAACGGCTCGGTCGGCATCGCCGTCGGCATGGCGACCAACATCCCGCCGCACAACCTCCGCGAGGTCTCCGACGCGGCGCTCTGGGCCCTCGAGCACCCGGATGCGACGCGCGAGGAGCTGCAGGACGCGATCATCGCGCGCGTGAAGGGACCCGACTTCCCGACCGGCGCCCAGATCCTCGGCGTCAAGGGCATCCACGACACCTACCGGACGGGCCGCGGCTCGATCACGATGCGCGCCGTCGTCAACGTCGAGGAGCTGCAGGGCCGCACCGCCCTCGTCGTCACCGAGCTGCCGTACCAGGTCAACCCCGACAACCTCGCGATCAAGATCGCGGACCTGGTCAAGGAGGGCAAGCTCGCCGGGATCGCGGACATCCGCGACGAGACATCCGGGCGCACCGGGCAGCGGCTCGTCATCATCCTCAAGAAGGACGCCGTCGCCAAGGTGGTCCTCAACAACCTGTACAAGCACACGCAGCTGCAGGAGAACTTCGGCGCCAACATGCTGGCGATCGTCGACGGGGTGCCGCGCACGCTCTCGATCGACCAGTTCATCAGCCTGTGGATCGAGCACCAGATCTCGGTCATCGTGCGCCGAACGCGCTTCCGCCTGCGCAAGGCCGAGGCCGACGCGCACATCCAGCGCGGCTACGTCAAGGCGCTCGACGCGCTCGACGAGGTCATCGCGCTCATCCGCCGCTCCCCCGACGTCGACGAGGCGCGCCAGGGCCTCATCGACCTGCTCGACGTCGACGTGGCGCAGGCCGACGCGATCCTTGCGCTGCAGCTGCGGCGCCTCGCCGCGCTCGAGCGCCAGAAGATCCAGGACCGGCTCGCCGAGCTCGAGCGTGAGATCGCGGAGTACGAGGCGATCCTCGCGAGCGAGGTCCGCCAGCGCGCGATCATCACGGAGGAGCTCTCCGAGATCACCGCGAAGTACGGCGACGACCGGCGCACCGAGATCCTCTTCGGGTTCGACGGCGACATGTCGGTCGAGGACCTGATCCCCGAGGAGGAGATGGTCGTCACCATCACCCGCGGGGGGTATATCAAGCGCACCCGCAGCGACAACTACCGCTCGCAGCACCGAGGAGGTCGAGGCGTCAAGGGTGCTCAGCTGCGCGCCGACGACGTCGTCGAGCACTTCTTCGTCACGACGACGCACCACTGGCTGCTGTTCTTCACGACGGCCGGCCGCGTGTACCGCGCGAAGACGTACGAGATCCAGGAGGCCGGCCGCGACGCGAAGGGCCAGCACGTCGCGAACCTGCTCGCTCTCCAGCCGGACGAGGAGATCGCGCAGGTGCTCGACATCCGCGACTACCAGGTCGCGGACTACCTCGTGCTCGCCACCCGCGACGGGCTCGTCAAGAAGACGCGGCTCGCCGAGTACGACACGAACCGCACCGGCGGCATCATCGCGATCAACCTCCGCGAGGGCGACGAGCTCGTCTCGGCGATGCTCGTCTCGCAGGGCGAGGACATCCTGCTCGTCTCGCGCAAGGGGCAGTCGTTGCGGTTCTCCGCGACCGACACCGCGCTCCGGCCGATGGGCCGCTCCACCTCCGGCGTCAAGGGCATGGACTTCCGTGAGGGCGACGCGCTGCTGTCGGCGTCGGTGGTCAGCGACGAGGGCTACGTCTTCGTCGTCACCGAGGGCGGCTATGCCAAGCGCACCTCCGTCGACCAGTACCGGGTCCAGGGCCGCGGCGGCCTCGGCATCAAGGTCGCGAAGCTCAACGACGATCGCGGGACGCTCGCCGGTGCGCTCATCGTCGACGAGGGTGACGAGACCCTCGTCGTGCTCGCGAGCGGCAAGGTCGTGCGCTCCGCGGTCTCCGAGGTCCCGGCCAAGGGCCGCGACACGATGGGTGTCGTGTTCGCGCGCTTCGAGGAGGCCGATCGCATCATCTCCGTCGCCCGCAACATCGAGCGGAACCTGGAGGGTGCCGATGAGGATGCGGACACGGTGGACGCCGCCGCGTCCGGCGCCCAGGATGGGACCGCTACGGTAGAGGGCGACTCCGCTCCGGCGGAGCCCCGTGACGGAGAGGACCAGCCCGAAGCATGAGCAGCGTCGCCGAGAAGCTCCAACGCAAGGACTCCCGCAGCGTCTCCAACCGTCAGGTGCGCCTGCGCCTCGTCTACGTCGACTTCTGGTCGGTCGTGAAGCTGTCGTTCCTCATCTGGCTGTGCCTGGGGATCGTGCTGATCGTCGCGGTCATCCTCATCTGGGTGGTGCTCTACTCCACCCACGTGTTCGATCGGCTCGACAGCGCGCTGCAGGACATCCTCGCCGACCCGAGCTTCTCGATCACGAGCTCGTTCGGCCTCGGCACGGTGTCGCTCTTCACCCTCGTGGTCGCGATCCTCAACACCATCGTCGGGACGGTGCTCGGTGCCATCGCCGCGGTGCTCTACAACCTCAGCGTCCGCTTCACCGGGGGCGTCCTGGTCGGATTCCAGAACAACTGATCCGATCGAGTACAGTAGGCGAGGCCCTTCGGGGCCTTCGGGGCTATAGCTCAGGCGGTTAGAGCGCTTCGCTGATAACGAAGAGGTCCCAGGTTCAAGTCCTGGTAGCCCCACGCGACGCCGGAGGCGTCGCTCCTCGAGTTCGTGCGGCATCCAGCGAAGCGGCGCGACCGCGCTCGGGCCGCGGAGCGGCGTGCGCCGCAGGAGCGGCGGCGCACCAGCAAGCAGAGGGGCCTTAGCTCAATTGGTAGAGCGCCTGCTTTGCAAGCAGGAGGTCAGGGGTTCGATTCCCCTAGGCTCCACTCCCCCGGATCCCTACAATCGGCGCCATGAGCGAGCCCGACATCCGCGAAGTCGCGCGCAAGCGCATCAAGGCGCGGCGCGACTTCTGGTACATGATCCTGGTCTTCGTCATCATCCTCGCGCTGTGCTCGGCCGTCTGGGCGCTGACCGGGATGGGCTACTTCTGGCCGATGTGGCTGATTTTCGGCTTCGGAATCGCGACGCTGTTCTCCGCGCTCTCGACCTTCGGCCCCGGCTCACGTCCCATCTCGCAGCAGCGCATCGACGACGAGGTGCGCAAGCTCGGCGGGGGCCCCGGGGCCTGAGCCACGTGAACAACGCATGAACGCATGTTTCATGCGCGAGAATTTCATGAACGGAGCGTTCGTGGGCGACTAGGGTCGCAGGCATGATCTCCCCCGTCGCCGACGAGCGCCCGATCCTGGTGCTCGACTTCGACGGCACCGTGTGCGTCGGAGATGCTCCGGTCTGGGCCTACGCCGAGGCCGCGCTCGACGTCGCCGACGTCGCCACCGACCGCCGTGACGCTGTGCGGGCCGGCCTCGGCGCCTACCTCGTCGGGGCACCCGAATCCCCGGTCTACGCCGACGGCTACGCCGCGGTCGCGACGCTGCTCCGCGGCGTCGCGACCCGCGAGCAGCTGGACGCGGCGTTCCACGCCAGCCGCCGGGCGCTCGCCGACGGCGAGGTGCCGGTCGCTACTCCACCGGGGCTCGACGGATTCCTCCGTTCCGTCGCCGGCGACGCCGAGCGCGTGCTCGTCACCAACGCGCCCGCCGAGGGCGTGCACGAGACCCTCGACCGCCTCGGCATCGCCGACGCCGTCGACCTCGTGATCACCGAGGCGGGCAAGCCGGCCGGCTGGCAGACGATCCTCCCCCGGCTGCTCGAGGGACGGGATCCCGCCCTCCTGCTCTCGGTCGGCGACATCTGGCACAACGACCTCGAGCTCCCTCTCGCCGGCGGTAGCGGCGCGGCGCTCATCGACCGCTTCGGTCAGCAGAACAGGGCGGCGCACCTCGTCGCGCCGCTGTTCCAGGACCTCTACGACGATCTGACCGACTGGGCGCGCGACCCGCGGGGGTTCCTCGCGACGCACCCGGCGGTCTCTCCCGCATCCCCGTCCCGCTCCACTCACCCCTCCTCCATGCACAGAACAGGAACGACATGACGAAGACCCGAACGGGTGCGACGCTCGCCGTGCTGATCGCGGCCGCCGCCCTGGCGCTGACCGGCTGCGCGGTCCAGCAGCAGCCCGCCGGCGGCGCGACGAAGGCCGCGGCCGACGCGGAGCCGTGCACCGGCAAGGCCTCCTCCGATGCCAAGGCGCCGACCCAGCTGACCCTCGCGCTCGTGCCCTCCGGCGACGCCAACAAGTTGGTCGAGACCGTGAAGCCGCTCGAGGCCGCGCTCACGCAGCGTCTCGGCATCCCGGTCAAGGGCGTCATCACGCAGGACTACCAGGCGGCCGTCGAGGCGATCGGCTCGAACCAGGCTCAGATCGGGATGCTGCCGAGCCTGCAGATGAGCCAGGCGTGCGACAAGTACGGCGCGGTGCCGTCGCTGCAGACCGTGCGCGGCACTGCGAGCAGCTACTCCGCGCAGTTCTTCACCAACAACCCCGACAAGTACTGCTCCGACAAGCCGACCGCCGGGGCCAACGGCATGCTCTACTGCAACGGCACCCAGAGCGGCACGGGCCCCGCCGGCCTCGACGCCATCAAGAAGATGAAGGGCGCGAAGGTGACGCTCCTGCAGGCCGCGTCGCCGGCCGGTTACATCTTCCCGGTCGCCGCGCTGAAGGCCGCGGGCATCTCGACGAGCGACATGTCGGTCACCCAGGTCACCGCGAACGATGCCAGCGTGCTGTCGGTGTACCACGGCGACACCGAGGTCGGGACCTCCTACTGGGACGCCCGCACGGTCGTGACCAAGGATGCGCCCGATGTCGGCAGCAAGGTCGTGGTATTCGCGCTCACCGACGAGATCCCGAACGACGGCGTCTCGATCAGCTCCGCGCTCAGCCCCGCCTGGCAGAAGAAGATCGCCGCGGCGATGAAGGACTACGCGTCGACGAGCGACGGCAAGGCCGCCCTGCAGGCGATCTACCAGATCAGCGGCCTGACCGACGCGAACCCGACCGCCCTGCAGAAGACCCAGAAGGAGGCGGCGCTCATCGGCCTCGGCTGATCGAGCCCGCTCCCCCGCCGCGGGTGGGGACGCCCGATTGCGCTCGGGGCGTCCCCACCCGACATCCCGTTCCCGACCCCCCATCCCGCAGGATCGACTCCGGAGGGCATCATGACTCGGACGACCACCGCCGGCGGCGCCGGCATCCGCTTCGATCGCGTGGACGTGACGTACCCGAACGGCACCGCCGGGCTGCGCGGCGTGAGTCTCGACATCCCCGCGGGCGAGATGGTCGCCGTGGTCGGGCTGTCGGGAGCGGGAAAGTCGACGCTCATCCGCACCATCAACGGGCTGGTGCCGATCAGCTCGGGCGAGATCACCGTCGGCGACGCGCGGTTGCGCGGCCTCCGCGGGCGGGCGCTCCGCGAGCTGCGGGGCGACGTCGGGATGGTGTTCCAGGGGTTCAACCTGGCGCGGCGCACGACGGTGCTGAACAACGTGCTGATGGGACGGCTCCATCAGACCTCCGCGTGGCGCTCGCTCCTCGGCGCCTGGAAGCGCGACGACGTCGAGCTCGCGATGCAGGCCCTCGAACGCGTCGAGATCGTGCCCAAGGCCTACGCCTCGGCGTCGGAGCTCTCGGGCGGCCAGCAGCAGCGCGTCGCGATCGCGCGGGCCCTCGCGCAGAGGCCGAGGGTGATCCTCGCCGACGAGCCCGTCGCCTCGCTCGACCCGCCGACCTCGCACGTCGTGATGCGCGACCTCCAGCGGATCAACGCGGAGCTCGGGATCACGGTCGTCGTCAACCTGCACTTCCTCGATCTGGCACGCCGCTACGGCCGACGACTCGTCGGCATGCGATCCGGCGAGGTGGTGTTCGACGGCGACGGTGCCGACGCCGACGAGTCGGTGTTCGAGTCGATCTACGGGCGATCGCTCACGGCCGAGGACGTCCTGGCCTCGGCGAAGGTCGAACTCACGTGACGACGCCGGCCACCCTCCGCCCCGCCAAGCCGCGGACGCTCGCGCGGACGTTGCTGGTCGTCGCGGTGGTCGCCGCGATCACGGTGTGGGCCGCGATCGCCGTCGGTGCGGATCCCGGGGCGCTCGTGCGCAACGCGCAGAACGCGGCCGGCACGCTGGTGCAGCTGTTCCAGCCGGACTACACGTTCATCCTCCAGACCCTGCCCGCCCTCGGGCAGACCGTGCAGATGGCGGTCATCGGCACGGCCGTGAGCGCGGCCATCGCGCTGCCGGTGTCGTTCTGGGCCTCCCGCGCCACCAATCCGCGCGGCGCCGTCCTCGCGGTCGTGCGCTTCGTGATGAACGTGATCCGCGCCGTGCCGGACCTGCTCTACGCCTCGCTCTTCGTCACCCTCGTCGGAACCGGGGCGCTCTCCGGCATCATGGCGCTCGTCCTGTTCGACCTGGGGATCCTCGTGAAGCTCGTCTCCGAGGCCCTCGACTCCGCGGACCGCGGCGGGCAGGAGGCGGCGCTCGCCTCCGGCGCCACCTGGACGAAGGCGAATCGGGCCGCGATGCTGCCCGAGGTCGCCCCCACCTACATCTCCCAGGTCATCTACGTGTTCGAGCTCAACATCCGCGCCTCGACCGTCATCGGGCTCGTCGGCGCCGGCGGCCTCGGGATGCTCATCGACCAGGTGCGGACCTTCTTCTACTACCACTACCTTGCGCTCATCATCCTCGAGATCCTCGTCATGATCGCGCTGCTCGAGCTGCTGAGCGATCAGGTCCGGCGGAGGCTGACCCGGTGACCGCGATCCGGACGGAGCGCCCGAGCGTGCCCGCGCTGCCGGGGGGGTCGGAGCGACCGCGGCGCCCGTTCCGGGCCGCGCGCACGATCGCCTCGATCGTCGTGGTGATCGTCGTGGTCGGTGCGTTCTGGAGCGTCGACATCCGCTGGGACTCGCTGCTCACCCTCCCCCAAGCCGCGGTGAAGCTCTTCGGCCAGCTGTTCCTGCCGCCGGCGTGGAACCGTCTGCCGGATGCGCTCGCGGCCACCATGCTCTCGGTTGCGATGGCCTGGTTCGGCACCGTGATCGGCATCGTCATCTCCTTCCCGCTCAGCCTTCTGGCCGCGCGCGGGCTCGCGCCCGCGATCGTGCGCTGGCCGCTGCGGGCCGTCTTCGCCGTGCTGCGCGCGGTGCCGGAGGTGGTCATCGCGGTGCTGATGCTCTCGGTCACCGGCCTCACGGCCTTCACGGGCGCGCTCGCGATCGCCATCGGCTCCATCGGCACCCTCGGCAAGTGGGGGTACGAGACGTTCGAGGCCGTCGATCGTGGCGCCGCGGAGGCCGCCGTCGCGGCCGGCGCGTCGCGGGTGCAGGTCATGCGGTGGGGCGTGTGGCCGAACGCCCAGCCCGAGGTGCTCGCCTTCTGGCTCTACCGCTTCGAGATCAGCGTGCGCGCCTCCGCGATCCTCGGTCTCATCGGTGCCGGCGGCATCGGCAAGATGCTCGTCGACAACATCCAGTTCCGGGTATGGCCGGTGGTGGGGATGCTGCTGATCGTGGTGGTCGTCGTCACGATGCTCATCGACCAGCTCTCGGGTCTCGTGCGGCACCGGCTCATCTCCGGGCGGTGGGAGCTGCCGATCGTCACCGCGCTCCGGCGGCGGTCCGCGCGAGCGGCGCGGGCGGAGCGGCCGAGCGACCCGACGATCCCGGTCTGACACGCTGTGGGCATGGCCGAGCCTCTGCGCATCCTGCACCTCTCCGACACGCACCTGTTCGGCGACGGCACGCGGCACTACGGCGTCGTCGACACCACGGAGGCGCTCGATCGAGTCCTGGAGCGCGCCGCGGAGGTCGACCGACTCGACCTGGTGGTGTGCTCCGGCGACCTGTCCGACGACGGCTCCCCGGCCTCGTATCGCCTGCTCCGCGATCGGATCGAGGCGTTCGCCGAGGTCCGCGGGGCGGCGGTCGCCTATGCGATGGGCAACCACGACGGGCGCGCCGGGTTCGAGGAGGTGCTCGGGTCGCGCGTCGGGGTGCTCGACGTCCGCGGCGTCCGCGTCATCCGCCTCGACACCTCCGTGCCCGGTTTCGGCAGCGGGCGGCTGGAGGCGGACCAGCTCGCCTGGCTCCGCGAACAGCTGACCGAGCCGGCGCCGCATGGCACGATCGTGGTCGTGCATCACCCGCCGACGCCGGCCTCCTCCGCCCTCCTGGCGGCGCTCGAGCTGCGCGACCCGCGAGCGTTGCTCGATGCGTGCGGGACGGGAGACGTGCGTCTGATCCTGGGCGGGCACTACCACCACGCCCGCACCGCGATCGAGCAGGGGCTCCCGGTCGCGGTCGCGCCCGGCGTGGCGAACACCTCCGATCCGTTCGCCCCGGCCGGGCGGGAGCGCGCGCTCGTCGGATCCGGGTTCGCGGTCGTGGAGCTTCCGGAGGCCGGCGCGGCCCGCGTCACGGCGGTCGCCGTCGCCGGGCCCGACGACGGTCGCGAGCTCTTCGATCTCGGCCCGGACGAGGTCGAGCGGATCGCACGCTCCGCCGCGGAGCCGGCATGACGCCGACGCGCCCCGGCGAGGTCATCGCGACGATCCGCTCGCTCCTGCCCTCGCTCCTGCCGACCGAGCAGGCGGTCGCCGCGGTGCTGCTCGCGCGGTCCGCCGACATCGTCGAGCTGAGCTCCCAGCAGGTCGCCGACCTCGCGGGCGCCTCGCGCGCCACGGTCGTGCGCACCTGCCAGAGCCTCGGCTACACCGGCTATCAGCAGCTGCGCGTGCTCCTCGCGCGCGATGCCGGCTACGGCACGCCACCCGCCGCGACGCCGGCGGCGGCCCCCCCGGCCGACGCCGTCGGCATCGTGACCGCGACCTTCCACGCGATCGCCACCGCCGCGGACGGGATGACGGCGCTCCTCGACGGCGACGCCGTCGCCCGGTCGGTCGAGACGCTCGCGGGCGCGCGCCGCCTCGTCGTCGTCGGCAATGGACTGTCGGCGCCCCTCGCACAGGACGCCGCGGCGCGCCTCGTCAGCATCGGACGACCCGCCGAGGCGCCGATGGACGTCATCGGCCAGCAGATCTCGGCCCGTCTCCTCGGCGAGGGCGACGCCCTGCTCGCGATCAGCGGCAGCGGCTCCAACGCCGCCACCGTCGCCTCGGCACGTGCCGCCGTCACCGCCGGCGCGACCGTGGTCGCGGTCACCGCCTTCGCCCGGAGCCCGCTGACCACCGCATCCTCGACGAACCTCGTCGTCACCGCCCCGGAGCTCACCTTTCAGGACGAGCTCACCCTGGCCTCGCGGGTGCCGCACGCGATCCTCATCGAGGGTCTCGTCGCCGCCATCACCCGGCGCCTCGGCGAGGCCGCGGCCACGGCCAAGAACCTCGCGCTCGACGTGATCAGCGAGAACCTCGCCGACTGACGCGGCGTTCACCTTCGCGGCCTACCGTGCCGTCGTGAGCCACGCCGCCCTCGAGGTCGTCCTGACGGTGCTCCGTGAGCACCTGGCCGAGCTCGTCGCGCTCGACACCGCGATGCGGGAGGACGCTCCGGAGGTCGTGCACGACATGCGCACCGTGGTGCGGCGCCTCCGAACCACTCTCGCCGCCGCCCGACCGGTGCTCGACCGCGGGGTGACGGACGGGCTCCGCGACCGACTGGGGCAGCTCGGTGCCGCGCTCGAACCCGCCCGCGACGCGGAGGTGCGGGCGGAGCTCGCGGTCGACCTCCTGGACGCGGGCGGTGTCGAGGATCCGGCGATCCGCGACCGGCTCGTCGGCGACGCCCACGACGAGTACCGGCGCGATCGGCGCGCGGTCGTCGCCCTCCTCGATCAGGTCTCCTGGACCGAGCTCGTGGCCGACCTCGCGGCGCTCGTCGAGCGTCCGCCGCTCGCCGCCGAGGCCCTCCGCGGGCAGCGCTCGGTGCTCCATCGAGCGCTCCGTCGGCAGGCGCGGCGCGCCCATCGCCGACTCGGCCGGATCGACGCGGCCGACCTCGACTCCCTCCACGACGCCCGCAAGGCGGTGCGCCGGGTGCGGTACCTCGCGGAGGCCATCGCCCGGTACGCCCCGCACGGCGGCGGTCCGGGCGTGGCCGAGCTCGGCGCCGCGGCGAAGCGGCTGCAGGACGTGCTCGGCGATCACCGGGACGCCGTCCTGCACGCGGCCTGGATCGGGGGCGAGGCGGGTTCGACGGAGCGGGCCGGCCGCAATCCCGAGGCCTACCGTCGCCTGGAGCGGATCGAGCGCGACCGCGCCGCCGAGCTCGAGACGGCGCGGGATCCCGCGATCGAGGAGTTCGAGCGGCGCCGCCGCGAGCTCGAATGAACGGCGGCCACCGGGCTCAGAACCGCCGGGTGAACGGCTTCGGCGTGCGCATGCGGATCAGCAGGATGAGCGGCACGACGATGTAGGGCAGGTTGAACGCGAGGAAGACCGCCGGGTTCGGGGTGCGCTCCCCCGGGCCGCCGAAGAACTCCACGCCGAAGATCGGGATGCCGGTCAGCGCGATGATCATCGTGGCGTAGATGACCGACGGCAGCTGGATCCAGTTCCACCGCTTGACGATCGAGATGATCAGCAGCACGTAGAAGACGACGTACACGAACGCCGAGGTACCGCTGATGAAGCGCAGCCAGAGGGGATGCGACTGGTACAGCGGATCGAAGTTCGAGGCGTACCAGTAGTTCCACTGCACGAGGATGTTCGGCGAATCGGCCACCTGGTCGAGACCCAGTCCCTCGACGGAGTCGCTGATGATGCAGGTGACGATGAAGACGCTGAAGATGACGAGGAAGAAGACGTCGATCGGGCGCTTGCGCAGCGGGAGATTCTCCACCCGCGCAGCCTAGTGAGGTCGCGCGGCCGATCCGGGGAGGCTCAGGCCTCGTCGTCCTCGCCGATGTCGGCCGCGCCGACCTCGCCCAGGTCCTCGATCCAGAGGTCGTCGTCCGCGCGCAACGTCTGCCATGCGGCGTACAGCACACCCGCGACCGCGACGGCGCCGATGCCGAAGGCGACGTAGCGGCCGACGTTCGACTTCTTCTTCACGGGGATCGGCGATGCCTTCGCGAACCGCTCGGGCACCCGCTCGACCGTCTTGGTCGCGCGCCGCACCACGTCGCGCACGCGCGGGTCCCGGGTCGCCTCGAGCACCGCGAGAGCGGACCCGATCGCGCCGGAGACGGCGGGCAGCACCTCATGCGAGAGGTTGCGACGCGCGGAGGTGACGACGGGGCGGACCCGACTGTCGTAGGCGGACTGCACGCGCGGTCCGACCTCCTCGCGGGCGTAGTTGCCGGCCTGCCGGCGCGCCTCGCGCAGCACGGTCGACGCGTGGTCGATCGCCTCGCGCTGCTCCTGCCAGAGATCCTCGGCTGAGCGCCTCAGGCGCTTCAGCTCCTTCTGACGCTTGCGGGAGAGAGCCACGGTTCCTCCAACCGAGAAGGGGGATGCCGCCTGAGCGGCCGTCAGCACCATCCTTGCACGGGGCCGCGACACCGGTCCTGTCCCCCGCCTGGACGTCCGCTCCGAGCATCGTCGGAGGCGCGCATGACAGAATCGGGCGCATGCCTGCTCCCACCGCGGTCGCGACCCTGCACACCAACCACGGCGACATCACACTGAACCTGTTCGGCAACCACGCGCCGGTCACGGTCGACAACTTCGTCGGCCTGGCGACCGGCGCCAAGGAGTGGACCGACCCGCAGACCGGCCAGCCGACCACCAAGCCGCTCTATGACGGCGTGATCTTCCACCGGATCATCCCGCAGTTCATGCTCCAGGGCGGCGACCCGCTCGGCAAGGGCATCGGCGGCCCCGGCTACCAGTTCGACGACGAGATCCACCCCGAGCTGAACTTCAACGAGCCCTATGTTCTGGCGATGGCGAACGCCGGCATCCAGGGCGGCCGTGGCACGAACGGCTCGCAGTTCTTCATCACCACCGCGCCGACGCAGTGGCTGCAGGGCAAGCACACCATCTTCGGCGAGGTCGCCGACGACGCCTCGAAGCGCGTGATCGACGAGATCGAGGGCGTGTCCACCGACGGCCGCGACAAGCCGCTGGAGGACGTCGTCATCACGGGCGTCGACGTCCGCCAGCTCTGAGCGAAGGACGCACGTGAGCGGAGCCGGCGCCGAGGCCGACGCCTCGGTCTGCTACCGCCATCCGGACCGCACCAGCTGGACCCTGTGCGAGCGGTGCGGCCGCACGATCTGCCCGGAGTGCCAGATCCTCACCCCGCAGGGGGTGCGCTGCCCGACCTGCATCGAGGAACTGGGAGGATCGGTCCAGTGGACCCCGGCTGCGGGTCCCCGCCCCCAACCGGCGAAGCCGAAGCGCGTGCGTGCGCGTCGCACGACCGCGCTCGACGACCGGCCGGGCTGGCAGCGCGCGCTCCTCGGGATGCTGCGCCCCGGCGACTCGACCCCCGTCCTCAGCTGGGCCGCCGCCGGCATCACCCTGGTCATCTGGATCGTCGGTCTCTTCACGACCGTGCCGTACCTGCTGCTGGCGTTGGACCCGCGAGTCGCGCCCGTCTGGCAGATCTGGCGGTTCGTGACGACGGACTTCGTGTACACGGGTCTCGGGTTCGCGCCGATCCTCAGCCTCCTCCTCGGCATCGTCTTCCTGCTGCTCAACGGCCCGATGATCGAGCGGCAGCTCGGCCGGCCCCGGTTCGCGGCCCTCTTCCTCGTCTCGGGGGCGACGGGTGCCGCGTGGATGGCGATCGCCGGCCAGCCCGAGACGGGGCTCTTCACCCCGATCTTCGGCCTGCTCGGCTGCTACCTGGTGATGGCCTGGTCGGTGCCGCAGGCGCGGACTCAGATGCTCGTCATGCTCGGCGTCCTGCTCGTGCTCAACCTCGTGACCTACCCGTTCGGGATCCTCGCCATCGTCGGAGCGTTCGGCGCGGGTATCGGGTCGATGATGCTGTTCCGGCTGTTCGAGGACCGCCGCGCCAAGCCGTCGACGCCCTACCTGATCATGGTGGGCGGCGCCGCGTTCTTCGTGGCGATCGCCATCATCCGCCAGCTCGCGACGGGCCTGTGACCGACCACGCCGCCGATCCGGCGCCGGACTACTGCTACCGGCACCCCGATCGGCCGACCTACATCCACTGCCAGCGCTGCGACCGGCCGATCTGCACCGAGTGCCAGACGCCGGCGCCGGTCGGCGTGCTGTGCCCCGAGGAGATGCGCGACGCACGCGCCTCGATCGCGGCGTCCCGGGGCGGCGCGACGGGAACGCTCCGCCGGCTCCTCCCCCAGGGCGTGCCCGTCGTCACCTACGTCATCATGGGGCTCTGCATCCTGGTGTACCTGGCGCAGGTGCTGATCGGCAGCGTCGTGACCGGCGCCGGCGCGCTCGACCCGAGCCGCATCGCGTCCGAGCCATGGCGGATGCTGACCTCCGCGTTCCTGCACTCGCCGGGAAGCGTGCTCCACATCCTCTTCAACCTGTACGCGCTGTTCATCTTCGGGCCCATGCTGGAGCGGTTCCTCGGCCGGCTGCGGTTCCTGGCGCTCTACCTCGTGACGGCGCTCGGCGGCAGCCTCGGCGTCGTCCTCGTCTACCAGCTCTGGGTCGTCACCGACCGCGCCTCGGCGACCTGGATCGGCACACTGCTCGCACCGTCGGCCGCGCTCGGCGCCTCGGGGGCGATCTTCGGCCTCCTCGGCGCGACGATCGCGATGCGGAAGGCGCTCGGCGTGCAGCCGGTGCAGCTGATCATCGTCGTCATCGCGAACCTGGCCTTCAGCTTCTTCGTGCCCGGCATCGCGTGGGAGGCCCACGTCGGCGGTCTGCTCACGGGCCTCGCTGTCGGCGCCGTGCTCATGCGCTCGCGACGCACCGATCAGCGGACGACGCAGATCCTCGGCATCGCGGGCGTCGCCGCGGCGCTCGTGATCATCACGGTGCTGTGCGTCGTGACCCACCCCGAGGCGTACGCGTAGGGAAGTTTTCCACACGCTCGTCCACAGTGTGGAGGAATCACACGCGTGTAATTCGAGCAGAGGCGGGGAGCTGCGGGCGGTCAGCGCCAGCGCGTCGTCATCAGGAATCCGATGAACATGATCCCGAAGCCGATCGCGATGTTCCAGTTCGCCAGCTGCGCGATCGGCCACTGCTGGCCGCTCAGGTAGAAGACGATGATCCACGCGAGACCGACCAGCATGAAGCCGAACATGACCGGCTTGAACCAGACCGGGTTGGGGGCGGCCTCGCCCCGGGCCGTCTCGTCCCTCGGCTCGCTGCTGCTGCGGGTCTTCGCTCGGGCCATGCCCGCAGTGTAGCCGACGGCCCCTGCCAGGCCTCTGCGCGCTCGTGAGCCGTATGATGCTCGACATGACCGAGCCCGAGGGGGACGTGGCCGTGCGTGCGCCGCGGGCACGCCGCCGGATCTCGGTCGTCGGCATCCTCGGCGAGCTGCTCATCACGGCCGGCGTCCTGGTCCTGATGTTCCTCGGCTGGCAGCTGTGGCTGCAGGACATCCTGGTCGGCAACCAGCTCCATCAGCAGGCCACGCAGCAGACCAGGGAGTGGGATCGCAAGGCGGCGACGGCGCCGACCACCGGTTCCGGCGCCATCCCGGTCTCGACCGCGCCGGGCAACGCGCAGGTGTTCGCCTACCTCCTCGTGCCGCGCTGGAACCAGCCCGGGCAGGCCGACTACTACCGGCCGATCGCCCAGGGCATCGGCGTCGCCGACGTGCTGAACAAGTACCACCTGGGTCACTACCCGACCACCCAGATGCCCGGCGAGGTCGGCAATTTCGCGATCGCGTCGCACCGGTCGGCCTACGGCGGCAACCTCCACCTCATCCACCAGCTCCACGTCGGCGACCACATCTTCGTCGAGACGCAGGACGGCTGGTACCAGTACTCGTTCCGCAATCTCGAGTACGTGCAGCCGACGGGGGTCGGGGTCCTCGCCCCGGTGCCGCAGACTCCGGGGGTGCAGCCGACCGACCGCGTGATCACGCTGACGAGCTGCAACCCGTTCTACTCGACGGCCGAGCGCATCATCGCGTACGGGATGTTCGACAAGTTCTACCCGCGCACGCCCGGGCAGCCGGGCGGCGGGGCGCCGGCCGAGGTGCTGAAGACCGTCGAGGGGGGGCACTGATGTACGCGGCCCTCTGGCGGGTGCTGCCCGGCCCGTGGTGGGTGCGGGTGCTCATCCTGCTCGTGCTGCTGGCGGCGCTCGTGACCGCCCTCGTGCTGTGGGTCTTCCCGTGGGTGCAGACGTTCGTCGCCCCGCAGGACGTCACGGTGCAGAAGACATGACCGCGTTGCGCGTTCTCGTCGTCGACAACTACGACAGCTTCGTCTACACCCTCGACGGCTATCTGCAGCAGCTCGGGGCCGCGACGGAGGTCGTCCGGAACGACGCGTTCTCCGACGACGAGGTCGCGGGGCGGATCTCCGACTACGACGCGGTGCTCCTCTCCCCCGGTCCCGGCAGTCCCGCCGACGCGGGCGTCTCGATCCCGGTCGTGCGGGCGGCCCTCGCCGTCGGGTCGCCGCTGCTCGGCGTCTGTCTCGGCCACCAGGCGATCGCCGAGGCGCTCGGAGCGACCGTGACGCACGCCGAGGAGCTCATGCACGGCAAGACCTCGCAGGTGCGACACGACGACGGCGCCTTCTACGACGGGGTTCCGCAGCCGTTCCGCGCCACCCGATACCACTCGCTCGCCGTCGTCGACGGCACCGTCCCCGACGAGCTCGTCGTGACCTCCCGGACGGAGGACGGCGTCATCATGGGGCTCCGCCACCGGGCGGCGCCGATCGAGGGCGTGCAGTTCCACCCCGAGTCGGTCATGACCGAGGGCGGCTACGCGATGCTCGGCAACTGGCTCGCCGCCGCCGGGATGCCGGAGGCGGCCGCGCGCGCGAAGGATCTGTCGCCGCTCGTGCGTCTCTAGCTGCCGCGGACCGGTCAGCCGGCGCAGTAGGTCAGCGTGACCGCCGACTTCTGCGGCGCGGGGCCGATGAGCGACTGCGTCGTGACGTTGCCGCCCGAGCAGCCGCCGTTCGCCTGCAGCTTGACCTGGAGCTGGTAATCCGGACCGCTTAGGACGTCGCGGGCCGCGGCGAACGGCTGCCCGCGCTGATCGGGGACCTCGACCTGCCCGTTGGAGACGACCAGGTCGATCGTCGTGCCGGCGTCGACCTGCACGCTGTCGGCCTGCAGCCCCGAGAGACCCTGGGCCTGGATGCCCATGACCTGCCCCGCAGGGACGGACGGAGAGTTCTGCTGGTCGATGCTGCCGACCTTGAGCCCGGCGGCGGTGATCGTGGCGGTCGCGTCGTCCTGGCTCTTGTAGAGGAGGCTCGGCAGAGTCACCGCCGGCCGACCCGTCGAGACGGTCACGGTCACCGGAGTCCCGGGCAGCACCGTCGTGCCGACGGGAGGATCGATCGCGATGATCGCGCCCTGGGCGACCTTGGTGGAGCTCTGCAGCACCTCGGTCGGCTTCAGCTGCGCCGCCTCGAGCTTGGACTGGCCGCTCTTCTTCCAATCCATCCCGATGACGTCCGGCACCTTCGCCGAGGCGTTCGGGCCGATCAGGTTCTGCGGGGTGAGACTGAACACCCAGACGAGCGCCGCGACGATGATGACCGCCATGACGCCGACGCCGCCCCAGATCCAGGCGACGGGCGGGCGGCTCTGGGTCCGCGGCGCGGGGTCGTCGGTGTCCTCGGCGAGCCGGCGCAGGGTGGCCGACGAGGCGGCGGTCGAGGTCGGGCTGACGCCGAACAGCGTCGCGTTGAAGTCGTCGCCGCCCCCGGGCGCGCGATCGGGCACCTTGCCGGTCGCCGCGATCTCGAGGTCGGCGGCGAAGTCGGAGGCGGTCTGGAAGCGTTCGTCGGGGTTCTTGGCGAGGGCGCGCATGACGACCGCGTTGAGCGCCGGCGAGATCGCGGGGTTGAGCACATGGGGCGCGACCGGCGCCTCGCTGATGTGCTGGTAGGCCACCGCGACCGCGGTGTCGCCGCGGAACGGCGGGCGGCCGGTCAGCAGCTCGTAGAGCACGACGCCGGTCGAGTAGAGGTCGGTGCGGGCGTCGATCGCCTCGCCGCGGGCCTGCTCCGGGGAGAAGTACTGGGCGGTGCCGAGGATCGCGCTCGTCTGCGCGATCGTGGCGGACGAGTCGGAGATCGCGCGCGCGATGCCGAAATCCATGACCTTGACCTGGCCGGTGGACGTCACCATGACGTTGCCCGGCTTGATATCGCGGTGCACGACGCCGGCTCGGTGCGAGTACTCGAGCGCGGTGAGGATGCCGGAGACGATCCGCACCGCCTCGGTCGGATCGAGCGGACCAGCGGCCACGAGGTCCTTCAGCAGGGTGCCGTCGACGCGCTCCATGACGATGAACGGCACCTGGACCTCGATGCCGGACGGCTCGCGCACCGTCTCCTCGCCCGCGTCGAACACGCGCACGATCGTCGGGTGCGCCATGCGGGCGGCGGCCTGCGCCTCCTGCCGGAACCGGGTGCGGAACGACGGGTCGTTGGCGAGGGCGGGCTTCAGCAGCTTGACGGCCACGGGGCGCCCGAGGCGCGCATCCGTCCCGGCGTAGACGTCGGCCATGCCGCCGTGCCCGAGAAGCGACCCCAGCTGGTACCGACCGGCGATGACGCGGACGTCGGGGGTCCCCCCCGTGTCGCTCGTCACCGTCTCCGTCCCAGACACCGGTTCAGTGTAGTGCGCGGCCCTCGGGCGCCCGTCCCGCCACGTCAGCCGATGGGGATGGTCAGCGGATTCGAGGTCGCCGACTGCAGGCCGGCCGAGCCGCAGGTGGCGACGTAGGTGACCGTCGCCGAGCTCGCGGTCGAGCTGAGGGTGATGTCGACGCTCGTCGCGTCGGCGCCCACCGTGTTGCCGCCCTGCACGGTGTAGTTGCTCGAGGGGCCGCCGTTGAAGACGTAGCCGCTCAGCGCATAGCCGCTCGGACATCCGGTGTACCGCGGCCAGCTGATGGTGATCGTGCCGTGCTGGTTGCCGGAGGGCGCGGTCGCCGCGCTCGGTGCGGGCGGACCGGGGTAGTCCTGATACACCGACACCGTGATGGTCTTGCCCTTCTGCACGTTGCCGGTCGGGTTGAGGTTCGAGACCGTCCCCTCCTGCGCGGGCGTGGTCGCGACGGGGCCGTTGGCGCGGTTGACCTCGTAACCGAGGTTCGCGAGGGCCGCCTCCACCTGGTCGAACGGCTTGCCCACGTAGTCGGCAGGGTTGATGTTCGTGGTGTCGGAGGTGGGCGTCGGCGTCGGGGACGGCGATTTCGACGACACCGACGGCGTCGGGGACGATCGGGTGGGGCTCGGCGACGGGGCGTCGCTCGGCCGCCCGAGCAGCAGGATGATGATCGCGACGAGCGCGACCGCCAGCACCGCGACGATCGCGATGAGCGGCCACATCCAGGGATTCCGCCGGCGCACCGGGGTCTCCGTGGTCGCCGTCGTGGCGGCCGCCGCGCCCAGGCCCGCCCCCGCGGCGGCGCCGAAGCCGGCTCCCCCGATGACGCGCGTGGCGGCCTGGGTGTCGGTGGCGAAGGAGCTGATCGGGTCGTGCCCGGCGACGCCCGGCACGGCCGCGATGGCGCCCTGCACGTCGCCCCGGCGGAGCGCCTGCGCGGCGCGCGCGAGGTGGGCGGCGGTCGCGGGGCGGTCCTCGGGGCGCTTCGCGATGCACGCGTAGACGAGGTTGCGCACGGGCTCGGCGATCGTGATCGGGAGCTCCGGGGGCGCCTCGTTGATCTGCGCCATGGCGATCGCGACCTGCGACTCGCCGGTGAACGGGCGTCGGCCCGCGAGGCACTCGTAGGCGACGATGCCGAGCGAGTAGATGTCGGTCGACGGCGACGCGGGATGCCCGCTCGCCTGCTCGGGCGACAGGTACTGCACGGTGCCCATCACCTGGCCGGTCGCCGTGAGCGGCACCTGGTCGGCGATCCGCGCGATCCCGAAGTCGGTGATCTTCACGCGTCCGTCGGGCGTGATGAGCAGGTTGCCCGGCTTGATGTCGCGGTGCACGAGCCCGGCCTGGTGGGCCGCCTGCAGCGCCGACGCGGTCTGCGCGACGATGTCGAGCACCTTGTCGGTCGGCAGGGTGTGCTCGCGCTCCAGGATCGATGAGAGCGCCTCGCCCGGCACGAGCTCCATGACGAGGAACGCGGAGCCGTCCTCCTCGCCGTAGTCGAAGACGTTCGCGATGCCCTCGTGGTTGACGAGCGCCGCGTGCCGCGCCTCGGCCCGGAAGCGCTCGAGGAAGCCCGGGTCGCCGAGGTACTCGTCCTTCAGGATCTTGATGGCGACGGTGCGCCCGATCACCAGGTCGGTGGCCTGCCAGACCTCGCCCATGCCGCCGATGGCGATGCGGTTGCCCAGCTGGTACCGGCCACCGAAGGTGAGGCCGCTCGTGGGTCTCATCTGCTCAGCACCGCCTCAATGACCTTCTTGGCGATCGGAGCCGCCAGCGTGTTGCCGAAGCCGGCATGCCCGATGCCGCCGCCGTTCTGCACCACGACCGCGACCGCGACCTGGGGATTGTCCGCCGGGGCGAAACCGGTGAACCAGAGGGTGTACGGCAGCTGATTCCTCGCGCCGTTCTGTGCTGTGCCGGTCTTGCCCGCGACCTGAACTCCACTGATTCTTGCATTGCTGGCGGCGCCGTTGTCGACGTTGTTGACCATCAGCTGAGTGAGTGTCGACGCGATGTCGGAGCTGACCGGCTGACCGTAGCTCTGCGGAGAGAAGCTCTGCTTGGTCGACAGGTTGGAGTTGGTGATCGACTGCACGAGATTGGGTCGCATGAGCTCTCCGCCGTTCGCGATCGCCGCCGAGACCATGGCCATCTGGAGCGGTGAGGCGCGGTCGTCGGCCTGGCCGAAGCTCGACAGCTCCTGGCGCGCAGCATCGGTGGTCTGCGGATAGACGCTCGGCGTCACCTTCATCGGGATGCGGAGGCTGTCGTCACCGAACCCGTAGGCCTTCGCCTGCGCCGAGACCTTGTCGTAGCCGAGTTCGCCGCCGAGCTGGGCGAACGGGATGTTGCACGAGTACTGCAGCGCCACCTTGATCGTCGCGGTGGCCCCGCCCCCGCAGTCTCCGCCCTCCGAGTTGGTGATGAAGGTGTTGGTGCCGGTCAGCTGCAGCCGCGACGGGTTGGGGAACGCGCTGTCGGGGGTGTACCCGTTGGCGAAGGCCGCCGACGCGACGACGAGCTTGAACGTCGAACCCGGCGGATCGAGCGATCCGTTGATCGCGCGGTTGACGAGCGGGTTCCCCGGGTCGGCGAGCAGCTGCTTGTACGTCGCCGCGGCCTGCTTGGTGTCGTGCGAGGCGAGCTGGTTCGGGTCGTAGTCGGGCTTCGACACCATGGCGAGGATCGCGCCGGTCTTCGGGTCGAGCGCGACGACCGCGCCCTGGTAGTCGCCGAGCGCGTCGTAGGCGGCTTGCTGCACCTTCGGATCGATCGTCAGCGACACGGACGCGCCCTGCGGCTCCTGCCCGGTGACGATCGCGTTGATGCGGTCGAAGAACTGGTCGCCGGAATTGCCGCTGAGGTCCTGATTCTCGGCGCCTTCGATGCCCGTCGGTGCGCCGTTGATGATCGAGTAGCCCGTGACCGCGGAGTACAGCGGCCCGTTCGCGTACACGCGCTGGTACTTGTAGACGTCGTTCGACGCCACGGACTGCGCGATCGGCTGGCCGTCGACGAGGATCGCGCCCCGCTGGGTGTTGAAGCTCGCGTAGTACTGCCGTGAGTTCCGGCTGTCCGACTTGAGGTTGTCCTGCTGGAAGACCTGGATGATCGTCGACGACCCGAACAGGGCGAGGAACATGATCAGCACGACGATGCTGACGCGACGCAGCTCCTTGTTCATCGGATCGCTCCCATCGGATTCGAGGGCGTGTCGACCACCCAGTGCGGCTGGCTGCGCACCGAGTCGGAGAGCCGCAGCAGGAGCGCGACGATGATCCAGTTCGCGACGAGCGAGGATCCGCCCGCGGCGAGGAAGGGCGTCGTCAGCCCGGTCAGCGGGATCACACGGGTGATGCCGCCGATGACGGTGAAGGTCTGCAGCGCGACGACGAAGGCGAGCCCGACCCCGAGCAGACGGCCGAAGTCGTCCTGGCCGGTGAACCCGATCCGGAACCCGCGCGACACGAAGAGCAGGTAGAGCGCGAGGATCGCGAAGATGCCGATCAGGCCGAGCTCCTCGCCGAGCGAGGACATGATGAAGTCGCTCTGTGCGAGCGGCGTGATGTTCGGCTGCCCCCGCCCGAGGCCGGTGCCGATGAGGCCGCCGTCGGCCATGCCGAACAGGCCCTGCACGAGCTGGTAGGTGCCGCCGAACTTGGCGTCGTAGTTGGACTGCGAGAAGGCGTTGAGCCAGCCGTCGACGCGATCGCCGACGTAACCGAGGGCGCGGCTCGCGACGAACGCCCCGCCGCCGAAGAGCAGCAGCCCGAGGATCACCCAGCTGAGACGGCCCGTCGCGACGTAGATCATGACGAGGAACAGGCCGAAGTAGAGAAGCCCGGTGCCGAGGTCGCGCTGGAAGACGATGACCGCCATCGCGGCGAGCCAGACCACGAGGATCGGGCCGAGGTCGCGCACGCGCGGCAGCCGCATCCCGAGCAGCTTCCGCCCCCCGATGGCGAGCGAGTCGCGCGCCGTCACGAGGTAGCCGGCGAAGAACACGGCCAGGGCGATCTTGGTGATCTCCCCCGGCTGGAAGCTGAACGGTCCGATGCCGATCCACACCCGGGCGCCGTAGATCGTGCGCCCGATGCCCGGCAGCATCGGCAGCAGGAGGAGCGCGATCGCCACGAACATCGCGATGTAGCGGTAGCGCTGCAGGACGCGGTGGTTGCGGATGACGAGCAGCACGACGAGGGCGATGACGATCGCCATCGCCGTCCACACGATCTGCTTGACGCCGAGGGCGTCCCATCCGGAGATGCCGCGCTCGATGTCGATGCGGGTGATCTCGGCGATCCCGAGGCCGTTGAGCACGGTCGCGATCGGCAGCACGAACGGGTCGGCATCGGGCGCGACGACGCGCAGCGTCACATGCACCCCGAGCAGCAGCACTGCGAGCAGGGCCTCGAGGAGCGCCATCGTGCCGCCGATGCGCCCGAGCGCCCCCAGGTCGACGAGCACGAGCGCACCGCCGGCGAGGACGAACGCGCCGATCAGCAGGACGAGCTCCAGGTTGCGGCGCCGGGCCGGGGTGCGCAGCCGGATCCGGATGGTCTCGGTGAGCGCCGTCCGGGGGGCGGCGCCGTCGGTCGCCGGGATCGCCGTACCGGTGGCCGTCATTGCTTCGCGCCCGCCGCGTTCTGGAGCCGGTCGACGATCGCGAGCGCGTCGCGCAGATCGTTGGCCGCGATCGTCCGCTCCACGTTCTGCCGTTCGAACGACGACAGATCCGACACCTCGATCGTCGTCGGCTGGTAGACGCTCGACAGCTTGATCGGCCCGACGTTCTGCTGCACCCCGCGGTATACGGCGACCCGGCCGTGGTCGACGCCGACGTAGTAGCGCGACTGGGTCCACTGATAGCCGATGACCACGGCGGCGACGATCGCGGCGATCGCCACGACGACGGCGACGATCCAGGTGACCCGGCGACGGATGGCGCGGCGGCGGTCCTCCTCGAGCAGCTCCTCGAGATAGCCCTCGCGCTCGGGCTCGAAGTGGGCGTCCTCGGGCTGGGTCGCCTTGAGGGGGTGGAGCAGCAGGGTGGGCAGTCGGATCGGGCGGCGCGCGGTCTCGTTCTCGAAGCTGAGCGGCGCGGCGGCCGAGCCGACGAAGAGCGGGCCGGCGGCGGTGTCCTCGACGTCGCCGATGTCCTCGATGACCACCGTCACGTTGTCCGGGGCGCCATGATCCAGGCTCTCCTTGACGAGCCGGTCGGCGGCGGCCTGCGTGCCCGTCACGGTCTGCAGGATCGACGCGATCTTCTCCTCGGCGACGTAGCTCGAGAGCCCGTCGGAGCAGAGCAGCCAGCGGTCGCCGGGGCGGGTGTCGAGGATCTTGGTGTCGATCTCGGGCGCCGCGTCGACGTCGCCGAGCACCCGCATGAGCACGGAGCGGCGGGGGTGGACCGCGGCCTCCTCCGGCGTGATCCGCCCGGAGTCGACGAGCCGCTGCACGAAGGTGTGGTCGGCCGTGATCTGCTCGAGCTCGCCGTCGCGGAGCCGGTAGATGCGCGAGTCGCCGATGTGCGCGATGACCATCTGCCCGCCGACGCGGATCATGCCGCTCGCGGTGGTGCCCATCCCGGTCAGCTCGCTGTGCTCGAACACCGTCTCGGCGAGGAGCGAGTTCGCGGCGATCAGCGCCGACTGGAGCGCGAACTCCGCGTCGTGGGGGTTCGCGTAGCTCTGATCGGCCTCGGCGACGCGCTGCGCGACGATCGCGGACGCGACGTCGCCGCCCGCGTGGCCGCCCATCCCGTCCGCGACGAGGAAGAGGTGCGCACCGGAGTAGGCGGAGTCCTGGTTGTTGCTCCGGATCCTTCCGACGTGCGAGACGGCCGCGCTGGACGAGGTCGTGACCACGGGGCTACCGCCGCAGTTCGAACGTCGTGGTCCCGATGGTCACCGGCACGTTCGGGGGGACGGGGGTCGGCAGCGTCACACGGGCTCCGTCGAGGAACGTGCCATTCGTGGAGTCTAGGTCCTGCACCACCCACTGGTCGTTCCACAGCATGAGCCGGGCGTGATGCGTGGACGTGTAGTCGTCGCGGATGACGAGGCCGGATTCGCTGGAGCGCCCGATGGTCAGCTGCTCGTCCGGCAGGTCGATCGCCATGCCCTCGCGCGGTCCGCTCGTGATGACGAGACGGCGCGGCGTGGCCGCGTCGGCGAGCGGCGGCTGGCGACGGACCGGCTCGGTGAGCGCCTCGGGGGCGGCGGCCGCCGGAGCGCCGACCGGAACCGGGGCGGGAGCGACGCTCGCGGGCGCCGCGGGCATCTTGCGCACCCGTTGCCCGAACAGGTCGGAGCGCAGCGCGAACACGACGACGAAGACGAACACCCACATGAGCAGCAGGAAGCCCAGCTGCAGCACCAGCAGTGTCAGGCTGCTGGCGTTCATCGACCGCCCTCGTGCCGCGCGGGGGCGAGGCCGTCGGACGACGCGGACTGGGGGAGCACCCGGAACACGATACGGGTGCGCCCGATCTCGATCACGGAGTCGGCCGGAAGCGGCGCCTTCGTGATCCGCTGCCCGTTGAGCACCGTGCCGTTCGTCGAGCCGAGATCGTCGATCTCGCCGCGGGCGCCGTCCCAGAGCACCTGGGCGTGATGCCGCGATGCTCCGGTGTCGTCGATCGTGACGTCGGCGTCGGATCCGCGCCCGATCACCGTGCGCCCCTTGCGCAGCGGGAACCTCTTGCCGGCGATGTCGAGGACGGGGTTCCACGAGATCTCGCCCTTGGCCGTCTGCGAGTCGATGCGGAGCGTCCCCGTGCCGACGCTCTCGTCGCGCTGGAGCACGATCGAGATGCCGCCCGCGAATGCGTAGCGCTGCGCGACGGCGTGCCGCTGCACGAGCTGCGTGAACTCGTCGATGAGCGCCGGGCCGAGGCCGGTCATGCGTGCGTGATCCTCGGGCGAGAGCCGCACGGTGAAGTCGTTCGGGACGAGGATGCGGTCGCGCGCCACGACGGCGGCCTTCGTGTCGAGCTCGCGCCGCAGGGCCGCCGTGACCTCGAGGGGCTGCAGACCGCTCTTGAAGGTCTTCGCGAACGCGCCGTTGACGACGCGTTCCAAGCCCCTCTCGAAGCTGTCGAGAATCCCCACGGGGCTCCCCTCTCCATCGGTATCCCGCATGCTATCCGCCCGACCCGGGAGAACGAACGGCGTCCGGCCGCCTCACGGACTCGCGGCCGCCCCGCGGATGGTATCGTCGCAGGGTTGACCGCAGGGATGCGGTCCACGCGCGAGTGGCGGAATTGGCAGACGCGCTGGCTTCAGGTGCCAGTGCCCGCAAGGGCGTGGGGGTTCAAGTCCCCCCTCGCGCACCACATCAGGTGCATCGACGATCGGATCGGTCGGAATGATGCGGCGCTCCGTCCGGTTGGCTTCGACGTGACCCCCGAACGCATCACGATGTACGGCGCCGACTGGTGCAGCGACTGCCGACGCACGAAGAGTCAGCTCGACGGGCTGGGCATCGCCTACGACTACCTCGACGTCGAGGAGTCGAAGGAGCTGGCCGACGAGGCGCAGCGGATCTCCGGCCGGATGAACATCCCGGTCGTCGTCTACCCGGACGGCGCGCACCAGGTCGAGCCGAGCAACGCCGCCGTCGAGGCGAAGCTGCGGGAGCTCGAGCTCCTCACGTAGCGCGGGTCAGTAGGAGAGACGGTCGACGAAGGCGAGCGGCGGCACGTCGCCGCGCTCGCGCCACATCCGGACCGCGGCCTCTCCCGCTCGCTTGGCGCAGGATCCGTCGGTGCCGAGCTCGTAGAGGTAGGCGGCGGCGCCGAAGGCGCGCAGCGTCTCGTCGCACGGCTCCGCGATGGCGGCGGCGCGCAGCTGCAGCACCTCGGCCTCCGTGGGCGCGGCGGGACGGTTCCGTCCGAACATCGGGCTTCCTCTCTTGCGGACCCAGATGATCCTGCACCTCTTTCGCGCCGCGCGCACAATCGGACGCGCCGCATAGCATCGGAGCTGATGCGATGGCGGCGACGCCGGCGGGCGGACGTCGGCACCTTCCGGGCTCCCGAGCCCGCGCCTCCGGCGACCCTGGAGGACCTCGTCGACGACGGTCTGCTCATCGCGGAGTCGGCCGCCCGCATGACCGTGAAGAACGAGGTCATCCTCCGCGCGCTCCGCGATCGCGCCGACTACCGGCCGGAGGGCGCCCGCGAGCTCGCCCGGGAGGAGCTGCGGCGGCTGGCGGTCGAGGCGCGTCTCGACGCCCGTCGGCTGGAGGAGGAGCGGGACCGCGCCGAGGATCGACCCGGCAAGGCGTCGCACCAGTCGGACTACCGCGCGGGCGACATCGAGCACCTCGACCGGCGGATCGAGGCGAGCGCCGCGCTCGCCGAGCGGCTCATCCGGCTGTCGGCCGACGACGACCACCTGGACGGCATGGTCGAGGTGGCGCGCCGTCAGGCCTGGGAGGAGGTCGGAGCGAGCCTCGCGGAGCGCACGGAGCAGGCCTGGACGCTCCGCGACCGCCTGACGACGCCCGAGCGGCAGCGCCGCATGGGGCTCATCGGCGACGACCTGAAGGCGCTCGCCAAGGAGCACCGCGGTCGCTGACCCGTCACGCCGGGACGAGGCCCATCCGGGCCGCCCGCCCCAGCCCGAGGAGGGTGTCCCGGACGGCCACCAGGTCGTCCTGCGCGATCCCGAGGCGCGCCATGATCGTCGGCGGCACGTCGAGGGCGCGTTGGCGCAGCTCCCTGCCCGCGGTCGTGAGCTCGACGGCGAGGGCCCGTTCGTCCTCCGGGTTGCGCTTGCGCTCCAGCAGGCCGGCGGCCTCGAGCCGGCGCAGCAGCGGGCTGAGGGTGGCGGGCTCCAACGAGAGGCGTCGCCCGAGCGAGCTGACGCTCTGCGGGCTCTCCTCCCAGAGGGCGAGCATGACGAGGTACTGCGGGTGCGTGAGCCCGAGCGGCTCGAGCACCTCGCGGTAGAGGGCGACCACGTCGCGCGCGGCGGTCACCAGCGCGAAGCAGACCTGCCGGTCGAGGGCGAGGAGGTCGTCGGGCGCCGGAGAGGTCGAGGAGGCGGGCACGAGGTCAAGCGTAGTGCACGAATAGTTAGTACACTCACTATCCGTGGACGCACAGCAGACGCCGCTCCGGTGGTGGGACCGCCTCAACCGCGCGATCTTCCCGTTCATGGGGCCGGCGCAGCTCGGGCCGGGGAGGGGAGGCGAGCGACCGGCGGAACCGCGGCTCAGCACCTGCCCTCTCTGCGGGGCGGAGATGAGCGCGCACGTCGTCGAACGCACGCGCGACCAGCACACCCCGACGCGGCTGATCTGCCCGTAGCCCGCCGCTGCGGCATGTGACGTCGCGTTGCGCCCCGAGTCGACGCGCCCCGGCAGAGCCGGGAGGATCCCGGCATGGCCCCTCGACAGATCCGGTTCAACGCGTTCGACATGAACTGCGTGGCGCACCAGTCCTCGGGGCTGTGGCGGCACCCGCGCGACAGGTCGGCCACCTACAACACGCTGGAGTACTGGACGGAGCTGGCCGAGCTCCTCGAATCCGGCACCTTCGACGGGATCTTCATCGCCGACGTGCTGGGCACCTACGACGTCTACGGCGGCACCAACGAGGCCGCCATCCGCCACGGCGCGCAGGTGCCGGTCAACGACCCGATGATGCTCGTCTCGGCCATGGCGCTCGTGACCGAGCATCTCGGCTTCGGGGTGACGGCGGGCACCGCCTACGAGCATCCCTATCCGTTCGCGCGCCGCATGACGACGCTCGACCACCTCACCAAGGGCCGCGTCGGCTGGAACGTCGTCACCGGCTACCTGCCCAGCGCCGCGCGCAACATGGGCGCCGACGACCAGCTCGAGCACGACGACCGCTACGACCACGCCGACGAGTACCTCGAGGTGCTCTACAAGCTGTGGGAGGGGTCGTGGGAGGACGACGCGGTCGTCAAGGACCGCGAGCGCGGCGTCTTCACCGAGCCGTCGAAGGTGCACGAGATCGGCCACCGGGGGAAGCACTTCACCGTGCCCGGCATCCACATCTCGGAGCCGTCGCCGCAGCGCACGCCCGTCATCTACCAGGCGGGCGCCTCGAAGCGCGGCATGACGTTCGCGGCCGAGAACGCCGAGGCGATCTTCGTCGCAGCGCCGACCAAGGAGGTGCTGACCGGCACCGTGACGCGGATCCGCGACGCGCTCGAGGCGGCGGGACGCGACCGATACGCGGCGAAGATCTACACGCTCCTGACGATCATCACCGACTCCACGCCCGAGAAGGCGCGCGAGAAGGAGGCCGACTTCCTCTCCTACGCGAGCGAGGAGGGCGCGCTCGTCTTCATGTCGGGCTGGATGGGCATCGACCTCTCCACCTACGACCTCGACGAGCCGGTCGGCAACGTGAAGTCGAACGCGATCCAGTCGGTCGTGCAGAACTTCGCGGAGTCGGCGGAGCGGGGCCGGGAGTTCACGGTCGGCGACATCGGCCGGCACGGCGCGATCGGCGGGCTCGGACCCTACATCGTGGGGTCGGGGGAGGAGATCGCCGACCAGCTGCAGGCGTGGGTCGAGGAGACCGACGTCGACGGGTTCAATCTCGCCTACGCGATCACGCCGGGCACGTGGGAGGACGTCATCGAGTACGTCATCCCGGTGCTGCGGGAGCGCGGGGTGTACCCGACCGAGTACGAGCCGGGAACGCTGCGGCAGAAGCTGCACGGGCGCGGGGACCGGCTCCCGGCGGAGCACCGCGGGGCGTCGTACCGCTACGTCCCGGCCGGCGCCTAGAGCAGCTTCCGCTCCAGGGCCCACGCCGTGAGCTCGTGGCGGGAGGAGAGCTGCAGCTTCCGCAGCACCGCGGAGACGTGCGTCTCGACCGTCTTGATCGAGATGTAGAGCTCGGAGGCGACCTCCTTGTACGCGTAGCCGCGCGCGATCAGCCGCATGACCTCGCGCTCGCGGGCGCTCAATCGGTCGAGCTCGTCCTCGGCGGTCGCCTGCTCACCCTGGGCAGCGCCGAAGGCGTCGAGCACGAAGCCCGCGAGCTTGGGCGAGAACACCGCGTCGCCGTCGGCGACCGAGGTCAGCGCGCGGACGACGTCGGCCCCCGAGCTGGTCTTGGTGATGTAGCCGCGGGCCCCGGCGCGGATGACGCCCACCACGTCCTCGGCGGCGTCCGACACGCTGAGCGCGAGGAACCGGACCTCACCGAGCAGGTCGCCGCAGCGCCGCAGGACCTCGCCGCCGCCGCCTTCGGAGCCGGGGAGGTGCACGTCGAGCAGCACGACGTCCGGACGCAGCTCGTGCGCCATCTGCACCGCCTCGTCGGCCGTCGCCGCCTCGCCCACGACCTCGACGGCGTCGCCGAGCTCGGCCCGGAGACCCGCCCGGAAGATCGAGTGGTCGTCGACCAGCAGCACCCTCACGCGCGCGCCGCCGGGAGCGGGAGGCGCAGCCGCACCTCGGTGCCGCGATCGTCGCTGCGGACGGTCGCCTGGCCGCCGGAGCGCTCCATGCGCCCGACGATCGACTCGCGCACGCCGATCCGTCCCTCCGCGACCGCGTCGACGTCGAAGCCCGCGCCGCGGTCGCGCACGAAGAGCTCCACGGCGTCCTCGCCGACCTCGAGGTAGACCGCCACGTCGCCGCCGGCGTGCCGGGCGGCGTTGAGCATCGCCTCGCGGGCCGCGCCGATGAGGGCGCCGCTGCGGATGTCGGCGGTGTCGCCGACCGTGACGATCTCGAAGCGCACGGGATGCGCGAGCTCGAGCTCGCCGGCCGTGGTCCGCAGCTCGGTCGCCGCATCGCCGGCGAAGGGGTCGGTGCCGGCGAACAGCCAGTCGCGGAGCTCCCGCTCCTGGGCGCGGGCGAGGCGGGCGACCTCGCTCTGCGGGCCCGCGCGGTGCTGGATGATCGCGAGGGTCTGCAGCACGGAGTCGTGCAGGTGCGCCGCGATCTCGGCGCGCTGCGACTCGCGGTCGCGCGCGGTGCGCTCGGTCATGAGGTCGGTCCAGAGCCCGACGATCCGCGGGGCGATGAGGATCACGACCCCGATGAACGCGACCACGAGGCCGAGCACCGTCGCCAGGATCGAGTGCGGCATGGGCAGCAGCAGGATGCCCTCGGCGACGAGGATGCCGCCCGCGACGGCGCCGACGGCGCGGCGGTACCGTGCGTCGTGCCGCGGGTCCGCGCGGTCGAGGACGAGCGTCCAGACCAGGGCGAGGATCGCGAGCGCGGCGCTGTCGACGGCCGCCGGCACGAGCGCGGAGGTGCGGGCGGTATCGAGGTGCGCGATGCCGAGCGCGATCACGGCGGCGACGCCGGAGAGGCTCACCAGGATCGTCGCCCCGGGGATCGAGCGGCGGACCCGCGGCGCCTCCTCCTCGGCGAGCGGCACGAGCGCCCACAGCCAGAGGTAGAGCAGGACACCGCCCCCCCCGAGGAGCGCGAGCACGATGGCGGCGAGGCGGATCGCGCCCACGGGCCGCTCGAGATGCTGCGCCACGCCCGCGCACACGCCGCCGAGCACCATGCGCCGCGGGCGGCGGAGGGCCGGGCGGGCCGGCCGCTCGAGGCGGGTCGGGGCGGCGGTCATGCGACGATCCAAGCACGAGGCCCGGCGGCCGCGGCCCGGGATCAGGGTCGGATCAGGGGTTCACCCCATGGAGCCGAGCGACGCTCGCGGTCCAGCATCGAGACATGGCATCCGCACCCCCGTCATCCGAGCCCGAGGCCGAGACGCCGCCCGACTCCGGGCCCGAGGCCCCGACCGCCTCGGCGGCGCCGGAGCCCGCGCCCGAGCCGCGGTTCTTCCGCTGGATCCGCGGCCTCGGCCTGGTGCGCCGCACGGGATGGCTGGGAGGGGTCTGCGCCGCGGTCGCCGAGCGCACCCGGCTCGACCCGATCCTGGTCCGGGGGGTCGTCGTCGTGCTCGCGGTGCTCGGCGCCCCCGTGGTCCTCGCGTACGCGGCGGCGTGGTTCCTGCTGCCCGACGAGAAGGGCGCGATCCACGCGCTCACGCTCGCCCGCGGCCGGGTCGAGGGCGCCGTGGTCGCGATCGCGGCCCTCACGGTCGCCTCGTTCCTCCCGCTGACGCAGGGCTTCTGGTGGGTCGGCGCCGTCTACTGGGGCGAGCCCGACTTCGCGTCCTCGGCCGGGCGGATCCTCTGGACGATCGTCGTCATCGTCGTGGCGGTGCTCGTGGTCGTCGGGCTGGCCCGCCGGTCCGCGCACCCGGAGGTACCGACGGTGCCGGCCACGACCGACGACCGGCCCGAGACCATCCCGCGCCCCGCCGAGGCCGCGGCGTTCGTCACCGAGCCGACCGCGGCGGCCTCGGCCGCCGCGCCCCCGACCGCGCCCGCCGTCCCGGCCGCCGGCGCGAGCGACGCCGAACTCGCCGCCTGGAAGGCGCAGCAGGAGGCCTGGAAGCAGCAGCGCGCCGCGTGGGTCGCCCGGCAACGAGCCGAGGACCGCGCCCGCCGCCTCGCCGCCCAGGCGGCCTGGGCGGAGCAGCGTCACGCGCTGCTCGCCGAGCGCCGACGCCGGGAGCCGTGGGCCGGCGGCGCGGTCATCGGCATCGTGTTCGGGCTCGCCCTCATCGCCGGTGCCGGCGTCGGGATCGCGACCGCTCTCGCCGTGCCGCGCGGCGCGGGCGGCTGGCCGGCCGGCTTCGCGGCGGCCGCAGCCGTCTTCGGGCTCGGTCTCGCGGTCGCGGGCCTCGCGCGGCGGCGGGCCGGGGCGCTCGCCGCCTTCGCCGTGCTCGCCCTCGTCGGCGCGCTCGTCACCGTGCCCGTCGCCGCCGACCGGCAGCTCGTCCCGTGGGTGGGCGGGTACGGGCTCGACACGACCCGCAGCGGAAGCTACGCGCGGGCCGGCGGCGAGACGTCGTTCTTCGTCGCACCCGGGCGGAGTGCGCCGGGGACCGTGGTCGACGTCTGGCAGCGCGGCGGCCTCATGGATGTTCTCGTGGAGGACGGCGCCGCCGTGCGGATCATCGCGACGGTGCACGACGGCTCCATGGGCCGGATCGGATCGAACGGGGATCTCGAGCTCCTGACGCCGGACTCGGTCCGCGGCGGCGTCGCGCACTACGACCTCGTGGACGGGACGGGGACCCCGGCGGTGACGCTCCGTCTCCAGCTCTACTCCGGCTCCATCCAGATCTCGCCGGCCCGGTCGGACGCGACCCCGGAGCCGACCCCCACCCCGTCCTTCACCACCTCCACCGCACCGAGCACCGCACCGACCGAAGGAGCGACCCCGTGACCGGCACTGCTGCCACGCCCGAGACGACGCGCGAGACGACACCCGAGAGCCGCCCCCGGATCCGGGTCGCCGCGGTCGTCTGGGGGCTCGTCGTCGCCGCGCTCGGCGTCGGGGTCGCCTGGTTCGTGATCGACCCGTCGCGCGTGACGTCGACCGGCCTGAGCCTCCTCGGCGCTCAGCCGGCGGCGCTCGGCATCGTCGCGGTCGGGCTGGTCATCGTCGTCGGGTCCGTCATCGTGATCGGCTCGCTGCTCAGCGTCGTGCACCGTGCACAGGACCGCGCGCGCGATCGTCGGGCGGACGGCACCGAGCGAACCTGAACGCAGCCTGACAACGGCGGCTCCCGGTCGGCCTCGCCGTCGCGCCCGGGGCGAGGATCGAAGGCATGACCGGTGTCGTTCTGGCGGCCGGATCGGGGAGCGGCATCCAGCTCAGTCTGAGCTGGGTCGACTACCTGATGCTGGCGATCTACTTCGTGGTGGTGCTGGGGATCGGATTCGTGGCGCGTCGCCGCGTCCGGACCAGCATGGACTTCTTCCTGAGCGGGAGGTCGCTGCCCGCCTGGATCACCGGTCTCGCCTTCGTGAGCGCGAACCTCGGCGCCACCGAGATCCTCGGGATGGCGGCGAACGGCGCGCAGTACGGCATGGCGACGCTGCACTACTACCTCATCGGCGCGGTGCCGGCGATGGTGGTCCTCGGCCTCTTCCTGATGCCCTTCTACTACGGCAGCAAGGTCCGGTCCGTGCCGGAGTTCATGCTCCGGCGCTACGGCAAGGGCCCGCACCTCGTCTCGGCGATCGCGTTCGCGGTCTCGAACGTCCTGATCGCGGGCATCAACCTCTACGCGATGGCGATCGTCATCGAGGCGATGCTCGGCTGGCCGGAGTGGCTCGCGATCATCGTCTCGGCGGCGTTCGTGCTGGCGTACATCACGCTCGGCGGGCTCTCCTCGGCGATCTACAACGAGGTCATGCAGTTCTTCGTGATCATCGCGGGCCTCGTGCCGCTCACGATCGTCGGCCTCAACCGCGTCGGCGGCTGGGGCGGGCTCGTGAAGGCGTTCGAGAAGACGGATTCCGTCCAGCACCTGCAGGCCTGGGCCGGCACCGCGGTCGGGCACGTCACGAACCCGCTCGGCGCCGACTGGATCGCGATCGTGCTCGGCCTCGGCTTCGTGCTGAGCTTCGGCTACTGGACCTCAAACTTCACCGAGATCCAGCGCGCGCTGTCGGCGAAGAACATGTCGGCAGCCCGCCGGACCCCGCTGATCGCGGCGTTCCCGAAGCTCTTCATCCCGTTCATCGTCATCATCCCCGGCGTCATCGCCGCCGCCGTGCTCGGGCCGGAGCTCGCGGGCAAGGGGGGCAGCGGCCTCACCTACAACGACGCGATCCCGAAGCTCATGCAGATGTACCTGCCGTCGGGCGTGCTCGGCGTCGCGGTCACCGGCCTCCTCGCCTCCTTCATGGCGGGCATGGCGGCCAACGTGTCGAGCTTCAACACCGTCTTCACGTACGACATCTGGCAGCGGTACATCAAGCCGAAGATGACGGACGCGTACTACCTGATGACCGGGCGCTGGGTCACCGTCGCCGGGGTGGTCGTCGGCATCGGCACCGCGTTCATCGCCGCCGGCGCGTCGAACATCATGAACTACCTGCAGACGCTGTTCTCCTTCTTCAACGCCCCGCTGTTCGGCGTCTTCGTGCTGGGCGTGCTGTGGAAGCGCATGTCGCCGGCGGGCGCGCTCTGGGGGTACGTGACCGGGATCATCACGCCCGCGATCGTCTACGTCTGGTACCTGATCGACAACAGCATCTTCAACTCGGCCGCGGCCGAGACGATGTACGGCGCGATCATCTCGTTCGCGACGGTGCTCATCGTCGGCACGGCGATCAGCCTCTTCACGAAGCCGAAGCCGATCGACCAGCTCGGCGGCCTCGTGTTCGGCGTCGGCAAGATCGACCTCAAGGGCGACGCGGTCGTGGGCGACCAGGCGTGGTACCGATCTCCCGTGCTGCTCGGCGTCATCGCCCTCGTCCTGTGCGTCGCGCTCTACCTGCCCTTCCTGTGATCGGAGACCGAGATGGCTGACGAGAAGAAGACCCTCACCGACGCGGAGAAGGACGCCGCGGTCACGTCCACCCGGCGCTTCGACCTCCGGCGCATCATCGGCGCCCTGTTCGTGCTCTACGGCGTGATCGTGCTCATCGTGGGGCTCGTGGACCTCGGTTCGACCCGCGAGACGAAGATGACCGGCGGGATCGAGATCAACATCTGGACCGGCATCGGGATGCTGGTCCTCGGCGGGCTCTTCTTCCTCTGGGACCGGCTCGCACCGGTGCCGGCGGAGGACATCGTGAAGAACCTCGAGCACGAGGACGATGCCAAGGCCGCGGGCGAAGGCGACATCGAGAAGTTCTGAGGCCTACGGCGCGGGGTGCCGCGCGTCGTAGGCGCGGAGCGTCCGCACGACGCGCAGGATCGTCGCCACCAGCACCACGATCGCGATGCCGCCGAGGACCGGCGGGAACCACAGCGCGACGAGCGACGCCACGATCCCGGCGTACAGGTCCCCGACCCGCGGACCACCCGTGACGACGACCGTGAAGATCCCCTGCAGCCGCCCGCGCATCCCGTCCGGGACCGCGACCGAGAGCATCGTGCCGCGGAAGATCGCGCTCACCTCGTCGGCGGCGCCGCTCCCGGCCAGCGCGACCGCCGCGAGCAGCAGCGCCACGATGTTCACCCGGGCGAACGACGACCCGACCGACCCGAACCAGCCGGTCTGCATGACCCCGATCACCACGCCGAACAGCAGGATGCACGCCCCGTAGATCATGACCGCGCGCGCGATCGCGACGCCCTGGCGGTGCACGTGCCCGACGGGACCGCTGAACAGCCCCGCCAGGAAGGTGCCCACCGCGGCGGAGGCGGTGAGGACTCCCACGGTCACCGGACCGCCCCCGATGACGAGCGCTCCGACCGCCGGGAACAGCGTGTACGGGCGGCCGAGTCCCATCGCGATGATGTCGATGAGGAAGCCGGAGCGGATGTTGGGCGCCCGGCGCAGGAAGGCGGCGCCCTCCTTGAGCGATCGCCACCCGGGCCGCACGGCGTCGTGGAGCGGGGCGAGCGAGGGGAGGCTCAGGATCCCGAGGAAGCCCGCCGTGAAGAGGACGGCGTCGACCCCGTAGGTCCACGCGAATCCGAACGCCGCGACGAGCACACCCGCGATCGCCGGGCCGACGGTGAGCGACAGGCCGAAGCCGATGCCGCCGAGGGCGTTGGCGGGGGCGATGAGCTCCGGCGGCAGGATGCGCGGGTAGACCGCCGCGCGGGTCGTGTTGGAGATCGTCGCGGCGACCGAGTTGAGGGTCGTCAGGACGTAGAACTCCCAGAGCGGGGGTGAGCTCTCGTGCTGCACCGCCAGCAGGACGGAGAGCGCGATGAGCCCGAGCGTGGTGCCCCAGCCGACCAGCGAGCTGACGATCAGCACGATGCGCCGGTCGAACGCGTCGGCGAGCATCCCGCCCCAGAGGCCCGCGACGATCATCGGCACGAGCGCGATGCCGCCGACGAGCGAGACCGCGAGGGTCGAGCCGCTCAGGTCGTAGATCTGCAGGCCGACGGCCACGATCGTCAGCCAGGCGCCGGTCCCGGAGATCGTGGAGCCGATCCAGAGGCGGGCGAAGGCCCGCTCCCGCAGCGGTCGCAGGTCGGCGAACCGCCGACGGCGTTCGGGGGCGGGAGCCGCGGGCGGCGAGGAGGACGCGGGATCGGACACCGCCTCCGAGATTATCCCGGCGCGGGAATCGTTCGGGCGCGCAAGCAGTTGCCCCGAGCATGACCTCTCTCGACTTCGGGCCGCTCGTCCTCGGCGGCAACACCTTCGGCTGGACCTCCGACCGCGACGAGTCGTTCGCCGTCCTCGACGCCTTCGTGGCGGCGGGCGGTCGCGCGATCGACACGGCGGACGTGTACTCCGCGTGGGTGCCCGGCAACTCGGGCGGGGAGTCCGAGACGATCATCGGGGAGTGGCTCGCCTCCCGCGGTCGTCGCGACGACGTGGTGATCGGCACCAAGGTGTTCTCCTCGGCCGCCCGCCCCGGGCTCTCGCCCGACAACGTGCGCGCCGCCGTCGACGACTCGCTCCGCCGCCTGCAGACCGACCACATCGACCTGTACTACGCGCACCGCGACGACGACGCCGTGGATCAGGCCGACTACGTCGCCGTGTTCGACGAGCTCGTGCGCGCGGGCAAGATCCGCGAGGCGGGCGCCTCCAACTTCTCGGCCGACCGGCTCCGCAGCGCCGTGGGGATCGCACAGGCGGCCGGGCAGACCGCCTTCACCGTGGCGCAGGATCCCTACAACCTCGTCGACCGCGGCATCGAGGAGACCCTGGTGCCGACGCTGCTGGATCTCGGGATCGTGGAGGCGCCGTACTCGGCGCTCGCGAGCGGCTTCCTGAGCGGCAAGTACCGCCCGGGCGTGACGGTCGACTCCGCGCGCGCCGGCGGAGCCGCGAAGCTCCTCGAGGATCCGCGCAACGTCGAGCTGCTGTCGACCCTCGACGACGTCGCCGCGGCGCACGGCGTGAGCGTCGCCGCCGTCGCGCTCGCGTGGCTCCGGTCGCGGCCGTCGGTGGTCGCGCCGATCGCGAGCGCGCGCACGGAGGAGCAGCTGCCGGACCTCGTGCAGTCGTTCGGGCTCGAGCTGACCGACGAGGAGATCGCCCGCCTCGGCTGACCCGCCCTGAGCCTCTCCCGGGAGCCGCGATCGATCCGACCGGCGGCTCCCGGGCGGTGGTACGTTCCGGAAATGTCGCGCATCGTGGCGGTCGCCCCCGCGCTCCCGGAACACGCCTACACCCAGGCCGAGATCGCCGCCGAGATCGGCTCGCTGATCACGCACGACGCGACCCGGCTGGCGTTGCTCTCCCGCTTTCATGCCGCCAGCGGCATCGGTCATCGGCATCTGGTGCTGCCGCTCGAGCGCTACCGCGATCTGCACGGGTTCGAGGAGGCCAACGACCTCTGGCTGCGGGAGGGGACGGCGCTCGCCGCACGCGCCGTGACGTCCGCGCTCGATGCCGCCGGGCTCCGGCCGACGGACGTCGACCATCTGCTCTTCACGTCGGTGACGGGCATCGGGGCGCCCTCGATCGACGCGCGGCTCGTGCCGGTGATCGGACTCCGACCCGACGTCAAGCGGATGCCCTCGTTCGGCCTCGGGTGCGTGGCCGGCGCCGCCGGGATCGCACGCGTGCACGACTACCTGCTCGGGCATCCCGACGACATCGCGGTGCTGCTCTCGGTGGAACTGTGCTCGCTGACCCTGCAGCGCGACGACGACTCCACGGCGAACTTCGTCGCGAGCGGGCTGTTCGGCGACGGCGCGGCGGCGGTCGTCGTCGCGGGGGAGCGGCGGGCCGAGGCGCTCGGCCTGCCCGGACCCGAGATTGTCGACACCCGCAGCGCGCTCTACCCCGACAGCGAGAGCGTCATCGGCTGGGACATCGGCGGCACCGGGTTCCGGATCGTGCTGACCGCGGAGGTCGCGCAGACCATCGACGCGAACATCGGCGGCGATGTCGACCGGCTCCTCGCCGAGCACGGCATGGTCGGCGCGGACATCGGGACCTGGATCGCGCATCCCGGCGGCCCGCGAGTGCTCGAGGCGTTCGAGAAGGGGCTGCGGCTGCGGCGAGCGGACCTCGAGCCGAGCTGGCGCTCGCTCGACGCCGTCGGCAACCTCTCGTCGTCGTCCGTGCTGCATGTGCTCGCCGACGTGATGGATCAGCCGGAGGGGACCCACGGGATGCTGTTCGCGCTCGGACCGGGCGTCACGAGCGAGTACGTGCTGCTGCGGTGGGCGGCGTGAGCGCGATCCTCTTCACCGCGCTGATCCTGCTGACCGGCGGGGAGCGCATCGTCGAGATGGTGGTGTCCCGACGGAACGCCGCCTGGTCGTTCGCGCGCGGCGGCGTCGAGCACGCCCGGCGGCAGATGGCCTGGATGGTGCCCCTGCACGTCGGGCTCCTCGTCGGCGCGATCGCGGAGGTGTGGTTGCTCGAGCGGCCGTTCCTCCCGGCGCTCGGCTGGCCCATGCTCGTCGTCGCGCTGCTCTGCCAGGCGGGGCGGTGGTGGATCATCGCGACGCTCGGACCCCGCTGGAACACCCGGGTCATCGTCGTCCCCGGGCTCGCGCCGGTCGCGCGGGGGCCGTACCGGGTCGGGTGGTTGCGGCATCCCAACTACGTCATCGTGGCGATCGAGGGCATCGCGCTGCCGCTCGTGCACACGGCGTGGATCACGGCGCTCGTCTTCACGGTGCTCAACGCGATCCTGCTGCTCGGGTTCCGCATCCCGGCCGAGGACCGCGCGCTGCGGTCGGCCGCGGAGGGGGTGCCGGCGTGACCCACGTCCTCGTCGCCGGCGGCGGGCCGGTCGGGCTCGCGACGGCGATCGAGGCACGGCTGGCCGGGTTCGAGGCCACGGTCGTCGAACCGCGCTCGGGCGTGATCGACAAGGCCTGCGGCGAGGGGCTCATGCCGGGCGCGCTCCCGGCGCTCGCCCGGCTCGGCGTCGACCCGCGCGGGTTCCCGCTGCTCGGGGTCCAGTACCGCGACGCCCGGCGCGCGGTCACGCACCGCTTCCGGCGGGGCTCCGCGCTCGGGGTGCGACGGCTGGAGCTGCACGGAGCGCTGCGCGCGCGGGCCGCGGAGCTCGGCGTGCGGACGACGCTCGGACGGGTGGAGTCGGTGGTGCAGGACGCCGACGGCGTCGAGGCCGCGGGCATCCGGGCGGATTGGCTGATCGCCGCGGACGGGCTGCATTCGACGGTCGCGGGGCTCGTCGGCCTCGACCGCGGCGCTCCGACCGCACGCCGGCGCTACGGCCAGCGCCGCCACTACGATCTCGCCCCGTGGACGGACCTCATCGAGGTGCACTGGACACCGCTCGGGGAGCTGTACGTGACCCCGACCGCGGACGACGGGATCGGCATCGCGCTCCTCGCGCGTCGCGGCGTGCGCTTCGACGACGCGCTCGCGGCCGTGCCGGGGCTCGCCGCGCGGGTCGACGGCGCCGCACCGCGGAGCGAGCTCCGGGGAGCCGGGCCGTTCCGCCAGCGCCGCCGGTCGCGGGTGGCGGGCCGGGTGCTGCTCGTGGGCGACGCCTCCGGGTACGTCGACGCGCTGACGGGCGAGGGGATCCGCATCGGGCTCGCGCAGGCGCGGGTCGCGATCGCGGCGCTCGCGGCCGGCGATCCCGGGTCGTACGAGCGCGCGTGGCGACGCGTGACGCGGGAGTTCCGGATGCTGACCGCGCCGCTGGCGGCGCTCGCCGCATCCCCCGCGCAGCCGCTCGTCGTGCCGCTCGCGCGCACCGCCCCGTTCCTCTTCCACGGCGCGGTGGAGCGCATCGCCCGCTGAACCGCGTCGGTGACGGGCGGCAGACTGGACCCATGCCCACCCTCGGCGTCATCTTCCAGCCCTCCTTCCCGCCCGAGCAGCTGCGCGCCGCCGCGCAGCACGCCGAACGCGTCGGCATCCGGGAGCTCTGGGTCTTCGAGGACTGCTTCAAGGAGTCCGGCATCGCCTCCGTCGTCGCCGCGCTCGCCGCGACCGAGCGGATCACGATTGGGGTCGGGATCCTGCCGATGCCGCTGCGCAATGTCGCGATCCTCGCGATGGAGATGGCGACGATCGAGCGGATGTTCCCGGGGCGCGCCCGCTTCGGCGTCGGGCACGGCGTGCTCGACTGGATGGGGCAGGTCGGCCGCCGGGTGGCGTCGCCGCTCACCCTCATGCGCGAGTACGTGCCCGCGCTGCGCGGTCTGCTCGCGGGCGAGGAGCTGAGCGTCGACGGCCGCTACGTGCACCTCGACGGGGTACGGCTCGACTGGCCGCCGCGCGGGCGGGTGCCGGTGCTCGCCGCGGGGGAGGGGCCGAAGACGATCGCGCTGACCGGCGAGGTCGCGGACGGGACCGTGCTCACGGCCGGCACGAGCGCCGGCATGGTGCGCGACACGGTCGCATCGATCGCGGTTGCGCGCCGGGACGCTGGTCGCGACGGGGAGCACGAGGTCGTGCTCTTCCTCATGGCGGAGTTCGGCGAGGACGCGGCGGAGCGCATGGAGGCCGAGTTCGACCACTGGCACCTCGAGGGCGAGCGCCGGTTCGCCGCGACGGGCTCCGACGACGAGATCGAGGCGACCGTGCGGTCGATGCTCGACGCGGGCGCGACGACGGTGCTGCTGCAGTCCCGCGCGTCCGAGGACGACTTCATCGGCTATCTCGACGCGGTCGCCCGTATCGCGCATCGGGTCGAGTAGCGCCGACGGCGCGTATCGAGACCCCGGATGCGCGGGCTCGAGGGTCTCGATACGCCGCTGCGCGGCTACTCGACCCGCGTGAAGGCGAGTTCGCGGCCGAGGTCGTCCACGTCCTGCGCGATCGCGATCGCCCCCGCCGACTCCTCCGGCGCCCCGTACCCCCACGCCACGACGATCGTCGGCACCCCGTTCGCCGCGGCGCCCTCGACATCGTGGTGCCGGTCGCCGATCAGCACCGGTCGGCTCGTGTCGGCCCCGTGCTCCCGCAGCCGCTCGAGCGCGAGCGCCACGACGTCCGCCTTGGCGCTCCGACGCTCGTCCTCGCTCGCGCCCGTGATGACGTCGATCTCGTCGAGCAGGCCCTCACGCCCCAGGATCGCGCGTGCGAGCGACTCGGGCTTCGACGTCGCGAGGGAGGTGGGCACGCCGTCCGCGTGCAGCTCGCGCAGCAGCTCCGGCACGCCCGGGTACGGGGTCGCCTCGAAGACGCCGACCGCGCGGTAGCGCTCCCGGTAGAGCGCGAGCGCGGCCCGCGCGTCGGTCTCGTCGAGCCCCGCGAGCTCGCGGAACGCGTCGAGCAGCGGCGGCCCCACCCAGGCGAGCATCTCCGTCGGCGACGGGATCGGCATCCCGAGCCGCTCGAAGGTCCACGCGAGGGTCGCCGTGATGCCGGGCGCCGAGTCGACGATGGTGCCGTCGAGATCCCAGAGGATCGCGGAGTAGCGCATCAGAACAGCCGGGCGTGCCCGGTGTCGACCCCGCGCATCGCGTCGTAGTCGAGCAGCAGGCAGCGGATGCCGCGGTCCTCGGCGAGGGTGCGCGCCTGCGGCTTGATCTCCCGGGCGGCGAACACCCCGGTGACGGGGGCGAGAAGCGGATCGCGGTTCATGAGCTCGAGATAGCGGGTCAGCTGTTCCACGCCGTCGATGTCGCCGCGCCGCTTGATCTCGACCGCGACCGATCGGCCCGCCGCGTCGCGCGCGAGGATGTCGACCGGTCCGATCGCCGTCATGTACTCACGCCGCACGAGCGTGTGGCCCTCGCCGAGCAGCTCGATCTGCTCGGCGAGCAGCCGCTGCAAGTCGTCCTCGACGCCCGACTTCTGCAGGCCCGGGTCGACGCCGAGCTCGTGCGAGGAGTCGTGCAGGATCTCGTGGATCGAGATGACGAGCATGTCGGCCGTCTTCGCGTGGGTCACGCGCCAGACCTCGGCGACCCCGACCGCGGCGAGGTCCTCGTCGACCTCCTCGACGGCGAGCGTCGCCGGCGGGCTCATCCAGTTGAGCGGCTTGTAGCTGAGGGAGTCGGAGTGCACGAGCACCGATCCGTCGCCCTTCAGCACGAGCAGCCGCGTCGCGAGCGGGAGGTGCGCCGACAGCCGCCCCGCGTAGTCGACGGAGCACTTCGCGATGACGAGACGCACCCCGCGAGTCTAGGAGCGGTCCGCGACCGCATCCGCCCGCCGCGGAGGCCGGGCCGCGGGGATCGCGACGGCCGCCGCGACGATCAGCCCGAACACGATCCACAGCGCGGTCAGCACGCCGGTGTGCTGACCCACGAAGCCGATGACCGGGGGTCCGATGAGGAACGCGGCGTAGGCCAGGGTCGCGACCGCGCTCACCCGGGCGGTCGCCTTGGCGGGCTCGTCGCCGGCCGCCGACATGCCGACCGGGAAGCCGAGCGACGCCCCGAGGCCCCAGAGCACGACGCCGATCCCGCCGATCAGCGGATCCGGCACGAGGATCACCACCGCGAGCCCGACGAGCGCCGAAATCGCCGCGCCGCGCAGCACCGCCACGCGGCCGAAGCGGTTGAGGAGCGGGACGCCGACGATCCGCCCGATCGTCATCGCCGTCGCGAAGGCGCCGAACGCGAGCGCGGCCTGGCCGTCGGTCACGTGCCGGTCGTCGTGGAAGCCGATCGCGAGCCAGTCGTTCGCGGACCCCTCGGCGAACGCCATCCCGAGCATGATGAGGCCGATGAGGAGCGTGCGCGGCTCCGCCCACACCGACATGCGCTCGCGGAAGGTGAGGCGCGGCTCCGCCTCGGTCTGGGCCTCGAGGTCGGGGACGAAGCGCGTGGTGACGACCGCGCCGACGACGATGACCACGCCGATGAGACCGAAGTGCACGAGCGGCGGGATGCGGGCGAACGCGGCGATCGAGCCGACGCCGGCGCTCACGACCGAGCCGAGGCTCCAGGACGCGTGGAACCACGGCATGATCGCCTTCCCGCTCGCCCGCTCGACGCCCGTGCCCTCCACGTTCATCGCGACGTCGCAGATCGAGCTGCAGGCGCCGTACAGGGCGAGGAAGCCCCACGCGACGCCGTAGGAGCCCAGTTCGGCGCCGAGGCCGATCCCGACGACGGCGATACCGCATCCCGCCAGCGTGATGAGGATCGTCCGACGCCCGCCGAGCCAGTGCACGAGGTGGCTCGAGAGGAGGAGGCCGAGGATCGCGCCGAGTGAGCCGGCGACGATGAGCACGCCCATCTGCGACACCGAGATGCCGAGGTCGGCGCGGAGCGTCGGGGCCCGGGAGATGACCGAGGCGAGCCCCAGGCCGTTCACGGCGAAGATCGCGAAGACGGCGGTGCGCCAGGCGCGCACGCGGGGGTCGCGGGTCGTCGTCATCGCGGCAGCGGACACGGCGTGATCCTTGCAGTCGTAGGGGAAGGATTTCGGCGATCGAATCGATTCGACTCGAATCGTTTCGAGTAGCGTATCCAGCCATGGATGCGCGGGCAACCCGACCCACGCTCTCCGCGGTCGCGCGGCGGGCGGGCGTGTCGGTGTCGACGGCGTCGCTCGTCTTCAGCGGGGCGGGCCCGGTCGCCGAGGCGACGCGGGCGCGGGTGCTCGAGGCGGCGGCCGACCTCGACTACGGGGGGCCGGATCCGACGGCGCGTTCCCTCCGCCGCGGGCGCTCGGGGGTGATCGGCCTCGTGACCGAGGACAAGCTGGTCGACGCGTTCCGCGATCCCGTCAATCTCGCGCTCATCGACGCGCTCGGCGAGGAGCTCGGCGACGAGCGGCTCGGACTGCTCGTCCTGCCGATGGCCGGCGTCGGCGGGCTGGATCCGGGCGAGGCGGCGCTCGACGTCGCGGTGCTGCTCGGCTGCAGCACGACCGTCTCCGACCCCGTGGCGTCGTTGCGGCGACGCGGCGTGCCGATGATCGGCGTCGAGACCGAGCCGCTCGATGGGGTGGCGGCGATCGACCTCGACAACCGGGCCTCCAGCGCGACGGCGGCGCGGCTCCTGGCCGACCTCGGTCACGAGCGCGTCGCGGTCGTGACGCTGCCGCTCGAGTCGGCGCACGTGCGCGGACCGTTGAGCCCCGAGCGGGAGGCGGCCGGCTCGGCGCACGTCGTGCGGGAGCGGCTCGCGGGCGTGCGCGAGGTGTTTCCGGCCGCGGGCGGCGTCTCGGCGGGGGCGAGCTCGGTCGACGAGGGGCTGCGGGCCGGCCGCGCTCTGCTCGACGTCGCCGCCGGCGACCGCCCCACCGCGATCCTCGCGCAGAGCGACCTGCTGGCCGCGGGGGTGGTGCTCGCCGCGGACGAGCTCGGCGTCGGGATCCCGGAGGAGCTCAGCGTCGTCGGCTTCGACGGCATCCGCCTCGACGGCGTGCTGACGCGTCCGCTGACCACCATGGCGCAGCCGATCGCGGCGAAGGGGCGCGCCGCCGGGCGCGCGGTGCTCGCCGCGATCCGCGGGGAGCACGTCGAGTCGGTGGAGCTGCGCTGCGAGCTGCGCGACGGGGCGACGACGGGGCCTGCGCCGTCTGCGACGAGCGGCGGCCGGTCCTAACGTTTTCTATATTCACGATTTCGTGAAAGAAGCGTATGGTCACCGGCATGACCAACGCGATCGAGGCCGACGGCCTCGTCAAGACCTTCGGCCGCACCCGCGCCCTCGACGGGCTCGACATCACGGTGGCCGAGGGCGAGGTGCACGGATTCCTCGGGCCGAACGGCGCCGGGAAGTCGACGACGATCCGGGTGCTGCTCGGGCTGCTGCGGGCACGGGACGGTCGTGCGTCGGTGCTCGGCCGCGACCCGTGGCGCGACGCGGTCGCGATCCACCGCGACGTCGCCTACGTGCCCGGCGACGTCGCCCTCTGGCCGAACCTCTCCGGCGGCGAGACCATCGATCTGCTGACCGGGATGCGCGGGGGAGCCGACCCCGCCCTCCGCGCGCGGCTCCTCGACGACTTCGAGCTGGATCCGAGGAAGAAGGGCCGCGGCTACTCGAAGGGCAACCGGCAGAAGGTCGCGCTCGTCGCCGCCTTCGCCCGGCCCGCGAGGCTCTACATCCTCGACGAGCCGACGAGCGGGCTCGACCCGGTGATGGAGTCGGTGTTCCAGGCCGAGGTGCGCCGCGTCGCCGCCGACGGCGCGACCGTGCTGCTCTCGAGCCACATCCTCAGCGAGGTCGAGCAACTGTGCGAGCGCGTCACGATCGTCCGCGCCGGGAAGGCCGTCGAGTCCGGGACCCTCGCCGAGCTGCGCCACCTCACGCGCACGAGCATCCGCGTCACGACCGCCGCGGACGCCGCCGCGATCGCGCACCTCGACGGCGTCCACGACCTGCAGCAGGAGGCCGGGGCCCTCGTCTTCGACGTCGACACCGATCGGCTGCAGGGCGTACTCGGGACGCTGACCGCTGCCGGGGTCTCGACGCTCACCGCGACGCCGCCCTCGCTCGAGGAGCTGTTCCTACGCCACTACGGCGACCGGCTCCCGCAGCAGGAGGAGGCGGTCTGATGATCCGCGTCCTGGGGCTGCAGCTGCGACGCGACCGCGTCACGATGGCGGTCTGGATCCTCGCCACCGCGCTCGTCGCGCTCGGCAGCGTCGCCGCCGTCGTCAAGGAGTACGGCGCGCACCACGAGCAGGTCACGGTCCTGCGGCTGGCGCTCGCGAACCCGTCGGTGCTCGCCTTCCGCGGTGCGCCGGCCGGCGCGAGCACCGGCTCGATCCTGTGGTTCGAGCTGTTCAGCTGGCTCGCCGTCGTGGTCGGGCTCATGAACACGTTCTTCGCGACCCGGCACGGCCGGGCCGATGAGGAGAGCGGGCGGCGCGAGCTCGTCGCCGCGACGCCCATCGCCCGCTCGGCGCCGCTCGCCGCGACCCTCGTGCTCGGGGTGGTCGCGAACCTGCTGCTCGGGGCGCTGCTCGCCGGCGCGTTCGCCAGCGGCGGGGTCGACGCGGGCGGGGCCCTCCTGGCGGGCACGACCTTCGCGGTCACCGGGCTCGCCTTCCTCGGTGTCGGCCTCCTGGTCGGGGAGCTCGCCCCGACGGGTCGGTCGGCCAACGGGATCGGCGCCGCCGTCGTGATCGCCTCGTACGTGCTCCGGGCGGCGGGCGACGCGATCGGCCGGGGGCACCTCGACTCCCTCACCCTCGACCCGGCCTGGCCGTCCTGGATCTCGCCGATCGGCTGGGGGGAGCAGACGCTCGCGCTGAGCGAGAACAGGGTCGCGCTCCTCCTGCCGGGTCTGGCGCTCGCGATCGTGACCGTCGTCGCCGCGTTCGCGGTTCACGCACGGCGCGACCTCGGGGCGAGCGTCCTGCCGGAGCGCCCCGGCCGCGCGACCGCCTCGCCCGCGCTCCGCGGAACCTTCGGTCTCGCCTGGCGGCTGCACCGGCCGGCGCTCATCGGCTGGGCGGCGGGCGGCGCGGTCCTCGGCGTCGCGACCGGATCCCTCGCCCATGCCGTCGGCGACCTCACCACGTCGGGCAGCCCGGAGATCGTCCAGACCCTCCAGCTCATCGTCCCGGGCGGGCGCGACCAGCTCGTCTCCCTGTTCCTCGGCGTCATCATGCTGCTGGTCGGCCTGCTCGCCGCGGCGGCCGGGATCCAGGGCGCGCTGCGGTTCCGGCAGGAGGAGGCCGAGGGCCGGGCCGAGCTGCTGCTCGCGGAGCCCGTGTCGCGGTGGCGCCTCCTGCTCGACGCGTGGGTGATCGGCGCGCTCGCCGCGATCGTCGTGATGGGCGCGGCCGGGGTGCTCGGCTGGCTCAGCCTGGTCGGCTCCGACGCGGATCAGGCGGCCCACGCGCTCGAGCAGGCGCTCATCGAGCTGCCGGCGGCACTGGTGTTCGCGGGGATCGCGGCCGTCGCCGTCGCGGTGCTGCCCCGGGCGGCCGTCGCCGCGACGTGGGCGCTCTTCGCGATCGCGATCGTGATCGGGCTGTTCGGTCAGCTCCTCAAGCTGCCCAAGCGGGTGATCCAGGCGAGCCCCTTCGACCACGTGCCGAACGTGCCGTTCGACGACTGGGGGCCCAGCGCGATCCTCATCACGGTCGACATCGCCCTCGCGGTCGCCGCGGTCGTACTCATCCGTCGGCGAGACTTGACGGCATGAGCGACGACGGCGAGGTGGTTCAGCGCTTCATCCAGGAGGTGGGGGCGGACCTGGCCAACCAGGGCTTCCCCCGGATGCCGGCGCTCGTCCTCCTCGCCCTCATGTCGTCGGAGACCGGGCGCCTGACCTCCGCGGAGATCGGCGCGGAGCTCGGGGTCAGCGCCGCCGCCATCTCGGGCGCCGTGAAGTACCTGCAGCTCGTCGGATTCATCCGGGTGCTGACCGAGCCGGGCGGGCGCAAGCACGTCTACTCGATCGCCGACACGCCCTGGTACACGGCGTCGCTGCGGGCGGCGCCGCGGTTCCAGGAGAACGAGGTACGGATGCGCGAGGCCGCGTTCGCCCTCGCATCGCGCCCGGCGGCGCAGCAGCGCATCGAGGAGCTGGCCGACTTCTACGCGTTCATGGGCCAGCGGCTGCCGGAGCTGCTGCGCGAGTGGAACGAGCAGCGCGCCGCCGACGCGGGGTGAGCCTCGGGGCCCGATCCCGCGCCGATTCGTCGCATCCGCGCTACGGAATGCCGCCGCGGGTGCGACGAATCGCACTGCCGCAGGTCAGCTGCCGTACTTCGCGATGAGCGCGTCGAGCATCGCGTCCTGGGCAGGATCGATCCCGCCGCGCGCCGGGTCGGCGTCGTACCAGGCGACCATCTCGGCGGCGCCCTGCCAGTACGGGGTCGTCGCCACGAACTCCGGAACCAGGGCCTTCACCTTGGAGTTGTCGAACATCACCGAGTGCGCCTTGTCCCCGACGAGGCCCGGTCCCTCCTCGGGGTAGTTGCGCGCGATCGCGTCGCTCGCCACCCGGACCAGCTGCGGGTCCGGCGCTCCGGCCGCGCGGGCGATGATCTGGAAGATCTGGTTCCACGTGAGGGCCTCGTCGCCCGTGATGTGGAACGCCTCGCCGATGGCGCGGCGGTTGCCGAGCAGCCCGACGAGCGCGACGGCGAGGTCGCGCGCGTGGGTGAGGTGCCAGAGGCTCGTTCCGTCGCCGTGTACGACGACGGGCTTGCCGGCCCGCATGCGCTCGACCGCGGTCCAGCGTCCGAAGATCGGCACCGAGTGGCTCGTGTAGGTGTGCGACGGCCGGATGATCGTCATCGGGAACCCGTCGTTCCGGTACGCGGCGACGAGCAGATCCTCGCTCGCGATCTTGTCGCGCGAGTACTGCCAGAACGGGTTGCGCAGCGGCGTCGACTCGGTGATCGGGAGCCGCTCGACCGGCTTCTGGTACGCGGAGGCCGACGAGATGAAGACGTATTGCCCGGTCCGGCCGCGGAAGAGCTGGATGTCGGCCGCCACCTGCTCCGGCAGGAAGGCGCGGAAGTTGACGACGACGTCGAACTCGCGGTCGCCGATCGCCGCGGCGAGCGACGCCGGGTCGCCCGCGTCGCCGCGCAGGGTCTCGACGCCCCGCATCGAGTCCGGCACGGGCGTCGTGCCCCGGGTGACGATCGCGAGGTCGTGCCCGCGCCGCAGGACGAGCTCGCTCACGGAGGTGGAGATGGTGCCGGTGCCGCCGATGAAGAGGATGCGAAGAGCCATGGGCGCAACGCTACGACCCTCCGTCGGGCTCCGCGGCGGTTCTCGGGCGCTCCACCGGACAGGTGGCCTCCTCCGTTCGCCCCCTCCGTTCGCCCCTCCTCCGTCCGCCCCTCCTCCGTTCGCCCCCTCCGCCAAGCGGAAAGTTCAGGTGAAGCCCCTCGTGTCGGGCCGGAGAGGCTCCGGCGTGCGGCATGGCGCCTGAACTTTCGACACAGGGCGCTCCCCCAGGAACCCAGGAGCCCGGGAACAGGCGCGGCTCCCGGAGGAGCGGAGCCGCGCCGTCCTAGGCTCGACCCATGAGCGAACCCACCGCATCCGGCATCGAGACGAACGAACTGGATCCGGCGGTCCGCCCGCAGGACGACCTCTTCCGCCACGTCAACGGCAGGTGGATCGAGCGCACCGAGATCCCCGCCGACAAGGCCCGGTACGGCTCGTTCTACGTCCTCGCCGAGCAGGCCGAGAAGGCGGTCCGCGACATCATCGAGGACGCGCGGTCGGCCGAGCCAGGCACGGAGGCCCGCAAGGTGGGCGACCTCTACACGAGCTTCATGGACGAGGCCCGCATCGAGGAGCGCGGCTGGCGCGCGATCGCCGGGGACCTCGCGGTCGCCGCCGCCGTCGACTCCATCCCGGCGTTCCTCTCCTCGCTCGGGAGCCTCGAGCGCAAGGGTGTCGGCGGCTTCTTCGCCGCCTTCGTCGACAACGACCCGGGCGATCCGGAGCGCTACCTCGTGTTCCTCGAGCAGGGCGGTCTCGGCCTGCCCGACGAGTCGTACTACCGCGAGGAGGCGTTCGCCGAGATCCGCACCGCGTACGTCGCCTTCCTGGGACGGATGTTCGCGCTCGCCGGCATCGACGCCGACGCGCAGCGGGTCTTCGACCTCGAGACCGAGATCGCGAAGGCGCACTGGGACAACGTGCGCACCCGCGACAGCCAGGCCACCTACAACCCGATGCCGTGGTCGAAGGTCGAGGAGCTCGGCGGCGAGGCGGGCGCCGGCTTCGGGGTCTGGCTCGAGGCGATGGGCGCCCCCGACGGCTCGTTCGACGAGGTCGTCGTGCGCGAGCCGTCCTTCGTCACCGGGGTCGCCGCGCTCCTCGACGACGAGCACCTGGAGGCCTGGCGCGACTGGCTGCACTGGCAGGTCATCCGCTCCTCGGCCGCCTACCTGCACGCCGAGGCCGTGCAGGCGAACTTCGACTTCTACGGCACGACCCTGACCGGCGCGCCCCAGCTGCGCGACCGCTGGAAGCGCGGCGTCTCCGTCGCCGAGGGCGCGATGGGCGAGGCCGTCGGCAAGGTCTACGTCGAGCGGCACTTCGCGCCGAGCGCCAAGTCCGCGATGGACGCGCTCGTCGCGAAGCTCGTCGAGGCCTACCGCGAGTCGATCACCGGGCTGGAGTGGATGACCGAGGAGACCCGCGCCCGCGCGCTCGACAAGCTCGCGAAGTTCACGCCCAAGATCGGCTATCCCGACGTGTGGCGCGACTACTCGACGCTCGAGATCACGCCCGACGACCTCATCGCGAACGTGCGCGCGTCGACCGAGTTCGAGTTCCAGCGCGAACTCGGCAAGATCGGCAAGCCGATCGACCGCCACGAGTGGTTCATGACGCCGCAGACCATCAACGCGTACTACAATCCGGGCTTCAACGAGATCGTGTTCCCCGCGGCGATCCTCCAGCCCCCCTTCTTCTCGGAGGAGCGGGATGCGGCCGCCAACTTCGGCGCGATCGGCGCGGTCATCGGCCACGAGATCGGCCACGGCTTCGACGACCAGGGCTCGCAGTACGACGGCGACGGGCGGCTCACCAACTGGTGGACGGATGCCGACCGCGCCGCGTTCGAGGAGCGCACGAAGGCGCTCATCGCCCAGTACGACGCGCTCGAGCCGAAGCAGCTCCCCGGCCACCACGTCAACGGCGCCCTCACCATCGGCGAGAACATCGGCGACCTCGGCGGACTCGGGATCGCCTGGAAGGCCTACCTGCTCTCCTTGGAGGGCCAGGAGCCGCCGGTCATCGACGGCATGACCGCGGCCGAGCGCTTCTTCCTCAGCTGGGGCCAGGCGTGGCGTGCGAAGCTCCGCGACGCGGAGGCGCTCCGGCTGCTCTCGATCGATCCTCATTCCCCGAATGAGTTCCGGTGCAACCAGATCGTCCGTAACATCGACGTGTTCCACCAGACGTTCGCCACGACGGCGAGCGACGCCCTCTGGCTCGACCCCCAGGACAGAGTGACCATTTGGTAGACGTCTCGGCCGCTCACGAGCGCCGTGAGCGCGTGCGCACCCCCCGCACGCCTCGCCACCGTGCGCCGGAGACGGCCGAGAACTTCAGCGCGAGCTTCACGGCGCTCGGCGGCCTCGCTTACGAGGGCGCCCAGGTGTCGGCGGCGGTGACCGACCTCGACACCGGGCGCAGCCTCCTCGCGATCGACGAGCGGATCGTGCTGCCCACCGCCTCGGTCGGCAAGATCCTGCTGCTCATCGAGGTGTCGGCACGGTTGACCGAGCGGGAGTCGTCGGCCTACGGGATCCTCGACAAGACCCCGCAGGACGCGGTCGGCGGCCCGGGGCTCTGGCAGCACCTGCAGGCGCCGTCGCTGCCGGTCGCCGACCTCGCCGCCCTGGTCGGCGCCACGAGCGACAATCTCGCGACGAACGTGCTGCTGCGCCAGGTGGGGCTGCAGGCGGTCCGTGAGCGCACCGAGTCGCTCGGGCTTCTCCGCACGGCGCTGCTCGATCTGGTGCGCGAGACCCGCGGGCCGGACGACGCGCCCCAGCTCTCCGTCGGCTCCACGGCGGAGCTCGCGTGGCTCTTCGGTGCCCTCGCCCGCGGCGAGGCCGTCGACACCGCCACCTCGAGCCGGGTGCTCGGCTGGCTCTCCCTCGGCTCCGACCTGTCGATGGTCGCGAGTGCTTTCGGCCTCGACCCCTTCGCGCACCGCGGCACCGACCACGGCATCCTGCTCGTCAACAAGACGGGGACGGATGCGGGCGTGCGCAGCGAGGCGGGCGTCGTGCGCGGTCCCCGGGCCGCGGTGTCGTACGCGGTGTCGGTGCAGTTCCGCGACGACGGGGTCGCGACGAGGCTGCGCGTGCGCGACGCGCTGCACGTGATCGGGCTGGACCTCCTCGAATACCTGCACTGAGCATCCGGCGGGTGATTCTCCACATCCCCCGCCCGGGGGGCTTGTGTCCGCAAGATGGGGGACTGATATTGTGGTGCGGTCCGCTCGACGCCGGGTCTCCCCCCGCCCGGTGTCTCCCCCCCAGGGCGGATGGCTCGCTGAGAGCGGCATGACCGGGTGACCGGCGTGTCGTGAGTCTGATTTTCGGCATCCCCCCGTGCCGCGCTTATAGAGGACAGCCCCCGATGTTCCGTAAGACACTCGCCGCTGCGACGACCGCTCTGGTCGCGGCGATCTTCACGTTCGGCGCGGTCGCAGCGCCCGCCTCCGCGGACGGCGTGTCCGATCCTGCTGCGCCGGCGTCGACGGTGACCACCGACGCCGGCGCGGCAGGAGCGAGTGACCCCACGACCCCCGCTGCGGGGTCCACCGACAGCACCCCCTCGGCGCCTCCGGCGCAGCCGAGCGCGCCCGATGCCGCAGCCCCTGCGCCGGACGGGTCCTCCGCTCCGACCTCGACCACGCCCGCGCCCACCGCGATCGTGCGCTCCGCCGCCGCTCCCGCGGTCGCGCCGACCAAGCAGTGCCTGCCGAGTTCCGCCGTGAGCTACACCTACCAGGGGCTGCAGAAGATCAACGCCGGTGTGGTCACCGTGGTCAATCCCGATCCGACGGTCTACACCGACTACCTCTGCCAGGGCTTCTACGTGACGGCAGCGGGCTGGCGCTTCCTCAATCTCGAGGGCCAGAGCTACATGTGGCCGCAGGGCATCCTCGGGTACAACGAGGCCAACGGCGGCAATCCGATCGTGCATGTCGGCACCTACGACTTCGGATTCCCCGTGACCTGCGGGCAGGGCGACATCTACGCGTCCTACTCGCCGATCGAGAAGCCCTCCGGCATCCTCGAGAGCCCGTCGAAGCCGTACCAGGAGCACTTCCTCCAGGGGATGTTCACGGGCCCGTGGCCCACGTCGATGTGGACGGGCCCCAGCGACAGCGTCGGCCAGTACTGCGACGTCCTCGACGACAAGAAGATCGCCCCCGAGGTCACCACGCAGTGCAGCGCACCGCGGATCAGCTGGACCGACCAGCCCGGCAAGGTGACCTACGCGCTCACCAAGGGTGACGGCGTGACCGGCGAGAACGAGGTGACCGCGACCGCCGGCGCCGGGTGGGTCTTCCCCGACAACACCACGACCCACGTCTACACGTTCGACCTCGACGACTCCTGCGGTGTGGTGCCCGGTGATCCCTCGTCGACGCCCGCCGTGTGCACCGACGGCGTGGTCGGCAACGGCACGATCAACGTCGACCTGCAGCCCGGCGTGCTCGAGTACGCGGTGACCTACCCGGGCGGCACGACCTCTGCGGTGACCACGCCGACGATCTCGGCTCCGGTCGGGAACTACACCGTGCATGTGTCGGCCGCTCCGGGGCACACTCTGCAGAATCCGGGCCGCTGGACCGTCATCGGGCCGAACAGTTGGCAGCTGGCGGTCTCGGTGCTCCCGCCCCTCGACTGCGGCGGTCAGTTGCCCACCGACGCCGTGCTGCCCACCTTCGTGAAGCCGTTCGACGCGACCTGCTCGACCGGGCGGGGCAGCATCCAGGTGGGTCCGACCGCGGACTACCTCACCGTCATCGACTACTTCATCGACGGCGTCAAGGTCACCCAGCCGACGACGTCGGTCTCGACCGGGGCCCACACGGTCACGGCCGCGGTGAACCAGACGACCGCTCCCGGTGACACCCTGGACAACCCGGGCCCGTGGAACGTGACCGTCGGTGCGGATGCGACCGCATGCGGTCAGCTGAAGACGCTGGCGCTGACGGGGACCTCACCGAACGGCCCCCTCATGGCGGCCGGAATCCTCCTCCCCGCCGGCGCAGCGATGCTGCTCGGTGCGGCCCTCATCCGCCGACGCCGCGAGCAGTAGGCAGCAGTCGGAACCCGAGCCGGTGCCCTGTCCTGGAAGCTGAGAGCCAGGGCGGGGCACCGCTCTGGACGCTCGTCGATGAGCGTCCAGAAGCCGCGGAGCGAGACACCGTCTCGCTGATCCCCCACGCGGCTCCCTCTCAGCCGGGGGAACCCCCGACCCACGCGCGCTGAGAGACCGGCCGGTGGCCGGAACCCGGGGTCGTGAGCGAGAGCTCGCGGCCCCGGGCGCATCCCTCGCCGCGGTGCCGCGGAAAGCGGATCCGGTCGGCGCTGAGAAGCGACCGGCACCGCTCGCCGGCGGACGCGGCCTACGCGCTCGCGTCGCGCCGGCCGTCGAGGCGGTCCTCGGTCTCCACCCGGAGGCCGAAGACCGCCTCCAGCCCCCGCTCGAACTCCGCCGCGCGTCCCTCGCTCGCGAGCGCCCGCGCCCGCACCGAGGGCCCGTGCACGAGCACCCCGGCGAGGTGCCGCATCGCGGTCAGGGTCGTCTCGTCGGCGCCCCTGGCGGCGGCACGGGCCAGCTCGCTCTCGAGCACGCCGAGCACGTGGCGGCGGAAGGCGACGATGCCGGGAGCCGCGGCCCGCTCGGCCGCGTACTCCGCGACCGCCGCGCCGACCATGCGGTGCGCGTCGACGCCGAGTTCCGGCAGCGGAGCGTGGAGGGCGAGGATCTCGAGGTCGAGCAGCTCGACACCCGGCAGCGCGCCGACGGCGGGGTCGACGTTGCGCGGCAGCCCGAGGTCGATCACGAGGCGGCTGCGCCCGTCGGCCGGCGGCTCGGCCGGGATGTGCTCGGGCACCACGGTGTAGCGGGCCGTGCAGGTGATCACGAGGTCGGCGTCGGCGATCGCGTCGCGGAGGTCGTGCTCGGCGCGCGCGCCGAAGCGCAGCGCGAACCCGTCGGCCCGCCCGGTGGCGGAGAACACGCGGATGTCGGTGGCGCCGCGCGCGCGGAGCCCGGCGATGGTCGTCGCGGCGTACTGGCCCGTTCCGACGACGAGCACGGCCTCGCGCGCCCAGTCGGTGACCCGGCTGGAGGCGAGGTCGAGCGCGAGGCGCGCGACCGACCGGCCCGCGCCGCCGAGGTCGACGGCCGAGCGGACGGAGCGCGAGGTGCGCGCAGCGCGCTGGAAGACGGCGTCGAGCTCTCCGCTCACGGTGCCCTCGGCGCGCGCCGAGGTGAGCGCGCGCTGCACCTGACCGCTGATCTCGTCCTCGCCGAGGACCATGGACTCCAGCCCCGCGGCGACCGCGAAGAGGTGCCGGGCGACCTCGTCGCCCTCCATCGTGCGGGCCGACGCGCGCACCGCGGTCGCGTCGTCGCCCGCCGCGTCGCCGAGCGCGGCGAACACCAGATCGGCTGCGCGCGGCAACTCATCCGGCTCGACGTCGAGGTACGCCTCGAACCGGTTGCAGGTGGCCAGCACGATCGCGCCGTTCACACCGTCGGTGCCGGCGAGCCGCTCCGCGGTGCCCTCGACGCGCCGCGAGACCCGGTCGAGGACGTCGAACTCGGTGTCGCGGTGACTCGCGGTCACGCAGAACAGCACGTCCTCCAGGGTACCCCGCCGAATCCGAACGCTCAGGCTCGAGCACCTAGCCTGGAACCGTGACTCTGCCAGCCGGCCACCCGCTCTCCGACGGGCTGACCGCCACCTCTCCGCTCGTGCGTGCCATGCGCGGCGACCGCCCCGACACGCGCCCCGTCTGGTTCATGCGCCAGGCCGGCCGTTCGCTGCCGGAGTACCGGGCGGCGCGCGAGGGCACCGAGATGCTCGACGCCTGCCTCACCCCCGACCTGGCGGCCGAGATCACCCTCCAGCCGGTGCGGCGGCACGGCGTCGACGCGGCGGTGTACTTCAGCGACATCGTCGTGCCGGTGCTGCTCTCCGGCGTCGGCGTGCGCATCGCGCCGGGCCGCGGCCCGGTCATCGACGAGCCGGTGCGCACGGCGGCCGACGTGCTGAAGCTCCGGCCGGTCGACCCGAGCGCCTTCGCCCCGATCCGCGAGGCGGTCGGGATCGTGGTGGCGGAGCTGGGCTCCACGCCGCTCATCGCGTTCGGCGGGGCACCCTACACACTGGCCTCCTACCTGGTCGAGGGCGGCCCCTCGAAGGATCAGCTGCGCACGCGGGCGCTCATGGTCTCCGACCCGCACACCTGGGCCACGCTCCTCAACTGGTGCGCCGACGTCACGGGCGCGTTCCTCCGAGCGCAGGTCGAGGCGGGGGCGAGCGTCGCGCAGCTCTTCGACTCCTGGATGGGCACGCTCTCCCGCCGCGACTACCAGCGTCGCGTCCTTCCGCACTCCCGTCGCGCGTTCGACGCCCTCCGTGGCACCGACGTCCCGCGGGTGCACTTCGGTCTCGGCACCGGGGAGGTGCTCGACCTCCTCCCGCTGACCGGGGCGGACGTCATCGGCGTCGACTGGCGGCTGCCGCTCGACGCGGCGGTGGAGCGCCTCGGCACCCCGCTGCCGATCCAGGGCAACATCGACCCGGCCTACCTCTTCGCGCCCTGGGACTTGCTCGCGGCCCACGCGCGCGACGTCATGCAGCGCGGGGAGGCCGCGCCCGCGCACGTCGTCAACCTCGGCCACGGCGTGCCGCCCGAGACCGACCCCGACGTGCTGACCCGGCTCGTCGCCCTGGTGCACGAGGAGCGGTAGTGCCGGAGCGCGTCGACGAGGTCGTGGTCGGCGGCGGCGTCGCCGGGCTCGTGCTCGCCCGACGGCTCGCGATGGCCGGCCGTCGCGTCGTCCTCCTGGAGGCCTCCGACCGGCTGGGCGGTCAGGTCCGTCGCGTGCGGGTCGCGGGCATCGACGTGGACGGCGGGGCGGAGTCGTTCGCCACCCGCGGCGGCGTCGTGGCGCAGCTCGCGACCGAGATCGGTCTCGGCGGCGAGATCGTCGCGCCCGTCGCCTCCCCCGCCTGGCTCTACCGCGCCGACGGGACGGCGCAGGCGCTGCCGGCGACCAGTCTGCTGGGCATCCCCGGCGTGCCGCTCGCCGCCGACGTAATCGCGGCCGTCGGCACCCGGGCGGCCATGCGGGCGCAGCTCGACGTGGTGATGCCCGCGACCGTCGGCGCGGACGCGACGACCCTCGGCGAGCTGGTCCGCCGCCGGATGGGCGACGCGGTCCTCGAAGAGCTCGTCGATCCGATCGTGCGCGGCGTCCACTCGACCCGCGCGGACGACCTCCCCCTCGACCGGGCGAACCCCGGCCTGCGTGCCGCGCTCCTCCGCGAAGGATCGCTCGCGCACGCCGTGTTGAGCCTGCGCGAGAGCGCGACGGCCGGATCCCAGGTCGGCGGCATCCGCGGCGGGATGGCGCGGCTCGTCGACGAGGTGACCGCCGACCTCGAGCTCTTCGGGGTCGACGTGCGGCGGGGCGCCGCGATCGATCTCGGCGCGGTCACCCCCGAGCGCGCCGGCGGCGTCGAGGGCCGCGTGACCCTGGCCACGGCCGCGCCGACCGGCGACGACCGTCTCGTCTCGGTCGTCGTGCTCGCCGTCGACGACCCGGCCCTCGACGACGCCCCGCGCGGCACGGGCCTCCTCGTCGCGGCGGAGGCGCCCGGCGTGCGGGCGCGCGCCCTCACGCACCTCACCGCCAAGTGGGAGTGGATGCGGGAGCAGGCCGCCGGGGTGCACCTGCTCCGCCTCTCCTATGACCGCCACGACCTCACCGACCCGGCGGAGACCGCGCGGGCCGACGCCTCCGCGCTGCTCGGCATCGACCTCCCGAGCCCGCTGGACGTGGCGGTCGTCCCGTGGCGCCGCGCGGTCGCGCGCACTCATGCCGTTGACGGAATGCATCGGATCGGGGAGGCTGAGAGCGGAACGGGCCTGGCCGCGGTGATCGGCGCCGCCGAGCGCGAAGCAGGGAGGCTCCTGGGCGCGCTGTCGGGCGGGACCGACTCCGCGACAGACTGATGAGGACTCTCCTCCTCGACCGAAGGGAACGCCCATGAAAGGCAAGCTCCTCTTCATCGCCGGCCTCGGCGTCGGCTACGTGCTCGGCACGCGCGCCGGCCGCGAGCAGTACGAGAAGCTCAAGACGCAGGCCGCCCGCCTCTGGAACGACCCGCGCGTGCAGAAGCAGGTGGATGCGGTCGAGGACTACGTGAAGGACAAGGCGCCCGAGGTCGCCGAGATCGTCGCCGACAACGCCAAGAAGGTCGTGCGCCAGATCTCCAACCGCAAGCCCGCCTCGACGACGACGCGGACCCGGTCCTCGTCGTCCGGGGCGAATCGGTCGACCGCGTCGAAGCCGCGGTCCGCCGAGAGCTGATCGGCGGCCGCCATGGCCTCCGCCACCCGCTCCCCCTCCCTCGTCGAGCTCGTCAGTGAGCTGCCGGGTCGCGTCACCGACCTGGTCCACGCGGAGATCCAGCTGCTGAAGACCGAGGTCATCGGCAAGATCAAGTCGCTCGGCATCGGTGCGGGCCTGCTGCTCGGCGCCGTCATCGTGCTCGGCTTCATGTTCGGCGTGCTGCTGACCGCAGCGATCCTCGCTCTGTCGCTCGTCCTGCCGGGCTGGCTGGCGGCGCTGCTCGTCGCCGCGGTCCTGCTGATCGTGGCGGTGATCCTGGCGCTCATCGGCTGGCGCGTCCTGAAGCGCGGGATCCCGCCGATCCCGAGCGAGTCCCTTCACAGCCTGCAGAGCGACGTCCGCACCATCCGCGGACTCGGGAAGCGAGGAGCCGCATGACCACCGTGGACGAGGCCCGGGATCAGGCCGCCCAGGCGCGACGCGATCTCGAGCGGACGCTCGACGCCCTCGAGGACAAGCTCAACGTCCCGAAGCGCGTCGGCGAGGCGTATCGGGCCAACCCGCTCCTCGTGGTCGGCGTGGGCGTCGGGATCGCGGCGGTCGCCGCCGGCCTCATCGTCTGGGCCGTCGTCGCGAATCGCGACTGATCCCTCCCGGCCGCGCGTTCAAGCTGAGCGCTCGCTGATTAACCCCTGACCCGGAGTCGGGGTGAGGATGGTCGCGTGAGCGGCCCGACTCCCGAGCCCAACGCGTATGCGCTGTGGGCGGTCTTCCGGCGCGATCCCGAGTGGCGCGCCCAGTCCGAGGAACCCGTCGTCGACTCGCCGGAGGCCGCCGTGGGCGACGCCGTCGAGGTGCGCGGGTTCTACGACGTCTCCGGCCTGCGCGCCGACGCCGACCTCATGGTCTGGCTCGTCGGCCGACAGGCGCAGGAGCTCCAGGAGGCGCTGCGCCGGCTCCGGCGCACCGCCCCCTTCCACGAGATGGCGCCGGTGTGGAACGTCATGGGCGTGCACCGCGACGCCGAGTTCAGCCCGGATCACTCCCCCGCCTTCGCGCGCGGGCTCGCCCCGAAGGGATGGGTGACGGTCTACCCCTTCGTGCGCTCGTTCGAGTGGTACCTGCTGCCGGACGCCGAACGGCGCGAGCTGCTCGCCGAGCACGGGCGCCGCGGCTCGCAGCACTCCACCGTGCAGCCCAACACGGTGGCCGCGTTCGCGCTCGGCGACTACGAGTGGATCCTCGCCCTCGAGTCCGACGACCCGATCGATCTCGTCGACCTCATGCGCGACATCCGTCACACCCGGGCACGTCTGCACGTGCGCGAGGAGATCCCGTTCTACACCGGGCGCCGGATCGAGGCCTCCGAACTCGGCGAGGTCGCCCGATGACGCACATCACCAACAACGGCGGCCCGGTCCTCGCCGCGACGCCGCCGGCGGCGGCGGGACCCGAGCACGTCGAGGTCCCGGTCGCGTACGACGCGATCGTGCTCGCCGGCTTCGGCGGCCCGGAGGGGCAGGATGACGTCATCCCGTTCCTCCGCAACGTCACCCGCGGCCGCGGCATCCCCGACGAGCGTCTCGAGGAGGTCGCGCACCACTACCGCCACTTCGGCGGGGTGAGCCCGATCAACCAGCAGAACCGGGAGCTGAAGGCCGCCCTCGAGGCGGAGCTCGCCTCCCGTGGCATCGACCTGCCGGTCATCTGGGGCAACCGCAACTGGGATCCGTACCTGGCCGACGCGCTGCGCGAGGCGAAGGAACGCGGCTTCACGACGCTCCTCGGCCTGGCCACGAGCGCCTACAGCTCCTACTCGTCCTGCCGGCAGTACCGCGAGGACTTCGCGATGGCGCTGGAGGCGACGGGTCTCGAGGGCGAGCTGCGGATCGACAAGGTGCGCCAGTACTTCGACCACCCGGGCTTCGTCACGCCGTTCGTCGACGGATTGCGCACGGCGCTCGCCGACCTCGCGGATCGCGGCGTCGCCGACTCCGCGATCCGCGTTCTGTTCGCGACCCACAGCATCCCCACCGGCGACGCGGAGCGGTCCGGCCCGCGCGACCGTGACTGGCCCGCGGGCGGGGCGTACCCGACGCAGCACCTCGCGGTCGCGGAGGTGGTCATGGGCGAGGCCGGAACCACCGTCCCCTGGCAGCTCGTCTACCAGAGCCGCTCCGGCCCGCCCACACAGCCGTGGCTCGAGCCCGACGTCAACGACGTCATCGCGGAACTGCCCGGCGAGGGCGTCGAGGCGGTGGTCATCGTGCCGCTCGGCTTCGTGAGCGACCACATGGAGGTGCTCTGGGACCTCGACACCGAGGCCACGGAGACCGCCGAGGGGCATGGCCTCATCGCCATCCGCACGCCGACGCCGGGCACGCACCCGGCCTACGTGCGCGGCCTGGTGGACCTCGTGATGGAGCGCGTGCAGGGCGTCCCGACCGCCGATCGGCCCGCGCTCACCGAGCTCGGCCCGTGGTTCGACGTCTGCCGCCCCGGTTGCTGCGAGAACGCACGCCTCGGGTTCAAGCCGGCGATCTCCGGGATCGCGCCGTGAGCCCGTCCTCCTCGGACCGGCCGCTGCGGATCGGCACCCGCGGCTCGGCGCTCGCGCTCGCGCAGGCGGGCCCGGTCGCCGAGCGTCTCGGCGCGGAGCTCGTCGTGATCGAGTCGGGGGGCGACCGCGACCGCAGCACCCCGCTGGCGGCCCTCGGCGGCAGCGGCGTGTTCGTGACCGCCCTGCGCGAGGCGCTCGCGGCGGGCGAGGTGGACGCCTTGATCCACTCGTACAAGGATCTGCCGACCGCACCCGCCGACGGTCTGACGATCGCCGCCGTGCCCGCCCGCGGCGATGCGCGCGACGTGGTCGCCGCCCGCGACGGGCTGACCCTCGCGGAACTGCCCGAGGGCGCCCGGGTCGGCACGGGATCCCCGCGCCGCCGGGCTCAGCTGCTCGCGCGTCGGGGCGACCTCGACGTCGTCGACATCCGCGGCAACGTCGACACGCGGCTCGGCCGGGTGGGCGGTGAGGACGCCGGGATCGAGTCGGACCGCCGGCTCGACGCCGTCGTCCTCGCGGCCGCCGGCGTGGAGCGCCTCGGGCGCGGCGACGTCGTCACCGAGACCCTCTCGCTCGCCGGTTGGCCGACCGCCCCCGCCCAGGGCGCGCTCGCGATCGAGGCGCGCACCGCGGAGACCCCCAGCGCCCTCCGCCGGGTCGAGCATCAGCCGTCCCGGCTCGCGGCCGAGGCCGAGCGCGCCGTGCTCCGCCGCCTGGAGGCCGGATGCGCCGCCCCGCTCGGCGTGCACGCCCTGCTGGAGGACGGGCTGCTCTTCGTGAGCGCCCGCGTCTACGCGCTCGACGGGGGCTCCTCCCTCACCAGCTCGCACGCGATGTACGCCGCCGACGTGCGCGATCCCAGCGAGGAGCTCGCCGCCCGGGTCGCGGACGAGCTGCTGGAGCTCGGCGCGGCCGAGCTCGCCCCGCTCGGCGCCGCGGGGGAGTCGGCGTGAGCCCGGCCGCCGACAAGCCGGCCGCCGACAAGCCGCTCGCCGGGTGGCGAGTGCTCGTTCCGCGCGGCGGCACGTGGGGCGACGGCGTCTCGGCCTCGCTGCGACGGTACGGCGCCGTGCCGGTGGTCGCGCCGCTCATCAACTTCGCCTCCGCCGAGGACCCGACCCGGCTCGCCCACGCGCTGCAGGAGCTCGGGGCGGGCGCCTACGACTGGCTCGTCGTCACGAGCGCGACGACGGTCGACGTGCTCGTCAGCCAGAGCACGCGCGTGCCGGGGTCGACCCGCATCGCCGCCGTCGGCGAGACGACGGCCGCGGCCCTCGCACTCGCCGGCTACCGCGTCGACTTCGTGCCGACGGGCGACAACTCCGCGCGCGGGCTCGTGAAGGAGTGGCCCGCGAGCGACATCCGGGGGCGCGTGCTGATCCCGCAGTCCGACATCGCCGAGCCGACCCTCGTCGCCGGGCTCGAGCAGCTGGGCTTCGCAGTCGAGTTCGTCACCGCGTACCGGACCGTCGGCGTGCCGGTCGCGCCCGAGATCCGTGCCGACGTCGCCTCCGGCCGCATCCGCGGCGTCCTCGTGACGTCCGGCAGTGTCGCGCGGCAGATCGCGACGCAGCTGGCGCCGCTGCCCGACGGCACCGTCATCGCGTGCATCGGGCCGCGCACCGCGTTCGACGCGCGCGCCGCGGGACTCACCGTGCACGTCATCGCCGACGAGCGGAGCGCCGACGCGCTCGTCGACGCGCTCGCCGACTACGCCCGGTCCTAGAGCCCGAGGAGATCGTCATGCCGCAGTTCCCCGCCGTCCGTCCGCGTCGCCTGCGCGCGACCCCGGCCCTCCGCCGTCTCGCGCAGCAGCACCGCCTCGACCCGGCGCAGCTCATCCTCCCGATGTTCGTCCGCGAGGGCGCGACGGAGCCGCTGCCGATCTCGTCGATGCCCGGCGTCGTCCAGCACTCGCTCGACTCGATGAGGGCCGAGATCGCGCGCGCGGCGGCCGCCGGCATCGGCGGCGTCATGCTCTTCGGGGTGCCGGAGCACAAGGACGCGATCGGATCGGGCGCGACCGACCCGGACGGCATCCTCAACGTCGCCACTCGCGCGGCGGTCGCGGAGGCGGGCGACGCGATCGTCGTGCAGACCGACCTCTGCCTCGACGAGTTCACCGATCACGGCCACTGCGGCGTGCTCGACGCCGCCGGGCGGGTCGACAACGACGCCTCGCTCGCGCGCTACCGCGACATGGGTCTCGCCCAGGCCGAGGCGGGATCGCAGGTGCTCGGGCTCAGCGGGATGATGGACGGCCAGGTCGGCGAGGTGCGGTCCGCGCTCGACGCGGCCGGGCATCCCGACACCGTCCTTCTCGGTTACGCGGCCAAGTACGCCAGCGCGTTCTTCGGACCGTTCCGGGAGGCGGTTCAGTCGTCGCTCGTCGGCGACCGGCGCACCTATCAGCTCGATCCGGCCAATCGCCGCGAGGGCCTCCGCGAGGTGCTGCTCGACGTGGAGGAGGGTGCCGACGTCGTGATGGTGAAGCCCGCGATGTCGTACCTCGACGTGCTCGCCGATGCGGCGGCGGTCTCGCCGGTGCCGGTGTGGGCGTATCAGGTGAGCGGCGAGTACGCGATGATCGAGGCCGCGGCGGCGAACGGCTGGATCGACCGGGAGCGCGCCATCGACGAGGCGCTCGTCTCGATCCGTCGGGCGGGTGCCGACGCGATCATGACCTACTGGGCCGTCGAGGCGGCGGAGCGGTGGAACCGCGCATGAACGGGGACGGCGGGACCGCTAACGACCGCGCTGTCGCGCGGGCCCGCGCCGTGCTGCCCGGGGGAGTCGACTCTCCGGTCCGCGCGTTCGGCTCGGTCGGCGGGCTGCCGCGCACGATCGCGTCGGCGCGCGGCGCCTATGTCACCGACGTCGACGGGATCGAGTACGTCGACCTCGTCGGGTCGTGGGGGCCGGCGCTGCTCGGGCACGCGCATCCCGAGGTCGTCGAGGCGGTGCGCGAGGCCGCGGGCCGGGGGCTGTCGTTCGGGGCTCCGACCGAGGGGGAGGCGGAGCTCGCGGAACTCGTCATCGACCGGCTGACGATCACCGCGCGACGCGGGGCGACGCTCCGCCCGATCGAGAAGATGCGCTTCGTGTCGACCGGCACCGAGGCCACCATGACCGCGATCCGCCTCGCCCGCGGAGCGACCGGGCGCGACCTGCTGATCAAGTTCGCCGGGCACTACCACGGGCACTCGGACGGGCTGCTCGCCGAGTCGGGGTCCGGGGTCGCGACGCTCGGCCTGCCGGGGTCCGCCGGCGTGCCGGAGCCGATCGCCGCGCAGACGCTCGTGCTGCCCTACAACGAACTCGATGCGGTGCGGTTGGCGTTCGCCGCGCACCCCGGGCGGATCGCCGCGATCATCACCGAGGCGGCGGGCGCCAATGCCGGCATCCTCACACCGCGCCCCGGGTTCAACGCGGCGCTCACGGCGCTTGCGCACGAGGAGGGGGCGCTCCTCATCCTCGACGAGGTGCTGACCGGATTCCGGGTCGGCCCCGCCGGATGGTGGGGGGTGGAGAACATCCACAACAACGCCGAGCCGTGGGCGCCCGACCTGTTCACCTTCGGCAAGGTCATCGGCGGGGGCATGCCGCTCGCCGGTCTCGGCGGCCGGGCCGAACTCATGGATCTGCTCGCGCCGCTCGGGCCGGTGTACCAGGCGGGCACGCTGAGCGGGAACCCGCTCGCCGTCGCCGCCGGCATCGCGACGCTCCGGCTCGCCGACGCCGCGGCGTACCACCGGGTGGACGTCGCGGCGGAGCGCGTCTCGGACGCCGTCGATGCCGCGCTGGCCGCGGCGGGCGTCCCGCACGTCATCTCGTACGCGGGGTCGCTCTTCTCGACCGCGTTCCGCGCCGAGCCCGTGCGCGACTACGACGACGCCCGGGCACAGGACGCCTTCCGCTATCCGCCGTTCTTCCACGCGCTGCTCGACGCGGGAGTCGCCCCTCCGCCGAGCGTCTTCGAGGCGTGGTTCCTCTCCGCGGCGCACGACGACGCCGCGCTCTCGCGCATCGAGGAGGCGCTCCCGGCCGCCGCCGAGGCCGCCGCCCGCGCGACGCCCGCCGCGTAGCCCGCTCCGGCGCGGGTCAGCCGACGGTCCAGAGCACCCCGAAGACGAGCGCCAGCAGCGGGGTGATGCCCTGCGTCACCGCGGCGCGCGCGAGCTTCGGGTTCGACGTGATGAGCACGATCGCGGCCAGCAGCATGCTCGCGAGCGACACCGCCGCGATGCCGACCCCCACCTCCCGGACCGGCGGCGCGACGAGGAGCAGCAGCCCGACCGCGGTGCCGAGCGCGAGGAACAGGTTGTAGAAGCCCTGGTTGTAGGCCATCGGCTGCACCGTCGTAGCCTCCTGCTGCGACCCGATGCCGAAGCGGCGCCAGATCGTCGGCCTCGACCACAGAACGCTCTCCATGAAGAAGATCACGACGTGCAGGATCGCGGCGAGTGCCGCGAAGATCGCGGCCAGGACGAGGAACAGGGTGTCCATCACGTCAGTGTGCCACTCCCCGCCTGAGGCGGCCTCAGCCGAACAGCACCGCCGCCTCGTCGTAGCGCGCCTCGGGCACCGTCTTCAGCCGCCCCAGCGCGTCCTCGAACGGCACGTGCACGATCTGCGTGCCGCGGAGCGCGACCATGCGGCCCCAGTGCCCCTCGAGGATCGAGTTGACCGCCGCCATCCCGTACCGCGTCGCGAGCACGCGGTCGTAGGCCGAGGGCGTGCCGCCGCGCTGGATGTGGCCGAGCGTCGTCGCGCGGGTCTCGATCCCGGTCCGCGCCTCGATCTCGGGGGCGAGCTGGTCGCCGATGCCGCCGAGGCGGGGCCGCCCGAACGCGTCGAGCCCGCGCTCCGAGTGAGCGTCGTCCATGGTGTCGAGCTGGAACCCCTCGGCCACGCAGATCAGCGGGGCGCGGCCGCGTGCGCGCGCCGACTCCACCCATTCGACGATCTGGTCCATGCTCGTCTTGCGCTCGGGGATGAGGATCGCGTGGGCGCCGGCGGCCATGCCGGAGTGCAGCGCGATCCACCCCACGTGCCGCCCCATGACCTCCGCCACCATGCAGCGACCGTGCGAGTCGCCGGTCGTGCGCAGCCGGTCCATCGCGTCGGTCGCGATCTGCACCGCCGTGTCGAAGCCGAACGTGTAGTCGGTGGCCGAGAGGTCGTTGTCGATCGTCTTCGGGACGCCGACGATCTTGATGCCCTCGTCGGTCAGGCGCTTCGCCGCGGCGAGCGTGCCCTCCCCGCCGATCGCGATGATCGCGTCGATGCCGTTCTCCTCCATCACCTCCGCGACGCGCGGCACGCCGCCGCCCTCGAAGGGATTGGTACGGGAGCTGCCGAGGATCGTGCCGCCCTGCTTCGAGATGCCCATGACCTGGGGGCGGCCGAGCTCCATGAGGTCGCCCTCGACCACGCCGCGCCAGCCGTTGCGGAATCCGACGAACTCGAGGTCGTGCAGCTTCGTGCCGGTGAGGACGGCGGCGCGGATCACCGCGTTGAGGCCGGGGCAGTCGCCGCCGGAGGTCAGGATGCCGATGCTCATATCGGGACCATCATGCCCGGTCCGCGCCGGTGCGGTCGCCCGCACGGATTACCGTGGGGGCCATGACCCTCGCCGCCGACGCCCCGTCGCCGGCGGCGCCGCTGCGGTCGGTCTACCGTCCGGCCGAGCGCCTCGCCCTCGGCGTCACCCTGTCGCCGGTCGCCTTCGGACCCGGCGACCCGACGGCGCGACGCGACGGGCGCGCGTGGTGGCTGGCGTTCGCGACCCCCGACGGCCCGGCGACGCTGCGCCTCGCGGAGTCGTCCGAGGGCATCACCGGCACCGCGTGGGGGCCGGGCGCGGGCGCCGCGCTCGACGCGATGCCGCGGCTGCTCGGCGCGGACGACGACCGCTCGGGATTCGACGCGGGCCGGCATCCCGTGGTCCGCGACCTGCACCATCGGCTGCCGGGGCTGCGGCTGCCGCGCACGGGCCGGCTGCTGGCCCACCTCGTGCCGACGATCATGGGGCAGAAGGTCACCGCGCTCGAGGCGATGCGCGCCTGGCGCGTGCTCGTGCGGCGGCACGGCACCCCGGCTCCCGGCCCGGCGCCGGAGGGCATGCGGATCCCGCCCGCGCCCGTCGTCTGGCGGCGCATCCCGTCGTGGGAGTGGTACCGCGCCGGTGTGACGCCGCAGCGCGCCGACACACTCATGCGCGCGACGGGGGTGGGGGAATCGCTCGAGAGGGGCGCGACGATGCCGGCCGCGGAGGCCGTCCGGCGGATGCGGACGGTCGTCGGCATCGGCGTCTGGACCGCCCACGAGACGGTGCAGCGCTCGCACGGCGACCCGGACTCCGTCAGCATCGGCGACCTGCACCTGTGCAAGCAGGTGGGCATGGCGCTCGCCGGGCACCGCGTCGACGACGACGGGATGATGGAGCTGCTCGAGCCGTTCCGCGGGCACCGGCACCGCGTCGTGCGGCTGCTGGAGGCGTCCGGGGTCGGATACGAGCGCCGGGGGCCGCGGCTGACGATCCCCGACCACCGCACCCGCTAGTCGCCCGAGTACCCGTCCGGCCCGTCGGGACGGTCGAGCCCCTTCGCCGTCTCGGCCGCCTCGGCGGCCTCCGTGCCCTCGGTCGAGCGCTCCGCAGCGCGCTGCTCCGCGTCCGTGCTCTCCTCGCCCGGCAGCTGCTCGGGGGAGACGTCGTCGAGATTCGCCATGGCGCGACGCTACGACCGGAGCCGTCCCGCGGCGCCCGGTGTCGTGCGGTTCCACAGGCGATCGTCACCTCCGCGCGGCTCCTGGCTAGGGTCGCCGGGTGGATCTGCTGCGTCGTTACCTCCGCCTCCTCCGCATCCGCCTCGCCGCACGTCGCGGCGCGCCCCTCGGCCTGCACGACGTGAGCCGCGTGCCGGGCCGCGTCGGGCTCACCGACATCGACGAGCTCGGCCACATGAACAACGGCGTCTACCTGTCGCTGCTCGACCACGCGCGCCTCGACCTCATGGAGCGTGCGGGCGCGTGGCGGCGCCTGCAGGCGGCGGGCGTCTATCCCGTCGTCACCGGCCAGACGATCGCGTACCGCCGCTCCCTGACCCGCGGACAGCGCTACATCATCGAGAGCCGCATCGCCGGCTACGGCGAGAAGCACGTCTACATCGAACAGCGCTTCGTGGTCGACGGGCAGATCTGGGAGCGGGCGTTCGTCGAGGGCCGGTTCCTCCGCCGTTCGGGCGGGGTCGTGCCGATCGAGGAGGTCGGGGTGATCGTCGGCGAGGACGTCGCGGCGCATCCGGCGCCGGCCTGGCTCGTCGAGTGGACCGCGCGCAACGCGCTCCCGTCGACCCGCGAGGCGGCGCCGAGCGCGTGGGAGGGCGAGCCCGTCGTCGGCTGAGAGCAGAGCGGGTTGCGCGTCGGTCGCGCCGCGGAGTTGCCTGGGGGCATGAGGATCCTGGTGCTCGGCGGCACGGCCTGGCTCGGCGGCGAGATCGTGCGCGAGGCGCTGCGGCGAGGGCACGAGGTCACGGCCCTCGCCCGCGGTGACGCCGGCTCGGTGCCGGAGGGCGCGGCGTTCGTGCGCGCCGACCGCGACGAGCTCGGCGCCTACGACGAGGTGGCGGGAGCCGAGTGGGACGCCGTCGTGGACGTCTCGCGTCAGCCGGGCCACGTGCGCGGCGCGATCGCGTCGCTCGCGGAGCGCGTTCGGCACTGGGTCTTCGTCTCCACCTGCTCCGTCTACGAGCCGCGCCCGGATCTGCACGCCGACGAGTCGGCGCCCATCCTGCGGGCCTACCCCGGCGATCTCATGACCGACCCCGAGCAGTACGGCGCCGCGAAGGTCGCGTGCGAGGAGGCGGTGCGCGCCGCCTTCGGCGACGACCGCGCCTTCGTCGCCCGGGCGAGCCTCATCGGCGGACCGGGCGACGCGTCGCAGCGCTCGACGTACTGGCCGACCCGGTTCGCGCATCCCTCGAACCCCGAGGGCCGGGTGCTCGTGCCGGACGCCCCCGAGGTCCTCACGCAGGTGATCGACGTGCGCGACCTGGCCGCGTTCCTCGTCGATGCCGCCGAGCGCCGCCACCCCGGGACGGCGAACGTCGGCGGCGAGACCCTCACGCTGGCCGAGCACCTCGCGACCGCACAGCGGGTCGCCGGCTGGAGCGGGCAGCTGATCGCCGCCGACGAGGACTGGCTCGCGGAGCACGGGGTCGACTACTGGGCGGGCCCGCGATCGCTGCCCCTGTGGCTGCGCGGCGAGCACATCGCCCTCGGCTCCCACGACACCACCCGCGCCGAGCGGCTCGGCCTCCGCCGCCGCCCGCTCGAGGAGACCCTGCGGGACGGCGCTGCGTGGGAGACCGCGCGGACGGGGCCGGTCGAGCGCCGCGCCGGGCTGTCCGACGACGACGAGCGCGCGCTGCTCGAGGAGCTCGAGGGGCTTTAGCCGCCCGACGACTGTTCCGCCGGCGCCGGACCGTAGGGGAAGACGCCGTCGGGATCGTAGGCCCGGCGGACCGCCGCGAGGCGGTCGAGGTCGGTGGGCGACCAGGCGCCGGCGAACTGCGCCGGATCCTCGGGTTCGGTGAGCCAGTTGATCGTCGTCGTCGGCGCGATCCACGGCGTCAGCGCCGCGCGGAGACCCGCGTATGCCTCGGGCAGGACCTCGTCGAACAGGCCCGGGTCGGGCGTGCCGATGACCATGACGGCGAAGGGCTCGTCGCGACCGCCGACGGGGCTGTCGGCGTGCTCGGCGATCGCCCCGCCGAAGTGCCGGATCTCCATCGCGATGAAGGGCGACGAGGTTCCGGAGCCGACGAGGCCGAGGAGGGCGGGGCCGAACCCGTCGCCGGCGGAGCCGAGGAGGAACCCCCGACTCCATCCCGGGCCGGGTTCGGTCGGGTCGTTCGAGATCCGAGCGATCTCGGCCGGCGGGAGCGGGCCGACGCCGTCGAGCGCGACGGGCGCGAACGCGCGGAGCGGTGCCGTGAGGCGCTCGCCGGTCGCGGGGTCGGCCGCGACGCCGACCTTGAGGTTCGCGAGGTGGCGGCCGCGGAGCGGCGGCGGCACGAGCTCGAGGTCGGGGAAGCGGACGACGCCGAAGCTCGTCGTGATGGCCGGGTCGGCGTCGCGCGCCCAGGCGAGCCAGCCGTCGAGCACCGCGGGCGCGTCGGCGACGTCGAAGAAGAGCGCCCCGCCGTAGAGCGCGGGCATCTCCACCAGTCGGACGGTCGCCTCCACGACGACGCCGAGGCCGCCCTTGCCGCCGCGGAGCGCCCAGAACAGGTCGGGGTTCTCGTCGGCCGAGGCCGTCACGACCTCGCCGGTGCCGGTGACGACACGGACCGCGACGAGCCGGTCCGAGCCGGCGCCCAGGGTGCGGGCGAGCGGACCGAATCCACCCCCGAGCAGGAACCCGACGGCGCCGACCGTGGCCGACGACCCGGTGACCGGGGCGAGCCCGTGCTCCGCGGCCGCGGCGATCACGGGGCCCCACATGACCCCGCCCCCGAATGTCGCGGTCCGAGCGTCGGCATCGATCCGCACGTCGTCGAATGCGCCGAGGTTCAGCAGCAGACCGCCCGCCGGTCGTGCGTGGGCGCCGTGCCCCGTCGCAAGGATGCGGATCGGGATCCCGGCCTCGCGGGCGAAGCGGACGGCCGCGACGACGTCGTCGACATCGGCGGGCCGGAGGACGGCGTCGGGGGTGGGCACGTAGGCCGTGTTGAAGCCGGTGCAGGCGGCGGCGTAGCCGTCGTCGTGGGGGAGCAGGACGGGAGCGGTCACCGTGCGCGCGAGGTCGCCGAAGTCGGCCATGGCGCCGAGAGTAGGGCCTGCGGACGACGCGGGCCAGGGGTCAGACGGTGGTGGCCGTGGCGCGGGCGATCGCGCCCTCGTCGTAGGTCGCCGCCGCGATCTCGCACGCGGGGCCGCTCAGCTTGTCGAGCACGCGCTGCGCGGCGGCGCCGAACGCGGCCCGCTCGTCGTCCGCGAGGAGGTCGAAGAACATCTCGCGGAGCCTCGCCGCGTGGGCGCGGGTGGCGCCGAGCGTCGCGCGCCGCCCCTCGTGGGTGAGCGTGACCCAGGTGCCGCGGCCGTCCTCCACGCATTCGCTGCGCTCGACGAGCCCGCGGGCCTCCATCCGGGCGATCTGGTGCGAGACGCGGCTCTTCTCCCAGCTCAGGACCTCGGCGAGCTCGCCGGTCCGGAGGCGGCGCTGCTTGGTCTCGAACAGCGAGATGAGGACGGAGTAGTCGGCGTTGGAGATGCCGGCGTCGCGCTGCAGCTGGCGATCGATCTCGCGTGCGAGGGCGCGGTTCATCGACGAGAAGGCGCGCCAGAGGCGCCAGTCCTCCTCGGTCATGCCCGCCGCGGTCACAGAGCGAGTCTATCGGCGAGGGCCGGTTGATGTGTCATCTACCTGTATGGTTGACACGTCATCCATCGACCAGAGGGAGCAATCGGCATGACCGCGATCCGCATCGGCATCATCATCGGCAGCACCCGTCCCGGACGGAACGGCGCGAAGGTCGCCGAATGGGTCCGCGAGACCGCGGCGGCGCACGCGCCGGGCGTCGAGTTCGAGCTCGTCGATCTCGCCGACCACCCGCTCCCGCACTTCGACGAGCCGATCTCGCCGGCGCGCCGCTCCTCGCAGCACGCGGAGGCGCTCGCCTGGTCGGCGGTGATCGACGGGCTCGACGGCTTCATCTTCGTGACCCCCGAGTACAACCACTCGATCTCGGGGGTGCTCAAGAACGCGATCGACTACCTCTACGCCGAGTGGAACGACAAGGCCGCCGGGATCGTCAGCTACGGCGGCGCGGGCGGCGCCCGGGCGGCGGAGCACCTGCGCCTCATCCTCGGCGAGGTGCAGATCGCCGACGTGCGCCAGCAGGTGGCGCTCTCGCTCATGCACGACTTCGAGGCCTACACGGACCTGCGCCCGGCGCCGATGCAGGCGACCCAGGTCGGGGTCATGGTCGACCAGGTCGTGGCCTGGTCGGGCGCGCTGCGCGCGGTGCGTGAGGCGAAGGCGGCCGTCGCCGCCTGATTCTTGCGTCGAGTCGCTGGGATCCGCGTGAAACCGGCGCTGCCAGCCAGCCGACCCGCGGGCGCCGCGCAATAGCATCGAGGGATGCTTCCCGGGCTCCCCTCGGTCGATGACGTCGTCGCCCTGGTGCGGCGTTGGCTGGCGCAGAGCGCCGAAGCGAAGCCCGATCCCGGCGCCGCCCGGCTCGCGGGGGTGCTGAAGGATCCGCGCGGGCTCGAGTTCACGCTCGGGTTCATCGACCGCGTCGTCCGTCCGGAGGATCTCCGCGTCGCGGGACGCGAGCTCGAGCAGGTGGCGCGGCTGACGCCCGCCTTCCTGCCGTGGCACCTGCGCACCGCGGTTCGGCTCGGCGGCGCGTTCGCCCGGCTGCTCCCGTGGCCGATCGTGCCGATCGCGCGCGCCGTGCTGCGTCGGATGGTCGCGCATCTCGTCATCGACGCGACGCCGAAGCGCCTCGACCGCGCCCTCGCAGGGCTCCGGCAGGAGGGCGTCCGGCTCAACATCAACCTCCTCGGGGAGGCCGTGCTCGGCGAGCGCGAGGCGGCGCGGCGCCTCGCCGGGACCCGCGAGCTCCTCGCCCGGCCCGACGTCGACTACGTGTCGGTCAAGGTCTCGTCGGTCGCGAGCCAGCTGAACCTCTGGGGCTTCGACGAGACCGTCGCGCGCGTCGTCGAGCGGCTGACCCCCCTCTATCGCCAGGCCGCCGCGGCGCCCGGCACGAAGTTCATCAACCTCGACATGGAGGAGTACCGCGACCTCCACCTCACCATCGCGGTGTTCGTGAAGCTGCTGGAGCAGCCGGAGCTGCAGGACCTCGAGGCCGGCATCGTGCTCCAGGCCTACCTCCCCGACTCGGTCGTCGCGCTCGACCGGCTCACCGAGTGGGCCCGGCGGCGGAAGGCCGCGGGCGGCGCCGGGATCAAGGTGCGCATCGTCAAGGGGGCGAACCTCGCGATGGAGCGGGTCGACGCCGCGGTGCACGACTGGCCGCTCGCCACCTGGCCCAGCAAGGCCGCCACCGACGCCAACTACAAGCGGCTCCTCGTGCGGGCCCTCACGCCCGAGCGCACCGACGCCGTGCGCATCGGGGTCGCCGGGCACAACCTCTTCGACCTCGCCTTCGCCTGGCTGCTCGCCGAGCAGCGCGGCGTCTCCGCACGCATCGACATCGAGATGCTGCTCGGGATGGCGTCCGGCCAGGCCGCGGCGGTCCAGCGCGAGACCGGCGGCCTCCTGCTCTACACCCCGGTCGTGCAGCCCGACGACTTCGAGGCCGCGATCAGCTACCTCGCGCGCCGGCTGGAGGAGAACGCGTCGAGCGAGAACTTCCTCTCCGACGCGTTCGACCTGGCCGACGAGGCCGTCTTCGCGCGCGAACGCGAGCGCTACGAGGCGTCGCTCGCCCTCCTCGACGACAGCGCCCCCGCTCCGACCCGTGACCAGGACAGGCTGCACCCGCCCGTGCCGGAGGCGCCGCGACCTTTCCACAACGCCGCCGACTCCGACCCGTCGATCGCGGTCAACCGGGAGTGGGCCCGCGCGATCCTGGAGCGCGCGGCCACCTCCGCCGTCGGGGAGCCCACTCTGTTCACCGCCCGCGTCGCCGACGCCGTGTCCCTGCAGGAGCGGCTCGACGCCGCCTCCGCCGCCGGGCGATCCTGGGGATCCCGCAGCGGCGCCGAGCGCGCCGAGCTGCTCGACCGCGTGGGAGAGGTGTTCGCGGCGCTCCGCGGGCGGCTCATCGAGGTCATGGTCGCGGAGACCGGCAAGACGCTGCCCGAGGCCGACGTCGAGGTCAGTGAGGCGATCGACTTCGCCCACTACTACGCCGAGCTGGCGCGCGAGCTCGATGCCATCGACGACGCCGCGTTCATCCCGGAGGCGGTCGTGCTCGTCGCGCCGCCGTGGAACTTCCCGGTCTCGATCCCGGCCGGCGGGGTGCTGCAGGCCCTCGCCGCGGGGTCGGCCGCGATCCTCAAGCCCGCGCCGCAGGCGGGCCGCTGCGGGGCGGTGCTCGCGGAGGCCTTCGTCGAGGCGGGGGCGCCCGCCGGTCTCGTCACGCTCGTCGACGTCGACGAGGGCGGCCTGGGCCGGGCTCTCATCACCGCGCCCGAGGTCGGGCGGGTCGTGCTGACCGGCAGCACCGAGACCGCGGCCCTCTTCCGGTCGTGGAAGCCGGAGCTGCAGCTCATCGCCGAGACGAGCGGCAAGAACGCGATCGTGGTGACCCCGAGCGCCGACCTCGACCTCGCCGTCGCCGACATGGTGAAGAGCGCCTTCGGCAGCGCCGGCCAGAAGTGCTCGGCCGCCTCGCTCGCGATCCTCGTCGGATCGGTCGCGACCTCCGAACGCTTCACGCGGCAGCTCGCCGACGCCGTCACGAGCCTCGCCGTGGGATGGCCGACGGATCCCGCGGTCCAGATGGGACCGCTCGTCGAGCCGCCGGGCGACAAGCTCCGGGCCGGGCTGACCCGGCTCGGCGAGGGCGAGAGGTGGCTCGTCGAACCGCGGCAGCTCGACGACGAGGGGCGGATCTGGACGCCCGGCGTGCGCACCGGGGTGCGGCCCGGGAGCGAGTTCCACCGCATCGAGTACTTCGGGCCGGTGCTCGGGCTCATGTCGGCGGCGACGCTCGACGAGGCGCTGGAGCTGCAGAACGCGGTCGAGTACGGGCTGACGGCCGGCATCCACTCGCTCGACGCCGACGAGGTCGCCCACTGGGCCGACCACGTGCAGGCGGGCAACCTCTACGTCAACCGCCCGATCACGGGCGCCATCGTGCGGCGGCAGCCGTTCGGCGGCTGGAAGCGCTCGTCGGTGGGCAGCGGCTACAAGGCCGGGGGCCCCAACGCGCTGCTCGCCCACGGCACCTGGCGCCCGGTGCCGGCGTCCGTCGCGGGCGACCTCCGGCTCGACGGGCTCGAGGCCCGGGTCGCGAGCGTCATCGAGGCGTGCCAGCCGGCGCTCGGGTACGAGGAGTTCGACGTAGTGCGCCGGGGCGCGCTGAGCGACGCGGCGGCCTGGGCGGCGGAGTTCGGGGTCGCGCGCGACGCGACCGGTCTCGGCGTCGAGCGCAACGTGTTCCGGTACCGGCCGGCGGACGTCGTGGTGCGACTCGCCGAGGGCGGCTCGCTCGCCGAGCTCGTGCGCGTCGTGGCGGCCGGCGTGCTCGCGCGGGCGCACGTGCGGATCAGCTCCGCGGTGCCGCTCCCGTCGGGACTGCTGCCGCTCGTCACGGCGACCGACCTCGGGGGGGCACCCCTCCTGTCGATCACGGGCGTCGACGTGGAGTCGGATGCCGCGTTCGCGGCGCGGGTGGCCGCGAACCGGCCGTCGCGCATCCGGCTGGTCAGCACCGTGCCGGGCGCCGGCGACGCGCTCGCCCACGCGGCCGGCGGCTCGCCCGACGTCGCGATCTGGGCCGACCCCGTCACCGCGGCGGGCCGCATCGAGCTGCTGCCGTTCCTGCTGGAGCAGGCGGTCTCGGTCACGGCCCACCGGTTCGGCAACCCCGACCGGGCGCTCGCCGAGCTCCCGCTCTGACGCGGGTCGAGTAGCCGCGCAGCGGCGTATCGAGACCCGGGACGCGCTGTCAGGGTCTCGATACGCGGCTGCGCCGCTACTCGACCCGCGACAGGAGGATCGCGCGGGCACGGTCGCGCGGCACGCCGAGCGCCTCCGCGCGCGCGACGTACGCCGCGGCGAGCCGCTCGAGCTCCGACTCCGCGCCGTCGGCCGACCAGGCGACGAAGGAGCCGGCGCGTCCGCGCGTCTCGATGACGCCCTCCGCCTCGAGCTCGCGGTAGGCCTTCGCGACCGTGTTCGCCGCGAGCGCCAGCTCGTCGGCGAGCGCGCGCACTGTCGGGAGCTTCGCGCCGTGCGGCAGCCGTCCCGAGGTCGCCGCGTCGACGACCCAGCGCTTCAGCTGCTCGAACGGCGGGACCGATGAGCCGGGGTCGATGAGGGGGCGCTCAGTCACGGTTGCGGTGGATCAGGTGCGACAGGATGATCGCGCTGCGGGTGTGGTCGACGCTCGGCGCGATGCGCACGCGCTCCAGCGCATCCTCGAGGGAGGGGATGTCGCGCGACCGGATGTGCACGACCGCGTCGGCCGATCCCGTGACGGTGTACGCGTCGACGACCTCCGGCACGCCGGCGAGGATCCGCTTCAGCTCGTCGGGCGCGACCGTCCCGCGGCAGAACAGCTCGACGTACGCCTCGGTCGTGTTGCCGTCGACCGCCGGGTCGACCTGCACCGTGAACGCACGGATCACCCCGTCGGCGACCAGCCGGTCGACGCGGCGCTTCACCGCCGACGCCGACAGCCCCACGCGGTCGCCGATGTCGGCGTACCCGGCGCGCGCGTTCTGCCGGAGCAGGTCGATGATCCCGTAGTCGAGGTTGTCCACCACGCCAGGCTACGCCGGTTCCTTGCGTGGGAGGCGCGATCCACGCGCGAGCGTTGCGCCTGTCGCCGAGAAGTGCCGGAGGCGTGCGTGCGAGCATCGAGACATGACGCTGACGTCCCCGGAATCCGCCCGCGCCGATCGCGTCGCCACCCGCCGCACGGTGCTCATGTGCCGCCCCGACTTCTACACGGTGAGCTACCGCATCAACCCCTGGATGCACCCCGAGGACCCCACCGACACCTCCGTCGCCCTCGCGCAGTGGCAGACCCTGCACGACCTCTACGCGTCGCTCGGCTACGCGATCGAGCTCATCGACCCCGAGCCCGGCCTGCCCGACATGGTCTACGCGGCCAACGGCGGCTTCACCCTCGACGGCATCGCCTACGGCGCGCGGTTCCAGTACCCGGAGCGCGGACCCGAGGGGCCGGCCTACATGCGATGGTTCGCCGAGCACGGCTTCGAGGTGCGGGAGCCGGTCTCCGTCAACGAGGGCGAGGGCGACTTCCTGCTCGTCGGCGACACGATCCTGGCCGGCACCGGCTTCCGCTCCGACGCCGGGAGCCACGACGAGCTGCGGCGGATCTTCGACCGCGAGGTGCTGACCCTCCGGCTCGTGAACCCGTCGTTCTACCACCTCGACACGGCGCTCGCCGTGCTCGATCCCGACCCCGAGCACCCCGCCATCGCGTATTTGCCGTCGGCGTTCGACCCGGCGTCCCTCGACCTCCTCGAGGAGCGCTACCCCGGCTCAGTGCAGGTCGACGACGCGGACGCGGCGGTGCTCGGTCTCAACTCCTTCAGCGACGGCCGCAACGTCGTGATCGCGACCCGGGCCACGGGCTTCGAGCAGAGCCTGCGCGACCGGGGCTTCGTCCCCCACGGCGTCGACCTCTCCGAGCTCCTCCTCGGCGGCGGAGGCGTGAAGTGCTGCACCCTGGAGCTCCGCCGTTGAACTCAGAGGTGGAGGGTGCGGTGCGTTCGGGAACGCTGGCCGGGTGTGGCGGGCGCGCGGCGGAGCCGCGCGCGGGAGGCGTTGCCGAACGTACCGTGCCCTCCAGCTCGTCCCTCATCGAACAGGTGGAGGAGTTCGGGGCGCACAACTACCACCCGTTGCCAGTGGTCGTGTCGTCCGCGACCGGGGCGTGGGTCACCGATGTCGACGGCAAGCGGTACCTCGACTGCCTCGCGGCGTACTCCGCGGTGAACTTCGGGCACGGCAACGCGATGCTCGTGCGGGCGGCGCGCGAGCAGCTCGACCGCGTCACCCTCACGAGCCGCGCCTTCCACAACGACCGGCTCGGGCCGTTCCTCGAGGCGCTCTGCCGGCTGGCCGGCATGGAGATGGCGCTTCCGATGAACACCGGCGCCGAGGCGGTGGAGTCGGGCATCAAGGTCGCGCGGGCGTGGGGCTACCGGGTCAAGGGCGTGCCGGCCGAGGAGGCCGTGATCGTCGTCGCCGAGGGCAACTTCCACGGACGCACCACGACGATCGTCGGCTTCTCGTCCGACCCGGAGGCGCGCGATGGATTCGGCCCGTTCACGCCCGGGTTCGTGTCGGTGCCGTACGGCGACGCCGACGCGCTCGAGGCCGTGCTCGCGGCGGACCCGAACGTCGTCGCGGTGCTGATCGAGCCGATCCAGGGCGAGGCGGGCGTCGTCGTGCCGCCGGACGGGTACCTCACGGCGGTGCGGCGGATGACGCGCGAACGCGATGTGCTGTTCATCGCCGACGAGATCCAGTCCGGGCTCGGCCGCACCGGCCGCACGTTCCAGTGCGAGGCCGAGGGCGTGGTCCCGGATCTGTACCTGCTCGGCAAGGCGCTCGGCGGCGGGATCGTGCCGGTCAGCGCGGTCGTCGGGCGGCGCGAGGTGCTCGGCGTGCTCCGCCCGGGCGAGCACGGGTCGACGTTCGGCGGGAACCCGCTCGCGGCGGCGGTCGGCCTCGCGGTGGTCGGGCTGCTCGAGACCGGCGAGTACCAGCGCCGGGCGCGGGAGCTCGGCGCCGGGTTGCGGGCGCTCCTCGAGGGGCTCATCGGCCGCGGCGTCGTCGCGGTGCGCGCGGCGGGGCTGTGGGCCGGGGTCGACATCGATCCCGGTCTCGCGACCGGCCGACGCGTGGCCGAGCTGCTCGCGGAGCGCGGCGTCCTCGTCAAGGACACCCACGGCTCCACGATCCGGTTCGCGCCTCCGCTGGTCGTCGAGGCCGACGAGCTCGAGTGGGCGGTCGGGCAGCTGGCGGAGGTGCTGCAGGAGCTACGTTCGGAGGCGTGAACCTGCCCTGGGAGTTCGTGCCGTTCGACACGGAGCGCCTGCACATCCGCCCGATGCACTCGAGCGACCTCGACGACATCATGCGGTTCCAGCGCGAGGACGTGACGATCTACCTGACCCACGGTCCGCGCACCCGCGAGGACTCGGCCGAGCGCCTCGAGCGCAACGCCGCCGCCGTGCGGCTGGAGAAGGACGACGACTGGATCCAGCCGGCGATCGAGGTCGACAACCGCCTGGTCGGGTGGTTCTACCTCAAGCTCGCGAGCGTCGAGCACCGCGGCGCCGAGATCGGCTGGACCGTGCACCCCGACGTCCAGGGGCGCGGCTACGCGACCGAGGGGGCGACGGCGCTGCTCGACCTGGCGTTCGGCGTCATCGGCCTCCACCGCGTCCGCGCGGAGCTCGACCCGCGCAACGCCGCCTCGATCGGGGTGTGCCGACGGCTCGGGATGCGCGAGGAGGCGCACCACGTGCGCGACTTCCACGACGAGCGCATCCCCGGCGGATGGGGCGACACCGGCGTCTACGCGATCCTGGAGGACGAGTGGACGCCGCACACCGGGATCCGGGCGGCCCCCTAGGCTCCCGGGCATGACCGCGACCGCACCCGCTCTCGCCCCGCCCGCCCGCGTCGGCAACGCGTTCGGGCTGGCCGCGTTCCTCCTCGCCGCGGCGATCCTGGTCGTCGGGATCGCCACCCGTGTCGTCAGCTACGCGGCCCCTGTGGTCGCGCGCGACGCGCATCTCACGATCACCGCGCTCTCGACCGTCTTCACCGTCAGCGGCGTCGTCGGCCTGCTTCTCGGGATCGCGGCCGCCGCCGTCGGCATCGTCGGCCTCACCCGACCCGGTCGTCCGCACGGTCTCGCGGGAGCCGGAGCCGCCGTCGGCCTCTTCGAGGTCGGTTCCTGGATCGTGTCGTTTGCTGGAACCCCGATCGTCGCCGGTCTGATGGTGACCCGGTGAGCGTCGTCCCGCCGCCCGTCCCCGAGGTCGCCCCGTCGCCCGCGCGCGCGAGCGGTGCGCTCGCGGTCGTCGCCCTCGCGGTGGCGATCGTGGCGGCGGTCCTGGCGGCGCTGAGCGGGCCGATCGCGCTGGCGCTCCAGCTCCGCGCGGGGGCGTCGGCGGCCGCGGTGGGCCTGATCACCGGCCTCCCGGTGCTCGTCCTGGGCGCCGTGGCGCTGGTGCTCGGCCTCATCGCGATCGCCCGGCCGGGTGCTCGTCGCGGTCTCGCGGGCGCCGGCGCGGGTCTCGGCGGGTTCCTCGCCATCGGCCAGATCGTCGGGCTCATCGCGCTCCTGCTGCTCAGCGTCGTGCGGTAGCCGCCCGTCGCTAGGCTCGCGGGCATGGCGACGCGCGGCACCGGCATCCACCTCCGGATGCGGGCCCGCGACACCTCGGAACCGGGCCGCGCGTCGAGCCCGCTCGAGGCGCTCTACGACCTCGTGTTCGTGGTCGCCGTCGGGTCGCTCGTCGCGCAGCTGGTGACCGCGATCGAGCACGGGGAGGTGCTCGGATTCGTCGTCCCGTACCTGTTCGTGTTCTTCGCGATCTGGTGGGCGTGGATCAATTTCACCTGGTTCGCATCGGCCTACGACACCGACGACGTCCTCTACCGCCTGCTGGTGGTGCTCCAGATGGCCGGCGTGCTCGTCATCGCGGCCGGCGTGCCGCAGGCGTTCGAGCGCGGCGACTTCCTGGTCGTCACGATCGGCTACGTCGTCATCCGGGTGGGGCAGATCGCGCTGTGGTTGCGGGCGGCGGCCGAGCATCCGCAGAGCCGGGCCACCTCGCTGCGCTACGCCGTGGGCGTGCTGGTCGTGCAGATCCTCTGGTGCCTCCGGCTCGCCGTGCCGCTGACCGGCGCGGCATTCGTCGTCGGCTTCGTGGCGCTCGCCGTGCTCGAGGTCGCGACCCCTGTCTGGGCCGAGCGGCGCGGCGGCCTGGCCTGGCATCCGCACCACATCGCGGAGCGCTACGCGCTCTTCGTGCTCATCCTCCTCGGCGAGACCGTGCTCGCCGCGATCAACGGGCTCAGCACCGCGCTCCGCGCGCACGGGGTGACGGCGCAGCTCGTCGTGGTGTCGGTCGCGAGCCTGGTGCTGCTCGTCGCGCTGTGGTGGGCGTACTTCCTGCAGCCCGCCGGCGAGGGGCTCGCCCGCCGGCGGGAGCGGTCGTTCGTCTGGGGTTACGGCCACTACCTGCTGTTCGCGGCGCTCGCCGCGGTCGGAGGCGGCCTCGACGCGGCCGTGCAGGCGAGCGCCCACCCCGGCGAGGTGCAGGAGCTGGTGGTCGGGCTCTCGCTCGCGGTCCCTGCCGCCGTGTGCGTCGTCCTCATCTGGGCCCTGCACGTGCCGCTGCTCGACCGCCCCGGCTACCCGGGGGTCGCGGCGGTGCCGGCGGCGGTCCTCGTCCTCGCGGCCGGGATCGCGGCGCCGCGGATCGGCATCGTCGCCGCGGCCGTCGCGATCGCGGTCGTCGCGGCCGCCTCGGTCGCCGTCGCCGTCGCGCGGGCGCAGCGCGCGCCGATCCCGGCTGGCTAGCCTGGGCGCGTGGCCACCACCGACTCCCGGCCCGGCTCTGTCCTCGACGCCGCGCTGCTCGACCGCATCCGCTCGCGTGCCGCCGGCTACGACCGCGACAACGCGTTCTTCGACGACGACCTCGCGGAGCTCCGCGCGGCCGGATACCTCGCCCCGCGTCCCCTCCTCGACACGGCGCGCGACCAGCGCCTCCTCGCCGCCCACGCGCCGGCGACGGCCCTCGGCATCAACATGCACCTCGTGTGGGTCGGCGTCGCCCGCGTCCTGCACGAGCGCGGCGACGCCTCGCTGGACTGGGTGCTGCGGGATGCCGAGGCCGGCGAGCTGTTCGCGTTCGGCAACAGCGAGCCGGGCAACGACCTCGTGCTGTGGGATTCGCGCACCGTCGTCGACGCCGTCGACGACGGCTTCGCGTTCACCGGCACCAAGATCTTCACCTCCCTCGCCCCGGCGTGGACGCGGCTCGGCGTGTTCGGGCGGCAGGAGGACGGGCCGGACGGGCCGCGGCTCGTGCACGGGTTCCTGACCCGCGAGACGCCGTCGACCCCGATCGCGGGCGTGACCACCCTCGACGACTGGGACACGCTCGGCATGCGCGCGACGCAGTCCCGCACGACCGTCCTCGACCACGCGGTCGTGCCGGCCTCCCGCGTCACCCGGTTCCTGCCGGTGGGCCCGAACGCCGATCCCTTCGTCTTCGGGATCTTCGCGGACTTCCTGCTCCTGATCGGCTCCGTCTACGCCGGGATCGCCGACCGCGCCCTCGAGCTCGGGGTCGAGGCGGTGCGGCGGCGCACGTCGATGCGCACCGGGCGCAGCTACGCCCAGGATCCGGACCTGCGCTGGCGGGTCGCCGACGCCGCCCTCGCGCTCGACGCCCTCGCCCCCGACCTCGAGGGGCTCGCGGCCGACGTCGACGGGCTCGTGGACCACGGCGCGCGGTGGTTCCGACGGCTCACCGGGGCGAAGCACCGCTCCACCGAGACCGCGCGGTACGTCGTCGACCAGGTGATGCGCCTCGCGGGGGGCAGCGGGTACGCCGCGGGTGGCGAGCTGGCGCGCCTGCAGCGCGACGTGCTCGCCGGGATCTACCACCCGTCCGACACGGAGTCGGTGCACGCGACCGTGGCGACGAGCCTCCTCGGCCCGCTCGAGCCCGGCGTCTAGCGGCGCGCGAGGCGGAAGACCGGGAACACCCGGTCGGTCTTCTCCTGGTAGTGCGCGAACGACTCCTGCACGGCGACGAACCGCGCGTACAGCTCGGTGCGTTCCGGTTCCGCGACCTCGGCGGCGCGCACCGGCACGATCTCGATGCCCGCCACCGGCGCCGCGACCTCGAGGTCGACGCCGGGATTCGCGCGCAGGTTGTGCGCCCAGGCGGGATCCCGCGGCGCGCCCCCGGCGGTCGCGGTCACGATCCAGTCGTCGCCGTCGCGCACCGCGCGGGCCGACACCGGTCGCACCTCGCCGGAGCGCGCCCCGATCGTGTGCACGACCACCATGTCCCTGCCGAATATCTGCGTCGTGCCGCCGTTGTCGTGGAATTCCTTGAGGACGGCCTCATCCCATTCGCTCACGCGATCCATCCTGCCCGGCGCAGCCACTCGGCGCAGAGCGCGGGCCACATCCGCGCTCCCGACGCCTCCGCTGCGAGGCCCAGACCGTGCGGTCCCGTCGAGAACACGTGCAGCTCGTGCGGCGCATCGACGGCCGCCAGAGCCTGCGCCAGCAGGTAGGCGTGCTCGACCCGGACGGCGGCGTCCTCCGCCGTGTGCCAGACGAAGAACGGCGGCGCGTCGGCGGTCACCAGGTGCTCGAGCGACGTCGCACGCCGCTCGGTCTCGGTGGGGCCCTCGCCGAGCAGCTCGCGGCGCGACCCGGCGTGCGTCGGCAGCGTCATCGAGACGACGGGGTAGGCGAGGATCGCGGCGTCGACGCGTTCGTCGGGTGCGGCGCCGGGTGCGAGGGCCGCCATCCCGGCCGCGTGGCCGCCCGCTGAGAAACCGAGGAGCGCGACGCGCTGCGCCCCGTTCGCCCGCGCCTCCCGCACCGCGCCGCGGACGGCCTCGAGCGGGCCGGGATGCCGCGTCGACACCGGGTAGCGGAACACGCTCGCCGCGACGCCGAGCCCCTCGAGCCATGCGGCGACCGGCTCCGCCTCGTGCGGGGCGTGCCGCGCGTAGCCGCCGCCCGGCAGAACGATGACGTGGTCGTCGGCGCTCATGCAGCCGCGAGCGTCGCCTCGGCGAGGAGGTCGAGCTGGCTGAGCTCGGTGGGGTCGAGCAGCTGGAGGTAGATGCGGGCGGGGCGGAACGACGCCAGCTCCGCGATCCGGTCGGCGATCTGCGCCGGGGTGCCGTGGAGCGCGGTGCGCCGCTGCTCGGCGGGGTCGACGCCCTGGGCGCGCGCCCGCGCGTCGGCCGCCGCCTCCGTCGCGCCGATGGTGACGTTCGCCGCGAACGAGCGGCGGAGCGAGCCGGGATCGCGCCCGATCGCGGTCGCCGCTGCGTCGACGCGCGCGAACCGCGCCGTCAGCTCCGCGTCGTCCGCGACCCAGGTGTTGAACTCCGTCGCGAAGCGGGCCGCGAGAGCCGCGCCACGCGGCGCCCCAACGCCGCCGACGATGAGCGGGATGCCGGTCGGGCCGGTGGGGCGCTGCGCCCCGGGCGCGCGGTCGAGCCGGTAGTGCTCGCCGGCGAACGAGAACGCGTCGCCCGGCTCGGTCGCCCAGAGCCCGGTGGCGATCTCGAGCGCCTCCGCGAGCCGGCCGAAGCGCTTCTCGGGGTACGGGATCCCGTACGCCTCGTGCTCCACCGCGTTCCAGCCGGCGCCGAGGCCGAGCTCCGCCCGGCCGCTCGACATGGCGTCGACGTTCGCGACCTGCACCGCGAGCACCCCCGGCTCGCGGAACGTGACCGGCGACACCAGGGTGCCGAGCCGGATCCGCTCCGTCGCGACGGCGAGGCCCGCGAGGGTCGTCCAGGCGTCGGTGGTGACGCCGGCGCCGCGGAGGGTGCGGTCGGTCCAGGTCAGGTGGTCGGAACGGAAGAAGCCGTCGAAGCCGAGACGCTCGGTCGCCCGCGCGGCGGTCAGCAGCTGCTCCCAGCTGAGGCCGAGCTGAGGCTCGACGAAGATGCAGAACTCCACGCTCCTATCCTGGTCGCATGGGAGCCCTGGTGTTCATCGGCGACAGCATCACCGACGCGGGCCGACGGGAGGATCCCGAGGGCCTCGGCCACGGCTGGGTGCGCATGGCGGCCGCGCAGCTCGCGCAGCAGGGCGACGACCGCGAGGTCGTCAACACCGGCATCGGGGGCGACCGGGTGCGCGACCTGCGTGCGCGGTGGACGGCGGACGCCCTCGATCGCGACCCCGAGATCCTCACCGTCTACGTCGGCATCAACGACACCTGGCGCCGCTACGACCGCGACGACCCGACGACCGCCGAGGCGTTCGAGGAGGACTACCGGTTCATCCTGCGGCGGGCGCACGACACGGTCGCGCCGCGGCTGATCCTGGTCGAGCCGTTCGTCGCGCCCGTCACCTCGGCGCAGCGCCGCTGGGGCGAGGAGGATCTGGACGCGAAGCGTGCCGTGGTGCGGCGGCTCGCGGACGAGTTCGGCGCGGTGCTCGTGCCCCTGGCCGACGTCATGCGCGACGCCGCCGCCCAGTACGGCGAGAAGGCGCTCGCCGAGGACGGCGTGCACCCGACCGAGCTCGGGGCGACACTCATCGCGGGCGCGTGGCTCGCCGCGGAGGCGCGCGTCAGCGACGAGTAGTCGCGGGCGCCTTCGCCGGGGTCTTCTTCGACGGCGCGGCCGCGGCACGGCGGGCCGGCGCGGCCACGACCGTGCGGGTCGCGACCTCCGGCAGCGCGATCGGCGTCAGGCTCTGCAGCTGCGTCACCATGCCCGGGTCCAGCTCGTCGAGGGATCCGGCACCGAGCAGCTTCATGGTGCGGCGCAGCTGGTCGGCGAGGATCTCGATGGTCCGGTCGACGCCCGCCCGCCCGCCGGCCATGAGGCCGTACAGGTAGGCGCGGCCGATCATCGTGAAGCGCGCGCCGAGCGCGATCGCGGCCACGATGTCCGCTCCCGACATGATCCCGGTGTCGACCCCGATCTCGACGTCGGAGCCGACCTCGCGCACGACATGCGGCAGCAGCCGGAAGGGGATCGGCGCCCGGTCGAGCTGCCGCCCGCCGTGGTTCGACAGGATGATGCCGTCGACGCCGAGGTCGGCGAGCCTCTTCGCATCCTCGAGCGACTGCACGCCCTTGATGACGAGCTTGCCCGGCCACATCCCGCGGATGACATCCAGGTCGGCGAACGAGATCGACGGGTCCATGGCCGCGTCGAGGAGCTCGCCCACGGTGCCGCCGGTGGTCGAGAGCGAGGCGAACTCGAGCTTCGGGGTGGTCAGGAAGTCCCACCACCACCACGGACGGGGGATCGCGTTGATGATCGTGCCGGCGGTGAGCTGCGGCGGGATCGAGAAGCCGTTGCGCTTGTCGCGCAGGCGCGCCCCGGCGACCGGGGTGTCGACCGTGAACTGGAGGGTGTCGAAGCCGGCCTTCGCCGCGCGCTCGACGAGCCCGTACGAGATCTCGCGCCGGCGCATCACGTAGAGCTGGAACCAGTTGCGCCCGCTCGGGTTCGCCTCCGCGACCTTCTCGATCGAGGTGGTCCCGAGGGTGGAGAGCGTGAACGGGATCCCGGCGGCGCCGGCCGCCCCGGCTCCCGCCGTCTCGCCCTCGGTCTGCATGAGCCGCGTGAAGCCGGTTGGCGCGATCGCGAACGGCAGCGCCGAGGGCCCGCCGAGGATCTCGCGGCTCGTGTCGACGTCGTCGCTCAGCCCGCGGAGGATGCCGGGGGTGAACTCGATGTCGCGGAACGCCTGCCGGGCCCGCGCGAGCGAGATCTCGTCCTCGGCGGAGCCGTCCGTGTAGTCGAAGGCGGCCTTCGGCGTGCGGCGCTTCGCGATCGTGCGGAGGTCCTCGATCGTCAGCGCGGCGGAAAGACGGCGCTTCCGCCCGTCGAACTCGGGCTTCTTGAACTGCATGAGCTCGAAGATCTCGGCGGGGCGCGGGACGTGGCGTTCGACCATGATCAGCCTTCCTCGGTCGGGGTGCGGGAGTCGAAGTGCGCGAGCAGGGCGTCGCGCGCGGCGGCGACGTGCTCGCGGGCGAGGCGCTCGGCGCGCTCGCCGTCGCCGCCGATGACGGCGGCCAGGATGTACTCGTGCTGCTCGGCGATCGTGGTCGCCGACATGAGGGCGTGGGCCTGCACCTGGCCGATGCCGAGCTCGACCTCGCCCATGAGCTGCTCGTGGGTGCGCGCCAGCCGCGGCGAGCGCTGGCCGGCGACGAGCGCGCGGTGGAACGCGATGTCGAGCGCGGCGAACGGGCCGCCGTCCTTCGCGGCCGCGCGGATGCCGCGGTGCGCCGCGAGCGCGTCGGCGGGGACGGCGCCGTCCTCGGCAAGCCGGCGCATCGCCGCCCCCTCGATGACGGCCCGGGTCGCGTAGAGGTCCTCGACGTCGTCGCGGGTGAGCTCGGGCACGCGCGCGGCGCGGTGCGCCTCGCGGCGGAGCAACCCGTCGGCCACGAGCTTCTCGATCGCGAGCCGCGCCGTCGAGCGCGCGACGCCGAAGCGCACGGCGACCGCCGCCTCCGTCACCGTCTCGCCGGGAGCGAGCACGGCGTCGATCACGTCGGCGCGGAGGGCGTCGGCGATCGTGCCGGGGAGCACGGAGGAGGGCAGCTGCAACATTGCCCGTCAACCTACCAGATTGTCGAACAATCCCTGTAGGGCGAGCGAGTCGCAGCTCGCCGGGCTAGGTCGGTCGCGGCACATCGCGGGGCCGGAGCGCCCCCGAGACCGCGAACGCCCCCGCGAAGGCCACGACGAGCAGCCACAGCGCCGGGATGATCCCCGCGTCCTGGGCGAGCAGCCCGATCACCGGCGGCCCGGCGAGGCCGGCGGCGAAACCGATCGTCGACACGACGCCGATGCGCGCCGCGGCGCCGGCGCCGCCCTCCGCCGCGGCCGACATCGCGAGCGGACCGGCGACGGAGTTGCCCACCGCCCAGAGCAGGGTGCCGATGAGGACGGGCAGGAACGACCCGCCGAGGATGAAGAGCGCGACCCCGACGGCGCCCACGGCGATCGTGACGCGCACGACGACGATCCGCCCGATCCGGTCGACGACGGGGCCGCTGACGGCGCGGAACCCCGCCGTCGTGATCGAGAAGACGGTGACGAAGAGGGCGGCGACCGCGTCGGACCGGTGCAGCCCGCTCTCGACGGCCAGCGGGATCCAGGTGCGCGCCGAGCCCTCCGCGAGCTCGACCCCGAAGATGAGGGCTCCGAGCGCGATGAGCCGCGGGTCGGTCCAGACCCGCGCGCGGCCGCGCCCCCCGATGCCGCCGCCGATCGCCTCGTCGGGTACGGGGATCGCCCGCGGCAGCGAGACGACGATGCCGACGCCGAGGATCACGACGAACACCGCGAGTCCCGCCGCCTGCATCGCCGCCGAGATGCCGAGGCCCGCGCACGCCGCGCCGACCGCCGCGCCCGCTGCGGCGCCGCCGAGCCACAGCGCGTGCAGCAGCGGGAGGAAGCTGCGCCCGGTGTCGTGCTCGATCGCCGCGCCCTCCGCGTTGATGAGCACGTCGAGCGCGCCGACCGCGAAACCGAGCACCGTGAGCACGACCGCGAACGGGAGCACGGCGCCCGCCGCCACGACCAGCGCCGCGGCGCCGAGGCACAGCGCGATGACGGCCAGCGCGACCGCGACCGCGCGGCGGGCCCCGAGGATCCGCGCCGCCGGCGACGCGACCACGAGCCCCGCGAGCAGACCCAGGTTGGCGACCGCGAGCACGGCGCCGATCTCGCCCGTCGTCACGTGCAGCTCGCGCGTGAGGTCGGGCAGCCGCGGCCCCCAGGTGGAGGCGAGCATCCCGCCGATCACGTACGCGGTGAGGGTGCCGGCGCGTCGACGACCGAGGCGGGGCGCGGTCACGGGGTCCGTGCGGTGGGCGGGTACTCGTGCACGGGGAACGCGCGCACCACGAGCGCCCGCAGCGCCTCCAGGTCGCCCGACACCCAGCCGAGCGCGCGCGCCTGCACGAGCACGTTGCCGATCGCGGTCGCCTCCACCGGCCCGGCGAGCACGGGCAGCCCGGTCGCATCGGCCGTCAGCCGGCAGAGGAGTGCGTTCTGCGATCCGCCGCCGACGATGTGCACGGCTCGCACATCGACGCCGCTCAGCTCCGCCGCCGAGCGCACCGCGGCGGCGTACGCGTTCGCGAGGCTCTGCAGGATCGAGCGCACGAGCTCCGGGCGGGATGCCGGCACCGGCCGGTCGTGCGCGCTGAGCCAGGCCGCGATCCGGGCCGGCATGTCGCCGGGGGCGAGGAACGCCTCGTCGTCGGCGTCGAAGACCGGCACCTCGCCCGCGACCGCGTCCGCCTGCTCCAGCAGGGCGGCCAGCGAGACGGTCTCGCCTGCGCGCTCCCAGTCGCGGATGCACTCGCTCAGCAGCCACAGGCCCATGACGTTGTGCAGGTAGCGCACCCGTCCGTCGACCCCGCGCTCGTTGGTGAAGCCGGCCGCGCGCGAGGCCTCCGACAGCACGGGCCGCTCGAGCTCCACGCCGACGAGCGACCAGGTGCCGCTGGAGATGTAGGCGACGTCGGAGCGGGTGGCCGGGATCGCGACGACCGCCGACGCGGTGTCGTGCGATCCGACCGTGGTCACCCGTGCGCGGGTCGCCCCGACGCCGCGCACGGCGGTCGGCGCGAGCCCGCCGAGGTCGGTGCCGGCGTCGACGAGGGGGCGGAGGATCTGCGGCGGCAGGCCGAGCCGCTCGACGAGCGAGAAGTCCCACTCGCCGCTCTCGACGCCGACGAGCCCGGTCGTCGAGGCGTTCGTGCGCTCGGCGACGCTCCGGCCGGTGAGCCAGTACGCGAGGAGGTCGGGGAGGAGCAGAAAGGAGTCGGCGAGGTCGAGCACGCCCGCGGTCCGGTCGGCGGTGAGCTGGAACAGCGTGGTGAACGGCAGGTGCTGCAGGCCGTTGCGGCGGTAGAGCTCCTCGGGGCCGACGAGCTCGTGCACCACCTCGACCGCGGCGGCGTTCCGCTCGTCGCGGTAGGCGTAGGGGTCGCCGAGCAGCCGGCCCTCCCGCAGCAGGCCGTAGTCGACCGCCCAGGAGTCGATGCCGATGCTCGCGAGCGCCGACTCCCGCCGCACCGCCTCCGCGAGCCCCTCGACGACGTCGCGATAGAGCTCGAGGACGCTCCAGTGCAGACCGTCGAGGGTGCGGACCGGCTGGTTCGCGAAGCGCGCGACCTCGGTGAGCCGCAGCTCCCCGCCGCCGACGCGGCCGAGCACGACGCGACCGCTCGTCGCCCCGAGGTCGACCGCCGCGACCACGCCCCCGCTCATCGGAGGAAGGCGGCGGCGACGCCCGCGTCCACCGGGATGTGCAGCCCGGTCGTGTGCGAGAGGTCGGGCCCTGTGAGCACCGACACCGCGTTCGCGACGTTCTCGGGCAGCACCTCGCGCTTCAGGATCGTGCGCTGGGCGTAGAACTTCCCCAGGTCCTCCTCGTGGATGCCGTAGGTCTTCGCGCGGTTCGCGCCCCACCCGGACGCGAAGATGCCGGAGCCCTTGACGACCCCGTCGGGGTTGATGCCGTTGACCTTGACGCCGTGCTCGCCGAGCTCGACGGCGAGAAGGCGCACCTGGTGCGCCTGGTCGGCCTTCGTCGCGGAGTAGGCGATGTTGTTCGGCCCGGCGAACACCGAGTTCTTCGAGGCGATGTAGACGACGTCGCCGCCCATGCCCTGCTCGATGAGGATCGGCGCGGTCGCCTTGCTGACCAGGAACGAGCCCTTGGCCATGATCTCGTGCTGGAAGTCCCAGTCCTGCTCGGTGGTCTCCAGCAGCGGCTTCGAGAGCGAGACCCCCGCGTTGTTGACGACGATGTCGAGTCCGCCGAACGCGAGCACCGCCTCCTGCACCATCGCGTCGATCGCGGCGGCGTCGGTGACGTTCACCGCCAGGCCGACCGCCACGTCGGTGCTCCCGATCTCGGCGGCCGCGGCCCGTGCCTTCTCGAGGTCGAGGTCGGCGATGATCACGCACGCGCCGTCGGAGGCGAGCCGGGTCGCGATCGCCTTGCCGATGCCGGACGCGGCACCCGTGACGAGCGCGATGCGGGTGGCGTGGGACTTCGGCTTCGGCATCCGCTGGAGTTTCGCCTCCTCGAGCGCCCAGTACTCGATCCGGAACTTCTCGGCCTCGTCGATCGGCCGGTAGGTCGAGACGGACTCGGCGCCGCTCATCACGTTGATCGCGTTGATGTAGAACTCGCCGGCCACGCGGGCGGTCTGCTTGTTCGCGCCGTAGCTGAACATGCCGACGCCCGGCACGAGCACGATGAGCGGGTCGGCGCCGCGCATGGCGGGGGAGTCGGCGACCTTGTTGCGCTCGTAGTACGCCGTGTAGTCGGCGCGATACTCCTCGTGCAGCTCCGTCAGCCGCGCGATCGAGTCCTCGACGGAGGCGTCCGCGGGCAGGTCGAGCAGCATCGGCTTGACCTTCGTGCGGAGGAAGTGGTCGGGGCAGCTCGTGCCGAGCTCCGCGAGGGCGGGCGCCTTCTCCGAGGCGAGGAAGTCGAGGACCACGTCGCTGTCGGTGAAGTGCCCCACCATCGGCCGGTCGTGCGACGCGATCCCCCGGATGGTGGCGGCCAGACGCGCCGCCTTCGCCCGGCGCTCCGCCGGCGGCAGCGCCGCGTTCGCCGCGACCCGCGCGCCGAACGGCTCGGGCCTCCCGTGCGCGTCGAGGTACTCCTGCGCCGTGCGGATGATCCGAAGGGAGTTCGCCTCCGCCTCGTCGGAGGTGTCGCCCCAGGCGGTGATCCCGTGCCCACCGAGGATCGCGCCGATCGCCTCCGGGTGCCGCTCCTTCAGCTCGGCGATGTCGATGCCGAGCTGGATCCCGGGGCGCCGCCACGGCACCCACACGACCGCGTCGCCGAACGCCGCGCGGGTGAGCTCCTCGCCGTCGGCCGCCGTCGCGAACGCGATGCCGGAATCCGGGTGCAGGTGATCCACGCTCTGCGCATCCACCAGCCCGTGCATGAACGTGTCGATCGACGGCGCCGCCCCGCCCGGCCCGAACGCGCAGTGCTCCAGCGCCGCGACCATCTCGTCCTCGTGCTCGACGCCGCGGTAGACGTTCCGCAGGGCACGCACCCGGTCGAGCCGCAGCACCGCGAGCCCCGTCTCGGTGAGCGTGCCGAGGTCGCCGCCCGAGCCCTTGACCCACAGCAGCTCGACGTCCTCGCCCGTCACGGGATCCGCGTCGGTGCCCTTCGCGGAGGTGTTGCCGCCCGCGTAGTTGGTGTTCACCGGATCGGAGCCCAGCCGGTTGCTGCGGGCGATCAGTTCGGAGACGGTGGTCATCGGGAGAGGTCCAATCGGTCGAGCTGGTCCTCGAGGTGGAACACCTCGCGGAGGGTGGGGGCGCCCTGGTCGGGGCGGGCGCCGGGGAGGGAGTCGAACAGCTCCGCCGAGGCGGCCTCCCACGCGGCGGTCCGCGGGTCGGCGGCGAGCGCGGCGGCCGAGGCCGCGTCGTCGTCGGTCTCGTAGTAGCCGACGAGCAGGCCGTCGTCGCGGAGGAAGAGCGAGTAGTCGCGGCGTCCGGCGTCGCGGATCGCGGCGAGCATCCCCGGCTCCACGGCGCGGTGGCGCTCGACGTACTCCGCGATCCGGTCCGGCTTCACCCGGAGCTGGAAGCAGACCCGCTGAACCACGGGGTCAGGCCCCCCAGCCCGCCTGGGCCCCGCCCACGCGGTCGGCCACGATCGTCGCGGCGTAGCCCGACTCCGCATAGGCCCGCATCGGGTCCTCCGGCAGGCCCCGCGACGCGCGCCACTCGGCGAGAGCCGGGCGCACGTCCGTATAGAACGCGTCCATGAAGAGGCCGTTGGCGGTCAGCACGTCGCCCGCCCGCTGCGCCGCGTCGAGCGCGGCCGTGTCGACGAGGAGCGCCCGCGCCGTCATCTCCTGCACGTTGAGCACGCTGCGGATCTGACCGGGGATCTTGTCCTCGATGTTGTGGCACTGGTCGAGCATGAAGGCGGTGTCGCCATCGCCGCCGTACCCGCCCCCGCGGATGACCTCGACGAGGATCCGGAACAGCTGGAACGGGTCGGCCGCGCCCACGATGAGGTCGTCGTCGGCGTAGAACCGGGAGTTGAAGTCGAACGAGCCGAGCTTCCCGAGCCGGAGCAGCTGCATCACGATGAACTCGATGTTCGTGCTCGGCGCGTGGTGGCCGGTGTCGAGGCAGACGACGGCGCGGTCGCCGAGGGCGCTCACCTGCGCATAGCTGGTGCCCCAGTCCGGGACGTCCGTGTGGTAGAACGACGGCTCGAAGATCTTGTACTCGAGCACGAGGCGCTGGTTGTCGCCGATGCGCTCGTAGATCTTGGCGAGCGAGTCGGCCAGGCGGTCCTGGCGGCCGCGCATGTCGTCCTGACCCGGGTAGTTGGTGCCGTCGGCGAGCCAGATCTTGAGGTCGCGCGACCCGGTCTCGTTCATGATGTCGATGCACTCGAAGTGGTGGTCGATCGCCTTCCGGCGGATCCGGTCGTCGCGGTGGGTGACCGAGCCGAGCTTGTAGTCGTCGTCCTGGAACGTGTTCGAGTTGATCGTGCCGAGCGCGACGCCGTGGTCCTCGGCGCGCTTCGCGAGGTCGGCGTAGGAGTCGACCTTGTCCCACGGGATGTGCAGCGCGACGGTCGGCGCGAGGCCGGTGTGCCGGTGGACCTGCGCCGCGTCGGCGATCTTCTCGTAGGGATCGCGGGGCACGCCCGGCTGTGCGAAGACCTTGAAGCGGGTGCCCGAGTTGCCGAACGCCCAGGAGGGGAGTTCGATCGCCTGCTCGGCGAGGCGGGAGGAGATGGCGGCGAGGTCGACCATGACGGCTCTTTCATCGGGGATTGAAACGTTTTAACCCTAGAGCATTCTCGGCGCCGACGCGACATCCGAAGGTCACCAGACCGCGCCGGGCTCCAGGAGTGCACGGCCCGCGACGCCCTGCGGGTCGAGCACCGCGACGAGATTCGCGACGGCGGGGTCCAGCGCCGGGTCCCGCAGATCCGCGAGGGTCCGGGCGAGGCGCTCGGGCGAGCGGCTCGCCACGATCGGCACGACGACCGGGCTGATGGTCGCCGTCCACCGGGCGAGCACCGACTCGGGCCGGCGGCCGGCGACCTCGGCGACCTGCTCGAGCACCGCGCGGCGGCGCACGTTCTCGGCGCCGGCGAACTGGCCCCTCGGGTGGACGCCGGCGAACCACCCTCCGGACTGCGAGCTCCACGACAGATTCGGGATCCCGGTCTCCTCCAGCCAGCCCAGGGTCGGCGCGTCGAGGCTCTCCTCGCCCGCGAAGTCCGGCTCGGACAGGGGGCGTGCGAGGCCCGCGTAGTCGCTGACCGCGACGAGGTCGAGCCCCCGATCCTGCAGGGCGGCGCGCAGCTCCCGCGTGCGATCGAGCGACCAGTTGGAGACGCCGACCGCGGAGGTCAGCCCCTCGTCGACCAGGGTGCGGAGGGTGTCGGCGACGTCCGCGACCGGGCGCCCGACGTCGTCGCGGTGCAGCAGGTAGGCGTCGGCCGGCCGGCCCAGCTTCGCGACGCTCGTGCGCGCATCATGGAGCAGCGCGCCGCGGTCGAGCCTCGGCAGCCAGTCCGCGGGATCGGGGTGCCCGCCCTTCGTGAGCAGCTGCAGCCCCGGAACCTCACCGTGCGCGCGCAGCCATCCGCCGATGACGGCCTCGCTGTCGCCGTAGATGCGGGCCGAGTCGAGCACGCGGCCGCCCGCCTCCAGGTAGGTCGCGATCGAGGCGTCGACCGCGCCCGGCGCGCCCGCGGTGAACCAGGCGGTGCCGAGGACGGCGGGCAGGGAGAGGTCGAGGGAGCTGCGCACGCGCTCACGGTAGACCGCCGTGCCGCCCGCTACGGTGAAGCGCATGACGGCCGTCGGCATCCGCGAGGTCGCCCAGCGCGCCCGCGTGTCGGTCGGGACGGTGTCGAACGCGCTCAACCACCCGGAGCGGGTGTCGCCGGAGGCGCAGGACCGCATCCGCGCCGCGATCGCCGAGCTCGGGTACGTCCGCAACGACGCCGCGCGGGTCCTGCGAGCGGGCCGCTCCACCACGATCGGGCTGGTCGTCCTCGACGTGCGCAACCCGTTCTTCACGGACGTCGCGCGCGGCGCGGAGGAGGAGGCCGCGCACCATGGGATGGCGGTCATCCTCGGCAACAGCGACGAGCACCCGGGGCGCGAGGCCTCCTACCTCGACCTGTTCGAGGAGCAGCGCGTGCGTGGCGTGCTCATCTCGCCCTACGGCGACGTCGACGCACGGCTGCGACGACTGCACGAGCGGGGCATCGGCGCGGTGCTCGTCGACCGGGCGAGCGACGATCCGCGCTTCGGCTCGGTGTCGGTCGACGACGTCGCGGGCGGCCGTCTCGCGGTCGAGCACCTGCTGGCGATCGGTCGGCGGCGGATCGCGTTCGTCGGCGGGCCGGTGGGGATCCGCCAGGTCGCCGATCGCCTTGCGGGGGCGCGCGCGGCCGTCGACGCCGCGCCGGGTGCGACGCTCGACGTCGTGCCGACCGGCGCGCTCACGGTGCTCGAGGGTCGCCGCGTCGGGCTCGAGCTGCTCGCGGGGGCGCGCCCCGACGCGATCTTCGCCGCGAACGACCTGGTGGCGACGGGCCTCCTGCAGGCTCTCGTCATGGAGGGCTCCGCCCGCGTGCCCGACGACATCGCGCTCATCGGCTACGACGACATCGACTTCGCCGCCGCGGCGATGGTGCCGCTGTCGTCGGTGCGCCAGCCCGCCGCGCTCATCGGGCAGACGGCCGTGCGGATCCTGCTCGACCAGGAGGAGGCGCCGGACTCTCCGGCCCGGCAGGTGGTCTTCCAGCCGGAACTCGTGATGCGCGCGTCGACCGCCGGATAGGCGAACCCCTCGGCCGACGCGTCGGGATCCTCCTATTGAAACGTTCTAATCCGCCATGTACGGTGGGCGTGTGGACTGATCTACATGAATCGCACGATTCGGTCCTCGACCCTTCACCGTGGCGGAAGACGCCGTCCCTTACAGAGAGGTAAGACCCTTGAAGCAACGACGTTTCATGAGGCAGTGGGCCGTCGCCGGAGCGGCGATCGCGACCGTCGCCCTGGCGCTGACCGGCTGCTCCGGTGGCGGCAGCAGCGGGGGCAAGGTGACGATCCAGTTCCTGGCCGACAACGCGCCCGCCACCCAGGCGACGGCGAAGAAGTACGTGGCCGCCTTCGAGAAGGCCAACCCCGACATCACCGTCAAGATCCAGCAGCGCCCGGCCGGCGCCGACGGCGACAACATCATCAAGACGAAGCTGGCGACCGGCGACATGGAGGACGTCTTCCTCTACAACTCGGGTTCGCAGATCCAGGGCGACCACCCGGACCAGCGACTCGTCGACCTTTCGCAGGAGTCGTGGGCGAAGGACGTGACGAGCGACTTCAAGGCGAGCGTCGCCGGCACCGTGAAGGGGGCGTTCTACGGCGCACCGTTCGGGACGTCGTTCTCCGGCGGAGTCATGTACAACACCAAGGTCTATGAGCAGCTGGGCCTCAGCGTTCCGAAGACGTGGGACGAGTTCATCTCCAACAGCGAGAAGATCAAGGCCGCCGGGATCACGCCGGTGCTGCAGACCTTCGGCGACACGTGGACGAGTCAGCTGTTTGTGCTGGCGGACTTCGCGAATATCACGGCGACGGACAAGAACTGGGCGAAGGACTACACGGCGAACAAGTCGGACGCGAAGTACTCCAAGCAGCCGGGGCTCCTCGGGTTCCAGCACACGGCCGAGGTGTTCCAGAAGGACCTGGTCAACAAGGACTACGCGTCGCTCACCAACGTGAACGGCCTGAAGGAGCTCGCCGAGGGCACCGCGGCGCAGTACCCGATGATCACCAGCGTGCTGCCGAACGTGCAGCAGTCCGACCCGGACAAGATCAACGACATCGGCTACTTCGCGCTGCCGACCAGCGACGGCACCGCGCCGCACATGACCGTGTGGGAGCCGAACGCCCTCTATATCCCGAAGTCGACCACCGGCGACAAGCTCGCGGCCGCCAAGAAGTTCGTCGCGTTCGCGTCGACCAAGCAGGGCTGCCAGATCCAGGTCGAGGCTCAGCTGCCGACGGGCCCGTTCGCGACGAGCGCGTGCACGCTGCCGTCCGACGTCCCGACCCTCGTCAAGGACGAGCAGAAGTACCAGGACGACGGCGACACGGGCCTCGCGCTCGAGTTTCTCTCGCCCATCAAGGGACCGAACCTGGAGAAGATCCTCATCGCGGTGGCGACCGGTCAGAACACGGCCGCCCAGGGCGCCGAGCTCTACGACCAGGACGTGACCAAGCAGGCCCAGCAGCTGGGCATCAAGGGCTGGTAATCGGCTCGTCGGAACGCGCGGGGGCCGGTTCTCACCGACCGGCCCCCGCGTCCCCCGCTCGGTGAGGAGCATCTGGTGACCACAACGACCGCTGTGCCGGTCCAGAGCCTTCCGGCCGGACCCGCCCGACGAGGAGGCACGCGCCGCGCCCGGCGCAGCGTCTATCCCTCGTGGTTCTACATCCCCGCGATCGCGCTCTACATCGTGTTCTTCGCGGTCCCGACGTTCGCGTCCTTCTACTTCGCCTTCACGCGCTGGTCGCTGTTCGACTCGACCTTCATCGGGTTCGACAACTTCGTGCAGTTCTTCCAGGACCCGCAGCTCGTCAACGGTTTCATCCACACCTTCGAGTACGGGTTCGCCACCTCGGCGATCAAGGTCGTCCTCGGCCTCGCGCTGGCGGTGCTCCTGACCTCCCCGGTGCTCGGGCGCGGCTACCTGCGCGCGGTCGTGTTCTTCCCCGTGCTGGTGTCGACGATCGGCGTCGGCTTCATCTTCAAGAACCTGCTCGACCCGTTCCACGGCATGGTCAACGCCGTGCTCGGTGCGGTCGGGCTGCCCAAGCCGGGATGGTTCACCGACCCGAACATGGCGCTCGGCACGATCGCCGGCGTCGACGTCTGGAAGGGCGTCGGCATCGCGACGCTCATCTTCATGGCGGGCATCGTCGCGATCCCGCAGGAGTACTACGAGGCGGCTCGGATGGACGGCGCCTCGAGCTGGCGGATCTTCCGCTCGATCACGCTGCCTCTCTCGCGGCCCGCGATGGGTACGGTCGTCATCCTGTCGCTCATCGGCGGCCTGCGCTCGTTCGACGTCATCTGGGCGACGACGGGGGGTGGCCCCGGCTTCGCGAGCGACGTGATCGCCTCGGTGATCTACAAGGAGTACCAGTTCGGCCTCTACGGCCTGTCGACCGCGGGCAACGTCATCCTCTTCCTCGTCGTGACGGCGATCATGGTGCCGGTCTCGTGGTTCATCAACCGGCGGGAGGTGGAGCTGTGAGCCGCCGCCTGCAGGTCCGTCGCTGGGTGGTCGGGATCGTCGCGATCCTGGTGTCGATCGTCGTCTTCCTGGTGCCGTTCGCGTTCGTGGTTCTCCAGGCGGCAAAGACGCCCGCGGAGGCGTCGAACCTGAACTTCGCGCTGCCGACCAAGTGGGTCTTCTTCGACAACCTCGTGCAGGTGCTGCAGGCGAACGACGGGATCGTCATCACGGCGTTCGTCAACAGCATCGTCCTGACCGTGTTCAGCGTCGCCGTGATGGTGGTCTTCTCGGCGATGGTCGGCTACGTCCTGCAGCGCAAGAAGACGCGATGGAACCCGGTCATCAACTTCTTCGTGCTCGCGGGGCTCATCGTGCCGCCGGCCGTCGTGCCGACCATCTGGCTGCTCCAGGGGCTCGGGATCTTCAAGACCCTGTTCTCCGGCGTGGTCATCGAGGCCACCTTCGGGCTCTCGTTCTCGATCCTGCTGTTCCGCGCGTTCGTCGCGACGATCCCGCGGGAGCTGGACGAGGCGGCCGTCATCGACGGCGCCGGCCCGATCCGGTTGTTCTTCCAGGTCGTCCTGCCGCTGCTGCGGCCGGTCATCGTGACGGTCATCGTCGTGCAGTCGGTGGCGGTGTTCAACGACTTCCAGAACCCGCTGTACTTCCTGCCCGGAAGCGACCTCGCGACGGTGCAGCTGACCCTCTACAACTTCCAGAGCCAGACCCTCAGCCAGTTCAACCTGCTGTTCATGGACGTCCTGCTGATCACGATCCCGCCGCTGATCCTCTACATCTTCTTCAACCGCCAGATCGTCGCCGGCATGACGTCCGGCGCAATCAAGGGCTGAGCTCCGGCTCCGCTTCCACGACCATCACCACCGCTCCACCATCCGGAAGGACGCCATGACCTGGCACGCCCGCTTCATCGCCCCCGCACAGGACCTCGACTCGGCACCGCTGCTGCGTCGCGAGTTCGCCCTCGAGACCGGACACGGCGCCGTCCGCTCGGCGGAGCTCGCCGTCACGGCGCTTGGGGTGGTGGAGCCGCAGCTGAACGGCGCGCCGGTCTCGGACGCCCTCCTCACCCCGGGGTGGAGCTCGTACCAGTGGCGCCTGCGCGTCGCGCGCCACGACGTGACGGACCGCCTCGCCGAGATCAACGTCCTCGGCCTCGCGCTCGGCAACGGCTGGTACCACGGCCGCCTCGGCTGGTCGGGCAAGTCGCACCTCTACGGCGACACCGTCGCGGGATTCGCGGAACTCACGATCACGTTCGAGGACGGCGCCACGCAGGTGGTGGCAACCGACGACTCCTGGAGCGCGGGCCCGAGCGGGGTCCTGGCGAACGACCTCTACGACGGCGAGACGATCGATGCGCGACGCCGGGACGACGCCTGGCTGCGGCCCGGGTTCGCGGGCGAGGGCTGGTCGGCGGCGCGCGTCGTCGAGCACGACCTCGAGACCCTCACCGAGTACATCGGGCCGCGCGTCTCGCCGCGCGAGGAGCTCCCCGTCCAGCGGATCTGGACCTCGCCGAGCGGCAGGACGCTCATCGACTTCGGGCAGAACCTCGTCGGCTGGATCCGGGTGCGCGTGCAAGGCCCGGCGGGCACGGAGATCGTCGTGCGGCACGCCGAGGTCCTCGAGCACGAGGAGCTCGGGACCCGGCCGCTGCGCTCCGCGAAGGCCACCGATCGCTACGTGCTGAGCGGCGGCGAGGACGTCTTCGAGCCCACCTTCACCTTCCACGGGTTCCGATTCGCAGAGGTCGAGGGCTGGCCGGGCGAGCTCCGGCCCGAGCACCTGACCGCCGTGGTCATCGGCTCCGAGCTCGAGCGGATCGGCACCTTCGAGAGCTCCGATCCGCTGCTGAACCAGTTCCACCGCAACGTCGTCTGGGGGATGCGCGGCAACTTCGTCGACGTGCCGACCGACTGCCCGCAGCGCGACGAGCGCCTCGGCTGGACGGGCGACATCGCGGCATTCGCCCCGACGGCCGCCTACCTGTTCGACGTGGAGGACTTCCTCGCCGACTGGCTGCGGGACGCGGATCTCGAGCAGCAGCACCGGGACGGCGTCGTGCCCTTCGTGGTGCCCGACGCCATCACGCTGTTCGGCATGCCGAACGGTTCGCACGGGGACGGCACCACCCCGACGGCTCTGTGGGGCGACGCGGGGGTGTGGGTTCCGTGGGCCCTCTACCAGGCCTACGGGAGTACGAAGCTGCTGGAGCAGAACTTCGGCCTGATGTCGGCGCACGTCCGCAAGATCGCCTCGGTGCTGTCGCCGACCGGTCTCTGGGACACCGGGTACCAGTTCGCCGACTGGCTCGACCCCGACGCCCCGCCGGAGGCGCCGGACAAGGCCAAGGCCGACCCCAGCGTCGTCGCGCAGGCGTGCGGCTACCGCTCGGCCCGCATCGCAGCGGAGGCGGCCGCCGTGCTCGACCGGACCGCGGAGCACGCGGAGTTCTCGGCCCTGGCCGAGCGCATGCGCGATGCGTTCACCGAGCACTACGTCACAGACGGCGTCGTGAAGAGCGACTGCACCACCGTGTACGCGCTCGCGATCGCGTTCGACATGCTCTCCGACGCTGATCGGGCACGGGCCGGCGACCGGCTCGCCGAGCTCGCCGAACTCGCCGGCTTCCGGATCTCCACCGGCTTCGCGGGAACGCCCTTCATCACCGACGCGCTCACGCTCACCGGGCATGTGGACGTCGCCTACCGCCTCCTCCTGGAGCAGCAGAACCCGTCGTGGCTGTACTCGGTCACGATGGGGGCCACCACGGTCTGGGAGCGCTGGGACTCGATGCTGCCCGACGGCACCATCAACCCCGGCGAGATGACGTCGTTCAACCACTACGCCCTCGGCGCGGTGGCCGACTGGATGCACCGCACGGTCGGCGGGATCGCACCTCTGGAGCCCGGCTACGCCAAGATCCTCGTCGCGCCGCAGCCGGGCGGCGGCCTGACCTCGTCATCGGCGTCGCTCGCCACGCCGCACGGCACGGTATCGGTGGACTGGCGCGTGGATGGCGGCACCTTCACCGTCGACGTCGTGGTGCCCGAGGGCGCCCCGGCGGTCCTGCGGCTCCCGGGCGCGGACGACGTCGAGCTCGGAGCCGGGCGGCACTCCGCGTCGGTCGAGCTCGCCGGCGCGAGCGCCTGACGCTGAGGGGAGGCGCTACGCCGAGCGCCTCCCCTCAGCGCGCGCGCGTCGACGACCGGTGCTCCAGGGTCGGCTCGACGACCTCGTGCACCGCGGTCGTCCTCCCCTTGATGCGTTCCAGCAGGAGCTCGATCGCCCGGGCGCCCATGGTTTCCCCGTGCTGGTCCATCGTCGACAACGACACCAGGGGATGTGCGGCAATCGCCACGCCGTCGTACCCGATGACGGAGAGCTCCACGCCCGACTGGACGGCGGCGCTCATCGCGCCGAGTGCGAGTTCGTCGTGACCCGCGAAGATCGCTGTGGGCAGCGGGCGGCGCGCCAGTCGTTCGAGCATTGTCTCGTGCGCGAGCTCCTGCGCGATGTCGACGCGCAGCACCTCGGCCAGTGCGCCTCGCCCGCTCTCGTTCATCGCCTCCTCGTAGACGCGGACGCGCACGCCGTGCGGCGTGTACGGGCGGGTCGCGCTCTCGGCGATCGTGAGATGCACGATCGACTCGTGCCCGAGCTCGAAGAGATGCTGCATCGCGCGGCGGGCCCCGAGCTCGTCATCGCTCTCCACGCTGTCGTACAGAGCGGATCGATCGTGTCGGCCGAACATCACGACGGGAACGCGCCTGGCGACATCGTCGAGCCACTCCGGCTCGACGAGCGGGGCGATGGCGATGAGCCCGTCGACCTGATGGTCGAGCAGAGCCTCGACGGCGCGCGGCTCGAAGGGGTTGAAGTTGGCCGGCGCCAGGATCATCTGGTAGTCGGTGTCGGCCAGAGCGGCCGACGCGCCGCTCAGCACCCGCGAGAAGAACTGGTTCTTGAGGTCCGGGACCTCGAACCCGATCGTGTATGTCGAGCCGCGCATGGCGCGGGCGGCGACCCGCGGGCGGTACGACAGCTGCTGGATCGCGGCACCGACCCGCTCGCGCATCGCTGGGCTCACCCCGTAGGCGTTGCGGAGCACCTTCGACACCGCGGCTCGCGACACCCCGGCGAGCCTCGCGACGTCCTCGATCGTGGCGGCTCCGCTCCGCGCCCGCGGCATGACATGCTCCTCGCGCCCCCGACGCCTGCTGTCGGGTTGCTCCGACCCTAGCGGCCGTAGAGCGATCCACGGCTCCCTGGCGCCCCGCGGTGCCAGGATGATCGCGTGCCCGCCCCGCCGTCCGAGGTCGATATCACGCCCGAGCTGGTGGCCGCCCTGCTCCGCACCCAGCACCCGGACTTCGCGGGTGAGGTCCGGTTCGTCGCGCACGGCTGGGACAACGACATCTACCGGGTGGGCGACCGCCTCGCCGTGCGGATGCCGCGGCGGGAGCTCGCGGTGCCGCTCGTCGCGAACGAGCAGCGCTGGCTCGCGGAGCTGGCGCCGCACCTCACGGTTCCGGTGCCGGTCGCCGTCGCCGCCGGCGCTCCGGGGGCGGGATACCCGTGGCCCTGGAGCGTCCTGCCCTGGTTCGACGGAGATCCCGCCGACCGCCTGACTCCGGTGGAGCGACGCGCGCTCGCCGAGCCGCTCGCCGAGGCCCTCCTCTCGCTCCACCGCCCCGCCCCGCCGGACGCGCCGGTCAATCCCTACCGCGGCGTCCCGCTCGGGCAGCGCGATGCGTCCGTGCGGGAGCGGATCGCGGCGCTCGACGACGACAGTCGGGGCGCAGCGCTCCAGGAGTGGGAGACGGCGTCCGCCGCCGCGCCGAACGCGGTTCCGGTCTGGGTGCACGGCGATCTCCATCCGGGCAACGTCCTCGTCGGCCCGGACCGGGAGATCGCGGCGATCATCGACTTCGGCGACATGTCCGGCGGCGACCCGGCGGTGGATCTCGCGGCCGCCTGGCTGTTCTTCGATCCGGTCGGGCGGGACGCCTTCCGCGCGCGCATCGATCGGACCGGGCGCGACGCTGCCCTCTGGCGACGGGCGCGGGGGTGGGCGCTCGCCTTCGCACTGGGACTGCTGCACGAGTCCGACGGCTCGGACCGCATGGTGGGGCTCGGCCGCTTCGGCCTGCGCGAGCTCCTGGGCGACTCGGCGACCTCCTAACGCAGCCCGAGCCGCTGCAGGTGCGGCCCGGCGAACACCGCCGCGGGATCGAGCCGCTCGAAGACGGCTCGCGCGTCGGCCGCGCGCGGCACCACCGCCGCGATCCCGGTGGCATCGAGATGGTGGACCTTGCCCCAGTGCGGACGCGCGGCGAACGGCGCGAGCGCCTCCTCGACCACGTCGACGGCACGTGACACCGCCTCGGCGTCGTCGGCCCAGGTGAAGTGCAGCGCCACGCTGTCGCGCTCGTACGCCTCGCTCAGCCAGAGGCCGTCCGCGGCGACCGTGCGGATCTCGCTCATCAGCAGGACGCCCGCGAAGCGCCCAGCGACGCGCTGGACCGCCTCGATCGCCGCGGGGGCGTCGACGCGGGCCACGAACCACTCGCTCTGGATCTCCGCGCCGGCGCTGGGAGTCGAGTCGACCCGGAAGTGCGGCAGCGCCTCGAACCACGGGGCGAGCCGGCCCTGCTCGGTGACGTTGGAGTCGGGGGCGTCGAAGATCGTGGCCTGCGGGAGGCGGCGGGCGCCCAGCCACTCCTCGGGCGCCGCGTCGACATCCAGGCGTCGCTTCACGAACGCGAGTGCCGGCCCGTCGCCCGCCCAGTCGGGGGTGAACAGGCTCACGCTGTAGCCGCCGCCGGTGACGGCGTCGAGGCCGCCGAGCACCGTCCCCCACGGCAGCCCGCCGTACACGTCCTGCCGGATCGCGTAGGTCGGCTGCACGTCGAGCGTCAACCGCACGACGACGCCGAAGGCGCCGAGGCCGACCGGCAGGGCGTCGAAATCGGGCTCGCCGCGCCGGGCCGTGACCAGCTCCCCCCGCGCATCGACGTACTCGATCTCGCGGACCGCGGTCGCGAGGCCGCCGTTGCGGTCGCCGGAGCCGTGGGTGCCGGTCGCGGTCGCGCCGCCGATCGAGATGTGCGGCAGCGACCCCATGTTGTGCAGCGCGAACCCGGCCGCGTGCACGACCGGCGCGACCGCGCCGTACCGCGCGCCGGCGCCGACCGACACCGTGCCGGCCTCCGCATCGACGCGGATGTCCGGATCGATCCCGGTCACGGTCACGAGGGTCCCCTCGGTGTCGGCCAGATCGGTGAACGAGTGGCGGGTGCCGAGCGCGCGCACCGGCCCGCCCGCGCGGACGAGCTCCTGCACCTCCTCGACGGTGCGCGCCTCGACCAGGCGGGGCGCGGCGAACCGGTGGGTGCCGGACCACGTGGTGCCGACGTCGGGGGAGCTCATGTCGATCACCCTAGGGCGGTGTCCGGGGCGAAACACGGCGGCAACATCGCCTCACTACGCTCCCGACATGGCGGACCTGTTCGACGGGTACGGCCCCGTCGCCACCCGAGGGCGGGGCGCCGCGCCATGGGACGAGATGTTCCCCGATCCGCGCCGGGCGCGCGACGCGCGCGCGCCCTATCGGGAGGTGCACGCGGCCCTCGCGCGCATGACCCAGGCGGAGCTGCGGGGCCGGACCGAGGCGCTCGCCGACTCCTACCTCGCGCAGGGTGTCACCTTCGACTTCGCCGGCGAGGAGCGGCCGTTCCCGCTCGACGCCGTGCCGCGCGTCATCGCGGAGGACGAGTGGCGCCACGTCGAGAGCGGCGTGCGGCAGCGGGTCCTCGCGCTCGAGCGCTTCCTCGCCGACGTCTACGGCCCGCAGGAGGCGGTCCGCGACGGCGTCATCCCCGCGCGGCTGGTGTCGTCGTCGACGCACTTCCACCGTGCCGCGGCCGGCATCGACCCGGCCAACGGGGTCCGCATCCAGGTCGCCGGCATCGACCTCATCCGCGACGAGCAGGGCGCCTGGCGCGTGCTCGAGGACAACGTGCGCGTGCCGTCCGGCGTCAGCTACGTCATCTCGAACCGCCGGGTCATGGCGCAGACGCTGCCGGAGCTCTTCACGACCATGCGCGTGCGCCCGGTCGGCGACTACCCGCAGCGGCTGCTCGGCGCCCTCCGAGCCGCCGCCCCGCACGGCATCGAGGACCCGAACATCGTGGTGCTCACCCCGGGCGTCTACAACTCGGCCTATTTCGAGCACACCCTCCTCGCCCGCCTCATGGGCGTCGAGCTCGTCGAGGGGCGCGACCTGTTCTGCTCCGACGGGCGCGTCTGGATGCGCACCACCGCGGGGCCGACGAAAGTCGACGTGATCTACCGCCGCGTCGACGACGAATACCTCGACCCGCTGCACTTCCGGGCCGACTCGATGCTGGGCTCCCCCGGGATGCTCCTCGCCGCCCGCCTCGGCAACGTCACGATCGCCAACGCGGTCGGCAACGGCGTGGCCGACGACAAGCTCGTCTACACCTACCTACCCGACCTCATCCGCTACTACCTGGGCGAGGATCCGGTGCTGCCGAACGTGCAGACCTGGCGCCTCGAGGAGCCGGGCGCGCTCGAGGAGGTGCTCGACCGCCTCGACGAGCTCGTCGTCAAGCCCGTCGACGGCTCGGGCGGCAAGGGGCTCGTCGTCGGGCCGGACGCGACCGCCGCCGAGCTCGCCGCGCTCGCCACCCGGCTCGCGCGCGACCCGCGCGGCTGGATCGCGCAGCCGGTCGTCCAGCTCTCCACGATCCCGACCCTCGTCGAGGACGGGATGCGGCCCCGGCACGCCGACCTGCGCCCGTTCGCCGTCAACGACGGCCACGACGTCTGGGTGCTGCCGGGCGGGCTCACCCGGGTCGCCCTGCCCGAGGGGCAGCTCGTCGTCAACTCCTCGCAGGGCGGCGGCTCGAAGGACACCTGGGTCGTCGGATCCGACCCGCTCGCCACCCCGGAGCACGACGTGCGCGCGCTCGTCTTCGACCAGACCGTGGCGACCTCCGCGATCCCGATCGTCTCGCCCGGCGCGCACCTCCAGGACCACAACCCGGAGGACGCGCCCCGGCAGGACCAGCAGCAGCAACAGCAGCAGACCCGTGCGGCGGGTGCGCCGTGCTGAGCCGGATCGCCGAGAGCCTCTTCTGGATCGGCCGCTACATCGAGCGCAGCGACGGCACCGCGCGCATCCTCGACGTGCACCTGCAGCTGCTGCTCGAGGATCCGTGGGTCGCCGAGGACGCGGCCTGCCGATCGCTGCTCGGCGTCATGGGGGTCTCGGTGCCGTCGGAGGAGCCGGTCGGCCGGGGCGACGTCCTGCAGCTGCTCGCGGTCGACCGCGCGCAGCCGGCGTCGATCGCGTACTCGCTCATCGCCGCGCGCGAGAACGCCCGCCGCGCGCGCGAGGTGGTCAGCACCGAGCTCTGGGAGGCGCTCAACACCACCCGCTCGCGGATGCCGCGGCGGGTCGCCGCGGAGAAGGTGCACGAGTTCTTCGCCTGGGTCCGCGAGCGCGCGGCGCTCTCGATCGGCATCGCGGACTCGGCGACGAGCCGCGACGAGGCCTGGCACTTCTTCACCCTCGGACGCTCGCTCGAGCGGGCCGACATGACCGCGCGACTGCTCGCGACGCGCTCGCTCAGCGAGGTGTCGGGGCCGTCGTGGACGACGATCCTGCGCTCGGTCGGTGCGTACGAGGCCTACCTGCGGATGTACCGCGGCGTGCCGAGCGCGCGCAACGCCGCCGAGTTCCTGCTGCTCGACCGGCTGTTCCCGCGCAGCATCCTGTTCTCCGTGGCCCGCGCCGAGCAGTGCATGCGCGAGATCGAGCCGGGCGTGGCGCGGCTCGGGGTCGGCGACCCGACGCTCGTGCTCCTCGGCCGCATCCGCAGCCAGCTGGAGTATCGTCCGATCCTCGACATCATCGACGACCTGCCGCACCAGATGGACGAGGTGCAGCTCGCGATCAGCGCCGCGAGCGAGACGATCCGCCGCCGGTACTTCCCCTCCGAGACGGCGCCGAGCTGGAACGGGAAGATCTCGTGACGCGACTCCGCATCCGGCACGAGACCGGCTTCCGGTACGAGGGCGAGGTCACGGCCTCCTACAACGAGGCGCGGATGCTGCCGGCGAGCTTCGACGGCCAGCTCGTGCTGCACTCCCAGCTCGACGTGCAGCCGACGGCCGGGCAGCGCGGATACGTCGACTACTGGGGGACCCGGGTCTCCTCGTTCGATGTGCTGCAGCCGCACACGCGACTGACCCTGACCGCCACGAGCGTCGTCGAGGTGCGCCCGCGCGAGCATCCGGTGCACCGGCTCGGCTGGGAGGCGCTCGCCGACGAGGCGGAGCGGCGCACCGAGTTCGTGGAGCAGCTCGCCCAGACGCGCCGCACCGAGCCTCCCGCGGAGCTCGTCGAGCTCGCCCGCGAGGCGCTCGCCGCGTCCGACTCGCCCTGCGACGCCGCTCTCGCGATCGCGCGGCTCGTGGGCGAGCGCATCGCCTACCTGCCCGGGTCGACGAGCGTCACGTCCACCGCGGCGGACGCCTGGGCGGCGGGCTCGGGCGTGTGTCAGGACATCACCCACCTGGCGGTGGGCGCGCTGCGGTCGGTCGGCATCCCGGCCCGCTACGTCAGCGGCTACCTCCACCCGGTGCCGGAGGCCGAGATCGGCGTCGCCGTCGAGGGCGAGTCGCACGCCTGGGTGGAGTGGTTCTGCGGATCGTGGCGGGGCTTCGATCCGACGAACCTGATCGAGGTCGGCGACCGCCACGTCCGCGTCGGGCACGGACGCGACTACGGCGACGTGGCCCCGCTCCGCGGCGTGTATGCGGGGCCGGCGGGCTCCGAGCTCTTCGTGCGCGTGCAGATCACGCGCGAGGCCTGACCGGCGGAGGCGACGGCGCGGAGCCGGGAATTCGATCAGCCGGACGCGACGCGTCGGTAGCGCACGACGTCGTCCGGATACTCGGCGACGTCGGCCTCGGCGACCGGGAAGCCGGTGCGCGGCGCGTGGATCATGCGGTCGGCGGTGAGGGCGAGGCCGGTGTGGTGCACGGTGCGTCCGTCGTCGAACAGGACGGCGTCGCCCTCGCGCACGTCACGCGCGGCGACCGGGAGTCCGGTGAGCGCCTGATCGGATGCATCGCGCGGCACGACGACGCCGACCGCGCGGCGGGTGAGGTGCACGAGCCCGGAGCAGTCGATGCCCCATCCCGAGAGGCCGCCCCACAGGTATCCGAGGCCGAGGAGCGCGCGGGCCAGCTCCGTGGGGCGGAGCGCGGCCCGCGCGGATCCGGCGGCGACGGCGGCGGCATCGAGACGCAGGAGCCGCCCGTCCGGATGGCGGAGCGCGCCCGGACCGGCCTCGTCGAGAACCGTGCCCAGCGAGAGGACGAGCCGCTCCCCGTCGTCGGCGACCGCGTGCGCCGTGCGGGCGGTGACGACGGCGCCGGCTCGCGGGTCCGCCGGTCCCGATCCCGGGGCGAGGTGGGGGGTCGGCACCCAGCCGGGGTAGCCGTCGAGCGCGCGGTGGGTGGGCTGCCAGGGGAGGCGGACCCGGCTCCAGCCGTCCGACTCCTCGACGACGATCGCGGGCTCGCCGAGGAGCGTCTGCGTCACGACCCGTCCGTGCAGGTCGAGCCGCGCCGCGTCGTCCAGGGCGGCCGCCCAGCCGTCCGGGTCGGGCCGGTCCGCGACGGCCGCCGCGTCGAGATCGTGCGGCGCGTCGGGCGCTGCCCACACCGCCGTCGCCGGCACGACGACGCGCATCATGCGCCCGCCCCCACGATCCCCGTGATGCCTGTGCCGGGCGCATCCGGCAGCACGATGGTCGCGCCGTCGTACTGCGCGCCGCCCTCGACCGGGGACCGCGCCAGCCAGGTGCCGCCGTCGAGATCGTGCGTGCCGCCGCCCACGGTCGCCGCGAGCGCCGCCGCCGCGGCGATCCCGACGTGACTCTCGAGCATGCAGCCGACGATCACGCCGACGCCCTCGGCGTGCGCCGCCTCCACGAGGGCACGGGCTTCGCCGAGGCCGCCGGACTTCGCGAGCTTGACGTTGACGAGGTCCACCCGGCCGAGCGCGAGCAGCTCGCGCAGCTGCCGACGGGTCCAGACCGACTCGTCGGCGAGCACCGGCACGTCGACGGCGTCGGCGACCCGGACGAGACCCGCGAGGTCGTCGCGGGCGACCGGCTGCTCCACCAGCTCGAGGTCGACCCCCGCCTCCTCGACGGCGCGGATCACCGCGATCGCCTCGTCCGGATCCCAGGCCTGGTTCGCGTCGACGCGGAGCGCGACGTGCGGCCCGACCGCGTCGCGCAGCAGGAGCAGCAGGGGGAGGAGGTCGGCGGCCGGTCCGGCCTTCACCTTCAGCACGTCGAACCCCTGGGCGACGCGCGCGGTGGCATCGGCCAGCAGCCCGTCCCACGCGTCGCGTCCGCTCGGCAGCGACAGCGTGACGTCGGTGCGGACGGAGCCGGTCCCGGCGCCGAGGAAGCCGTGGAGCGTACGGCCGGCGGTCCGGGCCGCGAGATCGAACATCGCGCAGTCGACCGCCATGCGCGCCGCGTGGTTGCCGACGATCGCCGCGGCGAGCGCGCGGGAGGCCTCATCCGGATCGTGGGTCGGCAGCCCGGTCACCGCGGGCGCCAGCGCGCCCTCGACCGCGGCGACGACGCCCGCCGGCGACTCGCCCGTCACCCGCCAGCTCGTCGGCGCCTCGCCCCAGCCCGAGCGACCGGCGTCGTCGCGGACCTCGACGAGCACCGAGCTCAGGGTGTCCGACCGCCGCACGGCCGTCACGAACGGGCGGAGCAGGGGGGACTCGACGCGGTGCGTCACGACCTCGGTGACGACGCTCACGGCATCCACGCTAGACCGGGCGCTCAGCCCTTCTGGGCCTCGACCTCCTGCACGGCGATCGACTCGGTCGCGAGCTCCCGATCCGCCGACCAGTCGAGCACGAGCGGCCAGCGGTGCGAGGTGTCCCACGCGACGCGCAGGCCCCGGCGCCGGAGCCACCAGACCACGGCGATGGCCGCGGGGATGAGACCGCCGAGCGCCCCCGCGACGAGCGCCCAGCGCGGGCCGAAGCCGTTCGCGATCGCTCCGACGAGCGGCGCGCCGATCGGGGTGCCGCCCATCATGATCGCCATGTACAGCGACATGACGCGACCGCGGAGCACGGGGTCGGTCGTCGTCTGCACGTACGCGTTGGCGTTGTTGAGCATCGTGATCGACGTGATGCCGACGAGCGGCAGGACCGCCGCGAACGACCAGAACGTGGGCATGCAGGCCGCGGCGCAGAGGGCGAAGCCGAAGCCGGCACCGCCGAGCGCGACCGAGCGCAGGCGGGGGCGCTCGCGGCGCGCGGCGAGCAGGGCGCCCGCCAGCGATCCGACCGCGAACGCCGTGGAGAGGAGCCCGAACTCCCCGGCCCCCTGATGGAACGCGACGCTCGCCATCGTCGACGCGTAGATCGGGAAGTTCACGCCGATCGTGCCCATGAGGAACACCATCACGAACACCAGCGCGAGGTCGCTGCGCCCCGTGACGTAGCGGAATCCCTCGCGGATCTGCCCGCGGGCGCGCGGCGCGCGCGTGCTCGGGATCAGCTCGTCGCGCCGGAACAGGAAGAGCGCCGCGAGCGTCGCCGCGAAGGTCAGCGCGTTGAGCAGGAAGACCCAGCCCGCGCCGACGACCGCGGTGAGGAGCCCGGCGACCGCGGGGCCGATCAGTCGCGCGGTGTTGAACGAGGTGGCGTTCAGGCCGACCGCGTTCGACAGCAGGTGCGGCGGCACGAGCGAGCCGACGAACGTCTGCCGCACGGGCGCGTCGAAGGCGGCCGCGCACCCGAGCAGGAGCGCGAAGACGTAGACCATCCAGAGCTGCACCGTGCCGGTCACCGTGAGGAGCCCGAGGCCGAGGCCGAGCAGCCCCATGGTGCCCTGCGTCGCCATCATGAGGCGGCGCCGGTCGAACCGGTCGGCGACGAGGCCGGTGATCGGCGTCAGCAGCAGCTGCGGCCCGAACTGCAGCGCCATCGTCACGCCGACCGCGGTCGCGTCGTTCCTGGTGAGCATCGTCAGGACGATCCAGTCCTGGGCGGTGCGCTGCATCCAGGTGCCGATGTTGGAGACCGTGGCCCCCGCGAACCAGACGCGGTAGTTGAAGACGCCGAGAGACCGGAACGCGGAGGTCATCGGGCCGCCCTCACGCGTCGGCCAGCTTTCGCAGTACCGGCACCACGGCCTCGAGCGCGGCGCGCTCCTCCGCGTCGAGCGCCGCGAGCTGGCGGCTGAACCACGCGGTCCGCAGCCGTCGGGTCTCGCGGATGAGCTCCAGGCCGGCCTCGGTGATCGAGACGACGACCTTGCGCGCGTCGTCGGGCGAGGGAGTGCGCCGGACGAGGCCGCGCTCCTCGAGTCCGTTGAGCGTGCGGTTCATCGACGGCGGCGAGACGCGCTCGTGCTCGGCGAGCCGGCTCGGCGAGGCGTCGCCGATCTTGTCGAGCAGGAAGAGGACGCCGAGCTGCGAGTCGCTCATGCTCTCGTCGCCGCGATTGCTGCGGATGCGGCGCGCGACGCGCTGGACCAGGAGCCGGAGCTCGTCGTCATCCAGTCGCGCCATGATCATTAGCCTAACTCATTAGCACCGCTAACGCTGCCTCGTGCTCCGCTCCTCCCTCGAATCGTGCAAAACCGCGCATCGAGCGGCGCCGAACGCGCGGTTTCGCGCGAATCGACGGGTCCGCGGGCCGCGGCGGGTGAGACGATGAGCCGCACGCGCGAGGAGGCCCGATGCCCCAGAATCCGACGCCCCAGGATCCGACGCCCCAGGATCCGCCACCGGGGACCACCGCCGTCGAGGCGACCTTCACCGACGCCGAGGGTGTCGAGATCCACACCTGGCGCTGGGACGCGCCCTCACCGCGCGGCGTGGTCGAACTCCTGCACGGCCTCGGGGAGTACGCCACGCGCTACGAGCCGCTCGCCCGCGACCTCGTGGCCGCCGGCTGGACGGTGCGCGCGCTCGACTACCGCGGCCACGGGGCGACCGGGATGGCGCAGTGGGCGGGCGACGCGACGAAGCTCGGGAGGCTGGGGCCCGGCGGCGTGCGCGCGACGATCGCGGGCATCCGGCAGTTCACGGACGACGTCCGCGCGGAGCACGGTGCGCTCCCGCTCGTCCTCCTCGGCCACAGCATGGGGTCGCTCTTCGCGCAGATGCTGCTGAACGTCGACGCGACCCCGTGGGACGCCGCGGTGCTGAGCGGCACCGCGTACCGGACGTTCCGGCACATGAACTCGGGCGACCTCAACAAGCCGTTCCGCGTGCCGGGCGGCACGGGCGCCGAGTGGCTGAGCCGCGATCCGGAGGTCGCCGCCGCCTTCGCCCGCGACCCGCTCACCTTCGATGCCCGCACGCTCCAGCTCTGGGGCCTCATCGACGCCATGCGCCTGCTCGGCACCCCCCGGCACCTCGCCAAGGACGTGCCGCTCCTCATCCAGGTCGGTACCGACGACACCCTCGGCGGCCCGCGCAGCGCCACCCTGCTCGCCGACGCCTACCGCCGCCGCGGCGGTCTCACGGACGTGACGCTGAAGCTCTACGAGGGAGCCCGCCACGAGGTCTACAACGAGACGAACCGCACCGAGGTCATCGCCGACCTCGTCGCCTGGCTCGGCTCGCGCGCCGATCTAGGCTGAGCCCATGCACGGTGAGTTCAAGGTCCCGGGCGGCAAGCTCGTCGTCGTGGATCTCGACGTCCAGGGCGGCGTCATCCGGAACTTCCGGCTCGCCGGCGATTTCTTCCTGGAACCCGACGAGGCGCTCGGCACGATCGATGCGGCGGTCGAGGGGATGCCGGCCGAGAGCGACGGCCGCACCCTCGCGGCGGCGATCCAGAAGGCGCTCCCCGAGGGCGCAGTCCTCCTCGGGTTCTCGCCCGAGGCCGTCGCCACCGCGATCCGCCGGGCGCTGCAGCGCGCCACCGGCTGGGACGACTACGAGTGGCAGTTCCTCCACCCCGGCCCGCTCAGCCCGCAGATGCACCTGGCGCTCGACCAGGTCCTCGCCGAGGAGGTCGGCGAGGGGCGCCGCAAGCCGACGCTGCGTATCTGGGAGTGGGCCTCGCCCGCCGTCGTCATCGGCAGCTTCCAGTCGGTGCGCAACGAGGTCGACCCCGACAACGCCGAGAAGTACGGCTTCGAGGTCGTGCGACGGATCTCGGGAGGCGGCGCGATGTTCATCGAACCCGGTTCGGCCGTCACCTACTCGCTCTACGCGCCGGTCGACCTCGTGCAGGGCATGAGCTTCGCCGATAGCTACGCCTTCTTCGACGAGTGGGTCATCCAGGCGCTCAAGAGCCTCGGCATCGAGGCGACCTACCAGCCGCTCAACGACATCGCGAGCCCCGCCGGCAAGATCGGCGGCGCCGCGCAGAAGCGCCTCGGCAACGGCGGCGTGCTGCACCACGTGACCATGAGCTACGACATGGACGGCGACAAGATGGTGCAGGTGCTGCGCATCGGGCGCGAGAAGATGAGCGACAAGGGCACCACCTCCGCCAACAAGCGCGTCGACCCGCTGCGCAGCCAGACGGGCATGCCGCGCGAGGCGGTCATCGACCGGATGGTGGAGACGTTCCGAGCGCTGCACGGCCTGCAGGACGACGAGCTGCGGCCAGAGGAGATCGCCGCCGCGGAGGAGCTGGTGCGCACCAAGTTCGCGACCCCGGAGTGGGTCGGCCGGGTGCCGTAGTCAGCGTCGGCCGAGGTCGATCCGGACGCTGCCCCTGTAGACGTCGCGGTCGCCGTCGCCCGCGACGGGCGCCGGGGCCGGCATCGAGGTCTGGCGATCCTGCTCCAGGTGCGCCTGATAAGCGGACGGGTGGAAGACCTCGTCGACCGCCATCATGCCGCCGCCCGCCGCCGACCGGGTGTTCTTGCCCGAGAGGTCGATCCACCCCCGGCGCTGCGCGACGACGCCGAGTGCGATGAGCACGACGACGACGACCCCCGCGATCAGCCAGTCCACGCGGACAGTGTACGGAAGCCGCCTGACGCGTGACCGGTCGGGGCTCGACCGTCCGCGCCCTACCGGCTCATGAGGTCGCGGTCCTCGGGATGCCGCGCCAGGTACGCCCGGAAGAACGGGCAGATCGGCACGAGCTGGCGATCGCTGTTCGCTCGGATGTCGTCAAGGACGGCGCGCGCGAGCTTCGAGCCGAGCCCGCGCTCCTGCAGGCTCTCGTCGACCTCCGTGTGCAGCACCCGGATCACGCCGTCGCCGAGCTCGTAGACGACCTGGCCGATCTGCTGACCGTCGCGCTCGAGGACGTAGCGGTGGTGGGCGTCGTCGTGCACGACGGCATCGGAGTCGCTCATGCCGCGACCGTACACTGAGCCGGTGTCGACGACTCCCCCGCGGCCCGGCGGCCTCATGTCGCGCAAGACGTTCCTGGCCGGCCTGGTCACTGCCGTCGTGGTCCTCGCGCTCGGCGTGGTCGCGCTGATCACGCTCCTGTTCGTTCCGGCGAAGCCGACGGCTCGCCCCACGCCGTCCGGCTCGCCCGGCACGCCGGACGCCTCTCCGACCCCGACTCCGACCCCCACGCCGACCGGCTTCGACAAGAAGCAGTTCTCGACCACGGACCCCGCGAGCGACTGGGTGCTGGTGAACAAGCAGAATCCGCTCCAGCCGATCGACTACATCCCGCCGCTGGCCGCGCTGAACCTCCCCGGCTACAAGGGGCAGATGCGCCCCGAGGCGGCCGCGGCGCTCCAGCAGATGTTCGCCGCCGGACAGCAGGAGATCGGGCACACCTTCACCGTCGTGAGCCCCTACCGCAGCTACGTCGAGCAGAAGGCGGTCTACGCCGGATGGGTGTCGCGCCTGGGGTCGGCGCAGGCCGACCGGCAGAGCGCGCGGCCCGGCTACAGCGAGCACCAGAGCGGGCTGGCGGTCGACGTCGACACGGCGGTGTCGCAGGCCTTCGGGGCCACGCCGGCCGGCCGGTGGATCGCGGAGAACTCCTGGCGCTTCGGCTTCATCGTGCGCTACCAAGAGGGCCAGGAGCAGATCACCGGCTACGAGTACGAGCCGTGGCACCTGCGCTACGTCGGGGTCCCGCTCGCGACGGAGCTGCAGAAGGAGGGGTTCCCGTCGCTGGAGACCTTCTTCGGGTATCCGCCGGCGCCGACCTACTGACCTCGCGGGTCGAGTGGCCGCGCAGCGGCGTATCGAGACCTGCTTGTGCGGGACCGCGGGAGGGCGGTAGCCCGTCCCGCTCCGCTCCCTGTCCCGCTCAGGCGCCCAGGGCGGCGTCGACGATCTTCTTCGCCTCCGCCTGCACTTCGGCGAGGTGCTCCGGGCCGCGGAACGACTCGGCGTAGATCTTGTAGACGTCCTCGGTGCCGGACGGGCGCGCGGCGAACCAGGCGTTCTCCGAGACGACCTTCACGCCGCCGATGGCGGCGCCGTTGCCGGGAGCCGTCGACAGCTTCGCCGTGATCGGCTCGCCCGCGAGGTCGGTCGCCGTGATGTCGTCGCCGGTCAGCTTCGACAGGCGCGCCTTCTGCGTCTTGGAGGCGGGGGCGTCGACGCGCGCGTAGGCCGGCGCGCCGAACTCGGCCGCGAGCTCGGTGTAGAGCTGCGACGGGGTCCTGCCGGTCACGGCGAGGATCTCGCTCGCCAGCAGCGCGAGCACGATGCCGTCCTTGTCGGTCGTCCACGCCTGCCCGTCGAGCTGCAGGAACGACGCGCCCGCCGACTCCTCGCCGCCGAATCCCACCGACCCGTCGATGAGCCCGGGCACGAACCACTTGAAGCCGACCGGCACCTCCCAGAGGCGCCGCCCGAGCTTCGCGGTGACGCGGTCGATCATCGAGCTGGAGACCAGGGTCTTGCCGACCGCCGTGTCGGGCTTCCAGCCCGGGCGGTTGGCGTAGAGGTACTGGATCGCCGCCGCGAGGTAGTGGTTCGGGTTCATGAGGCCGCCGTCCGGAGTCACGATCCCGTGCCGGTCGGCGTCGGCGTCGTTGCCGGTGAGGAGCTGGTAGTCGCCGAGGCGCGCGACGGTGCCGGCCATCACCGAGGGCGACGACGGATCCATGCGGATCTTGCCGTCCCAGTCGAGCGTCATGAACGCCCACTGCGGGTCGACCGTCTCGTTGACGACCGTGAGATCGAGCCCGTACTTCGAGGCGATGAGCGACCAGTAGTGGACGCTCGCCCCGCCGAGCGGATCGGCGCCGACGTGCAGGCCGGCCTTCTGCAGCGCCGGGATGTCGATCGCCTCCGCCAGCTGCGTCACGTACGCGTCGCGGTAGTCGTACGCGTCGACCGCGCTCGGTTCCGACCGCTTCACGTCGCGCAGTCCGCCGCGGATGAGCTCGTTGGCGCGCCCGGCGATCCAGCTCGTCGCGTCGGTGTCGGCCGGGCCGCCGTGCGGCGGGTTGTACTTGAAGCCGCCGTCGCGCGGCGGGTTGTGGCTCGGCGTGATGACGATGCCGTCGCTGTGCTCGCGCTCGTTGCCGGGGCGGATGCCGCGGTTGTGGTGGATGATCGCGCGCGACAGCGCGGGGGTCGGCACGTAGTCGTCGAACGCGTCGACGATCGCGTGCACGCCGTTCGCCTCCAGCACCTCGAGCGCGGTCGTCTGCGCCGGCCGCGACAGCGCGTGGGTGTCGGCGCCGATGAAGAGCGGCCCCTCGATGCCCTGCTCGGCCCGGTACTCCACGATCGCCTGGGTGATCGCGGCGATGTGGGTCTCGTTGAACGCCGCGTCGAGGCTCGAGCCGCGGTGACCGGAGGTGCCGAAGACGACCTGCTGGGCGGGGTCGTCGGGGTTCGGGACCTCGGAGTAGTACGCGGCGACGAGCGCCGGGATGTCGGTCAGATCGGACGGCTCTGCGGGCTGGCCTGCACGGGGATCCACGCGGTCCAGTCTTCCGTGTCCGGCGGTGCTTCGCGACGGTCGATGCGCTGAAGCCGCTGTGGACGGCCGCGACATCTCCCCGCGTCGAAAGTTCAGGCGGCCCGCTGCGCAGCACCACGCGTCTGCGCAGGACGCGCCGGAACCACCTGGACTTTCGACAGCGGGGAGGGGCGGCGGCGGGCGGGGAGGGGCGGCGGGCGGCGGGCGGCGGGGGGAGGGGGGAGGGCGCGGAGGGCGAGGCCGGGGCGGCCAGGGGTGGGCCGGGGCGCGGCGAACGGGGCGCCCCGTCGTGCCCGCTCCCTAGACTCGTCGCATGTCGGAGGCCGTCTACAGCTACCTCGGCCCCGCGGGCACCTTCACCTGGGCCGCCCTCGACCAGGTGGCGGATGCCGCTCCCGAGCGCCGCAGGGCCGTGACGAACGTCGGCGAGGCGCTCGACGACGTGGTGACCGGCCGGGCGACGGCCGCGATGATCGCGATCGAGAACAGCATCGAGGGCGGGGTGACCGCGGCGCAGGACGCGCTCGTCGGCATCCCGGGCCTCCGGATCGTGAGCGAGCACCTCGTGCCGGTCGACTTCGCGCTCGTGGCCCGCGACGGCGCGGCGCTCGCCGACGTGCACATCGTGGCGGCGCATCCCGTCGCCTACGCGCAGACCCACCGGTGGCTGGACCGCGAGCTGCCGGGGCACGAGCACCTCATCGCCACCTCGAACGTCGCCGCCCCGCAGCTGCTGATCGACGGGAAGGTGGATGCGGCGATCGCCCCGCTCGGCATCGAGGGACTCATGCCGGTCTCCGTGCTCGCCGCCGGCATCGCCGACAACCGGGCTGCGGTCACGCGGTTCGTGCTCGTCACGGCCTCCCGCGCGATCCCGGAGCGCACCGGTGCCGATAAGACGACCGTCGTGGTCGAGCTGCCGCACGACCATCCCGGCGGCCTCGTCGAGATGCTCGAGCAGTTCGCCACCCGCGGCGTGAACCTCTCGCTCCTGACCTCGCGCCCGATCGGCGACGCGCTCGGCCGGTACCGGTTCGTCATCGACATCGACGGACACATCCGCGATGAGCGGGTGGCGGATGCGCTGCTCGGACTCAAGCGGTTCAGCCCGAGCGTCACTTATCTGGGCAGTTACCCGCGCGCGGATCGCGTGGCCAACGAGACCGCGCCGCGCTACGACGACGAGATCTTCATCGAGGCGCGCGACTGGCTGCGCGGGCTGCTCTCGGAGGAGCCTGCCGCCGGTTCGTGAGCGGTCGGGGTCATGATGGACTCGTGACGGATCCTCGCTACGACCCCCGATTCCAGCGCGGCTGGGACGGCACCGTGCCGCCGACGGCCCCGCGGCCGGCATCGTCGCCCCCCGCAGAGCTGGCATCCACCCGGGCGGCCCCGGCTCGCGCGACCGCCGCACGGAGCGTCGCGCCATCGCCCGTCGTCCCTGCGACGGAGGCAGCTGCAGAGGCGCACGCCGACCTCGACGGCACTGACGCCCCGGACTCTGAGGAGGAGGCACCCGGCCGTCGCAACCCGTACCGCATCGCGCTCGTCGCGTTGGGCGCGGTCCTCACCCTCGGTAGCGGAGGCCTGATGTGGCAGCTGGCCCAGCCGATGACCGATTTCGCCCCGACTGCGTACGTGATCCCGCAGTTCGAAGCGATGGTCGCCCCCTGGACCGCCCTCGCCGGGCTCCTCACGATCATCGCGGCCGTCGCGCTCGGCGTGTTTCGTCGCCGATGAGGAGGGTCGTTCTCGGTCTGACCGTCGTCGCCGTGGCCTGCGGCACGGCGGTGGTCGCCTTCGCCGCCGCCGTCGAGCGACTCTCCGCGGAGAACTCGGCGTTCGTGATCACCGAGCAGATGTCCGATCGGCAGATCGCGGAGATGAATCGGATCGGGAGTCTCGTGAGAGCTCTCGAGAGTATCTGCGGACCGCTCGCGGCCGCCGCGCTCATCGCCGTCGCCGCGATCCTCGCGCTGCTCGCCCTCCGCTGGGAGCTGCGGCGCGCCGCGCGAATGGCTTAGGCCGGAACGCGCACCGTCAGCGAGTCGTGGTCCACCCGCAGGCGGAACGCCGTCACCTCGCCGAACGGGTCTCCGTCGAGCTCGAACTGCTCCGCCCGCTCGAGCTGCACGTCGAGCTCCTTCGCCCGGTAATAGCGGAGCGCCCGCACCTGCCGGTCGTTGCTGCGGAGCTTGCGGCCCACGGAGCTGCGGCGCAGGACGCCGTTCTCCCACGTGATCTTCGCCCAGATCTGCACCCAGCCGAGGAAGCCCTCGGGCCGGAACGTGACGATGTCGAAGAGACCGTCGTCGATCTCCGCGTCGGGCAGCAGGAGCACGTTGCCGGGGAGCGCGCCGCAGTTGCCGGCGATGAGGGTGTGCACGCTCGCGGACCGCTCCTCGCCGCCGTCGACGCGCACCCGCATCCGCACCCGGCCGGTGTCGCGGAGTGCCCGGGCGATCGCGTCGACGTACGCGATCCAGCCGAGCCTCGCCTTCAGCTCGGGCCGGGCATTGGCGATCATCTTGGCGTCGAGGCCGAAGCCCGCCATGACGAGGAAGGAGTGCTCCTCCGTCGACCCGTCGGCCCGGTCGAACTCGACGACGCCCACGTCGATCGTGCGGTCGCGCCCGCCGAAGGCGAGGTCCACCGAGTCGGCCATGTGGGTGAGGATCATGTCGAGGTTACGGGCGAGCAGGTTGCCCGTGCCCGCGGGCAGCAGCGCGAGCGCGACGCCCGAGCCGCGAAGCCCCTCGGCGACGGCGCGCACCGTCCCGTCGCCGCCGGCCGCCAGCACGACGTCGGCGCCGTCCGCGACCGCCTGCCGCGCCTGCCCGACACCCGGATCCTCCTCCGTGGTCTCGAGCCAGAGGCTCTTGCGCCAGCCCTCGCGGCTCTCGGCGGCGGCGACCGCATGGCGGAGTTGGTCGATGTCGACCTTGATCGGGTTGTAGACGACGGCGGCCTGCCGCGTCGAGCGAGACGCTCGGGTCTCGTCTGTCAGGGCGGCCATGGCGGTAAGGCTATCGGCGCCACGGCGTCGGGAGCCGGGGAGTCGCCTCCATAAGATGGTCCGGTGATCGACCCGCAGCTGCTCCGCGAGTCGCCGGACGTCGTCAAGGCCTCCCAGCGCCTGCGCGGCGACTCCGTCGCGCTGGTCGACGAGGCGGTCGCCGCCGACGCCGCGCGCCGCGCCGCGATCACCGCGTTCGAGAGCGACCGCGCCGAGCAGAACGCCTTCGGCAAGGTCGTCGCGAAGGCGCCCAAGGAGGAGAAGGCCGCGCTCGTCGCGCAGGCGCAGGAGCTCGCCGCCCGCGTCAAGGCCGGGCAGCAGCGCGTGTCGGATGCCGAAGCGGACTTCGCGCGCATCGCCGGCGCGATCGGCAACATCGTGCTCGACGGGGTGCCGGCCGGCGGCGAGGACGACTTCATCACCCTGAAGACCGTGGGCGAGGTCCCGGAGTTCGACCCGGCGGACTACCCAGACGGCCCGCGCGACCACCTCGCGATCGGCGAGCTGCTCGACGCGATCGACATGGAGCGCGGGGCCAAGGTGTCCGGCGCCCGGTTCTACTTCCTCAAGGGCATCGGCGCGCGGCTCGAGCTCGCGATCATGCAGCTCGGCCTGCAGCGTGCGCTCGATGCCGGCTTCACGCCGCTCATCACGCCGACCCTGGTCCGGCCGGAGATCATGGCCGGCACCGGATTCCTCGGATCGCACGCCGACGAGATCTACCGGCTCGAGGCCGACGACCTCTACCTCACGGGCACGAGCGAGGTGGCGCTCGCCGGCTATCACCAGGGCGAGATCCTCGACCTCGCCGCCGGGCCGCTCCGCTACGCCGGCTGGTCGACCTGCTACCGGCGGGAGGCCGGCTCGGGCGGCAAGGACACCCGCGGCATCATCCGCGTGCACCAGTTCCAGAAGCTGGAGATGTTCAGCTACGTCGACCCCGCCGACGCCGAGGCCGAGCACGCGAAGCTCCTCGCTCTGCAGGAGGGGATGCTGCAGTCGCTCGGCCTCACCTACCGCGTCATCGACACGGCGGCCGGCGACCTCGGCTCGAGCGCCGCGCGCAAGTACGACGTCGAGGCGTGGGTGCCGACGCAGGGCACCTACCGCGAGCTCACCTCGACCTCGAACTGCACGACCTTCCAGGCCCGTCGGCTCGACATCCGGCACCGCACCGAGAGCGGGCGGACCGCGCCGGTCGCGACCCTCAACGGCACGCTCGCCACGACCCGCTGGATCGTCGCCATCCTCGAGACCCACCAGCGCCCCGATGGCTCGGTCGCCGTGCCGGAGGCGCTGCGCCCCTATCTCGGCGGCCTCGAGGTCCTGGAGCCCGTCGCCAGATGACCGATCTCCCCGTCGAGGACCGCTGGCTCGTCGCCCTCGACATCGACGGCACCGTGCTGCACGAGGACGGCACGCTCGCCGACCGCGTGGTCGAGGCGGTGCAGCGCGTCGCGGCGGCCGGGCACGAGGTGATGCTCGCGACGGGGCGCTCCGTGTCGCTCACGCTGCCGATCCTCGAGCGGCTCGGCCTGCTCTCCGAGCACGTCGTGAGCGCGAACGGCGCCATCGTGCTCGGCCGCGATCCAGAGGCGCCGGTCGGCTACTCCCGCGTGCACGTCGACACGTTCGACCCGTCGGAGGTGCTGACGACGATCCGCGAGCACCTCGCGGGCGCGAGCTACGCGGTCGAGGATGAGGAGGGCCTGTTCCGCTACGCGGGGTCGTTCCCCGACGGCGCGCTCGCCGCGAACAGCGAGCAGGTGGCGTTCGACGAGCTGCTCGGGCTGCCCGCCACGCGCGTCGTCGTCATCTCGCCCGACCACGGCACGGAGGAGTTCCTCGCCGTCGTCGACCGGATGGGCCTGCACCAGGTCACCTACAACGTGGGCTGGACCGCGTGGCTCGACATCGCCCCGGACGGCGTCAACAAGGCCACCGGGCTCGAGATCGTGCGCGAGCGGCTCGGCATCCCCCGCGAGAACACGCTCGTCATCGGCGACGGGCGCAACGACATCGACATGCTCCGATGGGCGGGCGTCGGCATCGCGATGGGGCAGGCGCCCGACGAGGTGATCGCCGCATCCGACCGCGTGACGGGAACGGATCTCGAGGACGGCGTTGCGACGGCGCTCGACGAGGCGTTCCCGGCCTGATCCGATCCGCACACGGCCCTCCCAGGGCGGCCGGCCGGGTTCCGCGTACAATCGACCGTTCGTTCCCCGGGGAGGAGACCCGTGTCCCAGCTGCGCGACCGCTCGAAGCGCGCCCCGCGGGCCGCCACGATCGCCCGGCACGGCCGGGGCGCCGGCTCCGCCGTGTGGAAGACCGTGCTCGGCCTGCTCGGCGCCGTGGTCGTCGTCGCGCTGGTCGCGGGGGGATCGCTCGCGGCGATCGCGACCTGGAACCTCACCAAGGACGTCAAGCACGCGACGATCGCCGCCGACACCCAGGGGCCGCCGCCGAACATCGCGGCCATGAAGGGCGGATTCAACATCCTGCTGGTGGGAACGGACACCCGCGTCGGCCAGGGGAGTCTCGGCGGCGGCGTGCGCACCGCCGGCACGGGGGCGCTCAACGACGTCAACATCCTGATCCACGTCGCGGCCGACCAGAAGAGCGCCGTCGCGGTCAGCATCCCCCGTGACATGGTCGTGCCGATCCCGAAGTGCGAGAAGGGCGGACCGGCGAGCGGTCTGCCGATCAACAACGCGCTCTCGCTGGGCGGTCTCGCGTGCGTCGCCGCGACCGTGCAGAGCCTGACCGGTCTGAACGTCGATTTCGCCGGCCTCATCACCTTCGAGGGTGTGATCGCGATGTCCGACGCCGTCGGCGGCGTCGACGTCTGCACCAACGGCCCCATCCGCGACAAGGACAGCGGACTCGACATCGAGTCGGCCGGAACGCACACCCTCCAGGGCGCGCAGGCGCTCGCCTTCCTCCGCACGCGGCACGGGGTCGGCGACGGCAGCGACCTCGGGCGCATCAACTCGCAGCAGGTGTACCTGTCGTCGCTCGTCCGCAAGATCAAGAGCAGCGGCACCCTGACCGACGTCTCGAAGGTCTACGGGATCGCGCGGGCCGCGACCGAGAACATCACCCTGAGCGACAACTTCTCCCGCCTCGACACCCTCGTGTCGATCGCGCTGGTGCTGAAGAACATCCCGCTGCAGAACATCGTCTTCGTCCAGTACCCCGGAACGACGGGCGGGACGGGCATCTACGCGGGCAAGGTGCAGCCGAGCCGAGCATTGGCCACCGAGCTCTTCACGGCGATCAAGGCCGACAAGCCGATCGGACTGGACGCGAACTCGGTCGGCGGCGACACGGCGGGCTCGACCCTCGACCCCAACGCGCCCAAGCCCACCTCGAGTTCCACCCCGGCACCGGGTGCGAGCGACTCGGCAGGGGACGGCAGCCAGACGATCGCGGGTCTCAAGGGCCAGACCGCGGCGCAGTACACCTGCTCGGTCGCGTACCACTTCTGAGCCGCTGGCGCGGGTGCGCCCGGTATCGTGGCGGGCTGGAGGGCTGTCCGAGCGGCCGATGGAGCCAGTCTTGAAAACTGGTGATGCGCAAGCATTCGTGGGTTCGAATCCCACGCCCTCCGCTGGTCGCAGGGCCGCCGTCCGCCAGGTAGGCTGGCCCCTGCAACCGGGAGACGTCGCATAGTCCGGTCGAGTGCACCACCCTGCTAAGGTGGAGACCCCTCCTGGGGGTCCGAGGGTTCAAATCCCTCCGTCTCCGCTCTACTCAATCCCCGAGATCACCGCGATTCCGCCGGTTTTGTTCTCTCGGTTCGTCATGGACTGATGCGACGCGAACGCAGAGGCGCGAGAGGCGGTGATCCCGCCCGAGTTCATGGGACCTCTCGACACCCCGTATCGCCGGCGTCCGAAGGGACAGGCCGGATGGGTTGTCACATGCGCTCGGGGAGCGAGTAGCCGACCCAGGGGTGGCCCGAGTCGGAGAAGCTGCCCTTGTCCGCGGCGATCCATCCGAGCCGTTCGTAGAGGGTCCGCGCCGGCAGGTTGTCGGCCAGCACACGGAGCGTCATCTTCCGAGGCTTCAGGGCGGGGTGCTCCATCGTCGCCACCAGCAGCCGATGGCCGTGACCGGCGCCCTGGAAGTCTGGATCGATCGCCAGCTGGCTGAGATGCGCTGCGCCATCGCCCGGAAGAAAGGTGAGTGAGTAGCCGCGGATGTCGCCGGCGACATCGTAGAGAACGAGGAGAACGCGATTGCGCCGAGCGAGCTTCGTCTCAGCCCGGTGACGGACCGCCTCCTCTGTAACGCCGTCGCGGTGCGCGACGGCTCGAACCCACAGCTCGACGCACCTGCCTTCGTCTGAGGCCAGCCCCGCGCGTATCGAGACGTCTTCCATCGCGTTCGCGCGTCAATCACGACCTCGTGCGGAAACGACCGCCGCCGCGGTCTGCCATACTCCTCGGAGCCGGACGCGACGTGTGACGGTGCCCAGGATCCCCCAGCTCGGAGCCCCCGCATGAAGCTCGCCGTCCGTCGTACCTCGACCGCCATCGCCGCGATCGCCACGGCCAGCATCTCCGGCGTGCTCGTCGGTGCCGCTCCCGCCAACGCCGCGACCGAGGCCTGCGGTGACGGCACCCTCATCTCGCCCGGCGTCTGCGAGCAGACCTTCACCTCCGGCACGGCCCAGTTCACGCCGACAGCGAGCATGACCAAGCTCGAGGCGCTTCTCGTCGGTGCCGGCGGTGCGGGAGCGTCGGTCGGCAACGCCGGCTACGCAGCCGGTGGTGGCGGAGAGGTCAAGGTCGTCGACCTGACCGGTTCCGGTCCGCTGACCGTGACCGTTCCGACCTCGAACGCGCCGACCACCGTGACCGGCGGGATCGTGCCGGCGTCGGCCGCGAACGGTCTCGACGGAAACGACACGACCGGCACAGGGGGCGCGAGCGGCAGCGGCAAGCCCGGCGGTAACAGCGGCGGGAGCGGTGGCGGTGGCGGCGGCACCGCCGGGGCCGCCGCGGGGACCAACGGTGGTGCCGGCGCGACCGCCGACAGCGTCGCGGGCTCGACCTCGCTCTTCCACGGTGACGCCACCTGCTACGGCGGTGGTGGTGCGGCCGGATCCCGTACCTCCCTGCAGTCGGTGGGCGTGCCCGGATGCGGCGCGGGAGGCCCGAATGCGGATGCGACGGCCGTCGTCGCCCCGGCGGCCAACCGCGGCGGCGGTGGGGGAGCAGTGCAAGGGCTCGCGGGTGACCCGCAGACCGTCACGCCGGGCGCGGCGGGGGTCGTGGTGCTGCGCTGGACCGCGGCCGACGTGACCCTGTCGTTCAACACCGCCGGCAAGGGCGCCGCGCCGTCCCCGGAGAGCGTCGTGCCCGGCACCGCGCCGACCAGGCCGGCCGACCCGAGCGCGGAGGGGTTCCAGTTCGAGGGCTGGTACACGGACTCGTCGTACGCCACCCCGGCGGACTTCTCGACGCCGCTGACCCGTTCGACGACGTTCTTCGCCCGGTGGTCGCCGACTCTGGCCGCGACGGGTGTCGATGTCGGGCCCGCTGTCCCCCTCGCCTCGCTCTTCGCGCTCCTCGCGGGGGCCGGGCTCGTCGTCCTCGGCACCCGGCGGAGGCGCTCGAGCTGAGCGCCCCCGCGCTCAGGCTCCGGCGAAGCGCGCGCTCAACTCCCGACGACTCGGCTTCCCCGAGGGCGTGCGCGGGATCGACCCGACGCGAGCGATCAGCTGCGGGGCCGCGCTTCCCAGGTGATCCGCGAGGTGCGCGCCGAGCCCTGCCGCATCGAGCTCGACCGCGGTGACGACGGCGAGGCCGATGCCGTCGAACCCCGCCGGGGTCGTGAAGGCGAACGCGCAGGCGTCGTCGATCCCGTCGAATGATCGCGCGAGCTCGTCGACCCGGTTCGGATCGACCTTGACACCGCCGGCGTTCAGGATCTCCGACTGCCGGCCGGTGAGCGTCAGGCCTCCGTCGGAGCGGACGACACCGCGGTCGCCCGGGTAGAACCAGCCGTCGCGGAACGCCGCGGCGGTGGCGTCGGGATCGCCCAGGTACCGGTCGACCATGCCGTAGCTGCGGTAGCGGATGGTGCCCTCGACTCCGGGCGGCGCCGGGCGGCCCGCGTCATCCACCACCTCCAGCGTCGTCCCCGGCGGGGCGTGCCCCACGTCGAAGGGATCGTCGGATCCGGTCGTGCGCGCCGCTCCCGTCCCGGCCTCGGTCGAGCCGTAGCTGACCCGGATCCGAGCCCCGGGCGCCGCCGCGCGCACCCGGGCGCGCAGCGGGGTCGGCATGATCGTTCCCGCCACTTCCACCGTCTCGATCGCCTCGAGCCCGCCGCCGGTGCGCTCGGCCTCGGCGACGATCGCCTCGATCTGTGCGGGCGAGCCCCGCAGCCGTCGGACCCGCTCCTCGACGATGAGGCGGAGGGCGGCGTCGGGGGCGACGCCCGCCGCGCTCAGGAAGGGTCGGCCCCCCTTGACGCTCAGGTAGAACTCGCCGATGCCCCATGCCGTCCCGGTGTCCAGGAGCATGAGGGTCGGACCGCCGTCGAACCAGGTGGGGAGCGCCGCGTCCATCGCGGCCTCCATCGCGCGCCCGAGTGCGACCGCGCGCGGGCGACCGGTGGTGCCGCTCGAGAAGACGATGCGCAGCACCTCGAGGGGGTCGGGTCGCGGTCGGATGCCGTACGGGTTCTCCTCGATGCGCCGGAGGAACCGGTCATCGACGGCCACCACCGTCGCGCCCCGATCGGCGGCGTCCGGAAGGGTGCTGAGCAGCCAGTCGACGCGCACGTCACCCCGCGGTTCCCAGCCCGTCGGCAGCACGGTGCTGATCGCCGCCTCGTGGTACACCGCCTCGGTGAAGACGACGCGCAGCACCTCGGGCATCTCGAGCGCCACGATCTGACCCGGGCGGACGCCGAGGCGCCGCAGCTCGTACGCGATCTTCTGCGCAGAGACCGCGGCCTCACGATTGCTGATGCGCTGATCCCCGACGCGGGCGAAAAGACCGGAGGGGGAGAGCTCCGCGTTCCGCTGCAGGTGCACGAACGGATTCTGGGCGGCCGTCGTGTCCATTCCCTCAGGGTAATGAACGGTCGAGCCGTCCGCCTCGACGCCGATCGGGCGTGACATTCCGTCGTGGACGGCGACCACCTGGTGGCCGCCCCAGCGGCACAGCTCGTCGGGCAGCGGCGTGGGCAGAGCCGCCGCCCGGTCGGGGGTCAGGCTCGGGAGCGCGCGTGGCGGCGCCTCGGCGCAGCCGACCGGCTCCGATGCGCGGCTGTCGACCCGGATGATCGCCTCGGTCTCGCGGTCGGTGGCCATCGTGCGGATCCGCCGGGCGTCGTCCGGGATGCATTCGGGCATCGGCACCCCGACCCACCCCGACGCCGCGACGGCGCGATCGTCGAACGACTCGCGACGGACTTGCTGGAGCGCGTCGGTGACGGCAGAAGGTGGCGGGCGATGACGTGACGGATCGGATCCTGTCCTCCGGATCGGCGGAGGCTCTCTCGCTCCGGGCCCGCCCGGCAGCGGATCGTCGTCCGCCGAGCGGGTGAGATGTGGCCCGGACGCCTCAGCGCGCCCGCACGCGTCCGGTGCCGCTGCGCTTCGCGTCGTACATCGCGGCGTCCGCCCGTCGGATGACCGCCTCCGTGCCGGGCGTGGCGGCGCCGGCCTCGTGGGTCGTCAGGCCGATCGAGGCCGTGACCCGGAGCTCCGGCGGGAGTCCGTCGATGGGGTGGAGGAGCGCCGCGCCGATCGCGCTCGCGACCTCGGCGGCCTCCGCCGCCCCCGCCCCGCGGCAGACGACGACGAACTCATCCCCGCCGTAGCGCCCGACCCGGTCACCGTCGCGGATGCACCGCTTCACGCGGTCGGCCACGGTCTGCAGAACGAGGTCGCCGGCCCGGTGGCCGAGCGTGTCGTTGACGCGCTTGAAGCCGTCGAGGTCGAGGAAGATGACGGAGGTCGGCGACCCGTCGAGCGCAGCCGCCTCGAGCGAGAGCGACATGTGCTCGTCGATCGCCGCGCGGTTGGCCACGCCCGTGAGAGTGTCGTGCGTCGCGAGCACCTGCAGCCGCTCCTGCAGCCGCACGGCGGAGAAGCCGAGCTCCGCCTGGCGAGCGAGTGCGACCAGTTGCTGCTGCATCGCCGGACCGAACTCCCGCGGGCGCCCGAAGAGGCAGGCGAACGCGCCGGTGGTCCTCGTGCCGTCGCTGATCGGCATCCCGGCGAAGGCCGACGCCCGCGCTCGCCGCATGAGGTCGCCGAGCCGTTCGGAGCGGGCGTAGGCCTCCTCGAGGTCGTGGATGAGGATGCTCTCCCCCGGCGCCAGCGCGACGGCGCCGGGGCCGCGCGTCCGCCGCACCTCGGCGACGAGCTCGCGGTGCTCCGCGCCGCGGATGTAGTCGAAGTCGTGACCGGCCTCGTCGTAGGCGACGACCATGACCTCGAACGCGTCGAACGAGTTCTGCAGCACCGCCGCGAGCTGGTCCGCGAATCCGGCGGTGGTGCGGGCGGTCAGGAAGCGGCTCGCGGCATCCTGCAGGCCGCGGAGGTTGGCCTCCGAGGTCTCCGCCTGCCGCCGCGCGATGAGCATCTCGCGCTCGAAGTCCTGTCGCCGGCTCGCGTCGAACACGGCGAGTCGCACGCCCGTGACCTGGCCGTCCTCCCGCATCGCCGAGGAGTTGACGAGGATCGGCATGCGCGTGCCGTCGAGCCGGTTCAGGATCAGCGTGATCTCGCGGATCTCGGACCTCGAGAAGAGCTGGTCCTGGTACTGGGTCGCGTAGAACGCCTGGCTGCCGTGCGCGAGCATCGACGAGAAGGGCCGACCGAGGATCAGCTCCCGCGGCCATCCCGTCCAGTTCGAGAACGTCGCGTTGACGCGGAGGACGACGTCGTCGGCGTCGGTGACGAGCAGCCCGCACGGGGCCGCGTCGAAGAACGCCTCGAGGTCGCTCACGCGAGGTACGCGCGGATCTGCGAGATCACCTGGTCGGGGTCCGACAGGTGCGGGATGTGGCCGCGCGAGGGGGTGACGACCAGGCGGCTGCCCGTGATGTGCTCGTGCACGAAGCGCCCGACCTCCGGCCCCGCGATGTTGTCCTCCGCGGACTGCAGGATGAGGGTCGGCACCGTGACGTCGGCGAGGTCGCGCCGGTTGTCGGAGAGGAAGGTGACGCGCGCGAACTGGGCGGCGATCCGCGGGTCGATCCGCCGGATGCCGGCCGCGAGCCCGTGCGTCAATTCGTCGCCGGCGCCGGCGCCCATCAGCACCGGCGCGAGATCCTCCGACCAGCTGGCGAAGTTGCTGTCCATCGATGCCAGCAGCTCGTCGATCGCCTCGCGGCTGAACCCGCCCGCGTAGCCATCGGCGTCGAGATACCGCGGCGACGGACCGACGAGCACGAGGTGCCCGAAGAGGTCGGGGCGCTGGTTGGCCGCCAGCAGCCCGATCATGCCGCTCACGGAATGTCCGACGAACACGACGTCCGTCAGCCCCATCGTCTCGATCAACTCGACGACGTCGTCCGCGTATCCGTGCAGGGAGTCGTACTTGACGCGGTCGTACGCCACGATGTCCGATCCCGGCGCGCCGACGTGGTCGAACAGCACGACGCGGAAGTCGCTCTCGAACGCGGGGGCGACGTAGCGCCAGGACTCCTGGTTGCCCCCGAACCCGTGCGAGAACAGGATCGGCCGCCCCCCGGGGTCGCCGGAGACGTGGACGTTGTTGCGGATCACGGGATCAGCGGATGCAGGCACGGCGTGCTCCGGTCGTTCGGGACCCCAATTCTCGCTGACCAGGCCGTTTCCCGCGAAACGGCGCGGTCGGACGCGGCCACAATGGGGGTCATGGGGACTCTTCACTACGGCGATGGTGCGTTCGAGCTCGACGACGTCACCCTCGCGCACGTGCGCGCGTTGATCACCGTGAAGCTCCGCCGGCACGAGAGCTTCTTTCTCTCCTGGGAGGTGGCCGGCGATGACGATCGGGGGCGCGTGGGCCTGTGGATCGACAACGGCGTGCCGATCTGGGTCGAGTTCGCGGGGACGACGCTGCCCGCGATCGATCCTGATCGCCTGGAGGCGGCGGCGAAGGCGGCCTCGAGCACGCTCGGGGTGCACATCGCGCCGACGGGGGAGTTCATCGCCACGACGACGTCCCGGCGGCCGTCCGATCAGGAGACGGAGATGGCCACCAGCCCGGCCACCCCGAGCGCGTAGAGCACGAGCACCACGAGCGAGTCGACGCCCATGCCGGCGATCCTGCGCGCCGGGCGGAAGATCAGCCCGACCGCGTAGACCGCGGTGAGCAGGACGGCGAGCGCGGTGAGGTAGATGTTGGCGGGGTCGGCGCGCGGCAGGGCCGCCTTGCCCGAGATGAGCGTCGCCACGAGGAAGAGCACCGGCAGGAAGGCGTTGCCGCCGAAGATGTCCGAGATCGCGAGGTTGTCGTCGCCCTCGCGCACCGCCTGCAGGCCGGTCGAGATCTCGGGCAGGGCGGTGGCGAGCGCCAGCACCGTGGCGCCGAACAGCACCCCCGACATCCCGAGGCGCCCGAAGGCGGCACTCCCCGCCTGCTCCACGACGACCCCGGCCACGAGGGTCGCGAGCGCGGCGACCGCGAAGATCGCGACCGCCTTCCCGGTGCCCATGCGCCGACGGGCGTCGATCCGGCGCGTGCGGTGGCCGGACGGCTGCGGCATCGTCGTGTCGGGCGCCGCCCCGCCCCGTGTCCACGGCAATCCCGTGCCGGCGCGTCGGACCAGGAACAGGCCGGCCAGCCAGATGACGGCGATCAGCACGACGTCCGGAGTGAGCCGGAGGACCACGAGCCCCGAGGGCAGCTGGCTGCCGGTGACGACGACCGCCAGCACGGCGATCACGACCAGCGCCTCGAGGACCAGGCCGAGCGACGCGGCGCGGTAGGTGATCGGCTTCACGTCACGCCCGCGCCGGCCGAACGCGTCGAGCGCGACGATGACGACGGTCTGCAGGGCGATGCCGCCCAGGATGTTGCCGGCTGCGACGCCGATGGAACCCGACGCGGCGGCCGTGACCGTGATCGCGACCTCCGGGAGGTTGGTCGCGATCGCCAGGACGATCAGGCCGCCGAGGGCGCTGCCGAGGTGCAGGCGGTCGTCGAGGACGTCGGTGCTCTTCGTGAGGAAGATCCCGGCGACCCAGATGACGCCGGCCCCGGCGGCGAACAGCACGAAGAGCAGCCAGAGCGGCAGCGCGTCCATGGACCTATGGAACTCCACGGCGGCGGGGTCCGGCCCGATATCGCGAGTGGTATCTCGCCGACCGGCGTGCCAGGCTGAACCCGTGCTCCGCTGACCGAGATCCCCCGCTTCGCCGCATCCGGGCGAGGCTCCGATCCCGCGCGCAAGGAGCACCCCCTCGTGTCGACATCCGACCGTCCGTCCATCCCGCCCTTCCTCGACGAGGCGGCCGATGCCCTCCACGCCCTGCCGGGCGTCCTCGCGGTCGCGCTCGGCGGCTCCCGCGCCCAGGGCACGAGCCGCCCGGACAGCGACTGGGACGTCGCCGTCTACTACCGCGGCTCGTTCGATCCGCAGGCCATCCGCGACCTCGGTTGGCCCGGTCGGCTGAGCGCCGTCGGCGAGTGGAGTCCGACCTTCAACGGCGGCGGCAAGGTCACGGTTGGCGGAGAGCAGGTCGACATCCACTACCGGGATCTGGACCTCATCGACCGGGTCCATGGCGACGCGGTCCGTGGCGTCTTCACGGTCGAGAACCTGCTGTTCCACCAGGCCGGCCTTCCGAGCTATCTCCTGCTGGCCGAACTCGGCCTGAACCGGACGCTCCGCGGATCCCTCCCGCGGTGGGGGTACCCCGCCGAGCTCCGCCGCACGGCCCCCGGCGTCTGGTGGCACTGGGCCGAGCTCACTCTGCGGTACGCGGAGGACGGCCACGCGCGACACGGGCGCGTCGCCCAGTGCCTCGGCCTGGTGACGCAGGCGGCGTGCTTCACCGCGCACGCGATCCTCGCGCATCGCGGCGCATGGATCACCAACGAGAAGCAGCTGCTGACGCGGGCCGGCCTGCGCTGGGTCGATGAGGCGGTCTCCGAATGTGCGGGCGGTGACACGGGTGCAGTCTCGCGGGTGGAGGGCCGGTTACGGGCCGCGTTCGCCGGCCTCGATCCGCTCTGAGGTTCTCAGCGCCGATGTCACTGGATTTAACAAATCCGATATGGCCCTGTGCGCGCGGGCGTCATACAGTTCTCAGATCGCGAGGATGCGTTCTCTCTATATGAGAGGCACTCCTCGGTTCTGCGCACCGCCCTGACCCCCAAGGAGATTCCATGAAACTCAGAGCACGCCTCGCGGCTCTCGCCGCCGGCGTCCTGGTCGCGGCTCTCGCCCTGACCGGTTGCAGCACGACCGCCTCCACCACTGCCTCTGCCGGCAAGGTGCCCACCAAGACGATCGGCGTCTGGCAGTCGCAGGCCGACGGCGACGGCGAGAAGCAGACCCTCGCGGGCATCAAGAAGGCCGCTGAGGCCGTCGGCTGGAAGCTCGTGATCACCGACTCGGCCGGCTCGCCGCAGGCGATGGGGACGACGATGACGTCGCTCATCAACCAGCGCGTCGACGCCATCCTCGCGGTCTTCATCAACACGGGGCTCATCGCGCCACAGCTCGCGCAGGCGAAGGCGGCCGGCATCCCGGTCATCAGCGTCGGATTCCAGGGCACGCCGGCGAAGAACCTGACCGCCGAGTACGCGGCGCCGCAGGCCGACCTCGCGACCGCCCTCCTCGACCAGATGAAGAAGGACCTGCCCGACGGCGGCACCGTCGCACCGATCACCGTCACGGGCTACTACGGCCTCGACCAGCAGCTCGCCGTGCTCAAGAAGGACGGCCCCGGTGCCGGCTTCGAGCCGCTCGAGGCGGTCAACGTGCCGATCGACAACCTGTTCGCCGGCACCACGAGCGCCGGGGTCACGGTGTTGAACGCCAACCCCAAGCTCTCCGCGATCTGGTCGATGCTCGACGTCGACGTGCAGAACCTCGTGCCCGCGCTGCAGCAGACCGGGCGTCAGGTCCCGATCTACGGATTCGGCGCGATCCCGGGATCGCTCAAGTACGTCCGCAGCGGGCAGGCCAAGGTGGTCACCGCCAACAGCAACCAGTCCGGCTTCATCGCGATCGACTCACTGCTGGCGTACTGGATCGACAAGACCCCGATCCCGTCGACCACGCCCGACAAGTACAAGTTCCAGTTCGAGATCGTGACGAAGGACAACGCGCCCGCCGACGGCCAGGAGGTCTACCCGCTCGATGAGACCGCGAAGCCGTTCCTCGCGGACTGGAAGAAGAAGTACGGGATCTGAGCCCCGCCGCCGCCGCCCGTGAGATGCGGGCGGCGGCGG
>NZ_JBQCHS010000032.1:0-21908 GCF_051954455.1 Pseudolysinimonas sp. | reverse complement strand
CGACGGGGTCACTGCTCGAACGTGCCCACGAGCACCGCGCGCGCGAGCACGTGCCCCGCGACGTTGAATCCGACGTACGCCGGCGACGCCTCCACGGGCAGCCCGAGCGACTCGGTGTCCAGCGCGCTCACGACGAGGTAGTACCGGTGCGGGCCGTGGCCGGCCGGCGGAGCGGCGCCCACGTAGCCCGGCTGTCCGGTGTCGTTGCGGTACGCCTGGGCGCCCGCCGGGGTCGCGGCGCCGGCCTCCAGCGACGTGACCGACGCGGGGATGTCGGCGATCACCCAGTGCCAGAAGCCCGACATGGTCGGGGCGTCGGGGTCGTACATCTGCACGACGAAGCTCTTGGTCTCGGCGGGGAAGCCCGACCAGCTCAGCTGGGGCGAGCGGTCCTCGCCGCCGGGCACGCCCATGGCGCCGGACGCCTGCGCCGCGGCGAGCGTCTGCCCGTCGGCGACATCGGAGCTGGTCAGCTCGAAGGAGGGGACCTCGGGAAGGCGGGAGAAGGGATCGTTCTGGCTCACATCCGGACCCTACGACGTCGGAAGGCTCGCGGTTCAGGCTCCCAGGCTGGAAGCAGTCTGCGAGATGAGCGGGAGCCGTCGACCGCGGCGGACGCCGTTAACCTTCGCGCCGCACGGTGGTCGCGTGGCGGATTCGGAGCGGTTCCGGCCCGACATCCAGGGCCTCCGCGCGATCGCGGTCGCCGCGGTCGTGCTGAACCACGCCGGCATCCCGTTCGTCTCCGGCGGCTACGTCGGCGTCGACGTGTTCTTCGTCGTCTCCGGGTTCCTCATCTCGACGCACCTGCTGACCGGCCTCGAGCGCGACGGGCGGATCCGGTTCGCGAGCTTCTACGCGCGGCGGGCCCGGCGCATCCTCCCGGCCGCGCTCGTCGTGCTCGCGCTCTCGATCGTCGGGGCGATGATCTGGGTGCCGCCGCTCCTGCGCCCGCAGGTGCTGAAGGACGCGATCGCGACGGCCCTCTACGTGCCGAACTACGCGTTCGCGGCGCAGGGGACCGACTACCTCGCCCAGAGCTCGACTCCGTCGCTGTTCCAGCACTACTGGTCCCTCGGGATCGAGGAGCAGTTCTACCTGGTCTGGCCGGCGCTGCTCGCGCTCGTCTGGCTCGCGGGCCGGCGCTCGCGGCGCGCGCTGGCGGTGGTGCTGATCGTCGTCGTGGCGTCGAGTCTCGCCTGCGCCGTGCAGCTGACCTTCGTGGAGCAGCCGTGGGCGTTCTTCTCGCTGTGGTCGCGGGCGTGGGAGCTGGGGGCCGGCGGCCTCGTCGCCCTCGTGCTGCGGGCCCGGGCTCGCGCGCTCCCGCCGATGGTCGCGGGCGTCGGCGGGTGGCTCGGGCTCGGCGGGATCGCGGCGGCCGCGGTGCGGTACTCGAGCGCGACGGCGTTCCCGGGCTGGGCCGCCGCGCTGCCGGTGGCCGCGACGGCGCTCGTGATCCTCGCGGGCGCGACCCCGACACGATACGGGCCCCAGCTCCTGCTCGGCACCCGGCCCCTCCAGTTCATCGGCCTCATCTCGTACCCGCTCTACCTCGTGCACTGGCCGATCCTGCAGCTGGCGCAGGCCGCGCGCGGCGCCTACGAGCCGCTGCCCCTCTGGGCGGCCGCGCTGCTCGCGGCGGGCTCCGCGCCGGTTGCGTGGCTGCTGCACCGCGTCGTGGAGGACCCGGCGCGACGCGCGCGCGTCCTCGCGGCCGCCCGCCCCCGACGCAGCCTGATCGGGGCCGGCGTCGGCGCCGCCGTCACCGCGGGGCTCGCGGTCGGAGCCATCGCGCTCACGGCGATCCAGCCCCTCCACGTCGCGACCACCGTCGCCGTGGCCGGCCCGACGGATCCGCCGCGGGTGACGGGGGTCGTCGCCTCGAACCTGAGGCCGAGTCTCGCGGCGGCGGCGGACGACAATCCGGCGCTCTACGCCGACGGCTGCGAGGTCGGCTACACCTCCTCGATCCCGCACCCCTGCACCTACGGATCCGGCGACGAGACGGTCGTGCTCTTCGGCGACTCGCACGCCGCCCAGTGGTACCCGGCCCTGCAGCGCGTCGTCGACCGGCGCGGAGCGACGCTCGTCACGCAGACCAAGAGCGCGTGCGCCTCCATCGACATCGCCCTCAGCCGGGGAGGGGCGCCCTACACGGCGTGCGCGACGTGGCGGGCCGCCGTGATCGCGCAGCTGCGCGCCGATCCGCCCGACCTCGTCGTGCTCGCCGACTACGCGAACCCCGACTTCCTCGACGACGCGGACGCCGACGGGCAGTGGCGTCGCGGGCTCGACGCGACGATCACCGAGCTCCGCGCCGTCACCCGGGTGGCCGTGATCGCCGACACCCCGGACCTCCGCGACAGCCCCTCGGTCTGCTTGTCGGCCCATCTCTCCGACGCCGCCGCCTGCGCCCGACCCGCATCCCTCGCCCTCGACGCCCCCGGGCGGGAGGCCACCGTCGCCGCGACGGCGGCGACCGGGACCCCCCTCATCGACCTCACCGACTACTTCTGCACCGAGCAGTGCGCGCCCATCATCGGCAACGTGCTCGTCTACCGGGACTCGCACCACATCACGGCGACCTACGCGGCGGAGCTGGCCGATCCGCTCGGGTGCCGGCTGCTGCCGCACCTGGCATCGGCCGCCGTCGGCGCCGGGGTCACCCGTCCGCAGTGAGCCGGGCGATGGCCGCGACCGGGATGCCGACCCACGACGGACGGTGGCGAGCCTCGTAGAGCGCCTCGTAGACCGCCTTGTCGAGCTCGAACGCCCGGAGGAGCTCCGCCGGTGCCAGCGAGTCGGCGCCGGCGGCGTCGCGATAGCCGTCGAGGAACGCCGCGCGGGCCGCGGCGCCCCAGGCGGCGGCGTGACCGGCGTCGCCGGCCGCGGCGTAGTCGAAGGAGCGCAGCATCCCGGCGACGTCGCGGAGCGCGGGCTCGGGCGCCGTGCGCTCCGCGAGCGCGCGCAGCGGCTCCCCCTCGAAGTCGAGCACGACCCACCGCCCTTCGCGGTAGAGCAGCTGACCGAGGTGCAGATCGCCGTGGATGCGCTGCAGCGGCGGCCACGGGACGGCCACGGCCGCGAGGTAGGCCTCCTCGATCGCGGGTCGCGCGGCCGCGATCGCCGGCACGGCCGCGGCCGCCTCGGCGAAGCGGGTGCGCCAGAGGGCGGCCTGGGCGCCGATCGAGGGGGCGGTGGCGAGCTCGGTCGGCAGGCGCTCCGCGAGCACCGCGTGCATGCGCGCGGTCACGGAGCCGAGCGCCCGGGCGGGCTCCGCGAAGTCCTCGTCGGCCGCCGCGGCGCGGGTCGCGAGCACCCAGCCGTCCGTCGCCCCGCGCACGAACTCCTGCGCGATCGCGAGGTGGCCGCGGCCGGGGACGCCATCGGCGTCCGGCCAGCCGGACTCCAGCGCGCCGGCGAAACGCGGGACGAAGTCCGCCCCCGCGTCGCTCAGCACGCGCTGCAGCTCCACGTCCGGGTTGTCGCCGTGCTGCACGGTGCGGAACAGCTTCACGACGAGCTCCCGGCCGTCGGCGAGCGCCGCCACGATCGACGTGTTGGTCTGCTCGCCGCGGAGCATCGTGGAGCGCTCGACCGCGCCCTGGACGCCCATGGCCGCGAGAAGCGCCGAGGTGAAACCGGGGTCCTCGATCGTGGCCGCGTCGTCGCCCGCCGGCCCGCGCGCCGACTGGCGCACCGGTCGTCTCGGATCGGTGTCGTCGACCTCCAGGACCAGGGTGTAGCGGTCGTCGAGGCGGATCTCCGCGAGCACACGCGACGGCATGCCTCCAGCTTCCCCGAGCATCGGGCCCCAGGTCACGACATCCAGGCGATCCCATGCCTAGCGTCGGGGCATGTCCCGAATCGTCATCCTCGGCGGCCACGGCAAGGTGGCCCTCCTGCTCGCCCCGCTCCTCGTCGCTCGCGGCGACACCGTCGCGGGGGTGATCCGCGACCCCGCTCAGGGCGGGGAGGTGCGCGCGTCCGGCGCCGATCCGGTCGTGGCCGACATCGAGGGGCTCGACGTCGCCGGCATCGCGGAGCTGCTGCACGGCGCCGACGCGGTGGTGTGGTCGGCGGGCGCCGGCGGCGGCAGCGCGGAGCGAACCTACGCCGTCGACCGCGACGCGGCGATCCGCGCGATGGAGGCCGCCGACCGCGCGGGGGTGCGCCGCTTCGTGATGGTCTCGTACTCGGGGTCGCGCCCCGACCACGGCGTGCCGGAGGACGACGGGTTCTTCGCCTACGCCGAGGCGAAGGCGGCGGCCGACGTGCGACTGCGCGCGTCGGGCCTCGACTGGTCCATCGCGGCGCCGAGCCGGCTCACCCTGGAGTCGGGCACGGGGCGCATCGCGGTGATCCCCGACGATCGCGTCGACGAGCCGAGCCAGGTGCCGCGCGAGGACGTGGCGGCGGTCGTGGCCGCGATGCTCGCGCAGCCCGAGTCGATCGGGCGGACGCTTCGGTTCTCGGGCGGCGACGCGCCGATCGCGGAGGCGCTCCGCATCCCCCGTTGAGGGGCGCCGGCCGACTCCGACGTCCGTGGTTCCGGGGAGAATGAACGACGCGGGACGACACGCCGAAATCACTACATCTAGTGGAATCACATCGGTGGGATTCCCGTTATATAGTGAAGACCCCGCGAGGCACCGGCCCCGCGGTCCGCGAACCAAGAGGGGGTCCGAGATGAACGAGCTCGATTCCGTGGGCGGGTACAGCGTGCCGGTCGATCCGATGGACGACCTCCAGTGCGACAGCTGCCAGTAGGCGGTCCGTAACCACGTAGAAGGCCCGGTGACCGAGACGGTCCCGGGCCTTTCTCGTGCCCGCAGCGGCCCTCGGTAGGCTCGACGGGTGGCAGTGAACCCCGATCTGGCCGGGCGGACGTATCCGCCGACGGAGCCCTTCCGCGTCGAGCGCGAGCGGGTCCGCGAGTTCGCCGACGCGGTCCTCTCCACGAGCCCGTTCAGTCGCGACCTCGAGGCCGCGCACGCCGCCGGCTACGCCGACCTCGTGGCGCCGCCGACGTTCCCGATCGTCATCCAGCAGCGGACCTGGGATCAGCTCATCGGCGACCCGGAGGCGGGCATCGAGCTCTCGCGCGTGCTGCACGGCGACCAGCGCTTTCACGTCACCCGGCCCATCGTCGCGGGCGACGAGCTCGTCGCGACGCTCACCGTCGCCTCCGTCCGCATGATGGCGGGCAATGCGATGGTCACCGCCGAGACGGTCATCACCGACGCGGACGGCGCGCACGTCGCCACGGCGACGTCGATGCTCATGGTCGGGGGCGGCGAGTGACCACCGCGTCCGGGCCCCTCGAGGTGGGACAGCTCGTCGCCGAGCGCGATGTGCACCTCACCCGGGAGTCGCTCGAGCGCTACGCCCGCGCATCGGGCGACCTCAACCCCATCCACCTCGACGACGGCATCGCCCAGGAGATGGGTCTGCCGGGCGTCATCGCCCACGGGATGCTGACCATGGGTCTCGCCATCCAGCCGGTCGTCGACTGGCTGGGCGGCGATCCGCGCCGGATCCTCGACTACCAGGTGCGCTTCACCCGCATGGTGCCGGTCGACGCGACCGACGGCGTCGACGTGCACGTCGAGGCCAGGGTGGGGGCGCTGGACGACCCGCTCGGCACCCGCATCGACCTCACGGTGAGCGTCGACGGTGCCACGGTGCTCGGCAAGGCGCAGGTCCGCGTCGCCCCGTGAATCTCGCCGACCTGACGACCCTCCGCGTCGGCGGTCCCGCCGGCCGACTCGTCGAGGCGACGACCCGTGACGAGCTGATCGCGGCGGCCGCCGACCTCGAGCCCGACGACCTCGTCCTCGGCGGGGGCTCGAACCTCGTCGTCGCCGACGCGGGGGTGCCGGGCACGGTGCTCCGGGTCGCGACGCGCGGCATCGCGGACGCCGCGCCGGGCGTGCTGCGGGTCGAGGCGGGCGAGGTCTGGGACGACGTCGTGCAGGCGGCCATCGACCGCGGCTACGCGGGCATCGAGGCGCTCAGCGGCATCCCCGGCTCGACGGGCGCGTCCCCGATCCAGAACATCGGCGCATACGGCCAGGAGGTCGGCGCCTGCCTCCGCGCGGTCGAGGTCGCCCAGCCCGGCACGGGCCGGGTCGCGCGAGTCGATGCCGCCGAGCTCGGGCTCGGCTACCGCACGAGCGTCTTCAAGCAGGGTGTGCCCGCGGTCGTCCTGGCCGTCGAGCTGGGCTTCGACGCCGCCGGCGGCGGGCTCTCGCGCCCGATCGCCTACGCGCAGCTCGCGAGCGCGCTCGGCGTGCGGGTCGGCGACCGGGTGCCGCTCACGGCCGTCCGCGAGGCCGTGCTCGCGCTGCGGCGGTCGAAGGGGATGGTGCTGGATCCGGGCGACCCGGACTCGGTGAGCGCCGGCTCCTTCTTCACCAACCCGATCGTGACGGAGTCGTTCGCGCGCGGCCTCCCGGCCGACGCCCCGCGGTTCCCGCAGGAGCCGGACGAACCCGAGCGGGTCCTCCCGCTCGGCAGCGACGTCCCCCCGCTCGCCGACGCCACCCCCCGGCACGTCAAGCTCAGCGCGGCCTGGCTCATCGAGCGGTCGGGCGTGCATCGCGGGTTCGCGATCCCGGGATCCGGCGCGGCGATCTCGTCGAAGCACACCCTCGCGATCGTGAACCGCGGCGGTGCGACCGCGGCCGACGTGCTCCAGCTCGCCGACTACGTGCAGACCCGCGTGCTCTCCGAGTTCGGGGTGGTGCTCCAGCCGGAGCCGACGGTCGTGGGCGTCGCGGACGAGCCGTAGCGCGAGCCGTCGCGGCTAGCCTCGACCCGTGAGTCGCATCGCGGTCGTCGGCAGCGCCAACCTGGACCTCGTGGTGCGGCAGCCGCGCCTGCCGCGGCCCGGCGAGACCATGTTCGGGTCGTCATTCGCCACGGTCCCGGGCGGCAAGGGGCTGAACCAGGCGGTGGCGGCGGCGCGTGCGGGCGCGGAGGTCGCCTTCGTCGGTGCGGTCGGCGGCGACCCGTTCGGCGCCGAGCTGCGGGCGCAGCTCCGCGCGGACGGCATCGACGTCGCGGCCCTCCGAACCCTCGCGGAGCCGACCGGCACCGCGCACATCTCGGTGCTCGACGGCGGCGAGAACAGCATCGTCGTGGTGCCGGGCGCCAACGGCGCCGATCTCGCCCTGGATGCCGCCGACCGCGCCGCGATCGACGCCGCCTGCTTCGTCGTCGCCCAGTTCGAGCGCCCGCTGCCTCTCATCCGTGCCGCGTTCGAGCGGGCGCGCGCAGGCGGCGCGACCACCGTGCTGACGCCCGCCCCGGTGCTCGAGGCGGGCGATCTGCTGGAGCTCGTCGATGTCCTGGTGCCGAACGCCGCGGAGGCGTGCGAGCTTGCCGGCGTCGACGACGCCGTCGCCGCGGCGAGGGAGCTCAGCCGCCGGGCGTCCACCGTCGTCATGACGCGGGGGAGCGCCGGGGCGCTCATCGCCCGCGACGGCGAGATCGTGACCGAGATCGCCGCCCGCGCCGTGGACGCGGTCGACACCACCGCCGCGGGTGACACGTTCGTCGGGGTGCTCGTCGCGCGACGGGCGGCCGGCGACGAGCTCGAGCGTGCCGCGCATGCCGCCTCCGTCGCCGCGTCGATCGCCGTCACCCGGCCCGGCGCCTCGAGCTCGATGCCGACCTGGGCCGAGGTGCAGCCGCTCCTGTAATCGGGGGCGGGCGCACGCACGCCGAAGCCGGAGTCGCCTCGAGCTTGGGGGGCCGGCGACTCCGGCTTCGGGTGGGCTGCCGACGGGTCAGACGACCGGAGTCATCCGACGGCGCTTGTAGCCCTCCCGCACCAGATAGGCACCCGCTGCCAGCAGTGCGAGCATGGCCGCGACGAGAGCGGCGATGGAGATGCCGGTCGTCGCGAGTCGGTTCGCCGACGGGGAGATCCCCGCCGGGGTGTTGCCCCCGGGGCCGCACGGGGCGACCGTGCAGGTGGCCGGGTCGCAGTTCGTGCCGGTGCACGACGGCGGGTTCACCACGGTGGTGACGTTCGGGCCGACCGTGGCCTGCGCCAGGTTGACCGTCGCGAGGCTCGAGCCGCCGGCGCCGCCGAGGACCGTCACCCGGACCGCGGTCTCGGTGAACATCCGCCCGGCCTGCGCCGCCATGCCCTTGCCGCTCGCCGCCGTGGTCTCCTGCAGGTTGACCTTCACCGAGAGGAGCTTGGTGAGCGCGTCGCTCACCGGGCCGGAGCCCGGACCGACGAGGCCGGTCACCGCGGGGTTCACGAGGCCGTTCTGCAGGGCGGTGGTCAGCTTCGAGATGGTCCCGTCGGTGCCGAAGATCCGGTTCGACAGCGTGCCGCCGAGGCCCTTCAGCACCGCGTCGACATTGACCGTCGTCGGGATCCCGAGCACCGAGAGCGTGATCGCCGCGTTCGTCGACCCGCCGTCGATCAGCTGCCTGACGGATCCGGCGATGTTCACGTCGAGCGTCGTGAGCTTCGCCGGGACGGCGGTGGCGACCTTCTCGCAGACCGTGGTGTTCACGATCTGGCCGACCGCACCGCCGACCTGGCCGACGACGCCGCCGACGGTCCCCCCGATGGATCCCCCGGGGCCCGCGCTCCCCAGCACGCCGCCCACGCCACCGAGGAGGCCGCCGACGAGCCCCCCGACGGGGTTGCCGGAACCCGATCCGGCACTGCTCCCCGTGGAGCCGGTCCCGGAGCCCGTGGCCCCCGGGAGGATCTGCTGCACGACATGGCACACGTTGTCGACGATCGGCGCCTGCGCGACGCTCACCTCGGCGTGCGCCGTGATGGTGACCTTCGCGGCGTTCAGCACCGCCGTGACCTTCGCGATCACCTGGTCGGAGATCGACGCGACCTGCGAGGTGATGCTGTCGAGCACCGCGGTGATGATCTTGTCGTTGATGAGCTCCGTGCCCGGGGCGAGTCCGTTCAGGTTGCCGCCGACGAGCTTGGCCAGGTCGAGCGAGACGGAGCCGGTCTCGAGGTTGACGTCGAGGCCCTTCTCCTTGAACTCGGCGGTCAGCAGGTCGCGCACCGCCGCCTTCAGGTCGCCGGTGTCGATGCTCGCGTTGACCGTGACGCCGTTGCCGAGCAGGTTCAGGCCCGATCCGCTGAGCGGGAGCAGGCCGTTGAGCGTCGACACGAGGTCGCCGCCCTTGCCCGTGATGCTGCCGAGGTCGGTGTTGACGGAGTCGAGGGCCGTGTCGACTTTCTGCGTCAGCTGGGCGACGGCGGGGCTCGTGAAGCTGAGCTTCGCGTCGGCCAGCTTGTAGCTGCCGCTCGCCTGGGTGAGGTCGCCATGGGCGGACGCGGAGATCGCCCCGAGCTCCAGCTTCAGGTCGGCGAGCGTCGAGGCGAACTGCGATCCGATCAGCTTCTGCAGGTCGAAGGTCGCGTTCGCATTCGGCGTGGAGCCGCCCGAGACGGCGAGGCCGCCGTCGTCGTTCACGGCGCCGCTGGCCCCGACCGACGAGCCGTCGCTGTTCGCCTGGGCGACCTGCTCGGCGGCGCCGAGGTGCAGGAAGTCGCCGAGCGGCAGGTCGACCGACTGGCCGCTGCCGACCTGCAGCGAGTTCAGCGCCGTGACCTTGAGCGGGTTGGTGTCCGACCGGGTGCCCTGGGTGCCGTCGTTGTGGGCCTCCGCGTACTGCGCGCGGAGGACCTTGCCGAGGTCGGTGCCGAGGAGGGAGCCCGAGAGGAACTGCCCCTTGGCATACGACTCGGGGCGGTCGGCCGCGGAGGCCGAGAGCGGGGCGGCGAGCGTGAGCGCTCCGATGACGGCGACGGTGGCGGTGGCGCCGGCGACTCCCATGAGTCGCCGGCGGAGGGCCCCCCGACCCGTCGTGCTGGTGTTCTGAGACACGACAATGCCTTCCTGATCCTGGGCGGACAGGAGGGCCACGGGTCGGCATCGACCACGCGCGCCTGCGGGTGAGGGCCGACGCGGGTGGGCGACGAGGAATCCCTGATCTTCCTGTCGCCGTCTTTTCGGTTGTGTCAGGGGGTGGTTGGCCCCCGTCACAGGAAGAGACGGGCATCCCTCGCATCCATGACGCCGGTTCACGCCCCTCTTTCGGGGGCCACACCGACGGATGCCCTATGCTTGCTGAGGTTGCCGGAACCCCATACTTCGTCATGCCCGCACGGCGCGAAGAGGGGCGGCTCCGTAGGGCGGTGGCTCAATTGGTAGAGCAGCGGTCTCCAAAACCGCAGGTTGCAGGTTCGAGTCCTGTCCGCCCTGCAAATCGCTCCTGAACCCGATTCGGGTGCGGTTCCCGACCGGAAGGTGTGAAGAGTGGCACGCAAGGTGATCGACGAGCCCAGTGAGGACCTCGTCGCGACCGCCAAGCGCGATCGAGCGGAACGGCGCAACCCGTTCGCCCGCATCGTCCTCTTCGTCCGTCAGGTCATCACCGAACTCCGCAAGGTCGTCGCCCCCACCCGGCGCGAGCTGTTCGGCTTCACCGCGGTCGTGCTCGTCTTCGTGCTCGTCATGATGGCGCTCGTGTACGGGCTCGACTTCGGATTCGGCTGGCTCGTGTCGTGGGTCTTCGGCAACGGCTCCTCCGCGGGCGTAACGCAATAAGGAATCAGACTTCGTGACCGACAACCACCGCGACGACATCGACCTGGCCTCCGCCGCCGAGCAGTCGTCGGAGACCGACGACCTGCTCCAGGACGACGTCCTCGACCGCGACGAGCACGGCAGCGAGAACGCCGAGAACCGCGCCATCCACGTCGAGGATGAGACCGAGGAGACCGAGGCCAACCTCGACGGGATCCTCGACGCCCTCGAGGAGGCGACCGACGCCGAGGCCGACGCCATCACCGACGCGGCCCTCGACGTCGAGCACTCCGAGGACCCGACCGACGCCGAGGCGGCCTTCGAGGCCTCCCTCGACGAGCAGGAGGCCGAGGAGGAGGACGAGGCGGGCGTCGACCCGTACGAGGAGTTCCGCAGCGAGCTCCGCGCGAAGCCCGGCAAGTGGTACGTCATCCACTCCTACGCCGGCTTCGAGAAGCGGGTGAAGCAGAACATCGAGTCCCGCCGCCAGTCGATGGCGATGGAGGACTACGTCTTCGAGGTCCAGGTCCCGATGGAGGACGTGGTCGAGATCAAGAACGGTCAGCGCAAGCTGGTCAACCGCGTGCGCATCCCGGGCTACGTGCTCGTGCGCATGGACCTCAACGAGGACAGCTGGTCGGTCGTGCGCCACACCCCGGGCGTCACCGGGTTCGTCGGCAACTCGCACAACCCGACGCCGCTGCGGTTCGAGGAGGCCTTCAACATGCTGAAGAGCCTCGTCCAGGTCGTCGAGGCGCCCGCCAAGGGCGGCGCCGCCGCCGCGAAGGGCGGGGCCGGCAAGGCCGCACCGCGCGTCATCCCGGCGGAGATCGACTTCGAGGTCGGCGAGACGATCACGATCAAGGAGGGCTCGTTCGCGGGCCTGCCCGGCACGATCAGCGAGATCCAGGCCGCGAGCGGCAAGCTCACCGTCCTCGTCTCGCTCTTCGAGCGCGAGACCCCGGTCGAGCTCTCGTTCGACCAGGTCACCAAGCTCTAGACCGGCGACCCGGGCTCGGCGTGCCGAGCGCCTGATCGGCTACACTTGCCCGGTCCCACCCACCGCTACCGGCATCCGGCCGGCCTGCGGGAGCGCGTCCGACACGGACGCACGAGATGAAGGGAGCGCATCATGGCGCCCAAGAAGAAGGTGACGGGGCTCATCAAGCTCCAGATCCAGGCCGGTGCGGCCAACCCCGCTCCGCCGATCGGACCGGCTCTCGGTCAGCACGGCGTGAACATCATGGAGTTCTGCAAGGCCTACAACGCCGCGACCGAGTCGCAGCGCGGCAACGTCATCCCGGTGGAGATCACCGTCTACGAGGACCGTTCGTTCACGTTCATCCTCAAGACCCCGCCGGCCGCCGAGCTCATCAAGAAGGCCGCGGGCGTGCAGAAGGGGTCGTCGACCCCGCACACGGTGAAGGTGGCGAAGCTCTCGAAGGAGCAGGTCCGCGCGATCGCCGAGCAAAAGCAGGTCGACCTCAACGCCAACGACATCGAGGCGGCCGAGAAGATCATCGCCGGCACCGCCCGGTCGATGGGGATCACGGTGGAGGCGTAACCATGGCTCAGAAGTCGAAGGCGTACCGCGCCGCCGCCGAGAAGATCGAGGACGGCAAGTTCTACCAGCCGACCGAGGCCGTCTCCCTCGTCAAGGAGACCGGGTCGAAGAGGTTCGACTCGACCGTCGAGGTCGCGCTCAAGCTGGGCGTCGACCCGCGCAAGGCGGACCAGATGGTCCGCGGCACGGTCATCCTGCCCCACGGCACGGGAAAGACCGCCCGCGTCATCGTGTTCGCGACCGGTGCGGCCGCCGAGGCGGCCATCGCCGCGGGTGCGGACGAGGTCGGCGGCGCCGAGCTGATCGAGAAGGTCGCGGGCGGGTACACCTCGTTCGACGCGGCCGTCGCGACGCCGGAGCTCATGGGCCAGGTCGGTCGGCTCGGCAAGGTGCTCGGCCCCCGCGGCCTCATGCCGAACCCGAAGACCGGCACCGTCACCCCGAACCCCGGCAAGGCGGTCGAGGACATCAAGGGCGGCAAGATCGAGTTCCGCGTCGACAAGCACGCCAACGTGCACTTCGTGATCGGCAAGGCCGGCTTCACCGCCGACCAGCTGGGCGAGAACTTCAAGGCCGCGCTCGACGAGATCCAGCGCGCCAAGCCGTCCGCCTCGAAGGGCCGCTATATCCAGAAGGGGTCGCTCTCGACCACCTTCGGCCCGGGCATCCCGCTCGACGTGGCGGCGCTCTAAGCTGCACGCATGACCGAGAGGGGCTCCGCCGAGGCGGGGCCCCTCTCGGCGTATCTGACGACGCTCGAGCCTCCGGTGCGCGCCGTCCTCGGCGACATCGCCGAGCGCGCACGGGAGCTGAGCCCCGACCTGGTCGAGGGCGTGAGCTACGCCATGCCCGCACTCCTGTACCGGGGCAGGGCGCTCGTCGCCGTCCGGGAGACCGCGAAGCACCTCGCGCTCTACCCGTACAGCGGGCGGGTGGTCGCCGCGGTCGCACCGGAGCTCGAGCGACTCGGTGTCGGGTTCTCGAGCGGGGCGATCCGGTTCTCGGCGGACCGACCCCTCCCGCCCGAGCTCGTCGACCGCATCCTGCTGACGCGCCGGGACGAGATCGACGCGCACTAGGGTCGGCTCGTGCCCTTCGCGATCCGCCCCGCCGTGGCGGCCGACGCGCCCGCGCTCGCCGCGGTCGCCGCCGTCACGTTCCCGCTCGCCTGCCCGCCGCACACCACGGAGGAGGCCAAGGCCGACTTCATCGCGACGCACCTGAGCGAGGCGAGCTTCGACTCCTACCTCGCCGATCCCGCCCGCGACCTCTTCGTCGCCGAGGAGGACGGTCGGGCGCTCGGCTACACGATGCTCGTCGCCGGCGACCCCGCCGATCCGGACGTGGCGGCCGTGATCACCACGCGCCCCACCGCCGAGCTCAGCAAGGTCTACGTGCTGCCGGACGCGCACGGCGGCGGTGTCGCGTCGGCTCTCGTCGCCGCGAGCGTCGAGGCCGCCCGGGCCCGCGGGGCCGCGGCCGTCTGGCTCGGCGTCAACCAGGAGAACGGGCGCGCCAACCGGTTCTACGAGAAGAGCGGCTTCGCGCGGGTCGGCACGAAGCGCTTCCTGGTCGGCGGCCGGTACGAGGACGACTACGTCCGCGAGCTCGTCCTGTAGCGCCGCGCGCGCATCCCGCCGATAGCATGCGAGCCATGCGTCCGCTCTTCGCCGTCGTCCGGATCGCGGGCGCTCTCGCGATCCTCGCCGCGATCGTCGCCCAGCTCGTCCGGAGCCAGGAGTTCTGGACGAACGTCGGCATCCGCCACGTCGAGAACCTCTACGTCAACTTCTTCTCGTTCTTCACCATCGACTCCAACGTGGGGGCCGTGGTGGTGTTCGCGATCGGGGCCGTGCTGCTCATCCGCGGTCGGGAGAACCCGCGCTGGTTCGCGATCCTGCGGGCGTGCGTGACCTCGTACATGGCCGTGACCGGCATCGTCTACAACACGCTCCTCCGCGGGGTCGACGTCTCGGAGGGATCGGTCGTCGCCTGGTCGAACGAGATCCTGCACGTGGTCGGGCCGCTGCTCATCGTGCTCGACTACCTGTTCGCGACCGACCGCATCCGGCTCGGGTGGACGACCATCCGGTGGGTCGTCTCGTTCCCGATCGTGTGGGCGGCGTACACGATGATCCGCGGGCCGCTCGCCTACAACGACCTCGCCCAGAAGCGCACCTGGTACCCGTACCCGTTCCTCGACCCCGCGAACTCGCCCGAGGGATACGTGTCGGTGCTGTTCTACGTCGTCCTGATCGCGGCGATCATCGGCGGCGTCGGCTGCGCCGTGGTCGCGATCTCGCACCGACCGCGGTGGCCGCTCCCCGCCCGCGCCGCCGCGTGAACCCCCGCGCGCGCCGCGACCGGATCGTCGCCGGGGTCGGCACCGCTGTCGTCGCCGCCGCGCTCGTCCTGCTGTGGATCATCCGGCTCCGGGTGCCCGGCGACCTCTACGTGAGCGCCCTCGGTGCTGACGGGATGCCGACGGCCCGCCCGTTCGAGGTGTTCCTCCTGCTGATCGTCGTCGGCGGATCGCTCGTGGCGTGGGCGGGTCGATCGGTCCGCTCGCGACCGAGGCTGCTGGCGCTCTGGGTGCCGTCGGTCTCGATCTGGATCGCCTGCGCCCTCTTCCTCGTCGACTCGCAGGTGCCGTGCACGGCGGGCTGCCCCGTGCCGGTGCCCGGGCCGTTCTTCACCTGGCAGGACTTCACCCACACGCTCGCCGCGGTCCTCGCGTTCGCCGCCGCCGCGTGGGCGATCCTGCAGTGCGCGTTCGCGGAGGGGCACCGGGCGCTCGGACGGCTGTCGCTCGCGAGCGCGTTCGCCGTGGGTGCGATCGCGGCCGCGGGCGGCCTCATGTCGCTGCTCGACTTCTACTCGTGGTTCGGCAGCCGGCTGGAACTGGTGGCCACCACGGTCGGCCTGGGGTGGCTCGTCGTCTTCGGCGCCGCGCTCGCCCTCGGCGGTCGCCGGGTCGGGTCAGCGGCGCTGCATCGCGTCGAGCAGCCGGTCGGCCAGCACGACGAGCCGGTGGATCTCGCTCTCATCCCGATCCACCCACCGCACCTCGGGCTCGGCGCCGACCGGCACGAACCGGTCGTGCTGCTCCCAGACGACGAGCGTGCGCTCGGCTCCTAGGACGTACTGCTGCCACCAGACCTGCCGCAGGTAGGGCCGAGGCACGCGCCGCCACGTCGAGCTGGTCGTCTTGATCTCGCAGAGCTCGAGCACCGATCCCCGTTCGCGGAGCCCGTCCGGGGTCGCGAGGTGCAGCTTCTGCCCGGCGGCATGGAAGAGCGCGCTCGAGGGCTGCATCCCGTAGACGCGACGGGCCCAGTGCGCGATCTCCGGCTCCCGGAGCCGGCCGTGCTGCGTGTAGGCGTTGCCGGAGAACCCCGTGCCGAGGAGCTTCTCGATGGCGAGCACCCGCACCGCATGGTCGCCCGTCAGCCGCGCCACGTCGGTCGCGGTGACGCCGCCCGCCCGCGCCTTCAGCCACGCGACGCGGTTCGTCGCGTCGGCGACGATGCGCTCCGTGTGGTGCGCCGGCGGCTCGTCCCACAGGGGGAGCATCGGCTGGAGCGCGGACATGCGTCCAGTCTGAACCCCACCGCCGTCGCCCGCGTGCTCGCCGCACCCGCCACGCCCGCCACGCCCGCCCGCCACGCCCGCCCGCCATCATCGCGTCGAAAGTTCAGGTATGTCCCGTCGCGCCCGTTCGGCGTCGACGCGCCCACGGCGGGTCTCCTGAACTTCTGACGGGGGCGGGCTTCCGATGCGCTCGACGCGTCGCGATCGCCCGCATCTCCCGCGTCCGGTCTCGAGTCGACGGCCGCCGACATCCACACCGTTGCGCCTCAGTCGGCCATCGTCCCCTCCCGTCGAAGGTCCCGGATGCGACGGCGCGCCCTGTTGCACTCCGTCGCCCGTGCCGGCGGGCCGCCTGAACTTTTGACCGGGGAGGTGCGCCGGGCGGACGGAATGCGGGCGGACAGGCGCGCGGCGATGGTCGAAGCGCGTCGATGGCGCGGGCGTATCGGCGCGCGTCGATGGTGTTCACAGACCGCTCATAGGGAAGGGGAGGGGAATGGAACGGTGACCTCCTCGCAGACCGCTCCTCCCGCACGTCTCACCCGCGCCGACGGGACCCCGGTGCGCGCACTCGTCGTCGATGACGAGGTGTCGCTCGGCGACCTGCTGCAGATGGCGCTGCGCTACGAGGGCTGGGACGTGAAGACGGCGACCGGCGGCCAGCAGGCCCTCACCATCGCGCGGCAGTTCAAGCCGGACGTGGTGGTGCTCGACGTCATGATGCCCGACCTCGACGGCATGGAGGTGCTGCACCGGCTGCGCGCGGAGGGCGACGTGCCGGTCCTCTTCCTCACCGCGAAGGACGCGGTCGACGACCGGATCGCGGGCCTCACCGCGGGCGGCGACGACTACGTCACCAAGCCGTTCAGCCTCGAGGAGGTGGTGGCGCGGCTCCGCGGCCTCATCCGGCGGAGCGCCCGCATCGTCTCCGACGCGGTCGACCCGGAGCTGCGGGTCGGCGACCTGCTCCTCAACGAGGAGTCGTACGAGGTCTCGCGGGCCGGGGTGCCGATCGAGCTCACGGCCACCGAGTTCGAGCTGCTGCGCTATCTCATGCGCAACCCGCGCCGCGTGCTCAGCAAGGCGCAGATCCTCGACCGGGTCTGGAGCTACGACTTCGGCGGTCGCTCGTCGATCGTCGAGATCTACATCTCCTACCTGCGCAAGAAGATCGACGCGGACGCCGCCCCCATGATCCACACGGTCCGGGGAGTCGGCTACATGATCAAGCCCGCCGGCGCCTGACGACGGCAGCCGGTGCCAGACTGGCCCCATGCGGATCGCGGTCACCGGAGGTAGCGGCAAGCTGGGGCGCACGGTCGTGCGCGTCCTGCGTGAGGCGGGGAACGAGGTGTTCGTCCTCGACCAGGCGCCGGCCCCCGGCGAGGGCGTCGACAGCATCATCCGCGTCGACCTGACGAACGCCGGCGAGGTCGCCGATGTGCTCTCCGGTGTCGACGACCGCTTCGACGCGCTCGACGCGGTCGTCCACCTCGCCGCCATCCCGGCACCCGGTCGTCAGTCGAACACCGCGACCTTCCACAACAACATCCTCGCCGGGTTCAACGTGTTCGAGGGAGCCCGCAAGGCGGGCATCAAGCGCATCGTGCACGCCTCGAGCGAGACCGTGCTCGGGCTCCCGTTCGACGTGCCGCCGCCGTACATCCCGGTCGACGAGGAGTACCCCGCCCAGCCCAACTCCACCTACTCGCTGGTCAAGCACCTCGAGGAGAAGATGGCGATCGAGCTCTGTCGGTGGGATCCGGAGCTCATCGTCACGGGCATGCGCTTCTCCAACGTCATGCTGCCGGAGGACTACGCGGGCTTCCCCGCGTTCGACGCCGACCCGATGGCCCGCAAGTGGAATCTGTGGGGCTACATCGACGCGCGGGACGCCGGCCAGGCGATCCGCAAGGCGCTGGAGGTGCGCACGCCGGGCTACGAGACCTTCATCATCGCGAACGCCGACACGGTCATGAGCCGGTCGAGCGCGAGCCTCGCGGCAAGGGTGTTCCCGGACGTGCCGGTGAGGAAGGAACTCGGCGAGCACGAGACGCTGCTGTCGATCGACAAGGCGCGGCGGCTCCTCGGCTACGAGCCGGAGTTCAGCTGGCGCACCGAGGTCTGAGCGCCCCGGGTCCGAGCCCGCGCTTGCGCGCTTCACAGGCTGCGCATAGCTCCGGCGGCAGACTCGGAGGGTGAGCCTCCTCGACCGCGTCCGCGCCCCCTGGTCGCTGCGGCGACGGCTCGTGGCGGCGATCCTGGCGCTGCTGCTCGTCGTGAGCGTCATCGTCGGCGCGGTGAGCGTTCTCGCGCTGCAGCAGAGCCTCACGGCGCGGCTCGACGACCAGCTCCGGCAGTCGCTCGGGTTCGTCGAGCGGAACGGAATCGGACGGGACCTCGGGGCCGGCGGCGGGCCGAGTCGCCGGGTCGGCGCGGTCACCTATCTCTCGAACACGACGACCGGTGCGGTGCAGGGCTTCTACGTCGGGGTCTCCGGGGAGCCGAGCGCGCTCACCGCGGCTCAGGGGCGGCTCCTCGCCGCCGTCGCTCCCCCCGCCGCCGGCGCGCCCGGACCGCCGCAGCCCGTCACCGTCGACCTCGGCGGATCGCTCGGGCGCTTCCGGGTGGTGGCCGACGACATCCGCTTCGCGCAGACCGGCGACCCGGGCGTGCTCGTGGTCGGCCAGAGCCTCTCGGAGGTCGACGCGACGACGCGCAGCCTCGTCCTGATCTTCGCGCTCATCACGCTCGGCGCCCTGGTGGCCGCCGGAATCGCGACGACCGTCATCGTGCGGTTCGCGCTGCGGCCGCTCGACCGCGTCGCGGCCACGGCGGCGCGCGTGGCCGAGCTGCCGCTCGACAAGGGCGACGTGGCGCTCGCGGAGCGCGTGCCGGAGGAGGACACCGATCCGCGCACCGAGGTCGGCAAGGTCGGCGACGCGCTGAACCGCATGCTCGGCCACGTGGAGGACGCCCTCGTCGCGCGCGAACGGAGCGAGAACAAGGTCCGCGCCTTCGTCGCCGACGCGAGCCACGAGCTCCGCACGCCGCTCGCGTCGATCCGCGGCTACTCCGAGCTCACCCGCCGGAGCGGTCTCGAGCTGCACCCCGACATCCAGCGGTCGCTCGGCCGGATCGAGTCGGAGTCGATCCGGATGGGCGAGCTCGTCGAGGACCTGCTGCTCCTCGCGCGCCTCGACGAGGGCAAGGAGCTCGTGCTCGGCGACGTCGATCTGCTGCCGATCCTGGTCGACGCGGTCGGCGACGCGGCCGTCGCCGGACCGGACCACGCCTGGAGCCTGGAGGAGACCCCCGACGAGCCGGTCGTCGTGCTCGGCGACGGGGGCCGGCTCCACCAGGTGTTCGCCAACATCCTCGCCAACGCGCGCACCCACACGCCGGAGGGGACCACGGTCGAGGTCTCGCTCGCCGTCGAGGGGGAGGAGGCGGTCGTCACCATCCACGACGACGGCCCCGGGATCCCGGAAGGCCTGCAGCCCGTGCTCTTCGAGCGGTTCGTCCGCGGCGACGGCTCGCGCTCGCGGGCGGCCGGCAGCACCGGCCTCGGTCTCGCCATCGTCGCCGCCGTCGTCGACGGCCACGGCGGCACCGTCGAGGCCGTCAGCACGCCCGGCGACACCCGTTTCACGGTGCGCCTCCCGTTGCGGCCCCGGTGACATGATGGGGGCACCCGCGTCCCCCACCGAAGGCATGCCCCCGATGCCCGTCGTCCTCCCGCTGCGCCCGCTCCGCCGGTTCCTCGCCGTCGGCATCGGCGTGCTCGGCCTCTCCGCGCTGCTCACGGCGCCGGCGCTGTCGGCCGCCGCGAGCCTCGGCTCGGTACCGGTCGTGGTGAGCGACTACGTCGCGAGCGGGCAGCTGCAGGCCCGCCTGGAGCAGGTGTACGGGCCGGGTCGGAAGGCCGGCTCCGGCGTCGACTTCGACGCGACGACGAAGCCCGGTCCCGTCACGCGCGTGTACGCCTGGACCGACGACCGTTACGCGCACGCGGACAGCGACCACCCGATCCAGCTCACCAACTACTGGACCGTGCCGATCACCATCGCCGACCGCCCGATCGGGGTCGCGGCGGTGTGGATCAATCCCTCGAGCGACCAGCCGGAGCTCGCCGAGTTCACGAAGTCCGCCCCGCTCGCGACGGCCCTCTCCGCCGTGCCGGCGGACGCCGCGCTCGTCCACGACGGCGCCGCGGCCGCCTGGTACGCGGTCGCGAAGGACACGGCGACGCCGCTCGTCGCGGGGCGGTCGGGCGTCACGAAGCCGACGCCGGTGGAGGACCTTGCACTCGCGCGGGCGACGGCCGCGGCTCCGCCGTCCTCGTCCACGAACGGGGTCGGGCTGGCCGTCGGCGTGCTCGTGCTGCTCGTCATCGTGATCGTCGGAACGGTGCTGCTGCCCCGGTTCCTCGGGGACGGGCGGCGGCCGCGCCGCGCGCCGGCCGTGGGGACGGGGACGGTGTCCGAGCCGGTCGCCGAGCCGACGCCGGAGCCCATCCCGATGCCGCGACCGAAGCCCGCGACGGAGCCGGAGCCCGCTGCGAAGCCCCCGGCCCCCCGGGCGTCGACGCCGCGCTCGACGTCGACGCCGCCGCCGCGCGCCGCCGCTGCCAAGCCCCGCACCCCCGTCACGCAGAAGCCGGCGGTGTCCAAGCCGACGGGCACGTCGCCGACGGGATCGCGACAGGCGGCCTCCAAGCCCCGCGCCGCGAAGCCGCCGGCGTCGAAGCCGCCGACCCCGCGCGCCCGGCCGCCACGGCCGCCGAAGGACGAGACGCCGGAGCCTCCGCAGGCGTAGCTTTTGCGGCGATCGGCGAGATCGTCTATCCTTGCCGAGGCCGTAGACCGCTGGTCTCCGCCGTGCTCGAGAGAGCGCAGCGGACGAAGTCTCCACGAGGAGAGCCCGCGCAGGTGCAAGAAGCAGGCCTCCCGCTCCGCTCGCCGAGCAGATCGGGACCCAGCCTCGAGCGCGTGCGCGCCGGGGCTTTTTTCATGGGCTCCGTCCGGCCGATGACGACGAAAGAGGAACCCATGGCGACCAAGGAAGCCACCGTCTCCGAGCTCACGGACAAGTTCCGCGGCTCGAACGCGGTCGTGCTCACCGAGTACCGCGGGCTCACGGTGGCGCAGCTCAAGGAGCTGCGCGGCAAGATCCGTGACGACGCGAGCTACGCCGTGGTGAAGAACACGCTGACCAAGCGCGCGGCTAACGAGGCGGGCATCTCCGCCTTCGACGACCAGCTCGCCGGCCCGTCGGCCCTCGCGTTCGTGCACGGTGACACCGTCACGGTCGCGAAGGCGCTGCGTGACTTCGCCAAGGCCAACCCCCTTCTCGTGGTGAAGGGCGGCTACTTCGACGGCGCCCCGCTGACCGCGGCCGAGGTGGACAAGCTCGCCGACCTGGAGTCCCGCGAGGTGCTGCTGGCCAAGCTGGCCGGCGCGATGAAGGCCTCGCTGTACCAGGCCGCGTACATGTTCAACGCCCCGCTCGCGCAGGCCGTCCGCACGGTCGACGCGCTCCGGGCCAAGCAGGAGTCCGCGGCCTAAGAGGGCGCGCGGCGTAGACACAGAGAAACAAGGAGACAGAAATGGCCAAGCTCAGCACCGACGAGCTGCTCGACGCGTTCAAGGAGCTCTCGCTCATCGAGCTGTCGGAGTTCGTCAAGAAGTTCGAGGAGACCTTCGAGGTCACCGCCGCCGCTCCGGTCGCCGTCGCGGCCGCCCCGGCCGCCGGTGGTGCCGGTGGCGCCGCCGAGGAGGTCGAGGAGAAGGACTCGTTCGACGTCGTCATCGAGGCGGCCGGCGACAAGAAGATCCAGGTCATCAAGGAGGTGCGCACCCTCACCAGCCTCGGCCTCGGCGAGGCGAAGGCGCTCGTCGACGGCGCGCCGTCGACGGTGCTCGAGGGCGCCAACAAGGAGACCGCCGAGAAGGCCAAGGCCCAGCTCGAAGAGGCCGGCGCCACGGTCACGCTCAAGTAAGCACCCCGCATCACGCGAAGGCGCCGTCCCCTCGGGGGCGGCGCCTTCTGCGTTCCCGCCGCGGCGGGGGGGCGGCCGGGGGGGGGGGCGGGCGCGGGCGCGGCGCCCGGCCGGCGCCCGGCGCCGGGGGGGAGCACAGGGAGGGGGAGGGACGGGGGCCGCAGCG
>NZ_JBQCHS010000031.1:0-10262 GCF_051954455.1 Pseudolysinimonas sp. | reverse complement strand
TTAATTCTTATTGAGTTTTTTTGTGGCGGGGGGGGGCCCCCCCGCCCGCCGTGGAGGTTTGCTGCGGCGGCAGCCGGCGGGGGTTCGCGCCCGCCTTCCCCCCACTTGTCGCGGCATCATCCCCCGGTTCTCGCGGTCAGGTCGTAGAGGGTGACGCCGTCGACGGTCGTCGCCGTGAAGTTCTGCTCGACCCAGGAGCCGATCTGCGACCCGACGTCGGCCCCGCCGTTCGCCCGCCCGCCGACGCCGCCCGACGCGATGAACCAGTGGATCTCGCCCTTCGCGACGAGCGCCCGGAACTCGGCGAGGGTCGGCGAGGGATCGCTGCCGTTGAAGCCGCCGATCGGCATGACCGCGAGCCCGGTGGCGAGCTGGTACCCGGCCGCGTTGTTCGACCCGATCGCGGCGGCCGCCCAGGTGTAGCGCGCCGAGTCGGTGCGGAGTGCGGTCGCGAGCGCGGAGGAGACGGTGCTCGAGCTGAGGAGGCCGCCGCCCATCCCGCCGGTCGGGCCGCCCGTCGTGCCGGTTCCACCGGCCGTCCCGGTCCCCGTCCCGCCCGCCGGCGCGAGGCCCTGCTGCCCCAACCCCTGCTGCCCGAGTCCCTGCGGCGGCTGGCCGCCCCGCCCCTGCGCGCCGCCGAAGCCGCCGCGAGCGCCCCCGAACCGCCCGCCGGGGCCGCCCATCCCGCCGGCGAGGGCGGGACCGGCGGTGACGATCGACCCCGAGTGCGCGGTCGAGACCGTCTCGAGCGTGTACGCCGTCGGCGCGAGGAGCGCCGCGACGAGCGCAGCGCTCGCGGTCGCGATCGACAGGGCTCGGCCGCCGCGGGGCGGCAGCAGGAGCAGCGCTGCGGCGACCACGGCGACGATCGCCACGACGACCTTGAGCGCCGGCAGCCACGTCGACGCCTCCGAGAGCAGCACCCAGGCCCACCCCGCGGTCACGAGCACGAGCGCGGCCATGACGATCCGAGCGGCGAGGTGCCCGCGTCGGGCCCACAGCGCACCCGCACCGATCGCGACGACACCGGCGATCGCCGGCGCGAGGGCGACCGTGTAGTACGCGTGGAAGATCCCGGCCATGAAGCTGAACGCGACGGCCGTGACGAGCATCCAGCCGGCGAAGACCGTGAGAGCGGCGCGCTGCACCGAGATCCGCGGGAGGCGCCGGACGGCGACGTACCCGACGATCACGAGCACGAGGGCCGCGGGGAGCAGCCACGTGATCTGCCCGCCGATCTCGTTCTCGAAGAGCCGCAGGATCCCGGTCGACCCCCACACCCCGCCGCCGACGGCCCCGCCGCCGCCCGTGACGCTGCCGGTCTCGTCGCCGGTCAGACGCCCGAAGCCGTTGTAGCCGAAGGTGAGCTCGAGGAAGGAGTTCGTCTGCGATCCGCCGATCCACGGGCGCATCGAGGGGGGGACGAGCTCGACGATCGCGACCCACCAGCCGGCCGCCGCGACCAGGGCGCCGAGGGCCGCGAGCAGGTGGAGGAGGCGCTTCGCGATCCGCGCCGGCGAGGCCCAGAGGTAGGCGATCGTGAGCGGGGGCACGATGAGGAACGCCTGCAGCTGCTTGGTGAGGAAGCCGAGGCCCACCGTGACGCCGGCCCACACGATCCAGCGCATCCGTCCCGACTCGATGCCGCGGACGGTGAAGTATGCCGCCAGGGACATGAGCAGGACGAGGAGCGCGTCGGGGTTGTTGAACCGGAACATGAGCGCGGCGACCGGGGTCAGCGCGAGGATCGCTCCGCCCAGGATCGCGATGCCGGGCGATGCCTTGCGCCGCAGCGTGAGGTACAGCACGAGGACGGTCGCGACGCCCATGAGCGCCTCGGGCACGAGGATGCTCCACGAGCTGAGCCCGAAGATCCGCACGGACAACGCCATGATCCAGAGGCTCATCGGCGGCTTGTCGACCGTGATCGAGTTGCCGGCGTCGGAGGAGCCGTAGAAGAACGCCTCCCAGTTGACGGAGCCCGCCTGGACCGCCGCGGAGTAGAAGGAGTTCGCCCAGCCGCTCGCTCCGAGGTCCCAGAGGTAGAGCACGGCGGCCGTGACGAGGAGCACGAGGAGCGCGGGGCGCACCCACGCCGCGTCGGACTCCCGGCCGCGGACGATCCAGCGGGCGGCGCGCCGGAGCCGAGCCCCGGCTCCCGACGGAGCGGTGCGGTCGGCGGACGCCGGGGGCGTCGGGGGTCCGGCCGGTGCCGGGCGGTCGAGGACGGAGGTGGACATCAGGCGCTCGCCTTCTCGAAGGGGATGGGGGTCTCGCGCAGGAGGTCCTCGCGCGTGGTGGTCTCGTGCCGCGCGGGGGGCTCGTCCCCGGGCCGCCGCCGCTGCCGACGGAAGACCCAGAGCCGCAGCAGGATGAAGCGGACCAGGGTGGCGACGAGGTTCGCGGCGGTCAGCACGACGAGTTGCGCCGTGTGGCCCGCTGAGGGATGGACGAGGTGCAGGAGCAGGAGCGATCCGCTCGTGATGCCCCAGGCGAGGAGGAAGACCAGCAGCCCCTGGACCTGGTGCAGCGCGGCGCCCGTCCTGCCCCGCACCCCGAAGGTGAACCGCCGGTTGGCGGCCGTGTTCGCGATCGCCGTCAGGAGCAGCGCCGCGAAGTTCGCGATCTGCGCCGGGAGGAGCGGCGCAACGAGCAGGTAGAGCAGCGCGTACGCGACGGTCGACACCGCGCCGATCGCGGCGAAGCGCACGACCTGCCCCACGAAGCTCGGGCGTCGGGGGCTCTCGAGGGGGTGACGCCCCAGCTCCGCGTAGATGCGCTCCAGCGGGATCCGCCCGGTCGCGATCGCGGCGCCCACGCGTACCATGCCGCGGAGGTCGGCCGCGGCGGTCTTCGCGACGTCCACCGAGCTGTCCTCGTCGTCGACCCAGTCGACCGGGACCTCGTGGATCCGGAGCCCGGCGCGCTCGGCGATGACCAGCAATTCCGTGTCGAAGAACCAGCCGGTGTCCTCGACGTGGGGCAGGACCGACCGTGCGACGTCGGCGCGCATCGCCTTGAACCCGCACTGCGCGTCGGTGAAGGTGACGCCCAGTGCCCGGTGCAGCAGGAAGTTGTACGAGCGCGAGATCAGCTCGCGCTTGGGCCCCCGGACCACGCGCGACGCCCGCGCGAGGCGGGTGCCGATCGCGACGTCCGAGTGGCCGCTGAGCAGCGGCGCGATGAGGGGCGGGAGCGCGCGGAGGTCGGTGGAGAGGTCGACGTCGAGGTAGGCGACGACGTCCGCGTCGCTGCCGAGCCACGCGCGCTTCAGGGCCCGGCCGCGGCCCTTCTCGTCGAGGTGCAGCGCCTCGACCCCGGGCAGCTCGGCGGCCAGCCGATCGGTGACCGCGGGCGTCGCGTCGGTCGACGCGTTGTCGGCGATCGTGATGCGCCAGGTCTCGTCGAGGCTCGCCTCGAGGAAACGGTGGAGGACGCGGATGCTGCGCTCGAGCGTCGCCGCCTCGTCGTGGACGGGCACCACCACCTCGAGAGCGGGGGCGCCGGGTCGGTCGGAGTCCGTCATGGCTCCGATGGTGGGCGGCCGCCCCCGGTGCGCGGCCGGTGCCGGCTATGAACCGCTTATGAGCGGTTCATAGGCGGTCGAGCGCCCCGAGCACGTCGCCGAGCAGGTCGTCGCGCCCCTCGATGCCGACCGACAGCCGCACCACCGAGTCCGGCACCTCGAGCGCGGTGCCCTTGACCGAGGCGTGGGTCATCTCGGCCGGGTAGCAGACGAGTGACTCCACGCCGCCGAGCGACTCCGCGAGCTGGAACCACTGCATCGACTCCGCGAACCGCCGGGCGGTCGGGCCGTCGGCGAGACGCACCGAGATCATGCCGCCGAACGATCGCATCTGCCGCGCCGCGAGCTCGTGCCCGGGATGGTCCGGCAGGCCCGGGTAGTAGACCTGCTGGAGCTTGGCGTGGCCGACCAGGTTCTCGGCGAGATACTGCGCGTTCTCCGAGTGCCGGTCCATGCGCACCCCGAGCGTCTTGATGCCGCGGACGGTGAGCCACGCGTCCATCGGGCCGGAGACCGCGCCCGCACCGAACTGCACGAAGCCGACCCGGTCGGCGATCGGCTGCCCGTCGAGCGCCGCGCCCTCCTTCACGATCACGGCGCCGCCGAGCACGTCGCTGTGGCCGCCGAGGTACTTCGTCGTCGAGTGCACGACCACGTCGGCGCCGAGCGCGAGCGGCTGCTGCAGGTACGGGGTCGCGAACGTGTTGTCGACCACGACGATCGCGCCGGCCGCATGCGCGATGTCGGCGACCGCGGCGATGTCGGTGATCTTCATGAGCGGGTTCGACGGGGTCTCGACCCAGACGACCTTCGTCTCCCCCGGGCGGATGCCCGAGCGCACCTCGTCGAGGTCGCTCATCTCCGCGGTCGACAGGCCCACGCCCCACGGCACGTGCACCCGATCGACGAGGCGGTGCGTGCCGCCGTACACGTCGTTGCCCATGAGCACGTGGGAGCCGGGGAGCAGGATGGCGCGCAGCAGCGCGTCCTCGGCGGCGAGACCGGAGGCGAAGCTGAAGGCGCGCTCGCCGCCCTCGATCGCCGCGAGCAGCTCCTGGAGCGAGTCGCGCGTGGGGTTGGTGCCCCGCGTGTACTCGTAGCCGCCCCGGAAGCCGCCCACGCCGTCCTGCACGTAGGTCGTCGAGAAGTAGATCGGGGGGATCACCGCGCCGGTGGTCGGGTCGAAGTCCTGGCCGGCGTGGATCGCCGAGGTTGTGAAGTCGGGCACGAGCGTCTTTCTGGTGGGGAGCGTGTCAGTCGCTCAGGAACGCGAGGAGGTCATGCCGGGTGATGACCCCGGCCGGCTTGCCCTCGCTCGTCACGAGCAGGGCGTCCGACCGTGTGAGCGCGTCCCGGGCGGCCTCGACCGAGTCGTTCATCCCGATCAAACCGAGCGCGGGGTTCACGAATTCCGCGAGCGCGTCGGTGAGCTGCGCGCGGCCGTCGAACACCGCCTCCACGAGGCTGCGCTCGTCGATCGAACCGACCACCTCGCCCATGACGACGGGCGGCTCGGCGCTCAGGACGGGCATCTGCGAGATGTTGAAGCGGCGCATCTTGTCGATGACGTGGCGCACCGTGTCGGTCGGGTGCACGTGCACGAGGCCCTCGTACTCGGCCTCCTTCGTGCCGATCACGTCGGACACCGTGCGCGACTCCTCCGGCGGCAGGAAGCCGTAGGACCGCATCCAGGCGTCGTTGAAGACCTTGCCGAGGTAGCCGCGGCCGCCGTCGGGCAGCAGGATCACCATGACGTCGTCGGGGCCGAGGTCACGCGCGGCCTTCAGGCCGGAGGCGACGGCGAGACCGCTCGAGCCGCCGACCAGCAGCCCCTCCTCGCGCGCGAGCCGGCGGGTCGTGTCGAAGGACTCCGCGTCGGAGCTCGCGATGATGTCGTCGACGACCGAGGGGTCGTAGGCGCTCGGCCAGAAGTCCTCGCCGACGCCCTCGACGAGATACGGCCGACCGGTGCCGCCCGAGTAGACGCTGCCCTCGGGATCGGCGCCGATGATCCGGATGTCGGGGTTCTGCTCCTTGAGGAACCGGCCGACGCCGGAGATCGTGCCGCCGGTGCCGACGCCCGCCACGAAGTGGGTGATGCGGCCGTCGGTGTCGCGCCAGATCTCGGGGCCGGTGGTCTCGTAGTGGCTGATCGGGCCGTTCGGGTTCGAGTACTGGTCGGGCTTGAAGGCGCCGGGGATCTCGCGCACGAGCCGGTCGCTGACGGAGTAGTAGGAGTCCGGGCTCTCGGGCGCGACCGCGGTCGGGCAGACCACCACCTCGGCGCCGTAGGCGCGGAGCACGTTGCGCTTCTCCTCCCCGACCTTGTCGGGCACGACGAAGACGCAGCGGTAGCCCCGCTGCTGCGCGACGAGGGCGAGGCCGATGCCGGTGTTGCCGGAGGTGGGCTCGACGATGGTGCCGCCCGGCTTCAGCCGGCCCTCGCGCTCGGCGGCCTCGACGATGCGGGTCGCGATGCGGTCCTTCGACGAGCCCCCGGGGTTGAGGTACTCGACCTTCACGAGCACGGTCGCGGCGATCCCGTCGGCCAGCGAGCGCAGCCGGACGAGCGGCGTGTCGCCGACCAGATCGAGAACGGAGTCCGCGTACTTCACCCGTCGAGCCTAGGCTCCGACGCTGCGTGTTACGCGGGTCGAGGAACTAGTCGACCCGCTCCGGCACCGCCGCGGCCGCGAGCTGCTCCGCGAAGAGCCGCGCGTACACGCCCTCCGCGCGCAGCAGCTCCTGGTGCGTGCCGCGCTCCACGATCCGGCCCGCGTCGACGACGAAGATGACGTCGGCGTTCACCACGGTCGAGAGGCGGTGCGCGATCGCGATGGTGGTGCGCCCGCGCGCCGCCGAGTCGAGGGCGGTCTGAACGATCCGCTCCGACACGGTGTCGAGCGCGCTCGTGGCCTCGTCGAGGATCAGCACCGCGGGGTCCTTGAGGAGCACGCGTGCGATCGCGACGCGCTGCTTCTCGCCGCCCGACAGCCGGTAGCCGCGCTCCCCCACGATCGTGTCGTAGCCCTCCGGGAAGGAGGCGATCGTGTCGTGGATGTTGGCGGCGCGCGCGGCGGCCTCCAGCTCCTCCTGCGTCGCGTCGGGCTTCGCGTAGCGGAGGTTCTCGGCGATCGTCGCGTGGAAGAGGTAGGTCTCCTGGCTCACGATCCCGACGGCCCCGATGAGGGATGCGTGCCGCAGCTCGCGCACGTCGTCGCCCGCGAACGTCACCCGCCCCTCGCTGACGTCGTAGAGCCGCGGCGCGAGGTAGGACACCGTCGTCTTGCCCGCGCCCGACGGCCCCACGAACGCCGCGTACTGCCCGGGCTCGATGCGGAACGAGACCCCGCGGAGCGTCGCGTCGCCGTCGGCGGGAGCGTCCGGATACCGGAACACGACGTCCTCGAACCCGACGTGGCCGAGGCGCGCGGGAACGACCTCGCGCGCATCGGGCCGGTCGGTGATCGCCGGAACGAGGTCGAGGTACTCGAAGATGCGCGCGAACAGCGCCGACGAGGTCTGCAGGTCGAGCGCGACCCGCAGGAGCCCCATGAGCGGGAACATGAGCCGCGCCTGCACGGTCGTGAACGCCACGATCGTGCCGGCCGTGACGGGCACGCCGCGGAAGATGAGCCACGCCGCGACGAGGTAGATGATCGCCGGGATCACGGAGAGGAAGACGCTCACGAGCGCGAAGAACCACTGCCCGCTCATCGCCTGCCGCACCTGCAGGCGGATCTGGTTGGTGTTCTCGTCGCTGTAGCGGCGGATCTCGGTCGGCTGCTGGTTGAAGCTCTTGGCCAGGAGGATGCCCGAGACGCTCAGAGTCTCCTGGGTGATCGCGGTCATCTGCGACAGCGACTCCTGCGTCTGGGTCGCGATCCGCGCCCGGACCTGGCCCACGCGGCGCTGCGCGATGACGAGCACCGGCAGCAGGATGATCGCGACGACGGTCATCTGCCAGCTGAGGAGGAGCATCGCCACCAGGGCGGCGATGACGGTGACCGTGTTGCCGATGACGCTCTGCACCGTGTTGCTCAGCACGTTCGCGACACCGCCGACGTCGTTGGCGAGGCGGGACTGGATGACGCCGGTCTTCGTGCGCGTGAAGAAGCCGAGCTCCATCGCCTGCAGATGCGAGAAGAGCTTCACGCGCAGCGCGCCCATCACGCTGTTGCCGATGCGCGCCGTGAGGTAGGTCTGCCAGACGCCGAGCGCCGAGGAGGCCAGCCAGAGCGCGATCATGAGCCCGACCAGGGCGAGGAGCACCGGCAGGTTCGGGGGCGACTGGCCGTTGTCCGGGAAGAGGCCGAGGTCGAACGCCCGCTGCGTGAGGAGCGGCGGCGCGACGCTGAGGGCCGCGCCGATGAGCACGAGCGCGACGGTGATGCCGAGCTGCACCCGCCAGGGCGCGAAGAGCTCGGCGATCCTCCCGAGGAGGTTCGGGATCCGGGGCGCCGTCGCGTTCTCGGCCCGCTGCGCTGCGGCGTCCCCTCCCGACACCCGCCCGCCGCGACCGTGGCCGCCGCCCATGCCCCTCATGCTCACCCGCTGAGGATACGGCGGCCGGACGACCCGGGATTCCGGCGTTCGCGCACAGCTTCGCTAGAATCCGGGGTATCCCGCGGCGGACGAGCTGGGAACCGGTCGCCGCGGTCCTGACCCCCGCAGGAGCACAACGTGACGTCGTTCCCAGACACCCGGTCGATCCGGGGCGCCGTCGTGGCCGAGCTCGATCGCGGCGACGCCGCCGTCGCCTTCGAGCTGCTGCGTCCCGTGGCCGATGCGCTCGCCGCGGAGACCGGGGCGGAGTTCCGCGAGCTCATCGAGCGCCTGCCCGTCGAGGTGTGGCATCGCGACCCGATGATCGCCGCGGCGCTCGGCCAGAGCTACCGGGGGCCGGACGCGGTGCGCGGCGCGGCGGGGCTCGCCTACTTCTCGGCTGCGGAGGACGCGATCGCGGGGACGCCGGAGACGCCCCGGCACTGCCTCGCCGCGGTGCTCGTCGGGCATGCGGGCGCTCTCCGGAGCGTCGGGCGGCTCGAGGCGGCCCGCGCCAAACTCGACGAGGCGGACGCGATCGTCGACGACGGGCTGGCGGGCCCGCTGCCCGCCGTCATGGAGGTCCGCGCCCGATGCGCTCTCGAGCGCGGGGTCCTCGAGCTGCACGCCGGCCGGCACGACGCATCCCGCGATCATCTCCTCACCGCGCGCGGGCTGACCGCCCATCTGGGCCGAGCGGGAAGCGCGGAGGCGCTCGGGGCCTTGGCGGTGCTCGAATTCGGCTTCGCGGACGCCCGGACGGCCGAGGAGCTCGCGCTCGAAGCCCGGGCGCTCGTCGCCGACACGGCCCTCGCCCGGAGCGGATTCGCGGCGCCGGGGTACGCCGCCGAGATGATGCTCGCGATCGACCGCACGCAGGCCGAGCACGCGGCGGCGATCGAGCCGGAGCTGATCGCGGCGGCGAACGGCACCGAGTGGGAGCCGTACGCCCGCCTCGTCAGCGGGGCGCTGCGCGCGATCCGCCGCCGGCCGGTCGAGGCGCTCGATCTCCTCGGCGAGGCGGACCGCGAGTTCCGACGGTGGGATGTCGCGGGCTTCGGCCGCGACTACACGGCGCTGGTGCGGGCCTCGCAGCTCGGCGCGCTCGGCCGTGGCGACGAGGCATGGGAGATCCTCGCCGCCCTGCGCCCGTACGAGCACCATGTGCTCTGCTCGGGTCATTACCTCGCCGCGCAGCTGCTCGCCGGAGGCGACCTGCACGGTGCCGACGCGACTCTCCGCGACTGCGAGGCGCTCGGCGACGGGCATGCGCAGCGCAGCGCGCTCCACGTGCGGCTCCTCCGCGCCGCGATCGCCGACCGGCTCGGAGACGGCGCCACGTCGGCGCTCAACGTCGACCTCGCCTTCGTCGGGATGGCGCGATCCGGCTCGCGCGCGCCGCTGCGATCGGTGCCTCCCGCGATGCTGGCCCGGCTCGTGACGTCGGCCCTCCAGCGGGAGCAGAGCCCCGAGGTCCGCCGGATCCTGACAGAGGCCGGCCGCGCGACCGACGGGGCCCAGCAGGTCATCGAGCCGCTCAGCCGACGGGAGCGCCTGGTGCTCGCGGAGGCGGAGCGGGGCGCGACCGTCGCCGCCATCGCGGCCGCGATGTACATCTCGCCCAACACCGTCAAGACGCACCTGCGGCGGGTCTACCACAAGCTCGGCGTGAGCACTCGGGAGGAGGCGATCCGGCGGGCACGGACCCTCGGCCTGCACGAGCTCGCGAGTCGCGAGATCACCCGCGATTCACCCGCCACGGATGTCGCGCCGGATGATGATGCACATGCTTAGATTCACTGGTTGCACGCGGTGAACCGTCCCTGATCCCGGTTCTCCGAGTACGACATCGGGCGGGATCGAACGGCTGGTTACCGGAGGTCCCGCCCCTCTGTGTTCTTTGGGCGCGCGCCGCCGCTTCTGCGGCGCGCCGTCGCTGCGCGACATCCGAGCGCGGTCGCCGATGTCGCTATGGCCGGGTGGGTGCGCACGTCGCGATGGGTGTCGTCCCGCCGCTCGAGCTTGCCGAAACCGCCCGGAGGAGAGCCGATCGGATCGGCCCGATCTCGTCTCCACAGCGATCGCGGCGACCGCGCTCGTCGCGATCGCGCAGCGACCCGCGCCGCAGGAGCGGCGGCGCGGCGGGACCGCAGAATGCGCCCCCCCCGAGGGGACGGCGCCATGGCGGGTT
>NZ_JBQCHS010000030.1:0-143343 GCF_051954455.1 Pseudolysinimonas sp. | reverse complement strand
GCGTTCCCGGCGGCTCGTCCATCTGGCCGAAGACGAGGGCCGTCTTGTCGAAGACGCCCGCCTCCTCCATCTCGCCGATGAGGTCATTGCCCTCACGGGTGCGCTCGCCGACGCCGGCGAACACCGACACACCACCGTGGTTGGCGGCGACGCGGTAGATCATCTCCTGGATGAGGACCGTCTTGCCGACGCCCGCACCGCCGAACAGGCCGATCTTGCCGCCCTGCACGTACGGGGTGAGCAGGTCGATGACCTTGATGCCGGTCTCGAAGAGCTCGGTCTTCGACTCGAGCTGGTCGAACGCCGGGGGCTTGCGGTGGATCGGCCAGCGCTCGGTGATCTCGATCTTCTCGCCCGGCTCCGCGTTCAGCACCTCGCCGATGACGTTGAAGACCTTGCCCTTGGTGACGTCGCCGACGGGAACCGAGATCGGCGCACCGGTGTCGCGCACCTCCTGGCCGCGGACGAGACCGTCCGTCGGCTTCAGGGCGATCGCGCGGACGAGGTCGTCGCCCAGGTGCTGGGCGACCTCGAGGGTCAGCTCGCTGGCGGTCTCCTCGTCACCGGTGAACGAGATCGTCGTCTTCAGCGCGTTGTAGATCTCCGGGATCGCATCGTGCGGGAACTCGATGTCGACGACGGGGCCGGTGACGCGCGCGATGCGGCCGACGCCGGCCTTCTTCTCGGTCTCGGCGGCGGGCGCCGCGGTGGTCGCAGTAGCCATGGTTTCCTCTTGTCCTTAGTTCGCCGAGCTCAGGGCGTCGGCGCCGCCCACGATCTCGGAGATCTGCTGGGTGATCTCGGCCTGGCGGGCGTTGTTCGCCAGGCGGGTGTAGTCGCGGATGAGCGAGTCGGCGTTGTCGGAGGCCGACTTCATCGCCTTCTGCGTCGCCGCGTGCTTGGAGGCCGCCGACTGCAGCAGCGCGTTGTAGATGCGCGACTGGATGTAGACGGGCAGCAGTGCGTCGAGCACCTCGGCCGGGTCGGGCTCGAACTCGTACAGCGGGAAGACCGCGTCCTTGTCCTCGGGCTGTTCGACGCCCTCGACGACCTCGAGCGGGAGGAGGCGGACCACCTCGGGCTCCTGGGTCAGCATCGAGACGAAGCGGTTGTAGACCACGTGGATCTCGTCCACGCCGCCCTCCGGCGTCGGCTGGATGAAGCGGCGGACGAGCTCGTCGCCGATCTCCTTCGCCGTGCCGAACTGCGGAGTGTCGGTGTCGCCGGTCCAGACCTGCTCGAAGTGGCGCTTGCGGAAGGCGAAGTACCCCACCGCACGGCGGCCGACGAGGTAGTAGACGACCTCCTTGCCCTGCCCCTGCAGCAGGGTCGCGAGCTCCTCGGCGGCGCGCAGGACGTTCGCGTTGAACGCACCGGCGAGACCGCGGTCGGAGGCGAGCACGACGATCGCGGCGCGGTCGATGCGCTCCGGCTCGGTCGTCAGGATGTGGTCGACGTTCGAGTAGGTGGCGACCGCCGACACGGCGCGCGTCACCGCGCGGGCGTACGGCGCGGACGCCTTGACCCGTGCGAGGGCGCGCTGGATGCGGCTCGCGGCGATGAGCTCCATCGCGCGGGTGATCTTCTTCGTGGTCTGCGCGCTGCGGATCCGGGCGCGGTATTCACGGAGCTGGGCTCCCATGCGGTCGCCTCCTCTCAGATGGTCGGGACGTTGATGTCGACGGGCTCGACCGACGTCAGCGCTTCGACTTGACGATCTTCTCCTGGTTGACGTCCTCGACATCGGTGGCCTCGAACTCCTCGGTGCCCACCTTGCCGAGCGGGTCGCCGGAGCCGGTCACGAACTCCTTCGAGAACGCGTCCACCGCCTTGTCGAGCTCCGTCTTCGTGTCGTCGCTCAGGACGTTCGTCTCGCGGATGGTCGTGAGGATCTCGGTGTTGCGCTCGAGGTAGCCGTGCAGCTCGGACTCCCAGCGCAGCACGTCCTCGACCGGGACCTCGTCGAGCTTGCCGTTGGTGCCGGCCCAGATCGAGACGACCTGCTTCTCCACCGGGAACGGCGAGTACTGCGGCTGGCGCAGCAGCTCGGTGAGGCGGGCGCCGCGGTCGAGCTGGCGACGGCTGGCAGCATCCAGGTCGGACGCGAACAGCGCGAACGCCTCGAGCGCGCGGTACTGGGCGAGCTCGAGCTTGAGCGTGCCGGAGACCGACTTGATCGACTTGAGCTGGGCGTCGCCGCCGACGCGCGACACCGAGATGCCGACGTCGACCGCGGGACGCTGGTTCGCATTGAACAGGTCGGACTGCAGGAAGATCTGGCCGTCGGTGATGGAGATCACGTTGGTCGGGATGTACGCCGAGACGTCGTTGGCCTTGGTCTCGATGATCGGCAGGCCGGTCATCGAGCCGGCGCCGAGCTCGTCGGAGAGCTTGGCGCAACGCTCCAGCAGCCGGGAGTGCAGGTAGAACACGTCGCCCGGGTAGGCCTCGCGGCCCGGCGGGCGGCGGAGGAGCAGGGACACGGCGCGGTACGCCTCGGCCTGCTTCGACAGGTCGTCGAAGATGATCAGCACGTGCTTGCCGCCGTACATCCAGTGCTGGCCGATGGCCGAGCCGGTGTAGGGCGCGAGGTACTTGAAGCCCGCGGCGTCGGAGGCCGGGGCCGCGACGATCGTCGTGTACTCCATCGCACCGGCGTCCTCGAGGGCGCCCTTGACGGCCGCGATCGTCGAGCCCTTCTGGCCGATCGCGACGTAGATGCAGCGGACCTGCTTCTCGGGGTCGCCCGACGCCCAGTTGTCCTTCTGGTTGATGATCGTGTCGATCGCGATCGCGGTCTTGCCGGTCTGGCGGTCGCCGATGATGAGCTGGCGCTGGCCGCGGCCGATCGGGATCATCGCGTCGATCGCCTTGATGCCGGTCTGCATCGGCTGGTGAACCGACTTGCGCTGCATGACGCCGGGCGCCTGGAGCTCGAGGGCGCGGCGGCCCTCCGAGGCGATCTCACCGAGGCCGTCGATGGGGTTGCCGAGCGGGTCGACGACGCGGCCGAGGTAGCCGTCGCCGACGGCGACGGAGAGGACCTCGCCCGTGCGGGTGACCTCCATGCCCTCCTCGATGCCCTCGAAGTCGCCGAGGACGATGACGCCGATCTCGTCCTCGTCGAGGTTGAGCGCGAGGCCCAGCGTGCCGTCCGCGAAGCGGAGCAGCTCGTTCGCCATGGCGCCCGGGAGGCCCTCGACGTGCGCGATGCCGTCCGCCGTATCGACGACGGTGCCGACCTCGGTCGTCGTGGCCTTCTGCGGCTGGTACGAGGCGACGAAGCTCTGCAGCGCGTCGCGGATCTCGTCCGGGCTGATGGTGATGTCTGCCATGTTGGTTCCCTCTGACGTGGGTGGTCTGGATGCCGGGGTCAGCCGGCGAGCTGGAGTCGCAAATCGGCGAGGCGCGTCGCGACGGTGCCGTCGATGACGTCGTCGCCGATCTGCACGCGCACACCGCCGACGACGGACGGGTCGAGCACGGAGTTGATCTGGATGTCGGCGCCGTACTGCGCCTTCAGGGCCGACGCGAGGCGGTCCTGCTGCGTCGCGCTCAGCGCGATCGCGGAGGTGACGGTGACCACGCGGCGTCCGGCAGCGCTCGCGACGATGTCGGCGGCCGCGCTGAGCATCTCGCCGATACGGCGCCCGCGCGGGCTCCGCACGAGGTGGTCGACGATCGCGAGCGTGCCCTGGTGCGCCTTCTTCGCGAGGAGAGCGTCGACGATCGACGCCTTGCCCTCGCCGGCGGCGAGCTTGCTGCCGAGCGCGAGCTCCAACTCCGGGTCGCTCGCGACGATCCGCGCGAAGGCGAAGAGCTCGGTCTCGATGGCCTTGGTGTGGCCGTCGCCCTGCGCGATCGCGCGGATGCCGACCTCCTCGATGCCCGCGACGAGCTCTGCGCCGTTCGACCAGCGCGACTCGACGATGCCGGCGAGCAGCGCGGCGGCGCTCTCCTCGAGGCCCGGGAAGATCTTCGCCACCAGGGCGGACTTCTCGGCCGGCTCGATCGACGGGTCGCCGAGGATCGTGCGCAGCTGCGCCGACTCCTCGACCGCGCGACCGGCCGTCATGAGCTGTTCGCCGGTCGCGACGGTCACGCCCTTCGCCGAGGCGAGGGCGTCGACCGCAGCGGCGAGAGCGACTCGGGACGAGGCGCCCATTACTTGCGTCCGGCCTGTGCCGCAGCCGCGTCGGCCGTCTCGAGGTCCGCCAGGAAGCGGTCGACGAGAGCGGTCGAGCGCTTGTCGTCGGACAGGCTCTCGCCCACGACCGTCGAGGCGAGTCCGAGGGCGAGGGAGCCGACCTCGGTGCGCAGCGACGCCAGGGCCGCGGCGCGCTCGGCGTCGATGGTCGCCTGGGCGGTCGCCTTCACGCGGTCCGCGTCGGCGTTGGCCTGCTCGAGCAGCTCCGCGCGGATCTTCTTCGCGTCCTCGCGGGCCTGGTCGCGGATGCGCGCCGCCTCGGCGCGCGCCTCGGCCAGCTGGGCGTTGTACTTCTCGAGCGCCTCGGCTGCACCGGCCTGGGCCTCCTCGGCCTTCTTGAGGCCGCCCTCGATCGCTTCGCGCCGGGCGTCGAGCGCCGCGTTCATGCGGGGCACGACCTTCCAGATCACGAAGATCAGGATGATGACGAAGGCGAGGGTGCCCCAGAAGAGATCCGGGATGGACGGGATGAGGAGGTTGGTGTTCCCCTCGCCCCCGGCCGCCCGGACGAATGCGTCACGCATTCGGACTCCTTAGATCGGAAGGGACGGTTACGGCTTCGGGAACGGGATGAAGGCGACCGCGATGGCGATGAAGCAGAGCGCCTCGACGAGCGCGATGCCGAGGAACATCAGACCCTGCAGGCGACCCTGCAGCTCGGGCTGACGGGCGACCGACTCGATGGTCTTGCCGATCACGATGCCGACACCGATACCGGAGCCGATGACGGCGAGACCAAAGGCGAGCGGAGCGAGCTGTCCGGCGACGTCCATGGGTTTTTCCTTTCGAGGGTGGTTGAGGTGGCCGATCGGCCGATGTGTCAGTGCTCTTCGGCCAGCGACATCTGCAGGTAGATGGCGGTCAGGATCGCGAAGACGTAGGCCTGTAGGGCGCCGACGAAGATCTCGAGGGCGACGAAGGCGATGCCGAAGGCGAAGCTGCCGATGCCGAGCAGCCCGAGGAAGTTGCCGGAGAACAGCAGGGTGACGATGAAGAACTGGGTGGCCGAGAAGCACAGCACGAGGAGCATGTGCCCCGCGACCATGTTCATGAGCAGTCGGAGGATCAGCGTGACCGGGCGCACGATGAACGTGGACAGGAACTCGAGGATCGCGAGGAACGGCAGCAGGAAGATCGGCACGCCCGGCAGGATCAGCGCGTTCTTGAAGTAGCGCAGCCCGAACTTCTTGATGCCCGCGTAGATGAACGCGACGTACGAGACGACCGCGAGCACGAGCGGGAGGCCGACGTTGGCCGACGCGGCGATCTGCAGGCCGGGGATCGTCGCCGTCAGGTTCATTCCCAGCACGGTGAAGAAGATCCCCATGATGAGGCCCATGAAGCGCTTGCCGTCCTTCTCGCCGAGCGTGTCGATCACGATCGACTTGCGGACGAAGTTGAGGACGAACTCGAAGACGACCTGACCGCGCGAAGGCACGATCTTCATGCTCCGCGAGCCGAGCCAGAGCAGCAGCACGAGGACGACGACCACGAGGAGCCGGATCAGCATGATGCGGTTCAGCTCGAACGGCGTGCCGGCGAAGAGCACCGGCGCGGGGTTGAACTCCGCGATCGACGGCCCGTGGAAGTCGGCGGGCCCCGCCGTGAAGGCGAAGATCCCCGCGACGACGACGATGGCGAGAAGAACGACGAGGACGATGTTGCGCGCCAGTCGTGCGGGGGAAAGAGCGTTGGCTTTCAGAGCTTTCTCCGATATCGGGGCGCTCGACGCGCGGCGATCGAGGGGAGGATGATGTCGAGCCTATCAGGCCCGGCCCCGGTCAGGCTCCCCCGTCGTGACGGTCGCCGGGCAGCCGGACGTCGCTCACGTAGGGCACGCGCGAGCGCGCGAAGGCGAGCAGGTCCGCGACGAGCGATCCGAGCACGGCCGCGATCGCGGCCCAGCCGAAGACGGCGCCCGAGATCCACTCCTGGCCGCGGAGCAGCAGCACGACGACCAGGAACACGATCAGCTTGACGATGAGGGCCGCGAGGACCGTGCCGAAGAACACCGGGCTCGTGCCGTCGCCGTGGGCCAGACGGCCGCCGAGCAGCATGCTGAGCGCGGTGAGGGCCAGGAAGACGCCGGCCATGACGGCCCCGACGAGGCCGCCGACGAGGCCGGGCGTGCCCGCGACGAGCAGACCGATCAGTCCGGCGACCACCGCGACGGCGACGGCCCAGATCGCGCCGTAGCGCAGCGATCGGGTGAGGATCGGGGTGACGGTGAGGGGGCGGCCGTCGGCGGGGCGCTCCGTGCTCATGCGGACTCCTTGTCGAGCGGGTCGAGACGGGCGATCGAGATCGGGCCGGTGGGCGGGCTGGACTGCGCGGCCGCCTCGATCGCCTTGCGGCGGCTGAGCGGGGCGAGGGTGACGGTGCCGCAGACGACGAGCCCGATGAGCGTGACAGACAGCGCGATCCACCAGGGCACGAAGAGCAGCAGCACGCAGCCCGTCGCGACCACCGCGGTCCAGGCGTAGAAGATCAGGACGGCGTGCAGGTGCGAATGACCCATGTCGAGCAGGCGGTGGTGCAGATGCTGCCGGTCGGCCGAGAACGGCGACTTGCCGGCGCGGAGGCGGCGGAGCACGGCGAGACCGAAGTCGAGCAGCGGCACGACGAGCACGGCGACGGGCAGGATCACGGGCGCGAAGGTGGCGGCCAGGGTCGAGAGGTCCTGCTGCTCGATGTTGAGGTCGGAGGAGCTCGTGAGCGAGATCGTCGACGCCGCCATGAGCATGCCGACCAGGAGCGCTCCCCCGTCGCCCATGAAGAGCTTCGCGGGTCGCCTCTCGCCCCAGCGGAAGTTGAGCGGGAGGAGTCCGACGCAGGCGCCCACCAGGACGACGGCGATGAGCTCGGGGAGGTTGAAGTAGTTCGACTGCTCGGTCGGCCCGTAGGTGATGACGTAGGTGCAGATGAAGAACGCGCCGTTCGCGATGATCGCGACCCCGGCGACCAGCCCGTCGAGTCCGTCGATGAAGTTGATGGCGTTCATCACGAGCACGACGATGAAGATCGTCAGGGCGAGCGACACGTACGGCGAGAGCAGCACGAGGGTGCCGGGCAGCGGGATCCAGGTGATCGACACGCCCTGCCAGGCGAGCAGGCCCGCCGCGATGATCTGGCCCGCGAGCTTCGTGAGCCAGTCGAGGTCCCAGATGTCGTCGGCGATGCCGATCGCGACCATGATGGCCGCCGAGCCGAGCACGGCGAGGACGCGGATCGGCTCCGAGAACGCGACCTCGAGCGGCGGCAGGAAGCTCGCCACCAGGAAGGCCGCGAGAACCCCCAGGAACATCGCGGCGCCGCCGAGCCGGGGCGTGGGGCGGGTGTGGACGTCGCGCTCCCGGATCTTCGGGTAGAGCCGGTAGCGGGTGCTGAGCTTCACCGTCAGCCAGGCCAGCACGAACGTCACGACGGCCGCGACGCCGCCGGCCGCGACGTAGAAGACTATGCGCACCGTTCGGCTCCCACGACCCGGATGATCTCCTCGTCGGGGATGACGCCGTGGCGGACGATGCGGAGCTTGCCGTCGGGGTGGTCGAGCGCGGTCGCGTCGACGATGGTCGAGCCGGAGCGGGCGCGCTCGGGGTCGTAGCCGGAGGCCGACGGGCCCGCGTCGAGGTAGACCGCGATGGAATCGCCGAGCTGCTCCTCCGCCTCCTGCGCGGTCGTGGCGGCCGGCTGCCCGGTCTTGTTGGCGCTCGAGACGGCGAGCGGCCCGGTCTCGGCGAGGAGCTCGAGGGCGACCCGCTCGCTCGGCATCCGGAGCGCCACGGTGCCGCGGGTCTCCCCCAGGTCCCAGTCGAGGGTCGAGCGGGCGCGGAGGATCACGGTGAGCCCGCCCGGCCAGAACTCGTCGACGAGGGCGCGCACGGGCTCCGGCACGATCTCGGCGAGGGCGTCGAGGGTGGGGAGCCCCGGCACGAGCACGGGCGGCGGGGCGGTGCGGTCGCGGCCCTTCGCGTCGAGGAGGCGCTGGACGGCGGCGGCGGAGAACGCGTCGGCGGCCACGCCGTACACGGTGTCCGTCGGGATGACGACGAGCTCGCCGCGGGTCAGAGCGGCGCGCGCAAGGCGCATGCCCTCGAGGAGCTGCGCTGCGTCGGCGGTGTCGAAGACGGGCATCCCGACGATTTTAGACTGGGGTGGCCATGGGCTCCCTCCTCTTCGTCTTCGACATGGACGACGTCCTGTACCGGTACGACTGGCGGGTGCGGATGCGCCTGCTCGGCGAGCTCACCGGATACGACCTCGCGGAGCTGCGTCGGCGCTGGTGGCACGAGGACGGCGAGTGGCGCGCGGAGGCCGGCGGGCACGCCTCCGCAGCCGAGTACCACGCGGCGTTCGAGGCCGCGATGGGCGTGCCGGTGCCGGTCGAGGACTGGCTGCGCATCCGTCGCGCCGCCATGACGCCCTGGCCCGCGTCGTTCGCCGCGGTGCGCCGCGCCGCGGAACTCGGGGAGGTCGCGCTGCTCACCAACAACGGCCCGCTCGTGGAGGCGCACCTCGCGACCCTCGCGCCCGAGATCGCGCCGCTCTTCGGCGCGGAGCTGCACACCTCGAGCTTCTACGGGGCGCGGAAGCCGGACCCGGCGGTGTTCCGGGCGGTGCTCGACGCGTACGGGCGGGAGCCCGGGGACGTCTTCTTCGCCGACGACCTGGAGGAGAACGTGGCGGGTGCCGCCTCCGTCGGCATCACGGCGCACCGTTTCACGGACGCGCCGGCGCTCGTCGCGGCGATCGAGTCGTTCGCCGGCGAGCGGGTCGAGTAGCCGCGCAGCGGCGCATCGAGACCGCGACACCCGGGCCTAGGGCCGGCGGAGCGGGGCGACCGCGCTCGTACCGCGGAGCGGCGTGCGCCGCAGGAGCGGCGGCGCATCGGCTAGCACAGCGCCGTCGTCGTGCGGTCGCGACCGAGGAGGTCGCGCGTCGTCGCCGCGGCGCGCCAGCCGTCGGCGGTGAGCAGCTCACGGATCGCCGCGCCCTGCAGCTCGCCGTGCTCGAGCACGAGCGCCCCGCCCGGCCGCAGCAGCTCCTGCGCCCGCCGCGAGATGACGCGCACGACGTCGAGCCCGTCCGACCCGCCGTAGAGCGCGAGCACGGGGTCGTGGAGCCGGACCTCGGGGTCGCGCGGGATCGCCTCGTCCGGGATGTAGGGCGGGTTCGAGACGACGACGTCGACGGCGCCGGCGAGCTCCGGGAGCGCATCGGCCAGATCGCCGAGGACGATGGTCGCGTTCTCGGCGCCCACGTGCTCCCGGTTGCGCTCCGCCCACGCGAAGGCCTCGGGTGAGCGCTCGACGCCGACGACGCGGGCGTGCGGCACCTCGGTGGCGAGGGCGAGCGCGATCGCGCCGGAGCCCGTGCCGAGATCGACCGCGACCGGTTCGGCGGCGGCGACCGCCTGGAGCGCGTCGATCGCGACCTGCGCGACCGACTCGGTCTCGGGCCGGGGCACGAAGACGCCGGGGCCGACGAGCAGGTCGAGCGAGCGGAACGGGGCGTGCCCGGTGAGGTGCTGGAGCGGCTCGCGGGCGGCGCGGCGGGCGAGGAGCGCGGCGAGCTCGGCGGCCTGCTCCGGCGTCAGCTCGGCGCCCGCGACGGCGCGCGCCTGCACGGCGCCGCGGGAGAGGCCGAGCACGTGGCCGAGGAGGAGCTCCGCGTCGGCATCCGGGGTGGGGATGCCGGCGGCCGCGAGGGTCGCGACAGCGTCGCGGAGCTGCGCGCGGAGGTCTCGATGCGCGGCTTCGCCGCTGCTCGGCCCGCTCACTCGCCGCCCAGGGCCGCGAGGCGCTCCTGCTCGTCCATCTGGATGAGGGACTGCACCACCGGCTCCAGCGCGCCGTTCATGACCTGGTCGAGGTTGTAGGCCTTGTAGTCGGAGCGGTGGTCGGCGATCCGGTTCTCCGGGAAGTTGTAGGTGCGGATCCGCTCCGAGCGGTCCATGCCGCGGATCTGGGAGTGCCGCGCGTCGGCCTCCGCCGCCGCCAGCTCCTCCTGCTGCCGCGCGAGCAGCCGCGCGCGCAGCACGCGCATACCGGCCTCGCGGTTCTGGATCTGCGATTTCTCGTTCTGCATCGACACGACGATGCCCGTCGGGATGTGGGTGATGCGCACCGCGGAGTCGGTGGTGTTGACGCTCTGGCCGCCCGGCCCCGACGAGCGGAAGACGTCGATCCGCAGCTCGTTCGGGTCGATGTGGATCTCCTCGGGCTCGTCCACCTCGGGGAACACGAGCACGCCCGCGGTCGAGGTCTGGATGCGGCCCTGCGACTCCGTGACCGGCACGCGCTGCACGCGGTGCACGCCGCCCTCGTACTTGAGGTGCGCCCACACGCCCTGCGCCGGATCGGTGGAGGAGCCCTTCACCGCGACCTGCACGTTGGTGTAGCCGCCGAGGTCGGTCTGGTCCTGCTCGAGCAGCTCGGTCTTCCAGCCCTTCGAGTCGGCGTACCTGAGGTACATCCGCAGCAGATCGGCGGCGAACAGGGCCGCCTCCTCGCCGCCCGTTCCGCCCTTGATCTCGAGGATCACGTCGCGGCCGTCATCGGGATCGCGCGGGATCAGCAGGCGCCGCAGCTTCTCCTCGGCAGCGGCGCGGCCCTCCTCGAGCGACGGCACCTCCTCGGCGAACGCCGGGTCCTCCTTGGCGAGTTCGCGCGCCGCCTCGAGGTCGTCGCCCGCCTGCGTCCACGCCGTGTACGCCGCGGCGATCTGGCTCAGCTCCGCGTACCGGCGGTTGACACGCTTCGCCCGCCCGGCATCCGCGTGGATGGCCGGGTCGGCGAGCTGCTCCTGCAGCTGTTCGAGCTCGGCCAGCAGCCCCTGGACCGATTCGAACACCGCCTACTCCTTGGTGTTGTGCGCGGCGCCGCCGTGGCCGTTGCCCTCGCGGTGGCCGTTCTGCGGCAGCGAGTTCTGGATCTGCACGAGGAACTCGGTGTTCGAGCTCGTCTCCTTGAGCTTGCCGAGCACGACCTCGAGCTGCTGCTGCAGCTCGAGCCCGGCCAGCGCGCGGCGCAGGCGCCAGGTGATCTTGACCTCGTCAGCCGAGAGCAGCTCCTCCTCGCGGCGGGTGCTCGACGCGTAGATGTCGACCGCCGGGAAGATGCGCTTGTCGGCGAGCTGGCGCGAGAGGCGCAGCTCCGAGTTGCCGGTGCCCTTGAACTCCTCGAAGATCACCTCATCCATCTTCGAGCCGGTCTCCACGAGCGCGGTCGCGAGGATGGTCAGCGAGCCGCCGCCCTCGATGTTGCGCGCGGCGCCGAAGAAGCGCTTCGGCGGGTACAGCGCCGACGCGTCGACGCCGCCCGAGAGGATGCGGCCGGAGGCCGGCGACGCCCGGTTGTAGGCGCGGCCGAGGCGGGTGATCGAGTCGAGCAGCACGACGACGTCGTTGCCGAGCTCGACGAGGCGCTTGGCGCGCTCGATCGCGAGCTCCGCGACGGTCGTGTGGTCCTCGGCGGGGCGGTCGAAGGTCGAGGCGATGACCTCGCCCTTGACCGACCGCTGCATGTCGGTGACCTCCTCGGGGCGCTCGTCCACGAGGACCACCATGATGTGGACCTCGGGGTTGTTCACCGCGATGGCCTTGGCGATGGCCTGGAGGATGAGCGTCTTGCCGGCCTTGGGCGGCGCGACGATGAGACCGCGCTGACCCTTGCCGATCGGCGCGATGAGGTCGATGATCCGGGTCGAGAGCTTCTCCGGCGTCGTCTCGAGGCGCAGACGCTCGTTCGGGTAGATCGGGGTCAGCTTGCCGAACTCGACACGCTCGCCGGCCTGGTCGACGGGCAGCCCGTTGACCGAGTCGATCTTGACGATCGCGTTGTACTTCTGGCGGCTGGAGGGCTGCTCGCCCTCGCGCGGCTGGCGGATCGCGCCGACGACGGCGTCGCCCTTGCGCAGGTTGTACTTCTTGACCTGGCCGAGCGAGACGTAGACGTCGCTCGGGCCGGGCAGGTAGCCGGTCGTGCGCACGAAGGCGTAATTGTCGAGCACGTCGAGGATGCCGGCGACCGGGATCAGGACGTCGTCGTCGCTGATCTCGGGCTCGATCTCGTCGTTCTGGCCGCCGCGCCCGCGCTTGCGGTCGCGGTAGCGGCCGCGCCCGCGGCCCTCGCCGTCCTCGGCGTTCTGGTTCTGGGCGTTCTGGCCCTGGCCGCCGTTCTGGTTCTGGCCGCCGTTCTGACCCTGGCCGCCGTTCTGGTTCTGCGCGCCCTGGCTCTGCTGGCCGCCGTTGCCGTTCTGGGCGCCCGGGTTCTGGCCTCCGCCGTTCTGGCCGTCGGCGTTCTGGCCCTTGTTCTGGCCTCCCCGGTTGCGGCGGCGACGACCGCTCGAGCGGCCCTCCTCGCCCTCGTCGTTGCCGGAGGTGACCTCGGGCAGGAGGCTGTCGAGGTCGATCGGCAGCTCGGGCGCGGCACCCTCAGCGGGCGCCTCGTCGACCGGGAGCTCGGAGGCCGCGGCGGCCTCGGCGTCGGCGACCGCGGCGGCGCGGGCGGCGTCGCCCTCGGCGGCGAGTTCGGCGGCCGCGGCGGTGCTGGCCGAGACGCGGCGCGAGCGGCGGCGGGGCGCGGGCACGGTGTCGTCGGCGACGGCCGCGGACTCCTCGGCGGGAGCGGCCGGCTCCGGCAGCGGGATCTCCTCGGCCGGGGCCTCGGCGGGCTCGATCAGCGCGTCCGCGGCCGGGGCCGCGAGCTCGGCGCCCTCGGCGGACTGGTCGGTGGTGGTGGCGCTGTCCTCGTTCTCGTTCTGGGCGAGAGTGTCCACGAGTTCTCCTTTTCGAAGCTGCTTGACGCCGACGATGCCGCGTTCGGCCGCAAGGGCCTGCAGTTCGGCGAGACGCATGCGCGAGAGCTCCGCGCGGGTGTCGGTCACGACGGGATGGTCCTTTCAACCCGGGCGCAGAATTCCAGCCCGGGGATCAGGCCCCCGCCCCGTGCACGCAGGAACGTGCCGCAGGTGGCGGGTGCCGGTGGGAAGTGCGACCCGAAGCCGTCCGCCGGGTCAGGCCGCGGCGTGCGTCGAGTGCGGCACCACTGTAGCACCGCGGAAGTCGACGGCGAGCAGCAGCGACTCCCAGGGCGTCTCGGCGTGCTCCTCGATGAGGTCGGCGGCGCGCAGGCGCTGGGCGGGGTCGCTGCCGAGCACGAGGATCGACGGGCCGGCGCCCGAGACGACGGCGGCGAGGCCGTGCTCCCGCAGCAGGCGGATGAGACGGTCGGTCTCCGGCATCGCCCCCGCGCGGTAGCTCTGATGCAGCTTGTCCTCGGTCGCGGCGAGCAGGAGCTCGGGGCTCTGGATGAGCGCGGCGATGAGCAGGGCCGATCGCGACACGTTGAAGATCGCGTCCTCGTGCGGCACGGACTGCGGCTGGAGGCTGCGGGCGAGGGCCGTCGACATCGTCCCGGCCGGCACGGCCACGAGCGGCGAGACGCCCCGGTGCACCATGAGGCGCTTGTGCTGCGGGCCGTCCGGGGTCATCCATGCGATGGTGAGGCTGCCGAACAGGGCCGGCGCGACGTTGTCGGGATGGCCCTCCAGCTCGGTCGCGAGGGCGAGCGCCCGGCTCGCGTCGATCTCCACGATCCCGTCCAGCAGGCCCTTGGCGGCCATGATCCCGGCGACGATCGCGGCGCCGGAGGAGCCCATCCCGCGCCCGTGCGGGATGGCGTCGCGCGCCGTGAGCCGCAGCCCCGGCAGCTCGACCCCGGCCCACGCGAACGCGTGCGCGAGCGAACGGACGACGAGGTTCGAGGTGTCGGTCGGCACGTCCTCGGCGCCGATCCCCTCGACCGCGATCTCGAGCCCGTGGGTCGGCAGCACCTCGACGTCGAGCTCGTTGTAGAGCGAGAGGGCGAGTCCGAGCGTGTCGAAGCCGGGGCCGAGGTTCGCGGTGGTCGCGGGGACCTTGACGTGGACGGCGCGCCCGACCGGGACCGCCGACCCGCTCCCGGCCGCCGCTGGGGTCACGCGGGCACCGCGAGGCCCAGCACGTCGGCGACCGCGGAGGTCTCGGCGTCGACGACGGTGGGCTGGACGTCGGCGCCGTCGGGGGTACGGAGAGCCCACTGCGGGTCCTTGAGGCCGTGGCCCGTGACCGTCAGCACGCAGGTCGACCCGGCCGGGATGACCCCGGCCTCCGCGCGCTCGAGGAGCCCCGCCACGCTGATGGCCGAGGCCGGCTCGACGAAGATGCCGACCTCGGAGGAGAGGATGCGGTGCGCCTCGAGGATCTTGGCGTCGCTGATCGCGCCGAAGTGGCCGCCCGTCTCGTCGCGGGCCTCGAGCGCGAGACGCCAGGAGGCGGGGTTGCCGATGCGGATCGCGCTGGCGATCGTGTCCGGGTCCTTGACGACCTCGCCGCGAATGATCGGCGCCGAGCCCTCGGCCTGGAAGCCGAACATGCGGGGCATGCGCGTGGACGCGCCCGCGGCGAGGTCCTCGCGGTAGCCGCGCGTGTACGCGGTGTAGTTGCCCGCGTTGCCGACCGGGATGAAGTGGAAGTCGGGGGCGTCGCCGAGCACCTCGACGACCTCGAACGCGGCCGTCTTCTGGCCCTCGATGCGGTCGTTGTTGACCGAGTTGACCAGGTGCACGGGGTAGCCGTCGGCGAGCTCGCGCGCGATCTCGAGCGCATCGTCGAAGGTGCCGCGGATCTGGATGAGCTCCGCGCCGTGGGCGATCGCCTGCGCGAGCTTGCCCATCGCGATCCTGCCCTCGGGGACGAGAACGGCGGCCGTGATGCCCGCGTGCGTCGCGTACGCGGCGGCGGAGGCGGAGGTGTTGCCGGTGGAGGCGCAGATGATCGCCTGGGCGCCGCGCTCGACCGCCTTGGAGACGGCCATCGTCATGCCGCGGTCCTTGAAGGATCCCGTCGGATTCATGCCCTCGAACTTGACCCAGACCTTCGCGCCCGTGCGGCGCTCGAGCGCCGGGGCCGGGATGAGCGGGGTGCCGCCCTCGCCGAGCGTGACGACGGGCGTCGCGTCCGTCACGTCGAGCCGGTCCGCGTACTCGCGGAGGACGCCGCGCCACTGTGCCATCAGAACCGCTCCTGCGCCATGCGTTACAGACCCTCTACTCGCAGCACGCTCGTCACCTCGACGACCACGTCGCCGGCCTCGAGGGCCTCGACGGTCGCCGCGAGCGCCGCCTCGGTCGCTCGGTGGGTGCCGATCACCAGGGTAGCGGTGGCGGCGTGCTCCCCCTGCCCGGCCGCATCCTGCGGGACCGACTGCTGGACCGCCTCCACCGAGACGCCGTGGTCGCTGAACATCGTCGCGATCGTCGCGAGCACGCCGGGACGGTCGGCCACCTGCAGGGTGATCTGGTAGCGGGTGACGACGCTCGCGATCGGGAGGACCGGGACCTCGCTCTGGGTCGGCTCCGTGATCCCGGGGCCGCCGATCACGTGACGGCGGGCGGCGGAGACGAGGTCGCCGAGCACGGCCGACGCGGTCTGCACACCGCCGGCGCCGGCGCCGTAGAACATCAGCGGGCCGGCCGCCTCCGCCTCGACGTAGACGGCGTTGTTCACGCCGCGCACCGCCGCGAGCGGGTGGGTCGCCGGCACGAGGGCCGGGTGGACGCGGGCCGCGACGCCCTCGACGCCGGTCTCCGGATCCGTCAGCCGCTCGCACACCGCCAGCAGCTTGACGACGTACCCGGCCGCCTTCGCCCCCTCCACCTGCGCATGGGTGACGTGCTCGATGCCCTCGCGGTAGACGGCGTCGAGCGGCACGGTCGTATGGAACGCGAGGCTCGCCAGGATCGCAGCCTTGTGCGCCGCGTCGAAGCCGCCGATGTCGGCGGTCGGGTCGGCCTCCGCATAGCCGAGCCGGGTGGCCTCGGCGAGCGCCTCGTCGAGCGAGTCGCCCTCCGTGTCCATGCGGTCGAGGATGTAGTTGGTGGTGCCGTTGACGATGCCGAGGATGCGGTGCACCCGGTCGCCCGCGAGGCTGTCGCGGAGCGGCCGGATGATCGGGATCGCGCCGCCGACCGCCGCCTCGTAGTACAGCTGCGCGCCGACCTGCTCCGCGATCTCGAACAGCTCGGGGCCGTGGGTCGCGAGGAGCGCCTTGTTGGCGGTGATGACGTCGGCGCCGGAGGTGAGGGCGAGCTCGAGGTACTCCCGGGCGGGCTCGAGTCCGCCCATCAGCTCGATCACGATGTCGGCGCCCAGGATGAGCGAGCGCGCGTCGGTGGTGAGGAGCTCGTGCGGCAGCTCCGCGGTGCGCGGTGCGTCGAGGTCGCGTACGGCGATACCGACGAGTTCGAGGCCGGCGCCGACGCGGTCGGAGAGCTCCTGCCGGTTCTCGAGCAGCAGGCGCGCGACCTGGGCGCCGACCGAGCCGGCCCCGAGGATCGCGATGCGGAGGTCGCGGTACTCGATCATGCGCGGCTCCGTCGATCGGATCGCGGGGCCAGGTCGCGTGACAACAGGTCGTCCTCCGTCTCGCGCCGCACGATCGCGCGGGCGGCGCCGTCCTTCACGGCCACGACCGCGGGGCGGCCGAGGTAGTTGTAATTGCTCGCGAGCGACCAGCAATAGGCGCCGGTCGCGGGGACCGCGAGCAGATCGCCCGGGCGCACGTCACCCGGCAGGTAGTCGGCGCGCACGACGATGTCGCCCGACTCGCAGTGCTTGCCGGCCACGCGCACGAGCGCCGGGTCGGCGTCGGAGCGCCGGTTCGCGATCCGCACCGTGTAGTCGGCCGCGTAGAGCGCGGGCCGGACGTTGTCGCTCATCCCGCCGTCGACGCTTACGTAGCGGCGCACGGCGCTGCCGCCGTTGTCGGCCGTGACCAGGACGTCCTTGATCGTGCCGACCTCGTACAGCGTCACGGTCGACGGGCCGATGACGACCCGCCCCGGCTCGATCGCGATGCGCGGCACCGGGATGCCGAGCCGGGCGCACTCCCCCGTCACGACACGCGCGAGCTCGGCCGCGATCGTCGCGATCGGCACCACCTCGTCGGCGCCCGTGTAGGCGATGCCGAAGCCGCCGCCGAGGTTCAGCTCGGGGACGTCGCCCCCGGTGAGGAGGGCGGCGTGCAGCTCGAGCAGGCGGCGCGCCGCCTCGCCGAAGCCCGCCGACTCGAAGATCTGCGAGCCGATGTGCGAGTGGAGGCCGAGGAAGCGAAGCTCCGGCCGGTCGCGGATGCCGGCGACCACCTCGGCGGCGTCGGCGATCGGGATGCCGAACTTCTGATCCTCTCGGGCCGTCGCCAGGTACTCGTGCGTCGACGCGTGCACGCCCGAGTTGATGCGCAGACGCACGTCCTGCACCACGCCGTGGCGGCGGGCGGCCTCGGCGACACGTTCGACCTCGACCACGCTGTCCAGGACGATCGCGCCCACTCCGACCCCGACCGCGCGGTCGATCTCGGAGGAGCTCTTGTTGTTGCCGTGCAGGCCGAGCCGCGCCGGATCGACGCCCGCGGCGAGCGCGACGGCGAGCTCGCCGCCGGAGGCGACGTCGATGCCGAGGCCGGCATCCGCCATCCAGCGCGCGACCTCGATGCTGAGGAACGCCTTGCCCGCGTAGTAGACCCGCGAGCCGTCGGGGAACGCCGCGGCGAAGGCGTCACGGATCTCCGCGGCACGGCCGAGCGCGTCGTCCTCGTCGAGCACGTAGAGCGGCGTGCCGAACTCCCGCGCCAGCTCGGCGGCCCGCACGCCGGCGAGCGTCAGCGCCCCGTCGGCGTCGCGGCGGGCGCCGCGCGGCCAGACGCGCGCGTCGAGCGCGTTGGCGTCGTCCGGGTGGACGAGCCAACCGGGCGCGAGCGGGTTCGCGGACACGGGACCTCACAGGGCGACAGGACGGAGTGAGGCGAGCGGGCCCGGATTGGCCCCTGAGACCGCCAGTCAGCTTACCGAGGGATGACGGGGTCCCTGAACGCGGGCGAGGCGGGACCGGGCCGGGGTGAACGCCTCGAGGTGCGCCACCGCCTCGTCGATGTCGTCGGTCACGAGGATGCGCCGCGTGCGCTCCTGCGCCACGACCGGCTCCGCGGTGGCGAACAGCGTGTCGACGAGCGACGCGACCGGCAGCACCCGGGTCCAGTAGTCGCGGCCCAGGAAGATCATCGGGCTGAAGTCGTCCGCCGTCGGGGCGTAGAAGTTCTGCTCCGCGTCCTGGAAGACCTCCTGCAGGGTCCCGGCGCTGCCCGCCGTGAAGACGATGCCCTGCGTGGCGACGGTGAGCAGCCCGTCCTCGCGGATGGAGTTCTGGAACAGCTTCGCGATGCGGGTCGCGAAGGGCGTGGTCGGCTCGTGGCCGTAGTGCCAGGTCGGGATCGAGAGCGACGGCGCCGGGTCGACGATGGCGCGGCTCATCGTCCACGCCGGCGCCATCCAGTCGTGCGCGGCGCGGACCAGCCGCTCGTCGGGCCGGCCATCCGGGGCCACGATGCCCTGGATCCGCGGCATCGTCGGCGCGGCCCCGAGGGTCGAGATCGCGGAGTCGAGCTCGGCCTGCGGGTGCCGCGAGAGCGCCGCGCCGAGGTGGGCGGCCTCCATCGCGCCGGGCCCGCCGCCGCTGAGCACGAGCATCCCGCGGCGGGCGAGGTCGCGGCCGAGCTCCGCGACCGCGCGGTACTCGTCGGAGGTGCGCGGGAGCTGGTGCCCGCCCATGATGCCGACGACCCGCTCCCCCGCGATCAGCCGCCCGACGTCGAGCGTCAGCGAGGAGTCGTGCAGCGCCCGCATCATCGCCGGGTACGGGTCCGTCGGCGTGGAGCGGCCGGTCGCGACGAACCAGCGGTACGCGGCGAAGTCCATCGTCGCGGCGTAGCTGTCGGGATCGTCCGGGTCGAACCCGGCGAACAGCTCGTCGGGCGCGTAGACGGTGTTGCGGATCGGCGTGAACGGCAGCACCGACCCGCCCGGGTCGGCGGGCGTCTCCGGCATCAGCAGGTGCCCTTGGTGCCGAGCTGGGAGAGCACGGCGCCGCTCCCGGTCGCGGTGGCGACGAGGTCCTGGCCGACGACCTTCACCGAGGTCACCTTCACAGCGGCGGGAAGGTGGTCGGCGATGCAGACGGTCTGCTGGGAGCCCAGTTCATCGGCGAACTGCCGGAGCGGCGGGAACTGGTGCAGCTGCTCGACCGTGATCGTCTGGTCGCCGATCCGCACGGCCGCGGGGGCGAATGCGAGTTTGCCGTCGACAGCTCCGGGGGTCATCGAGATGCCGATCGGGACAGGTGCGCCGAGCACCCTGATCTGACCGTTCGCCACCACATTGGGTGCCTGGAGGTCGAGCGTCTGGAGGATGCCTCCGCTGTCGAATTTCGTCGCCAGGTTCCCGATCCGCTGCTGGTCGACGGTGAGCGTGATCCTCATGTCGCCGACCGGCTTCGAGGTGTCGAGCGGCACCTGCTCCACGTGCACGGTCGCGTCGCCGGTGATGGGCCCGAGCGTGAGGTTCGGCGCGGAGACGTCGACGGTGTCGACCTTGCCGTCGAGCAGCTGGATCGGCAGGGGCGTCGCCGCGAAGCTGACCTTCAGGTCCGACGGCGCGACGCCAAGCGCCGAGGCCATCTTCTGCGCGACGGCCTCCTGCGCGATCGGCCGGGCGACCGCGTCGCCCGCGAAGACGACGCCGACGATCAGCAGCACGAGCAGCACGAGGACCACCCACGGCCATGCCCGTCGGCGCTTCCTCGGCATCCGGACCGCGTCGACCTCGCTCACGGGGCGAGGCTACATGCGGCCGGATGCGCTCACGCCGAGAAGTCCCGTCGCGCTCCGGGCCCCGGCGTTCCGCTTCCGGGCCGCCCCGGTGCGTCCCGCCCCGCCGAGCGCTCCGCGTCGAGAATTCAGGTGCGCGCGGCGCGTCGGGTCGAGGATGCGCACGGCGAGCCAGCGGATCCTGAACTTCGCACGGTGAGCAAGACGGGGCCCCGAGCACGGGATGAGCCCGGCGCTCCTGAGAGCGCGGGCGGGGCGGGCGGGACTACATGCGGTCGGGGGCGCTCACGCCGAGAAGACCCAGGCCGTTGCGGAGCACCTGGCCGGTCGCATCGTTGAGCCGCAGACGCGTGCGGTGCACGGACTCCACCGGGGCGTCGCCGAGCGGGATGACGCGGGTTGAGTCGTACCAGCGGTGGTAGTTGCCGGCGAGCTCCTCGAGGAAGCGCGCGACGCGGTGCGGCTCGCGCAGCTCGGCCGCCTGGCGCACGATGCGCGGGTAGTCGGCGAGCGCGCCGAGCAGGATCGACTCGGTCGGGTGGGTCAGCGTCGAGGCGTCGAACTCGGACGCGTCGACCCCCGATTGCTCCGCGTTGCGGGACACCGCCCGGGTGCGGGCGTGCGCGTACTGCACGTAGAAGACGGGGTTGTCGTTCGTCCTCCGCGACCACTGCCCGAGGTCGATGTCGATCGGGGAGTCGAGGGAGCTGCGCACGAGCGCGTAGCGCGACGCGTCGACGCCGATCGCGCCCACGAGATCCTCCATCGTGACGACCGTGCCGTTGCGCTTCGACATGCGCACCGCCTCGCCGTCGCGCAGGAGGTTGACGAGCTGCCCGATCAGGATCTCGAGGTTCACGTAGGGCACGTCGCCGAACGCGGCCGTCATCGCCATGAGGCGCTGCACGTAGCCGTGGTGGTCGGCGCCGAGCATGATGAGGTTCCGCTCGAAGCCGCGCTCGCGCTTGTTGAGGTAGTAGGCCAGGTCGCCCGAGATGTAGGCGCCCTCGCCGTCCGACTTGATGACGACGCGGTCCTTGTCGTCGCCGAACTCGGTCGTGCGCAGCCACGTGGCGCCATGGGCCTCGTAGATGTGCCCCAGCTCGCGGAGCCGGTCGATGGCGTGCTCGACCGCACCCGACTCGTGCAGCGAGTCCTCGTGGAAGTAGACGTCGAAGTCGACGCCGAACTCGTGCAGGGACGCCTTGATCTCGCCGAACATGCGCTCGACGCCGAGCTCGCGGAAGACCTCCTGCTGCTCGGCCCGCGGCAGCGCGTCGAGGTCGCCCGGGTAGTCGGCCTCGACGGCCGCCGCGATCTCGAGGATGTAGCCGCCGCCGTAGCCGTCCTCCGGCGCCGGCTCGCCACGATGCGCGGCGAGCAGGCTGCGCGCGAATCGGTCGATCTGCGAACCGTGGTCGTTGAAGTAGTACTCGCGGGTGACGAGACCGCCCTGCGCCTGGAAGATGCGCGCGAGGCTGTCGCCGACGGCGGCCCAGCGGGTGCCGCCGAGGTGGATCGGGCCGGTCGGGTTCGCGGAGACGAACTCGAGGTTCATGGTCACGCCGGCGTAGAGATCGCCGCGGCCGTACGCCTCGCCCTCGTCGACGATGCGGCGTGCGAGCTCGCCCGCGGCGGCGGCGTCGAGACGGATGTTGACGAAGCCGGGGCCGGCGACCTCGGCGGCCGCGATCCCGTCCTCCTGCGCCAGCAGCCCGGCGACCTCGGTCGCGAACTCGCGCGGGATCCGTCCGAGCCCCTTGCCGAGCTTGAGCGCGAAGCTCGAGGCCCAATCGCCGTGCGCGGGATCGCGCGGACGCTCGAGGGTCACGGCGGCGTCGGCGACCTCGGCCTCCGACCCCGCGACCTGACGGACGACGCGCAGCAGCAGCGCCTGGAGCTCGGCCGGATTCACGACGCACCAGCCTAGCCGGGCGGCAGCGGCGGGGCTGTCGGGGATGATCGGACCATGCCGGTCCGCCTCCGCTCCGCCCTGCCCGTCGCCCTGGTCGCCGTCGCGCTGACGCTGGCCGGCTGCACGCCGAGTCCGGCCCCGTCGGGGAGCCGGACCTCCACCCCCTCGGCGCCCCCGGCGACCGAGCCGACGACCTCCGCGGTGCCCACACCGACCGCCTCGGTCACCGCCGCCCCGGTCGGCCGGACCTGCGCGCAGCTCCTCTCCCCCGACACCGTCTACGCGTACAACCCGAACTTCGTCGCTCTGAGCTCCTTCACCCCGAAAGCCGGCACCGCGGGCGCCCAAGCGGTCGCGAACAAGGGCCTCGCGTGCCGGTGGCAGAACGAGACCAGCAACGACGTCATCGACCTGTCGGTGGCGAAACTCGACCCCGCGACCTTGGAGTCGCTGAAGAACCAGGCGGTCGCGTCGAGCACGCTCGTGCCCACCTACACCGGCGCCGACGAGGGCTACTTCAGCGCGGCCGACGGCTCCGGCACCGCGATCGTGTTCGCCCGCTCGTACTGGGTCGTCATGACCTCCCAGCAGTTCGCCGAGCCGGGCGATGCGGAGACGCTCGTCGACGCGGTGATCGCCGCCCTCGCGTAGCGCGGTAGGCTGATGGTCTCGCGTCTGTAGCTCAGTGGATAGAGCACTGCCCTCCGGAGGCAGGTGTCGGAGGTTCGAATCCTCTCAGACGCACCGCACACGAAGGACCGCATGACCCGCGTCATCATCGCTCCCGACTCGTTCAAGGGGTCCCTCGACGCCGCCCCCGTCGCGGAGGCGATCGCCCGCGGCTGGGTCGCGGTCCGCCCCGGCGACGAGCTCGTGCTGCTCCCGCAGGCCGATGGCGGCGAGGGCACGCTCGACGCGATCGCCTCGGCGATGCCCGGCGCGCGGGTCGCGGATGCCGGGCCGGTGACCGGCCCGGACGGCCGGATCGTCGAGGGGCACTGGCTGGCGCTGCCCGACGGGACCGCGGTCGTGGAGCTCGCGCAACCCTCGGGGCTGCCGCTCATGGCCTCTCCCGACGCACGCGGCGCGACGACCCGCGGGCTGGGGGAGATCATCGCGCGGGCTCTCGACGACGGGGCGGAGCGGCTCGTCGTCGGGCTCGGCGGGTCGGCCTCGACCGACGGCGGCGCGGGCGCGCTCGCGGCCCTCGGGATGCGGCTCCTCGACGCCGACGGCGCGGAGCTCCCGCACGGCGGGGCGGCGCTCGCCCGCCTCGCGCGGCTCGACCTCTCGGGGCTGCGCCCCGCACCGGCGGGCGGCGTGCGGCTGCTGAGCGACGTCACCGCGCCGCTCCTCGGCCCGACCGGCGCGGCCGCCGTCTTCGGACCGCAGAAGGGCGCCTCCGAGGCCGACGTGGCCGATCTCGACGCTGCTCTCGCGCGCTTCGCGGAGCTGCTCGGCGGCGACCCGACCGCCGCGGGAGCCGGAGCGGCGGGCGGCACGGGGTACGGATTCGCCGCCGCCTGGGGCGCGACGCTCGAACCCGGCTCGTCGGCGATCGCCGAGCTCACCGGCCTCACGACCGCCGTCCGCGACGCCGACGTGCTGCTGACCGGCGAGGGCCGGTTCGACGCGACCTCCCGCACCGGCAAGGTCGTGGGCAACGCGCTCGCCCTGGCGGCGGGTACGGCGGTCCGCGCGGGCGTGATCGCGGGCCGCGTCGACGCGGACCCGGGATGCTGGAGCGCCGCACTCGTGGAGCTGGGCGGCTCCGTCGACGCGGCGCTCCGCGACCCGGCACGGTGGCTCGAGGCCGCCGGCGCGGACGCGGCACGCGCCCTCGGCTGAGCCCGACGGACGGCCCCGGCGCTCAGCTCGCGGCGTGCGACTCCAGGAACTCGTAGAGCTCCCGGTCGTCGACCCCCGGGAACGTGCCCGACGGCAGCGGCGAGAAGATGTGCGCGTGCACCTTGGCGCTCGTCCACGCCTTGCCGGCCCAGTGCTCCGCGAGCTCGTCCGGCGGCCGGCGGCAGCACGACGGATCGGGGCAGAGCGACCGCTCGCGCGTCGTGGTCTCGCGCCCGCGGAACCACTTCGACTCCGCGAACGGCACGCCGAGGGTGATCGAGAACTCGTCGCTCGCGCTCGTGCCGATCTGCGTCGACTCGAAGAAGGTGCCCTCCGGGGTGTCGGTGTACTGGTAGTACTCCGTGGTCCGGTTGGTGCGGTCGAACGCCCGGCGCGCGGCCCACATGCGGCAGACGATCTCACCCTCCGTCGACCCCGTCACGTCGACCGGGAGCCGCAGCCCGTCGTTCTCGTACGCCTTCGCCACCGCTCCGTCGTCGCGCACCCGCAGGAAGTGCCACGTCATGCCGAGGTACGGCGTCGCGAGATTGGTGAAGCGCAGCGCCGCCGACTCGTGGGTGACGCCGAACGCGTCGCGGAAATCCTCGACCGCGATGTTGCGGTCGGCCTTGGCCTGGCGGAGGAACTCGACCGCCTGCGTGCGGGGCATGAGGCACGCGGCGGCGAAGTAGTTGATCTCGAGGCGCTGGCGCAGGAACTCGGCGTAGCTGGTCGGCGCCTCGTGCGCCATCAGGCGGTGCGCGATCGCCTGCAGCGCCATCGAGCGGAGTCCGTGGCCGCCCGGCACCGAGGCCGGCGGCAGGTAGATGCGGCCGTTCTCGATGTCGGTGACCGACCGCGTCGAGTGCGGGAGGTCGTTGACGTGCACGAGCTCGAAGCCGAGGCCCTCGGCCATCTGTCGCACGGCGCGGTGCTGGAGGGCCCCGGTCGTATGCCCGACGCGGCGCAGCTGCTCCTCCGCGAGCTCCTCGATCTCGGGCAGGTGGTTGTCGCGCGCCCGCATCCACGCGCGGATGTCGGTGTTGGCGCGCCGCGCCTCCTCGGGCGTGGCGATCGCCTCGCGCGAGCGCCGGGCGAGCTCCCGGTGGAGCCCCACGATCGCGCGCAGGGTCTCGTCGGACATGCTGCGCCCCGCCCGCAGCGCCGGGAGCCCGAGGCCGGCGTACACGGGGCTCGCCTGCGCCTTGTCGAGCTCGATCTCGAGCGCGGCCCGCTCGGTCGGCGGCGCGGGGTCGAGCAGCGTCGCGACGGGGACCCCCACCGACTCCGCGATGGTGCCGAGCAGCGACAGGCGGGGCTCGCGCTTGCCGTTCTCCATCAGCGAGAGCTGGCTCGCCGCGACGCCCGCCTTCTCGCCCAGCTGGTCGAGCGTCAGGCCCGCGGCGGTGCGGAAGTGGCGGATGCGCTGCCCGAGCGTCGCAAGATCGTTCACGTTGTCACTATACGAAAAGAATCGGGGATCTTCTCCGGGGGAAGGCGAATCGACCGCGCATTGTTTGCCCGATCCTTGAAGACACCACCGATCTTGCCAGGCGGTCCGCCACCATCGCCGGAAGGAGACGACATGACCCTGCTCGACGACACCCGAGCCGACGCCGGCGCGTCGGCTCCGCTCTCGGGGCCGATCCCCGTGATCCCGCCCGTGGCCGCCCCGGCCGGCACCGATCCGGGCGTGGCCGCCTGGGTCTCGCGCATGGCCGCGCTGACGACGCCCGACCGCGTGGTCTGGGTCGACGGGTCGCGCGCCGAGCAGGACGCGCTCATCCGCGGGATGGTGGAGCGCGGCACGCTCGTCCAGGTCAACCCCGAGCACCGCCCCTACAGCTTCGTGGCCCGCAGCCACCCCGACGACGTGGCCCGCGTCGAATCGCGCACGTTCATCTGCTCCGCCAACGAGGCGGACGCCGGCCCCACCAACAACTGGGTCGCCCCCGACGAGATGCGGGCGACCCTCGAACCGCTGTTCGCGGGCTCGATGCGCGGCCGCACCATGTACGTCATCGCCTACTCGATGGGCCCGATCGGCAGCCCGATGTCGCGGATCGGCGTGCAGGTCACCGACTCCCCCTACGTCGTCGTGTCGACCGGCATCATGACGCGGATGGGCGCCGAGGCGCTCGCGCAGATCGGTCCCGACACCGAGTGGGTGCCGTGCGCGCACTCGGTCGGCGCCCCGCTCGCCGAGGGCGAGGACGACGTCGCGTGGCCCTGCAATCCGGTCAAGTACATCTCGCACTTCCCGGAGACCCGCGAGATCTGGTCGTTCGGCTCCGCGTACGGCGGCAACGCGCTGCTCGCCAAGAAGGCGTTCGCCCTGCGGATCGCCAGCGTGATGGCGCGCGACGAGGGCTGGCTCGCCGAGCACATGCTCATCATCAAGGTCACCAACCCGTCCGGCCGCGTGTTCCACGTCGCCGCCGCGTTCCCGAGCGCCTGCGGGAAGACGAACTTCGCGATGCTGCAGCCGACGATCCCCGGCTGGACGGTCGAGACCGTCGGCGACGACATCGCCTGGCTCGCCGTCGGGCCGGACGGCCGGCTCCGCGCGATCAACCCCGAGGCCGGCTTCTTCGGCGTCGCGCCGGGCACCGGCGTCAGCACCAACCGGACCGCCGTCGACACGCTCTGGGGCAACACCATCTTCACCAACGTCGCGGTGCGCGACGACGGCGACGTCTGGTGGGAGGGGCTCACCGACCGGGCGCCCGACCACCTCGTCGACTGGACCGGCGAGCACTGGACGCCGGCGTCCGGCCGTCCCGCCGCGCATCCGAACTCCCGCTTCACCGTGAGCGCCGCCCAGTCGCCGTCCATCTCGGACAACTGGGACGACCCGCGGGGCGTCGTCATCGACGCGATCATCTTCGGCGGTCGCCGTGCGACCAACGTGCCTCTGGTGGCGGAGGCGCGGGATTGGGAGCACGGCGTCTTCATGGGCGCCACGATCTCGTCCGAGAGGACGGCGGCCGCCGAGGGCACCGTCGGGGAGCTGCGGCGCGATCCGTTCGCGATGCTCCCCTTCTGCGGCTACAACATGGCCGACTACTGGTCCCACTGGCTCGAGATCGGCCGGCGCCTGCGCGGCACCGGCGGGGTGCCGCGGGTGTTCCAGGTCAACTGGTTCCGCAAGGACGCCGGCGGCGCGTTCCTGTGGCCGGGGTTCGGCGACAACGCGCGCGTGCTCGCCTGGATCCTCGAGCGCGTCGAGGGACGGGCCGCCGCGGCCGCGAGCCCCGTGGGCTGGATCCCGGCCGAGGGCGCGCTGGATCTCGAGGGGTCCGGCGTCGACGACGCCGCGCTCGCCGAGCTGTTCCGGATCGACGCGGAGGCCGGGCTCGCCGAGGCCGACGACGCGGAGCGGTTCTTCGCCTCCTTCGGCGACCGGGTGCCGGACGCGCTGCACGCCCAGCTCGCGGAGCTCCGGACGCGCCTCCGCGGGTGACCGAGGCGGGGTCGAGCCCGTCCGAACCGCCGTGCTCGCGGATTTCGACCAGCCCGACCGGCCCTCGGTCTGCTGAGATGGGCGGATGCTGAACTTCGTCGTCGTCCCGCAGTGGCAGGGGTCCCCGTCGTCGCGCGCGATGCGGCTCGCGGAGGGCGCGGCGGCGCTGCGCGGCGACCTGCCGCCTCAGGCCACCCGCGAGGTCGCCGTGCCGCTCGAGGCGGGTGACGACCAGGGCACGGGCATCGCCCGCTTCAGCTCGCTGCAGCTCGTCCGCGAGCGGCTCGCCGACGCGCTCGGCGAGCTCGACGGGCCGGCCGTCGTGATCGGGGGCGACTGCTCCGTGTCGGACGCGGCGATCCGTCATGCCGCCGATCGGCACCCCGGTCTCGCGGTCGTGTGGTTCGACGCGCAGCCCGATCTCAACACCGCGGCGACCTCGCCCTCGGGCGCCTATTCGGGCATGGTGCTGCGCTCCCTGATCTCGGAGGGGCCGTTGGAGGCCTCACGCACGGTGCTCGCCGGGGCCCGATCGTGGGATCCGGAGGAGGACCGCTTCGCGACGACCGCGGGCATCGTGCGTCTCGCGGCGGACGCGGTCGACGCCGACGCCCTGGTCACCACCGTCGCGGCCACCGGCGCCGACGCGGTCTACCTCCACCTCGACCTCGACGTGCTCGACCCGGCGGAGCTCCGCGGCCTGCTCGAGCCGGAGCCGTTCGGCGTCGCCGCGGACCGGCTGATCGCCGCGGTCCGCGCGCTCGCGGCGCGGTTCGAGGTGGCCGGCGCGACGATCGCCTCCTACGCGCCCACCGGTGACGACGACCTCGCGGAGGACGGCCCGACGATCCTGCGCCTCATCGGCGCGCTCAGCTCACGACCTTCGCGGTGACGCTGTAGGTCGACCCGTCCCAGGCGCTGAGCGTGACCTCGGCGACGTGGTCGCCGTCGTCCGCCGCGAACCGGCACCGCTCGACGAAGCCGACCGTGAGCGGCACCTGCCCGTCGGCGCAGGCCAGCTGCGGCGTGAAGCCGATCTTCGGCGCGAGCGCCTGGGCCGCCAGCTGAGCGACCGCGTCGCCGCCCACGCTCTTCGGTGTGGCCAGAGTGCGCATCGGCGTGCTCGCGACGCGGGCGTCGAAGCGGTAGTGCGTCCCCTTGACGCTCGAGAACCGGACGGTGACGGCGTAGACCTTGTCGCCCTCCGTGAGCCGGCAGCGGGCGACGCCGCCGGCGCGTACGGCGACCTTCTCGGTGCCGCATTCGACGAGCGCGGTCGGATACTTCAACGACGCGGCGACCGTGGCGGCGAGCCGCGAGGGCGCGGTGGTCGTGCTCGGGGCGGCCGCCGCGCACCCCGTCAGCAAAGCGACGGCGGCGGCGAGCCCGGCGGCCGCCACGACGGCGACGACAGGACGTGCGGACATCGGGACCTCCCGTGAAGAGAGACGGCCGACCCCCGCTCCCATGACGCCGCCGCACGCACGCGATAGCGTCGCGGCATGAGCGACGAGCAGATCCAGACCGCCGAGTACGACGTCATCGTGATCGGCGCGGGCGCCGTCGGCGAGAACATCGCCGACCGCGCCGTGCAGGGCGGCATGTCGACGGTCATCGTCGAGGCGGAGCTCGTCGGCGGCGAGTGCTCGTACTGGGCGTGCATGCCGTCGAAGGGCCTCCTCCGCGCCGGCGCCGTGCTGCGCGAGGCCCGGGACGTGCAGGGGGCGGCGACGGCGGTCACCGGCGACGTCGACCCGGCCGGCGTGTTCGCCCGGCGCAACGCCATCACCCACGACTGGAACGACGACTCCCAGGCCGAGTGGCTCGAGGGCGCCCATATCGACCTCCTGCGCGGCCACGCCCGCTTCCTCGGCCCGAAGCGGCTCCGCGTGGAGTCCTCCGACGGCACGATCACCGAGGTGACCGCCCGGCACGCGGTCGCCGTGAGCACCGGCAGCGCGGCGCTGCTCCCCGACGTCCCCGGGCTCGCCGACGTCTCCCCCTGGACCAGCCGCGAGGCGACCAGCTCCCAGCACGCGCCGGCGTCGCTCGCGATCCTCGGCGGCGGGGTCGTCGCGTGCGAGATGGCGACCGCGTATGCCTCGTTCGGCACCGCGGTCACGATGATCGTCCGCGGATCCACGCTGCTGGCCGGGCAGGAGCCGTTCGCCGGCGAGCTCGTGCAGGCGTCGCTCGAGAGGGCCGGCGTGACGATCCGCTTCGAGGCCGAGACCGCCTCCGCGGAGCGCACCGAGGCCGGCGTGGAGCTGCGCCTGCGCGACGGCGGCACGGTCGTCGCCGAGGAGGTCCTCGTCGCGATCGGCCGCACCCCGCGCACCGGCGACCTGGGACTCGAGACCCTCGGGCTCACGCCCGGCGACTGGCTGCACGTCGACGACACGATGCTCGTCGACGGGTTCGACTGGCTCTACGCGGTCGGCGACGTGAACCACCGCGTCCTGCTGACCCACCAGGGCAAGTACCAGGCCCGCGCCGCAGGCGACGTCATCGCGGCCCGGGCGAAGGGCGAGCCCGTCGATGACGCGCCGTGGGGGCGTCACGTCGCGACCGCCGACCACGAGGTCGTGCCGCAGGTGACCTTCACCGATCCCGAGGTCGCGTCGGTCGGCCTGACGGCGGCGGCGGCCGAGAAGGCCGGCTACCGCACCCGCGTCGTCGACTACGACCTCTCCTGGATCGCCGGCGCCTCCGCGTTCGCCGACCACTACGAAGGTCGGGCGCGCGCGATCGTCGACGAGGACCGCTCGGTACTGCTCGGCGTCACGTTCGTCGGACCGGGGGTGGCCGAGATGATCACCGCGGCGACGATCGCCATCGCCGGGCAGGTGCCGCTCGAGCGGCTGTGGCACGCGGTCCCGGCGTACCCGACGCTCAGCGAGGTCTGGCTGCGCTTCCTCGAGACCTACGGGCGGTGACCGCCGGTCTCAGCTGAGGATCGCGCGGGCGCTCGACTCCCCCGAGATCCAGGCGTACACGCGGTGCTCGCGGTCGAACTCGACCGGCAGCATCTCGGCGAGCCACGCGTCGACCGCGGAGGTCAGCGACTGGCCCCGGTCGCGGAGCAGCCAGGTGACGCAGACGCGCCCGGGGGCGGCCACGGCGCGCACCTCCGATTCCGACGCGGCCTCGACGAAGACCTGACCGCGCGCCTTGGCCGGCAGGGTGGCGAGCACGGTCTCCGCGATCGCGAGGTCGTCGAGGGCGACGCCGAGGAGGACGAGATCGCCGGCCTCGGGATTCCAGGCGATGGAGGCCGGGAGCACGTCGGAGAGGAACATCGTGATCCAGTGTAGGTGAGCCTTACCTACCCTGCCGACCGGATCCGTCCGCGTCAGGCGTCCCACTGCGGCGGGTGCCGCGTGTGCCACTGCAGCCGCCACTCGAGCTGGGCCCCGATCGCGAGGAGCACGTGCTCCCCGCCCGGCCGGCCGATCAGCTGGACGCCCAGCGGGATCCCGTCCTCCGTCTGCGACACCGGCAGGACGATGGCCGGCAGGCCGGTCGCGTTGACGAAGCTCGTGTACGGGGTGAAGCGGCACTGCTGCGCGAAGTTCTCCTCGGCGTCCTCCGGGTCGTACCAGCCGAGCGGGCGCGGCGTCATGGCGAGCGCCGGCGTGAGCACCGCGTCGTAGGCCGCGAGCTGCCCGATGAGCCGGCGCTCGTACTGCGCGACCCAGCGCAGCGCTTGGACGACCTGCGAACCCGGGACCTCACGGCCGCGCCGGATCAGCCAGGCGGTGAGCGGCTCCAGCCGGTCGAGGTCCTCGTCGGCGACCGGGATGGCGCTCGCGCCGCCCTGCCAGATGGTGGTGAACGCCGGGGCGTAACCCTCCTCGGGAAGGAGGGAGAACTCCTCGATGCCGTGTCCGATCGCGCCGAGCTCGGCGATCGCGACCTCGAGAGCCGCGCGCGGGGCGTCCTCCAGCCGGATGTCGTAGGCCAGCGACCACGGCGAGTCGGTCGTCACCCCGAGCTGGAAGCGCCCCTCACCGTGCACGGCCGCGTTGAGGTAGGCACCACCGTCCCACGCCGGCGCCTCGGTGGACCACGCGTACGCGCCGCCGTCGACCATGGCGTCGAGGAGGAGGGCGGCGTCCGTGACGGTGCGGGCGATCGGACCGGGCACGACGAAGCCGCCGAGGCTGTCGAAGCCGGCGCCCGCCGGCACGCGGCCGCGCGAGGGCTTCAGCCCGACGAGCCCGGTCGACGCGGCGGGGATGCGGATCGATCCCCCGCCGTCCGAGCCCGGTGCCGCCGGAAGCAGCCCGGCCGCGACCGCGACGGCGGCGCCCCCGCTCGACCCGCCCGCGCCGAGGGTCGTGTCGTAGGGCACCCGGGCCGGCGCATTCGCGAGCGGCTCGGTGTAGCTCGGGAGGCCGAACTCGGGGGTGTTGGTCTTGCCGAGGCTGATCGCGCCCGCGTCGTCGAGCACTCGGACCAGCTCGTCGGATTCCTCCGGCACGTGATCGGCCAGGAGGCGGGACCCGAAGCGCGTCGGCACCCCGGCCCGGCGCCAGAGGTCCTTGTCTCCGAGCGGGAGCCCCCAGAGCGCGAGCGCGTGCGGCAGCGCCTCGACCGCGGCGGCGCGCTCGCGCGCGGGGTCGGGCGTGACGGTCACGAAGGCCCCGAGCTCCCCGTCGAGACGATCGATCCGCGCGAGGTAGTGCTCGACGAGCTCGCCCGGCGACACCTCCCCATGCCGGAGGCGGTCGAGTTGTTGCAGTGCGGTGAGGTCGTGCAGCTCGGACGCCACCCGCCGAGCCTACGCTCGGCACCATGTACCAGCCGCACCTCTCGCTCGTCACCGGCGCCAGCTCCGGGATCGGTGAGGATCTCGCCCGCGCCCTCGCGCGCCGCGGCTCGGACCTCGTCCTCGTCGCCCGGCGCGAGGAGCGCCTGCGACGCCTGGCCGACGAGCTCGCGGCGAGCGCCGGGGTCCGCGTCGAGGTGCTCCCGGTCGATCTTGCGGAGCCGCGGGCGGGTGCGCGCCTGCACGACCTCGTCGGCGGCCCGGTCGACACGATCGTCAATGCGGCGGGCTTCGGCTCCTTCGGCGCGTTCGCCGGGACGGATCCGGAGGTCTCGGCCGGGATGATCGACACCGATGTCCGCGCCCTGGTCGACGTCACGCGTGCGTTCCTGCCCGATCTCATCGCGGCGCGCGGCGGGGCGATCGTCAACGTCGCGAGCACAGCGTCGTTCCAGCCGGTCCCGGGTCAGGCGGTGTACGCCGCATCGAAGGCGTTCGTGCGCAGCTTCACCGAGGCGATCTGGTGGGAGGCGAAGCCGCACGGCGTGAAGGTGACGGCGCTCTGCCCCGGCGTCACCCGGACCGAGTTCTTCGATGTCGTGGGGCGCGAGCTCTCGGGCGGCGGGCCGATGCAGACCGTGGAGCAGGTGACGGCGACCGCGCTGCGCGCGCTCGACCGGCGCTCGACTCCCCCGGTCGCGATCTCGGGGCGCCTCAACGCCGCGTTCGCGGCCGGGACCCGGCTCGTGCCGCGCCGCGCCCTAATCCGCACGGCGGCGCGGGTCATCGGCTTCGAGGGTTGACAGCGGGTCGGTTCGATGGTTCATTAGTCGAGTAATGAACCAGATGACCGGGGCGCACCGTGGATGACAGCCGCGCGATCTTCCTCCAGATCGCCGAGCTGATCGAGAACGACATCCTCTCCGAGGCGCTCCCCGAGGAGACCCAGGTCCCGTCGACCAACGAGTTCGCCGCCTTCCATCGCATCAATCCGGCCACGGCCGGCAAGGGCGTCAACCTGCTCGTCGACCGCGGGATCCTCTACAAGAAGAGAGGGATCGGCATGTTCGTCGCCGAGGGCGCCCGCGCCCGCATCATGGCCGCCCGCCGTGAGCAGTTCCGGGAGCAGTACGTGCTGCCCCTCCTGGCCGAGGCCGACAAGCTCGGCATCGCGCCCGGGCAGCTCGCCGACATGATCCGGGGAGGTCGGGCATGACCCGCGCCGAACCGGACCCGATCGTCCGCGCGACCGGGCTCACCCGCCGCTTCGGCGACGTGACGGCCATCGACGACGTCGCGTTCGAGCTCCAACGGGACCGCATCTACGGCCTGCTCGGCCGCAACGGCGCCGGCAAGACGACGCTCATGCACCTGCTCACCGGGCAGGACTTCCCGACCGCGGGTGAGCTCGAGGTCTTCGGGCACGCGCCGGCCGAGAACGCGGGCGTGCTGCAGCAGCTCTGCTTCATCAAGGAGAGCCAGCGCTACCCCGACGACTTCAAGGTCAAGCACGTGCTGCGGAGCGCCCCGTGGTTCTTCGAGAACTGGGACGCGGAGTTCGCGGCCCGGCTCGTCGACGACTTCGAGCTGCCGATGACCCGGCGCATCAAGAAGCTCTCCCGCGGCCAGCTGAGTGCCGTCGGCGTCATCGTCGGCCTGGCCAGCCGCGCGCCGCTGACCTTCTTCGACGAGCCCTACCTCGGCCTCGACGCGGTCGCGCGGCAGACGTTCTACGACCGGCTGCTCGCCGACTTCGCGGAGCACCCGCGCACCATCGTGCTGTCGAGCCACCTGATCGACGAGGTCGCGAACCTCCTCGAGCACGTGCTCGTCATCGACCGGGGCCGGATGATCCTCGACGAGGACGCGGAGGAGCTGCGCGAGAGCGCCACGACGCTCGTCGGGCCCCGCCAGAAGATCGACGCGTTCCTCGGCTCGCGCGAGGTGCTGCACCGCGACGGGATCGGCGGCCTCGCCTCCGTCACCGTCGCCGGGCTCCGTCCCGACGAGCGCGCCGCCGCGAGCGCGGCCGGGCTGGAGCTCGGGCCGGTCTCGCTGCAGCAGCTCGTCGTCCACCTCACCCGCACGTCCGAGAAGGAGTTCGCATGACCGCCGCCGCGATCGCCCCCGCCCCGTCGCGCCGCCTCGGCTCGAGCCGGATCGGGAGCGTCATCCGCCTGTACTTCGCCAACCCGATGACGATCGCGGTAACGCCCTTCATCGTGCTCGCGGCGATCTTCCTGCTGAACCTGGCGATCTGGGCCATTGTCGTCATCTCGTCCCCGGGCAAGACGGACTTCGCGGAGGGGTTCAGCTACTCCGGGTCGACCGCGTGGATCTTCTTCTACATGGCGGTGGTCGCGATCCAAGCCATGAACAACACGTTCCGGCTCGCGCTCGGCTACGGCGCCACCCGCCGCGACTTCTCCCTCGGATCGAGCGTCGTCTTCGTCGCGATGTCGGCGGTCTTCACGGCGACGATCACCGTCCTCGGCCTCCTCGAGCGGGCGACGAACGGATGGGGCCTGCAGGGCCGGATGTTCACGCCGGTGTACTTCGGCGAGAATTGGGGCGAGCGCATCGCCGTCATTTTCTGCCTGTTCCTGTTCTTCACGTTCACGGGCTCGGCGTTCGGCTCGGTGTTCGTGCGATGGGGGCGCAACGGGCTCCTGATCTTCGGCGGGATCCTGCTGGCGATCGTCGTGCTCGCCGGCCTGGTGATCGCGCTGCTCGACGCCTGGTCGGCCTTCGGCCGCTGGCTCGATGCGAGCCTGCCGCTCGGGCTCGCGCTCTGGAGTCTCGTTCCGACCGCGGTCTTCGCCGTCGCGGGCTTCCTCATCCTGCGGGGCGCCACCCCGAAGTCGTGAGGCAGGATCGACCCATGGACGTGCGGCTCCGCGACCTCCGCCCGGAGGACTCTGAGCCGCTGTTCGCGCTCGAGGCCGACCCGCGCGTCGCCGCGATGGCGGCCTTCGGGGCGCCGCGCACGCGCGAGACCTGGCCGGCGCACTGGGCGCTCATCACGACCGTCCCCGAGAACCGCACCTGGATCGTCGAGGCGGACGGCGCGTTCGCCGGGATGGTCTGCTGCTATCCGATGGACGGCGTGCTGCAGATCGGCTACTCGGTCGCGCCGGAGCGGTGGGGGCGCGGCATCGCCACGGCGGCCGTGCGGGCGCTGCTCGCCGAGGTCGCCGAGCGCCCCCTCGGGGGCCGGGTCGCCGAGGACAACGCCGCATCGCGTCGCGTGCTCGAGAAGGCGGGCTTCCGCCTCACCGGACGCGAGGTGACGTTCGCCGCGGCGCGCGGCGAGGACGTCACGGAGCTGGTCCTGACCCTCGCCGGGTGAGCCCGCCGAGATCGACGCGGCGCCCCGGTGTCGACGAGCTCAGCCGGCCGCGCCGTCGGGGCCCGAGCCCGCCCCCGGCTCGACGCCGTCGCCCGCGCGCTCGTGGCGGGCGGCTCCCGCGCCCAGCTCCTGGAACACCGTCACCTGCATCCCGTCGGGCGCCTCGGCCCGGGCGTTCAGCGAGTCCCACGGCGTCCGCGTGGGCGGGGCCACCGGCGTCGCCCCGGCGGCCTCGAGGTCGATCGCGGCGGCCTCCGCGTCCGTCACCTCGAACGCGACGCGGATGCGGCCGGGGAACGGGTGCGCGACCGGGTGCCCGACCTCGACCTCGTCGATGAACTCGATCTGGGCGCGGTTGGCGAGCTCGAGCGTCGCCGTCTCGATGGGCAGGATCGCGACGCGCGCACCGCCGGCGGCCTCGTAGGCCTCCGCTTCGGGCAGGCCGAGCGCCTCACGGTAGAACCGGACGGCGGCGTCGACGTCGTCGACCTCGAGGACCAGACGAAGCTGATGGACGGTCACGGGTTCCCCTCTCGATGCCTCTGAAGGCCTATCGCTTCTTCTTGAGGCTCTTCTGCAGCATGTAGGTGCCGAGCCAGCGGTCGAACTTGAACCCGACCTTGCCCATGTGCCCGACCTCGGTGAAGCCGAAACGCTTGTGCATCGCGATCGACGCCTCCGCGCCCTTGTCCGCGATCACCGCAATGACCTCCTTCATGCCGGCGTCGCGCGAGCGGTCGAGGAGCTCCCGGAACAGCGCCGTGCCGAGCCCCTTGCCGGTGGCGGCGGCGCGCAGGTAGATGGAGTCCTCGACCGTGTACCGGTAGGCCGCCTTCTCCTTCCAGGGCGACACGTTCGCGTAGCCGAGGACCTGACCGCTCGGCGACACGGCGACGATCCACGGATACCCGCCCTGGACGCCGCGACGGAACTTGTCGCGGAACTCCTTGAGCGTCAGCGCGTCCTCGTCGAAGGTGACCGTGGAGTTGGCGACGTAGTGGTTGTAGATCTCGCGCATGTCGGGCACGTCGGTCGGCTCCGCGGCGCGGATCTCGAACGCGAACTCCGGCTCCGGCTCGGGGGCGGGACGGAGGTGGCGCGGCAGTTCGCGGCGCGGGTTGTACTCCTCCTCCAGCATGCGTCCGAGCCTAGGCGAGCGCGGGCGGCGACGGCGGGAGCCGCCAGTCGACCGGAGCCGCGCCCATCCCCTCGAGCAGGGCGTTCGCCCGGCTGAACGGCCGGGAGCCGAAGAACCCGTTCGAGGCGGAGAGCGGGCTCGGGTGCGCGGAGGCGATGACGGGCGTCGCCCCCAGAAGCGGCCGCAGGGTGCCCGCGTCGCGCCCCCAGAGGATCGCGACGAGCGGCGTCCCGCGGGCGACCAGCGCGCGGATCGCGTGCTCGGTGATCGGCTCCCAGCCCTTGCCGCGATGCGATCCGCTCGACCCCGCCTGCACCGTGAGCGAGCGGTTCAGCAGCAGCACGCCCTGACGCGACCAGGCGCTCAGGTCGCCGTGCTCGGGCGTCGCGACGCCGAGGTCGTCGCGCAGCTCACGATAGATGTTCTGGAGGCTCCGCGGGACGGGGCGCACGTCCGGGTCCACGGCGAACGACAGGCCGATCGGATGCCCGGGGGTCGGGTAGGGGTCCTGGCCGACGATGAGCACGCGCACTTCGTCGAACGCCTGCTCGAAGGCGCGCAGCACGCGCCGCCCCTCGGGCAGATAGCGCCGCCCCGCCGCGGTCTCCGCGCGGAGGACGTCGCCCATCCGCGCGATCTGCGGGGCGACGGGCGCGAGGGCTCGCGCCCAGCCCGGGTCGACGAGCTCGTCGAGCGGCTTCCGGACGGTCATCCGCGACTACGCGTCGAGCGTGCCGACGAGGATGCCGGCCGCGTCGTCGAGCACCCGCCACACGTTGCCGGCGCCCGAGATCCGCAGGCCGTCGTCGTTGACGATGAGGACGGTCCCCTCGTCGATCGCGACGCCGCCCTCGACGAGACCGCCCTCGGTCGCGGCGACGAGCCGGCCGAGGGTGCCCCACTGCGCGGCGTGCACGTCGACGGCCAGGTCGACGAGACCGATGCCCTCCGCGACCGCGACCTCGTCCAGGTCCTCGGCGGTCTCCGCGGGGCAGACCGGGACGCCGTCCATGCGCCACCCGCCGACGATCGCGCGGTCGGCCGCGATCATGGCGCCCGCCGAGTAGCCGAGGTACGGCAGTCCGTCGCCCACGAGCAGGCGGATCTCGTCGATGAGCGGGTGGACCGCGGCCAGATACGCCGGGGCCAGGCCCCCGCCGACGACCAGTCCGTCGATGTCGGAGAGCACCGCGCTCGTGAAAACCTCGCCCTCCGCGATCGCGGTCACGACGGGCTGGGCCGGCGCGACGGCGGCGAACGCGGCGGCGAACTCCGCGGGGTCGCCCTCGGCGTCGTCCGGCACCACGAGGAGGACGCCGATGCGCGGGACCATCCGGCCGGAGCCCGCGGCACGGCCGGCCGCCTCCTCCAGGAACACCCCGACGACGTCGGCGTCGCCGGCCGGGCGCCAGCCGCCGCCGACCAGATGGATGCTCACGCGTCGACCACGGTGGCCGACGTCCGCGCCGTCACCGGGCCCTCGACCGACCAGGGGAAGTTGATCCAGCGGTCGGTGCGCTTCCAGACGTAGTACGGCTCCTCGATCGTCGAGGGTTTGCTGTAGATGCAGACGGTGCGGACCTCGCCGCCGCCGGCGCGCAGCAACTCGAGCACCATCGCGAGAGTGCGACCCGAGTCGGCCACATCGTCGACGAGGAGGACCCTCTTGCCGCGCAGCGAGTCCTGGTCGAGGGTCGGCGGCAGCACGACCGGCGCCTCGAGCGTCGAACCGACACCCGTGTAGAACTCGACGTTGAGGCTGCCGAGCATCTTCACGTCGAGGGCGTAACCGAGGGCGCCGGCGAGGGTGAGGCCGCCGCGCGCGATGCCGACGATCGCGTCGGGCTGGAAGCGGTCGTCGGCGATCGTCTGGGCCAGTTCGCGGGCCGCCCGGCCGAACAGCTCGTACGTCAGGACCTCGCGCTCGTCGCTCATCCCCCCATTCTGGCAAGGACCGCGTCGATCGCCGCCGGCAGCCCGCCCAGCGCCGCCACGTGACCGGCTGCATGGTCGATGCGGACCTCGGCATCCGCCACCGCCGCGGCGATCAGCTGCGCATGGGCCGGGGGGATCACCCGATCGCGGGCGCCCTGGAGCAGCACGACCGGAGCGGCGATCCGCGCGAGCTCGACGCCCCAAGGATGGGTGAACGCGACGTCGTCGTCCACGAGTCCGACCGGCCCGAACGCCGCCGCATGAACGCCCGCGTCCCGCCCGAGGGCGGCCCACTCCCCCTCCAGCGCCGCGTAGTCGGTGTCGACGAAGCTCGCCGGGTCGAACTCGTCCGTCTCGGCGTGCGCGAGGCGGGCATCCCGACCGCGGACCGCGACGCGCAACCCGCCGTCGTCGGCCATGCCCCGCCACCAGGCATCCGTGCCGTCGAAGGGCGCGGGCGACGCCTGCGCCACGACGCCGACCATCCGGCCCGGCTCGGCGAGCGCCGCCATGGCGAGGGCGTGCGGGCCGCCGCCGGAGGCGCCGAGCGCGAGGAGCCGACCGAGGCCGAGCCGGTCGGCCGCCTCCAGCGCGTCACGCGCGGAGTCGGCGACGGTCCGGCCCGGACGGGGTTCGCTCCCGCCGTACCCCGGTCGCGCGACGGCCACGATGCGCAGCCCCCGCTCGCGCGCGATGCCGAGCAGCGGCTCGTAGAGGGCGCCGGTGTGCGGCGAACCGTGATGCCAGAACAGCGCCGGGTCCTCCCGGGTGCTCGGTCCGCTGTCGTCGACGAGGATCGTGCGGCCGTCGCCGAGGTCCAGCGGGGTGAGCGGCCGTGCCGCGTCGTCGTCCGTCACGGCACTAGTCTCCGATCATGTCGGCGTCGACGCAGCGGCCCAGCGCGGGCGCGATCACCTTCCAGCTCGTCGGATTCCTCTTCCTCGTCGAGCTCACGAGCGGCATCCTCCAGGGCTACTACGTGCCGCTGGTCACCCAGATCGCGAGCAGCCTGCACGTCACGACGGCCGACTACAACTGGACGGAGGCCGCCCAGCTCCTCGTCTCCGCTCTCGTCGTGCCGGTGCTCGCGAAGCTCGGCGACATGTTCGGGCACAAGCGGATCCTGCTGATCTCGACCGCCGTGACGGCGCTCGCGAGCTGGGGTCTGGTGCTGAACGGCGGCTCGTTCGCGGTCTACCTCGTCGCGTTCGCGCTGCAGGGCTTCTACGTCGTGTGGCTGCCGCTCGAGGTGGCGCTCATCTTCGATCGCGGGCGTCGCACCGGCACCGGGGCGACGCAGACGCGGCGCGCGGCGGGCTTCCTCGTCGTGGCGCTCGAGGCCGGCGCGATCCTCGGCGCGCTCGCCTCCAGCAAGGTGTTCGCCGCGGTCGGGGGCGAGATCCCGCCGACCCTCGTCGTGCCGGCGGTGTGCGTCACGCTCGTGTTCGTCGCGATCCTGTTCGGGGTGCCCGAGTCGGAGCCGGTGCCGGGCCGGGTGCTCGACGTCGGCGGCTTCGTCCTCCTCACCCTCGCCCTGCTGTTCGTGACCGGTGGGCTGACCTTCCTCCGGCTGAACGGACCCGCCTCGTGGACGGTGTGGGTGCCGATCGCGATCGGGCTGCTACTGCTCCTCCCGTTCGGGCGGTGGGAGCTGCGCCACCGCGACCCCGCCATCGACCTCCGGGTGCTGAAGCAGCCGACGATGTGGCCGGTGCAGCTCACCGCGGGGCTGTTCGGGATCAGCGTGCTCGGAGCGCAGATCCCGCTCTCGGCGTTCGCGGCCGCGGACCCGGCGAAGGTCGGCTACGGGCTGGGGCTCGACCCGGACTCCGTCTCCTACGTCATCGGGGCCTACCTCGTCTCGCTCATCGTCGGCGCCGTGCTCTTCCCGCTGTTCTCGCGGCGGGTCTCGCCGCGGGCGGCGCTCATCGTCGCGGCGTTCCTCGTCGCGGGCGGCTACCTGCTCTTCCTGCCCCTGCACGCCGCGCTCTGGCAGGTGCTGCTCAACATGGTGATCGCGGGCATCGGGTCGGGCACGCTCGTCGCTGCTCTGCCGTCGGCGGCCGCGGCGGCAGCCCCGCGCGGACAGTCCGGGATCGCGACCGGGCTCACGAACACGACCAAGACCCTCGGCGGCGCGTTCGCCTCCGCCGTCTTCGGCGTCGTCCTGCACGCCGGGCTCTCCGGCGACGTCTCCTCGGGGGCGGGGCTCGGCAGCTACCTCATCGTCTGGACGATCTGCGGGGCCGGCGCCCTCGTCGCCGGGGCGCTGCTGTTCCTGGTCCCGCGGCGCGCCTTCGGCGACGCGGCGATGCCGGAGGTCCCGGAGCGCGAACCGGTCCTCTGAACCCGGGCGCTGATCCGGACCGCGTCGGACGGAGAACCGGACGGCTACCCCTTCGGGGCGAGCGGCGCCTTGATCACCTTGTGCGGCGCGGCCTGCGCGACGGGCTTGATCACCACCTCGTCGAGGTTCACGTGGCCGGGCAGCTCGAGCGCGTGGACGATCGCCTCGGCGATGTCGTCGGCCGAGAGCGGGTTCTCGACCCCGGCGTAAACCGCGTCCGCGCGCGCCGCGTCGCCCTTGAACCGCACGAGCGAGAAGTCGGTCTTCACCATGCCGGGGGCGATCTCGATGACGCGCAGCGGCTCGCCGGCGAGCTCGAGGCGGAGCACCTTCATGAGCGCGTGCTGCGCGAACTTCGCCGCGTTGTAGCCGGCGCCGCCCTCGTAGGCGATCGTGCCGGCGATCGACGTGACGGCGAGGATGTCGGCGTGCGCCGCTCCCCCGTCCGACGACGCGACGCGCGCGGCCGCCCGCAGCGCGGGCAGGAGCGCGGCGATCATCCGCTGCGTGCCCAGCACGTTGGTCTCGAACATCGTGCGCCAGTCGTCGAGGTCCGCATCCTCCACCGAGTCGAGGCCGAGCGCGCCGCCCGCGTTGTTGACGAGCGCGTCGAGCCGGCCGCCGAGCCGGGACCCCACCGCGTCGACCACCGTCTGCACGCCCCACGGGTCGGTGACGTCGGCGACCACCGGGATCACGCCCGCCTCCGCCTCCAGGGTCGCGAGCCGCTCCGCGCGGCGGGCGACGCCGAGCACCGTCCAGCCGTGCGCGGCGAGCAACCGGGATGCGGCCTCCCCGATTCCGGAGCTGGCACCCGTGACGACGACCGAAGGAGACATGCCCCCTACGTTAGGGGGATGTCGATCGCCTCCCCGGCGGTGCCGACGTCGGCGCCCGCGAAGGTGCGCGTCCCGTTCTGGGACAACGCCCGCTTCCTCACCGTCCGTCTACCCGTTCCACATGCCCGCGTTCGCGATGATCAGCGGCCACTTCTCGAAGGCGTCGCCGCCGAGCTCGCGGCAGATGCTCAAGGTGCTGACCGACATCGTCGTCCCGTATGTGATCTTCCAGTCGATCTGGTCGGGCGTGCAGTGGATCTTCGAGGGCGACACGAACCTCGATCTCGCGCAGCCGCACTGGACGCTCTGGTTCCTGCTCTCGCTCGCGGTGTTCCGGATCCTCATGCCGTACCTCGTGCTGCTGCGGTTCCCGCTGCTCTGGGCGGTCGTCCTGTCGGTCGCGGTGGGCTACTCCCCCGGCGTCGACTCGACGCTCTCGCTCGCCCGGACGGTGGGGATCCTGCCCTTCTTCGTGCTCGGCTGGCAGCTGCGGCAGTGGAAGCTCGCCGACCGGTGGATGGCGCTGAAGGCCTCCGTCTGGCTGTTCCGGCTCGCCGCCGTCGTGGTCTTCGCCGCGTGGTTCGTCGCCGTGGTCGTCAACATCCGCGCCTTCCGCGTCCTCAGCGTGCACTGGTTCTTCTACGACGACTCGTACTCGGGGCTGGACGCGCAGCAGTGGTGGGCCGGCTTCGTGCGGCTCGGGCTCATCCTGCTGGCGGCGGCCCTGAGCGCCGCATTCTTCGCGCTGATCCCGCGGAGCGAGACGTTCTGGACGGCGTTCGGGCAGGCGACGATGTACGTCTACCTGCTGCACTCGTTCGTCCTCTATCCGATCCGCGAGTCCGGGATCCTCACGGACGATCACGCCTCGGCGACCTGGCTGTTGACGATGGTCTTCGCGTCGATCGCGATCGCCATCGCCCTGTCGAGCCCGCTGGTGCGCCGGGTGTTCCGGCCGATCGTCGAGCCGAAGCCGAGGTGGCTCCTCATCCGACGGGAGGAGCCGGTGGGACCGTCACGCGTCGACCCCACCGGCTCCCGCCGCGACCGCTGACCCGCGTCGATCCCGGTGCCCGGCCCGGCGCACACCGGCCCGGCGATCCGCCCGGCGCCGCGGGGGCGGCACCGCGCACGCCGGCCCCGCAGCGTCCCCGCCACGTCCCCGCACGTCCCCGCCATCCCCGCCATCCCCGTCGAAAGTTCAGGTCGTTCGCGGCGCGTCCGGACCAGCGACAGCGGAATCGCCGCTGATCACCTGAACTTCTGACGGGGACGGCGACCACGGGACGGCGACCGGTGCGCGGCGACCGGTGCGCGGCGACCGAGCAGCGGGCGGGCGGGCGCGACCGCTGATCCGCGGTCGCCGGCGGCTCAGTAGCCGCGCGAGATCCGCTTCGGCAGCGTGAAGACGAGGACGAAGGCGGCGATCGCGAAGACCGCGCTCGTGAACAGGGCCCAGGCCGCACCCGCGCCGAAGCCGTGGGCCAGGTTGTGGTCGACCACCGTCTTGAGGGCGGCCTTCACCGCGTCCTTCCCCTGTGCTCCGTACTTCTGGCCGGCCTCCGCGATCTGCGCCTTCGTGGGGCCGAACGAGCTCGGGAGGCTGCCGAAGAGGATCGAGCCGATCACCGCGATGCCGATGGCCGCGCCGATCCGCTGGGCGGTCCCGATGACGCCGGAGGCCGCCCCCGCCTCCGGTCGGTCGACGGTCGCGACGATGAACTGCGCGTTCGGGGCGATGAACAGGCCGGAGCCGAAGCCCGCGACGAGGAGGCCGGGCAGCAGCTCCCAGTTGGTGATGTCGAGAGGCGACACCCGCCACACGATCAGCCAGGTCGTGATGAGCCCGATGCTGACGAGCGCGGTGCCGATGATGAGCACGGTGCGACCGAGTCTCGCAGCGAGACGGTTCGACTGCGACGCGCCCACGATGCTGCCGATCGCGAACGGGATGGAGACGAGCCCCGACTCGAGCGCCGTGTGCTGCAGACCCGACTGCCAGAACAGCGAGATCGTGAAGAAGATGCTGGTGAACGCGGCGAAGTAGACGAGCGCGAGGATCACGCCGCCCGTGAAGGCCGGATGGGTGAAGAGGTGCGGCGGCACCAGGGGCGTCGTGCGCCCACGCCGCGCGACCCCGACCTCCCAGAGCGCGAACAGCACGAGCAGCAGGACGCCGCCGCCGAGCGAGAGCCACGTCCAGAGCGGCCAGCCCTCGTCCTGCCCCTGGATGAGCGGGACGAGGATCGCGGTCAGCGCCCCGGCCAGCAGCACGAAGCCGACCAGGTCGACGCCCTTCGCCTCGCCGCCCTCGGCTCCCGCGGGCAGGAGCAGGAGCGCCGCGACGAACGCGATCACGCCGAACGGGAGGTTGACGAAGAAGATGTACCGCCAGCCGTGCTCGTCGCCGAGCCACTGGATCAGCAGGCCGCCGACGATCGGGCCGAGAGCGGTGGACACGCCGATGACGGCGCCCATGATGGCGAAGGCCCGCCCGCGCACCCGCCCCGGGAACATCAGCTGGATCAGCGCGGTGACCGGCGGGAAGAAGATGCCGCCGGCGAGGCCCTGCACGACCCGCGCGGCGATCAGCTCGCCGGAGCTCTGCGACATCCCCGCCGCGAAGCTCGCGACGGTGAAGAGCGCGATGCCGACGACGAAGACCCACTTGTGCCCGAGGCGGTCGCCGATGCGGCCGGCGGGGATGAGCGCGAGCCCGTAGGCGAGCGCGTAGCCGGAAACGATCCACGACAGGGTCGACTCGTCGGCGTGGATGCTGGTGCGGATCACCGGCAGCGCGACGTTGACGATCGTCGTGTCGAGCAGCGCCATCGACGTGCCGAGCAGCACCACGGCGAAGGCCAGCCAGGTGCGGCGGGTGACCGGCGCCTCGCTGAGCGGGAGCGCGTGCGCGTGCTCGCCGTGCGCATGCGCGTGGGCGCCGTGGGCGGCGTGCTCCGCGCGGGTGGGGGTCGGGTCGGTCATCGGTCGTCCTTCCGGGACTTCTCGTGGGCGAGCAATTCGGGCAAGCGGGAGACGAGCTCCTCGAGCCACGCGATGTCGGCGCGCAGCCGGGCGGCCTTGTGCTGCATCACGTGCTGCTCGAGGGGGCTGAGGTACTGCTCGATCATGGCGTCGCGGGCCTCGTTGGAGGCCAGCATGGCGCGCAGCTCCGACAGTCGTGCGGCGACGAGGTCGGGGATGCGGTCGGCCTGCTCGAGGTCGGGGCGGCTCATGGCGAGATCGAACGGGTCGGCGCGGTAGACGATCTCACGGAGGCCCTGCTCGCGCAGCTGCGCGAGAGCGATGCTCCCCGCCCGCGTGATGCGCCACACGAGCCGCTCCGGGTAGGAGCCCGATCGCTCGGTCCGCGCCTCCTCGATCAGGCCCTCGGCCGCGAGACGCTTGAGCGCACCGTAGAGGCCGCCGACGGTGACCTCGGTCCACTCGTCGATGTGCTCCTTCTCGGCCAGCTGACGGAGCTGGTGCCCGTGCATCTCGCCCTCGTCGGCGAGCGCACCGAGGATGTAGAGGCGGATGCTGGACACGAAACTACTCTCGCGAAAGCAGTCGCGTGTGTCAAGCGGAGACCACGCCGTCTGTGACGCCGTGTGTCGTCGTCGTTGCCGACGCACCAGCCGCCTGCGTACCTTGGCTCGCGAATCCGAAGAAGGGACCATCGTGGCCGACGACTGGAAGTTCGAGACCAAGCAGATCCACTCCGGGGCGGCACCCGACCCGGTCACCAACGCACGCGCGACGCCGATCTACAAGACGACGTCGTATGTCTTCAACAGCGCCGACCACGCGAAGAACCTCTTCGCGCTCGCCGAGTTCGGCAACATCTACACGCGCATCATGAACCCGACGCAGGACGTCGTGGAGCAGCGCGTCGCCGCGCTCGAGGGCGGCACCGCCGCGCTCGCCACGGCCTCCGGCTCGTCGGCGATCACCTACGCCGTGCTCAACATCGCGCAGGCGGGCGACCACATCGTCTCGTCGAGCTCCATCTACGGCGGCACCTACAACCTCTTCAAGTACACGCTCGCGAAGCTCGGCATCGAGGTCACCTTCGTCGAGAACCAGGACGACTCCGAGGAGTGGCGCCGCGCGGTGCGGCCGAACACGAAGCTGTTCTTCGCCGAGACGATCGGCAACCCGAAGATCAACATCCTCGACATCGAGACCGTCGCGGGGGTCGCGCACGAGAACGACCTGCCGCTCATCGTCGACAACACGATCGCGACGCCGTACCTCATCCGTCCGTTCGAGCACGGCGCCGACATCGTCGTCCACTCGGCCACGAAGTTCCTCGGCGGCCACGGCACGGTCATCGCCGGCGTGATCGTCGACGGCGGGAAGTTCCCGTGGTCGCAGCACGTCGACAAGTTCCCGGGCCTCACCGAGCCGGACCCGTCGTACCACGGCGCCTCCTACACCGGCGTGCTCGGCGACGGGATCGCCTACGTCATCAAGGCGCGCGTGCAGCTGCTCCGCGACACGGGTGCCGCCCTCTCGCCCGACTCGGCGTTCACGCTCATCCAGGGCATCGAGACGCTGTCGCTGCGCATCGAGCGCCACGTGGAGAACGCGCAGGCGATCGCCGAGTGGCTCGAGAACCACCCGGACGTCGCCTCGGTCAACTACTCGGGTCTGCCGTCGAGCCCCTGGTACGCGGCCGCCAACCGGTACGCGCCGAAGGGCGTGGGCGCCGTGCTCTCCTTCGAGCTGAAGGGCGGCGTCGACGCGGGCCGCACGCTCGTCGAGAGCGTGAACCTGTTCAGCCACCTGGCGAACATCGGCGACGTGCGCTCGCTCATCATCCACCCGGCGTCCACGACCCACTCGCAGCTCACCCCGGAGCAGCAGCTCACGACCGGCGTCACCCCCGGTCTCGTGCGCCTCTCCATCGGGCTCGAGAACGTGGAGGACCTCAAGGCGGACCTCGAGGCCGGCTTCGCGGCCGCGCGCGCGAACTCGGCGGCGAACGCGAACGCGTAACGCCTCACTCCAGCGGGTCGAGTAGCGCCGCAGGCGCGTATCGAGACCTCCCTCCGCGCGGGGGTCTCGATACGCCGCTTCGCGGCTGCTCGACGCGCTCGTGCGTAACGGGGCCGGCGCACCCGGGAGAATGGGACCGTGGACTGGCAGACACCCGAGGATGCGGTCCCCTCGGCGTTCGTCACCGAGTCCAACCGCCGCGCCCTCGCCGCGCTCCCGCCCGCGACCGGCGCCTGGCGCCTCGGCGATCCCGCGGGCGACCGTCTCTTCGCGGGCATCGGCGACGTGCCGCTCGAGCGCGGCGGCGTCGTCCCCGACGCCGTCATCGCCTACGAGACCTGGGGCGAGCTGAACGCCGCCGGCGACAACGCGGTCCTCGTCCTCCACGCGCTCACCGGCGACAGCCACGTCATCGGACCCGCCGGCCCCGGGCATCCGACGGCCGGATGGTGGTCCGGCATGGTCGGCGCGGGCGCACCCCTCGACCCGGCCGAGTGGTTCATCGTCGCGCCCAACATGCTGGGCGGCTGCCAGGGGTCCACCGGCCCCGCCTCCATCGCGCCCGACGGCGAGGAGTGGGGCGCGCGATTCCCGTACCTGACCATCCGCGATCAGGTCGAGGCGCAGCGGCTCTTCGCCGAGCGCATCGGGATCGAGCGCTGGGCGCTCGTCATCGGCGGATCGATGGGCGGGATGCAGGCCCTCGAGTGGGCCGTGACGCACCCGGAGCGCGTCGAGCGGCTGGCGGTGCTCGCCGCTCCCCCGATCTCCAGCGCCGACCAGATCGCGCTGAACTCGGTGCAGTCGGAGGCGATCCGGATGGATCCCGCCTTCGACGGCGGCGCCTACTACGACGCGCCCGACGGCGGAGGCCCGCACCGCGGCCTCGCGCTCGCCCGCCGCATGGCGCTTCTGAACTACCGCTCGCCGACCGAGCTCAACGATCGCTTCGAGCGCTCCTGGCAGTCAGGTCTCAGCCCGCTCGGCGGGGGCGGCGTGTTCGCCGTCGAGAGCTACCTCGGATTCCACGGCAACAAGTTCACGCGCCGCTTCGACGCCAACAGCTACCTCGTGCTCGTGGACGCGATGAACTCGCACGACGTGGGCCGCGACCGCGGCGGCGTGGCGGCGGCGCTCGCCCGCGTGACCGCGCGCACGCTCGTGCTCGGGGTCGACAGCGACCGGCTGTTCCCGGTGCCCGGGCAGCAGATCATCGCCCGGCACATCGCCGGCAACATCGACGGCGACGCCCCGGTCGTCGTCTCCTCGCCCTACGGGCACGACGCGTTCCTCATCGAGGACGCGCTCGTCGGCGCCGAGCTCCGCCGTCTTCTGGCCCGCTGACCACCCGCTCCCGACGCGACACAGGGCGCGGCACCCCCCGTCCGGGTGCCCCGGTAGGCAAGAATCGGGTGCGATGGATCTCATCTCCAAGGAGCGCGACCAGCTCCTGCAGCGCGCCGCGCGCGTCTGGGGGCTGAGCTTCACCGCGGTCTCGCTCATCTGCTTCGTACTGCCCGGGGCGACTCCGAGCCGGGTGCTGCTCGTCGGCGTCCCGATCTACGTCGTGCTCGGCGCGTTCCAGTTCCTCATGGGCTGGATGCGTCCGACGCTCTGGGCCCTCCTCTCCGTCGCCGCCGGCATCGCGATCGTCGGAGCCGTCGACGTCCTGTCGACGACCAGCCCGACCCCGGCCGCGCAGGCGTCCCTCATCGAGCTGACCGCTGCCGCCGTCCCGGCCGCGGCACTCGTCCTCGTGAACTCCTGGTGGCGGATCGTGCTCCTCGTGGTCTCGTTCGCCGCGGTCGGCGCGGCCGTGGAGCTGACGGCGCCGGACCTCGCGACCGGCCTCCGCACCGGAGCCCTCGTGGTCGTGGGGTGGGCTCTCCCGGCGCTCGTCGGTGCGTGGATCATGGCCGCCGTCCCGCAGGCCGCCAAGCGCATCGCCAGCATCGGCCGCGCCCACCGGGCGGAGCGTCAGGCGAGCGAGCTCGAGGCGCAGCGCCGCCAGGGCGCGCGCCTCCTCCACGACACGGTCCTCGCGACGCTCACCCTGCTCGCCCACTCCGGCGTCGGCGTCACCCCCGACGCGCTGCGCGAGCAGGCGAAGGAGGACGCCCAGCTCCTGCGCCAGCTCCGGCTCGGCACCAGCCCGAACGTCCCCGACGGTCAGGCCCAGGTCGGCACCGGGACCTCGCCCGTGCCCGTCCCGGAGGAGCCGGTGCTCGGCACGACGCTCGCCTCGGTCAAGCAGCGGTTCGGACGGATGGGCCTGCAGGTGAGCTGGCACGGCGCCGGGCAGGTGCTCCTGCCGAGCCACACGCTAGACGCGTTCCTGCTGGCGCTCGCCGAGTGCCTCGAGAACGTGCGCCGCCACTCCGGGGTGACCGAGGCGCACGTGACGATCACCGACGACGAGACGACGGTGCGCGCGATGGTCACCGACTCGGGGGTGGGCTTCGACATCGCCGACATCGAGGCGACGAAGCTCGGCTTCACGGAGTCGGTGGTCGGGCGCCTGCGCGAGGTGGGCGGCACGGCGCGGCTGTTCTCGGCTCCCGGATCGGGCACCACCGTCGTGCTCGAGGTGCCCCGGGCGGAGGTGACGTCGTGACGTTCACCGCCCCCGAGGAGAACACCCTCGGCGCGATCGTCGGCAACGCCCGACGCCGGGTCAGCAGCACCGCCCGTCGGGTCGGCCGGGCGAGTGCTCACCGGGGCACGCTGGGCACCGCGTTCCTCGGCCTCGGCGCCGCGATCGTCGTGTGCCTCCGCACCGTCTACGGTCTGAGCTGGTTCGCCGCCCTCTGGCCGAGCTACCCTCGGCCGGAGTTCGCCGTCGCGTCCTGGCTCGTGCTCATCGCCATCATCGTGCTCGCGATCGTCGCCTCGCGCGCGATCGGCGACCGGCTCCCCGACTGGATGTTCGCGGTCTTCCTCGCGGGGGTCGCGGCATCGACCGTGCTCGACCTGGTTGCCATCTGGGAGCTGCACGACATCGGGAGGAACGCCACCGCGGGCCTCGCGGCAGGCATGGCGCTCCTGCTGCTCGTGACCCTGCGCGGCCGCGCCGAGCTCGTCGTCGCCACGAGCACACTCGGGGTCGGACTCGCGATCGCGATGTTCCTCGATGCTCTCCCCGACGACCCGATCGACGCCGCGTGGATCGCGCCGCAGGTCACCGGCGTCGCGCTCGCGGTTCTCCCGACGATCATCGGCGTCGTCGTCGTGGAGACGTTCCGGCGCCTGGTGCAGGTGGAGCTCGACCGCGTGCTCGTGCAGAGCACCGTCCAGGCCCCGCGCTTCGCGGTCGGCATGCTCGCCTCGGAAGAGCTCGCCCGCCTCGACCTCGCCGCCGAGGAGCTGCTCGAGTCGGTCGCGAACCGCAAGGTCGTGCTGCCCCTCATCCCGAAGAACGCGTCGATCGCGGCGCAGCTCGCGACCGAGCTCCGCCTCCACCTCATCGAGGGACGGCGCGAGACCTGGCTCTACCACGCGATCACCGAGTCGGAGATGCTCGGCCGCTCCGTCACGCTCGTCGACAAGTCGGCGCTCGCCGGCCTGCTCGACCCCAACCAGCGCGACGGCCTCCTCTCGACCGCCTGGCTGCTCGTCAGCGAGAACCTCAAGCCGAGCCAGAACCGCACCCTGACGATCCAGCTCGGGCCGGTGACGCCCGGCGGCGAGGTGCCCGACCGCAAGATCCTCGTCCCGATCGTCATCACGACGACCGGTGTGGCACGGAATCGTGTCGACTCGGGCGTCTGGGACGCCCTGAGCCGGGTCGGGCGCTACTCTGACTCCACTCAGGACGGCAGTCTGCGCGTCGACATCCAGTGCCTCGTCGACAACCCCGCCGATCAGTGATCCCTCCCCCGAGACCGACCCAAGGAGTGCTCGTGGCCCCCATCCGCCTCGCCATCGTCGACGACCACAAGATGCTGCTCGGCGCGCTCACGGAGTGGATCCGCAGCGCCGCCTCCGACATCGACATGGTCGGCGCCTTCGCCACCTGGCCGGAGCTGCTGACGAGCCCGGCGTTCCCGGTCGACGTGGTGCTGCTCGACCTCGACCTGAAGGACAACATCCCGGTCGCGCTGAAGATCTCGACGCTCAAGACGACCGGTGTGCGCGTCGTGCTCATGAGCACCTACTCCGAGCCGAACGTCGTGCGCGAGGCGCTCGCGGCCGGTGCGCTCGGCTACCTCGTCAAGAGCGAGGACGCGGGCATGATCGTCGAGGCGATCCGCGCCGCCGCGCAGGGCGAGAGCTTCATCTCGGCCGAGCTCGACCTCGCGCTGAACGCGGGCGACATCGGCGGCGCGCCGAAGCTGAGCGCGCAGGAGCGCCGCGTCATGGCGCTCTACGGCGGCGGCGAGCCGGTCAAGTCGGTGGCCTACCAGCTCGGCATCTCCGAGGAGACCGCGAAGAGCTACCTCAAGCGCATCCGCGAGAAGTACCGCGTGGCCGGCATCGACGTCGGCACCAAGGTCGCGCTACGGAAGCGGGCGATCCAAGACGGCATCCTCATCCAGGACGCGCCCTCCGGCTCCTTCTGAGCGCCTCCGCGAGCGGCTCTCCAGCACCCCGCTGAGCACCGCGAACACGACTCCCGGCACGCACATCGCGAGACCGAGCCACGGGGTCGCCGCGTAGCCGTAGCCGGCCGCGATCACGGCGCCGCCGAGGAACGCGCCCAGGCTGTTGCCGAAGTTGAGGGCCGAGTGGTTGGCGGCCGCCGCGAGCGTCTGGCTCTCGGGCGCGACCTCCAGGAGTCGGGTCTGGATCGCGACCGCGAGAATCCCCGTGACGGCGCCGAGCAGGAACCCGCTCACGAACACGCCGACCGGCGTCGCGATCACGAGACCGATAACGACGAACGAGGCGATCGTCATCGCGAAGCCGATCATGAGCCCGCGGAACGCGTGCCGGTCGGCGAGCGGGCCGCCGGCGAAGTTGCCGGCCGTCATCCCGACGCCGAACAGGACCAGCACGATCGGCACCGCGTCCGCCGGCAGGCCGACGAGACGCGTCGTGATGGGGGCGATGTAGCTCTCCACCGCGAACAGGCCGCCGAGGCCGATCATCCCCGTGAGCAGGGCGAACCAGACCTGGGGATGCCGGAATCCGCGCAGCTCCCGCGCCGGCGTCGCGCCCGGGTCGCCCGGGGACGACGGCACGAGCCACAGGATCGCCGCGAACGAGAGCGCGAAGACGACGGCGACCGCGACGTACGCCCAGCGCCAGCCCACGGACTGGCCGAGGAAGGTGATGGCCGGCACGCCGACGATGTTGGCGACCGACAGACCGCCGATCACGAAGGCGATGCCCCGGCCCTGCTTGCCTGGCCCGAGCAGCCGCGCCGCGACGAGCGAGGCGACGCCGAAGTACGCGCCGTGCGGCAGCGCCGCGACGAAGCGGGCGATCACGAGCGCCTCGAAGGTCGGCGCGAGCGCCGACCCGATCGAGCCGACGACGAACGCCGCGATCGCGGCGAGGAGCAGCGCCCGCCGCGGTGCCCGCGCGGCGAAGATCGCGATGGTCGGGGCTCCGACGACGACGCCCGCCGCGTAGGCGGAGATGACGAGCCCGGACCGGGCGATCGCCTGGTCGTGGTGCGCGGCGTCGAGTCCCGGCAGCAGCGCGGACGCGATCTGCGGGAGGAGTCCGGACGCGACGAACTCGGTGGAGCCGATCCCGAACCCGCCGAGGGCGAGCGCGAGGAGCGCGAGGCGGGTGCGTCCGGGCGTCAGGCCCGTCACGCGTCGCCGAGCGCGCGCTCGACCCGCTCGACCTTGCCGGTCAGCTCGCCCGTGTGGCCGGGGCGGATGTCGGCCTTCAGCACGAGCGACACGCGCGACCCGTACGCGCCGACCGCCTCGGTCGCGCGCTTCACGACGTCGAAGACCTCGTCCCACTCGCCCTCGATCGTGGTGAACATCGCGTCGGTGCGGTTCGGGAGCCCCGACGCGCGCACGATCCGTACGGCCGCCGCGACCGCGTCGTGCACGGAGTCCTCCGGCGTGCCCGCGGGGCGCGGGGCGCCGTCGGGGCGATCGCCGCTCGGGGCGACGGAGAAGGCGACGAGCATGGTCACTCCCGGAGTGCGAGTCGAGGGGGACGGCCGCCGAGGATCGCCGGCAGCCACTCCCCATCCTCCCCGACCGGACGCGCGACGCGCCGGACGAGCAGCGTGAGGGCCCAGACGAAGAGCCCGAGGAGCAGGAGGTTCCGCACCGTCAGCACGAGGACGAGGGTCGGATCCACGTTCAGGAGCCGCCCGTAGAACATCGGGTAGATGACCTGGGTCAGGATCGCGATCACGAGCGTCAGGCCGGCCGGTCCGGCGAACGACTGGCCGCGCCCCGTCGCGCGGACCGCGAGCCCCAGCACGATCGGGACCGCGATCCAGCCCACGTACTGCGGCGATCCGACCTTGTTGGCGACGATGAGCGCCGTCGTGAACCCGAGCGCCATCGCGGGCAGGATCTCGGCGGCGTCGGACCCGCGCCGTGCCGCGACGATGCCGAGGACGAGCACCGCCCCGACCGCGAGCACGAGGAGCGGCGTCGCGAGGGCGGCGGTGCCCGCGACGCCCGGTCCGCGCACCTGATAGGTCAGGATCCCGAGGTCGTAGTAGACGGAGATGGGGCCGCCCGGGTGCAGCGCCGCCGACCACATCCACGGCGTCGCGAGGCCGGACTCGATCTGCAGGCCCCGTCCCGACTGCTCGGTGACGAACGACAGCAGGTGAGCGGCCCCGCCGAGCAGGAGCGTCACGGCGACGACGACGACCGTCAGCACGACCGCGCCGAGCAGCACCTCGAAGCGCCGGCGCACGGCGACGACCGCGGCGGCGACGAGCGCCGCCGGCCAGACCTTGACCCACGCCCCGACGGCGAGCAGCGCCCCCGCGGTGCGCGGCGCCCGGGCCAGCAGCAGCACCCCGATCAGCGCGGGCGCGGTCGCGAGGGAGTCGATCCGGGTGAGGGCGATCGGCCCGAGCAGCAGCAGGAACACGAGCCACCACCACGCGGCCGGCGCCCGCCGACGCTCCGGGTCGCCGTGCACGACGAACGCGAAGGCGACCGCGTCGACGACGAACACGATGCCGAGCCAGATCGGCGCGACGAACGCCGGGCCGAGCGCGTCGGCCGCGATCATGGGCGGCAGCGCGAGGATCGGGTAGACCCACGGCAGCTGCAGCCCCACCCAGCGCCCCGTCTCGAACCCGTGCTGAACCCAGATCGGGTAGGTGGTGCGGACGTCGCCGATGCCGCTGCCGTCGGGGTACGAGAAGGCGGCGACGCCGACGATCAGGTGCACCAGCACGAACGCGATCCACAGCGGCAGCGGATGCCGGAGCGCGCGGGACGCCGCCGTCACGCGGCGAGCAGTTCGGCGATGACGCGCGGCAGCGCGGCGGCGAGGTCGAGGACCGTCAGCGGACCGCCGCCGCTCGCGCGCTCGGCGGCGAGCCCGTGGAGCACGGCCCCCGTGGCGGCGAGCCGCGCGACGACGGCCGGGTCGTCGGCGATCGCGGCGGCATGGGTCGCGAGGAGCGCGCCGAGCACCCCGGCGAGCGCGTCACCCGCGCCGGCGGTCGCGAGCCAGGCCGGGGCGCTCCGCACGCGGAGGACCTCGCCCTCCGGCGTCGCGACGTGCGTGGTGTGGCCCTTGAGCAGCACCGTGGCGCCGAGGGCGGCCGCGGCATCCCGCGCGGCGCGCTCGGGATCGGCCCGGACCGCCTCGACCGAGCTCCCGACCGCGCGCGCCAGCTCCCCCGCGTGGGGCGTCAGCAGTACGGGACCGCGCGCCCGGTCGTGCAGGTCGAGCGCCCCCGCGTCGAGCACGACCGCCACCTCCTGCCCCAGGGCGTGGACGAGCTGCGCGTGCTCCGCGTCGTCGCGCCGGGCGGCCTCCTGCCCCGACCCGAGCACCCAGGCCTGCACCCGCCCGTCGGCCGTCACGACCTCCGGGCGGCGCTGCAGCACGAGCCCGGACGGCCGCTCCGGCCCGAGGTAGCGGATCATCCCGACCCCGGTGCGCGCGGCGGCCTCGACGCCCAGGACGGCGGCCCCCGGGTAGCGCTCCGACCCGGTCACGAAGCCGACCACGCCGCGCGCGTACTTGTCGTCGTCGGGGCCGGGGACGGCGATCCAGCGGGCCGCGTCGACGGGGCCGAAGAACGCGTCCATGCAGCCACGATAGTTTGGCGACGTGGCCATCAGCATCCCCGACCGGGTCGTCGTCTTCGACTACGGGGAGGTCATCTCCCGGAGCCCCTCGGCGACGTCCCAGGCCGAGCTGGTCGCGCTCGCCGGCGTCGACGAGGCGTCGTTCCGCGCCGCCTACGACCGCCACCGGCACGCGCTCGACCAGGGCCGGCTGAGCGTCGTCGAGTACTGGCGCGCCATCGAGCGCGAGACCGGCGCGAACTGGAGCCTGGCCCGCGTCCACGAGCTGTGGGCCCGCGACTTCACGAGCTGGTTCGATCCGGAGCCCGCGGTTCTCGACCTCCTCGCCGAGCTCCACGACGGCGGCACGCGCCTGGCGCTGCTGTCGAACGCGGGCTTCGACTTCGGCGACCCGTTCCGCTTCTCGCCGCTCGGCTCGCTGATGGAGACCGTCATCGTGAGCGCGGAGCTCGATCTCATCAAGCCGGACCCCGAGATCTATCGCCGCGCCATGGCCGAGCTCGGCACCGACCCGACGGGCACGGCGTTCATCGACAATCGCGCCGACAACGTCGAGGCCGCCGCGGCCCTCGGCATCGCGACGCACCACTTCACCGGGGTGGCCGGGCTGCGCGCGTTCCTCCAGGGCCTGGCCTCGTGACGCGCCTGTTCGAGCCCTACGCGCTCCGCGACGTCACCGCGCGCAACCGCATCTGGGTCTCCCCGATGTGCCAGTACCAGTGCCGGGAGCACGACGGCATGCCGGGCGACTGGCACCTCATGCACCTCGGCCAGTTCGCCGTCGGCGGGGCGGGGCTCATCCTCACCGAGGCGACCGCGGTCGAGGCGATCGGCCGCATCTCGCCGCGCGACACCGGCATCTGGACCGACGCGCAGGCCGCCGCCTGGCGGCGCATCGTCGACTTCGTGCACGCCCAGGGCGCCCCGATCGGCATGCAGCTCGCGCACGCCGGGCGCAAGGCCTCGTCGTGGGCGCCGTGGGACGAGGACGGCCGGCGCGGGCACCAGCCGGAGGGGGCGGGCGGCTGGAGCACGGTCGCTCCGTCGGCGCTGCCCTTCGGCACGCATCCCGTGCCGCGGGCGCTGACCAGCGACGAGGTCGCCGCACTGCCCGCGACGTTCGCCGCGGCGGCCGAGCGCGCGGTGGGCGCGGGATTCGACCTCCTCGAGCTGCACGCGGCGCACGGCTACCTGCTGCACCAGTTCCTGTCGCCGCTCAGCAACCGGCGGGACGACGCCTACGGCGGCTCGACCGAGAACCGAGCGCGACTCCTGCTCGACATCGTGCGGGCCGTGCGCGCGCGGATCCCCGCCGGGATGCCGCTCCTCGTCCGCGTCTCGGCGAGCGACTGGACCCCGGGCGGCCTCGAGCCGGCGGAGGTCGGGGAGATCGCCGGCTGGGCGCGGGAGGCGGGGGCCGACCTCGTCGACGTCTCGTCCGGCGGGCTCGTCGGCGCGCAGCGGATCCGCACCGGGCCGGGCTACCAGGTCCCGTTCGCCGCGACGGTGCACCAGGTGTCGGGAGCCCCGGTCGGCGCCGTGGGCATGCTCACCGAGGCGCACCAGATCGCCGACATCGTCGACTCCGGGATGGCCGAGATCGTGCTCCTCGCGCGGGAACTGCTGCGCGATCCGCACTTCCCGCTCCGCGCCGCCGACGAGCTCGGCGTCGACGTCCCCTGGCCGGGGGCCTACGAGCGAGCGCGCCCCACGCGGGTCGAGTAGCCCGCGCAGCGTCCGACACTCGACCCGCGTCAGCGACGCGTCGCGTCGTCGACCTGCCCCACCAGCTCCTCGATGATGTCCTCCAGGAACAGCACCCCGTGGGTGGCGCCCTGCTCGTCGAACGAGCGCGCGAGGTGCGCACCCGACCGCCGCATGATCGCGAGCGCGTCCTCCAGCTCGGTGTCGCGGAAGATCGACACGATCTGACGGATGCGCTTGGGCGGCACGGGCTCATCGAACTCGTCGTCGTCGAGGTCGATGACGTCCTTGAGGTGCAGGTAGCCGGTCGGCTGGCCCGCCTCGTCGACGAGCGGGTAGCGGCTGAACCCGTGCTGGGCGACCGCGCGCTCCAGGTCGGCGGGCGTGGCGTCCTCCGGAAGCGTCACGAGCTGCGCGAGCGGCACGGCCACGTCGCGCACGGTCTTCGTGCTGAACTCGAACGCGTTGCCGAGCGTGCCCGTCGAGTCGGTCAGCACCCCCTCGCGGGTCGAGGTGGCGACGATCGTGGCCACCTCGTCGACGGTGAACGCGCTCGTCGCCTCCGTCTTCGGCTCGATGCCGAACAGGCGCACCGCGCCGTTCGCGATCCCGTTGAGCGCCGCGACGATCGGGCGGAACACGGTCGCCCAGCCGACGAGCGGCAGCGTCAGCACGAGCGCCGCGCGGTCCGGGATCGAGAAGGAGATGTTCTTCGGGATCATCTCGCCGAACACGACGTGCAGGAACGAGACGACGACGAGCGTCACGATGAACGCGAGGGTGCTGATGACCTCGTCGGGCCAGCCCGTGAACCCGAGCGGTGCCGCGAGCAGGTGGTGGATGGCGGGCTCCGACACGTTGAGGATCAGCAGCGAGCAGATGGTGATGCCGAGCTGGGTCGAGGCGAGCATGAGCGTCGCGTGCTCCATCGCCCAGAGCGTCGTCTTGGCGATGCGGGAGCCGGCGTCGGCCTTCGGCTCGATCTGCGATCGGCGGGCGGAGATGATCGCGAACTCCGCCGCGACGAAGAAGGCGTTGAAGACGAGGAGCACGACGAGCCAGAAGATGCCCCACCAGTCGGCGCCGCTCGGGCCGTCGGCGCCCTCTGCCGCACGGGCGACGGCCGCGACGGCCGCGGCGATCACGAGCGCTCCCCGGTCGGCTCGGCGTCCGGCGCGGGCGTGAACCGGATCCGGTCGATCCGCCGTCCGTCCATGCGCTCGACGCGGAAGGTCCCGGCCTCCACCGCGACCTCGTCGCCGGCGCGGGCGACACGTCCGAGCTCGCTCATGAGCCAGCCGGCCACGGTCTCGTAGGGACCGTCCTCCGGCACCCGCACGCCCGCGCGCTCCTGCAGCTCGTCGGGCCGGAGTGCGCCCGGAAAGGTCAGCCAGTCGCGGCTGCGGACCACGTCCGGGCGGCTCCGGTCGTGCTCGTCCGACACCTCGCCGACGAGCTCCTCGACGTGGTCCTCGAGCGTCGCGACGCCCGCGGTGCCGCCGTACTCGTCGACGACGACGGCCATCTGGTAGCCGCGGCCGCGGAGCTCGCCGAGGAGCATGTCGAGCCCCATCGTCTCCGGCACGCGGAGCGCCTCGGTCGCGAGCGCCGACACCGGCACCTCGGCTCTGCGCTCGCGCGGCACGGCGACCGCCTGCTTCACGTGCACGAGGCCCGTCACGTCGTCGATGTCGTCGTCGATGACCGGGAACCGGGAGTACCCGGTTCGCCGCGCGAGCTCGACGACGGCCTGGGCGCTCTGCGAGCGGTCGACGCTCGCGACCCGCGGGCGCGGCGTCATCACGTCGGACGCGTCGTGGTCCGAGAACACGAGCGTGCGCGCGAGCAGGGTCGCCGTGTCGCGGTCGAGGGATCCCTCGCTCGCCGAGCGGCGGACGAGCGTGCGCAGCTCCTCCGCCGTCCGCGCGGAGCTCAGCTCCTCCTTCGGCTCGATCCCGACCAGGCGGAGCACGCCGTTCGCCGAGGAGTTGAGCAGCCAGACCGCCGGCTTGAACACGGTCGAGAAACCGAGCTGGAACGGGATAACGATCTTCGCGATCTGCCGCGTCACCGCGAGCGCGAGGTTCTTGGGGACGAGCTCGCCGATGATCATCGACAGGAGCGTCGCGATGGCCACGGCCACGATCGACGCGACGGGCACCACGGCGCCCTGCGGGAGCCCCATGGCGCGGATCGGTGGCTCGAGGAAGGCGCTGAACGCGGGCTCGAGCGTGAAGCCCGTGAGGAGCGTCGTCAGCGTGATGCCGAGCTGCGCACTCGAGAGGTGCGTCGACGTGTGCCGGAGGCCGCGGATGACCGGGCCCAGCATCGTCTCGCCCTTGGCCTGACGCGCCTCCAGATCGGCGCGGTCGAGGTTGACGAGCGTGAACTCGCTCGCGACGAAGAAGCCGGTGCCGATCGTGAGAACGATCCCGATCACCAGCAGGATGATGTCGCCGCTCATCGGAGGAGGGTGCCGCGTTCAGACGGAGGGTCGCCCATGGTCCGGCGAGTCTACCGGCAGGGCCGGGCCCGTCGCCTGGGCATCCGCCCTCATGCGCTCACGGGCCGCGGGCTCACCAGCCGACGGGGAGCGGCTTGCCCTCCTCGTACCCGGCGGCGCTCTGGAAGCCGACCGCCGCCCGCTCGTGGAACGCCTCGAGGTCGTTCGCGCCGGCGTAGGTGAAGGAGCTGCGGACACCCGAGGTGATCATGTCGAGCAGGTCCTCGAGCGACGGGCGCAGCGGGTCGAGATAGATCCGCGAGCTCGAGATCCCCTCGGCGAAGAGCTCCTTGCGGGCGAGCTCGTAGGCGTCGAGCCGGCCGAAGCGGTCGTGGACGGCCTTCGTCGACGCCATCCCCCAGCTCTGCTTGTAGAGGCGCCCGCGCTCGTCGAGCTCGAGCCGGCCCGGCGCCTCGATCGTGCCGGCGAACCAGGAGCCGATCATGACGGAGGCCGCCCCGGCCGCGAGGGCGAGCGCGACGTCGCGGGGGTAGCGCACGCCGCCATCGGCCCACACGTGCGCGCCGAGCGAGCGCGCGGCCTCCGCCGTCTCGAGCACGGCCGAGAACTGCGGACGCCCGACGGCGGTCATCATGCGCGTCGTGCACATGGCACCCGGCCCGACGCCGACCTTGAGGATCGTGGCACCCGCGTCGACGAGGTCGCGCACGCCGTCGGCGGTGACGATGTTGCCGGCGACGATCGGGATGCCGAGGCCGAGGCCGCTCACCGCGGCGAGCGCGCGCAGCATCCCCTCCTGGTGCCCGTGGGCGGTGTCGACGACGAGCACGTCGACACCGGCCCCGGCGAGCGCCGCCGCCTTGGAGGCGACGTCGCCGTTGATGCCGACGGCCGCCGCGACGCGGAGCCGGCGCTGCGCGTCGAGCGCGGGCCGGTACAGCGTGCCGCGGAGGGCGCTGCGCGGGCTCGTCGTGCCGATGACGCGGCCGTGCCGCTCGACGAGCGCGAAGTCGATCCCGCCCTCGGCCATGAGGTCGAACGCGGCGCGGGCGCCGCCGCGGGGGTCGGCCTCCAGCTCCTCCGCGTCGAGCGCGGGGATCGCGCCGTGCACGAGGTCGCCGAGGCGGGCGTCGGGCAGGGCGGTCGCGAGGCGCACCGCGGGGATCGCGCCGTGCGGGGCGCCATCGTCGCCGCGGAGCACGATGCCGTGGCCCTCGCTCGACGGCAGCAGGGCGAGCGCGTCGGCGACCGTGGCCGACGGCGGCAGGACGAGCGGGGTGTCCCAGAGGATCGGCTGGTCCTTGACCCAGCGGATCGCGGCGTCGAGCTCCTGGAGCGGCAGGTCCTGCGGCAGCACACCGAGGCCGCCGCGTCGGGCGAGCGTCGCCGCGAGGCGCGGTCCGGTGACCGAGTTCATGTTCGCGGCGACGATCGGGATCGTGGCCCCGGTGCCGTCGCCGGTGGACAGATCCACGTCGAGCCGGCTCGTCACGTCCGAGCGGCTGGGGACCAGGAAGACGTCCGAGTAGGTGAGGTCGTGAGGCGGTCGCTCACCCAGGAATCGCATGTCTCCACGGTATCTGCAAGAACGCGGGGATTTCCGGGTTCGCCCCCACCTCGGGCGTCGGCGCGAGGGACCCCGAGGTGGTTAACTTGGGGGCGTTGTCGACGGAGAAAGAGGGCGATTCAGCCGTGACCAACCCCGTGACGGGTGTCGAGTCCGAAGATGCGAACTCATCGGAGTTCGGAGCCAACGAATGGCTGGTGGATGAGCTCTACGAGCGCTACCGGCAGGACAAGAACTCCGTCGACCGGAGCTGGTGGCCGGTGCTCGAGTCGTACCACCCCGTCGACCCCACCCCGACCGCCGCGATCACCCTCCCTCCCGCGCAGGTCGTCGCGCCGGAGCCGCCGACCAGTGAGCCGCTGATCCCGGCGGAGCCGTCCGCCGGCGCCGTGACCCCCGACCTGCCGGCACCGACCGAGCCCGCCGCCGCACCGGCGGCACCGGCTCCCGCCGCCGCACCGCAGCAGCCCGTCGCCCGCACGACGTCCGCTCCGCCGAAGCCGCAGCCCGTCCCCGCCGACGCCCCGCAGACCGGCGCCAACCCGATCGTCACCGAGGCCGAGCAGGACGAGGTGACCCCCCTCCGCGGCATCGCCAAGACCATCGCCGCCAACATGGACGCGAGCCTCTCCGTCCCGACCGCGACGAGCGTCCGCACGATCCCGGCGAAGCTGATGATCGACAACCGCATCGTCATCAACAACCACCTGAAGCGCGCCCGCGGCGGCAAGATCTCCTTCACGCACCTGATCGCCTGGGCGATGGTGCAGACGCTCAAGGAGTTCCCGAGCCAGAACGTCTACTACGACGAGCCGGACGGCAAGCCCAGCGTCGTCGTCCCCGCGCACGTCACCCTCGGCATCGCGATCGACATCCCGAAGCCGGACGGCACCCGCTCGCTCCTCGTGCCGGGCATCAAGCGCGCCGACACGATGACCTTCGGCGAGTTCATCGCCGCCTACGAGGACGTCGTCGCGCGCGCCCGCGCCAACAAGCTCACGGCGGGCGACTTCCAGGGCATCACGATCTCGCTGACCAACCCGGGCGGCATCGGCACCGAGCACTCGGTCCCGCGCCTCACCAAGGGCCAGGGCTGCATCATCGGCGCGGGCGCCCTCGAGTACCCGGCCGCGTTCCAGGGCTCGAGCCCGAAGACCCTCGCCGAGCTCGGCATCGGCAAGACCATCACCCTGACCAGCACCTACGACCACCGCGTCATCCAGGGCGCCGGTTCGGGCGAGTTCCTCAAGAAGGTCCACGAGCGCCTCATCGGCCAGAAGGACTTCTACGAGGAGATCTTCGCCGCGCTGCGGATCCCCTACGACCCGATCCACTGGGCCGAGGACATCAACGTCGACATCTCGTCGCGCATCGACAAGACGGCGCGCGTGCAGGAGCTCATCGACTCCTACCGCGAGCGCGGCCACCTCATGGCCGACGTCGACCCGCTCGAGTACAAGCAGCGCAGCCACCCCGACCTCGACATCGCGAGCCACGGCCTCACCTTCTGGGACCTCGACCGGGAGTTCGTGGTCGGCGGCTTCGCCGGCAAGCGGACGGCGCTCCTCCGCGACATCCTGGGCGTCCTCCGCGACGCCTACTGCCGCACCGTCGGCGTCGAGTACATGCACATCGAGGACCCGGAGCAGCGCCGCTGGTTCCAGGAGCGCCTGGAGCAGAAGTACGAGAAGCCGACCAAGGAGGAGCAGCTCCGCATCCTCGGCAAGCTCAACGAGGCCGAGGCGTTCGAGACCTTCCTGCAGACCAAGTACGTCGGGCAGAAGCGCTTCAGCCTCGAGGGGGGCGAGTCCTACATCGCCTCGCTCGACGCGATCCTGCAGTCCGCCGCGCACGCGGGGCTGTCGGAGGCCGTCATCGGCATGGCCCACCGCGGCCGCCTCAACACGCTCACCAACATCGCCGGCAAGACCTACGGCCAGGTGTTCCGCGAGTTCGAGGGCACGCAGGACCCGAAGACGGTCCAGGGCTCGGGCGACGTCAAGTACCACCTCGGCACCGAGGGCACGTTCACGGCGCTCGACGGCGCCGAGATCCCCGTGTACCTCGCGGCCAACCCCTCGCACCTCGAGACCGTCGACCCGGTCATGGAGGGCATCGTCCGCGCCAAGCAGGACCGCCAGCCGAGCGGCACCTACAACGTGCTGCCGATCATGGTGCACGGCGACGCCGCGATGGCGGGCCAGGGCATCGTGTACGAGGTCTTCCAGATGTCGCAGCTGCGGGCCTACAAGACCGGCGGCACGGTCCACCTCAACATCAACAACCAGGTCGGCTTCACCACCCAGCCCGGCGACGGACGCACCTCGGTGTACTCCACCGACGTCGCCAAGGTGATCCAGGCCCCCGTCTTCCACGTGAACGGCGACGACCCGGAGGCCGTGGTCCGCGTCTCGGAGATGGCCGTCGCCTACCGCCAGCAGTTCAAGCGCGACGTGGTCATCGACCTCGTCTGCTACCGCCGGCGCGGGCACAACGAGGGCGACGACCCGTCGATGACGCAGCCCCTCATGTACAACCTCATCGAGGCGAAGCGCTCCACGCGCACGCTCTACATGGAGGCGCTCGTCGGCCGCGGCGACATCACGCAGGAGGAGGCCGACCGGGCGCACCAGGACTTCCAGGAGCGGCTCGAGCGCGCCTTCGCGGAGACGCACGCGGCGCAGACGGGCGCGATCCCGGTCGTCTCGGGCGACGGCGGCTCCGGCACCGACCTGGAGCGGCCGAGCTCGCAGCAGGACGACTCGGCCGGCGAGCCCGCGTCCACGGGCGTGAGCGAGGAGGTCGTGCACCTCATCGGCGACGCGTTCGCGAACGTGCCGGAGGGCTTCACGGTCCACCCGAAGCTCAAGCAGCTGCTGCAGAAGCGCGTCGACATGAGCCGCAACGGCGGCATCGACTGGGCCTTCGGCGAGCTCCTCGCGCTCGGTTCCGTGCTCCTCGAGGGCACCCCGGTGCGCTTCGCCGGCCAGGATTCGCGCCGCGGCACGTTCGTGCAGCGGCAGGCCGTGCTCCACGACCGGGTCAACGGACAGGAGTGGCTGCCGCTCGCGAACCTCTCCGAGCACCAGGCGCGCCTCTGGATCTACGACTCGCTGCTCAGCGAGTACGGGGCGATGGGGTTCGAATACGGCTACTCGGTCGAGCGGGCCGACGCGCTCGTCCTGTGGGAGGCGCAGTACGGCGACTTCGCCGACGGCGCGCAGAGCCTGATCGACACCTTCGTGTCGTCGGCCGAGCAGAAGTGGGGGCAGCGCTCCTCCGTGGTGCTGCTGCTGCCGCACGGCAACGAGGGCCAGGGACCGGACCACTCGTCGGCGCGCATGGAGCGGTACCTCCAGCTCGCCGCGGAGGACAACCTGACGATCGCCCGGCCGTCGACGCCGGCGTCGTACTTCCACCTGCTGCGCCGGCAGGCGTACGCGCGCCCGCGTCGCCCGCTCGTCGTCTTCACCCCGAAGTCGATGCTGCGTCTCCGCGGCGCGACGAGCGACCTCGCCGCGTTCACGAGCGGTCGGTTCGAGCCGGTGATCGACGACGCGCGCGTCAGCGACAAGGGCGCCGTCACGCGGGTGCTCCTGCACGCCGGCAAGCTGCACTACGACCTGCTCGGCGAGCTCGAGAAGACCGGGGAGTCGCGGGTCGCGCTGGTGCGCGTCGAGCAGCTCTACCCGACCCCGATCGACGCGCTGAAGGCGACGATCGCGTCGTACCCGAACGCCGAGGTCGTGTGGGTCCAGGAGGAGCCGGAGAACCAGGGCGCCTGGCCGTTCATCAACCAGCAGGTCGTGCCGCAGCTCGACCGCACGATCCGGGTCGTGTCGCGGCCGGCGTCGGCGGCGACGGCGGCCGGCTCCAGCAAGCGGAGCGCGGCGGAGCTGGCGGCGCTGATCTCGGCGGCGATCACCGTCTGACCTCCCCGGCGGATCGAGTAGCGCCGACGCTTCGCGGCTACTCGATCCGCGGGCGGGTCAGTGCTCGCCGAGCGCCGCCAGGACCGCCGCCTTGAGGTCGGCCGGCGCCACCTCGCGGCACGCCTTCTGCATCTTCAGCGTGAGCGTCACGCCCACGAGGTGCTCGGCCGAGCAGTCCTCGCAGCTCTCGAGGTGGTCGGACACGTCGCGGTAGTCCTGCTCGCTCAGCTCGCGGTGCAGGTACTCCTCGAGTTCGGCCTTGGCCTGGTCGCAACCGCAGTCGGTCATCGCTTGCTCCTGGTGGCGGGTTCGGGAACCGTGAATCCGCGGTCCCGTGCGTAGTCGGCGAGACGCTCGCGCAGGAGCCGACGGCCGCGATGCAGCCGGCTCATGACGGTGCCGACGGGGGTCTTCATGATGTCCGCGATCTCCTGGTACGCGAAGCCCTCGACGTCGGCGAGGTACACCGCCAGCCGGAAGTCCTCGGGGATCGACTGCAGCGCATCCTTGACGTCGCTGTCCGGCAGGTGGTCGATGGCCTCCGCTTCCGCGGAGCGCGTCGAGCGCGTCTGCGTGAGCGTCTCGGCCGACCCGAGCTGCCAGTCCTCGAGGTCGTCGATCGCGTTCTGGTAAGGCTGGCGCTGGTTCTTGCGGTAGCCGTTGATGAACGTGTTGGTGAGGATGCGGTACATCCACGCCTTGAGATTGGTGCCCTGCTCGAACTGGCCGAACGCGGCGTACGCCTTGACGTACGTCTCCTGCACGAGGTCGCCGGCGTCGGCGGGATTGCGTGTCATCCGCATGGCCGCCGCGTAGAGCTGGTCCATGAACGGGATGGCCTGCTCCTCGAAGAGGGAGCGGAGCTGCTCCGGCGGCAGCGTCGAACGGCGACGGCCGCGTCGGGCGTCGAGCTCGTCGAGGGCGTCCAGCTCCTGCTCGACCTCGTCGTGGTCGTGCTGCTGCGGGTCCGCGGGCTGGTCGCTCATCGCGGAGAAGTCTACGTCGGCACCCGCGGCGGGTCGTTCGAGCAGCAGCACGGACACGGTCTGCTCTCCTCTCGATCCCACCGGGCGATACTGTGGACAACCGATGGGCCTGATGAGGTATTCCGACCGCGACGAACTGCCGCTCGACGGTGCGCGCGACCGCGAGACCGACCGGCGATCGGCGACCGGCCCGTGGATCGCGCCGACGAGCTCCGGGCCGCTGCGGGCGCGGATGTCGCTGCCCGGCTCGAAGAGCCTCACCAACCGCGAGCTCGTCCTCGCCGCACTCGCCGACGGGCCGTCGGTCGTGCGCCGCCCCCTCCACTCCCGCGACACGGCGCTCATGGTGGAGGCGCTCCGCGCGCTCGGGGCGGGCATCCACGAGCAGCCCGGCGACGGCGGCTTCGGCCCCGACCTCCGAGTCGCGCCCGCCGAGCTCGCGGGCGGGATCTCGATCGAGGCGGGCCTCGCCGGCACGGTGATGCGCTTCGTCCCGATCGTCGCGGCGCTCGCGCTCGGCCCCGTCGCGTTCGACGGCGACCCGTCCGCACGCCGGCGCCCGATGCGCACGACCATCCAGGCGCTCAGGGATCTCGGCGTCGACGTCGCCGACGACGGCACCGGCACGCTCCCCTTCACCGTGCACGGCACCGGCGAGGTGCAGGGCGGCGAGCTCGCGATCGACGCCTCCGCGTCGAGCCAGTTCGTGTCGGGGCTGCTGCTCGCGGCGCCGCGCTTCATCGACGGCCTCGTGCTCCGGCATACGGGCGAGCGGCTGCCGAGCATGCCGCACATCGAGATGACGATCGCCGTGCTCGCCGCCCGGGGCGTGACGGTGGAGTCGCCGGAACCCGGGGTCTGGATCGTGCCGCCCGCGCCGATCCGCGCGCTCGACGTCACGATCGAGCCCGACCTCTCGAACGCCGCCCCGTTCCTCGCCGCCGCGCTCGTCGCGGGCGGCAGCGTCACCGTCACCGGCTGGCCCGCCTCGACGACGCAGGTCGGCGACCGGCTGCTCGACCTGCTCCCCCGCTACGGCGCCAGGATCGACCGCGACGGCGACGTCGTCACCGTCACCGGCCGCGGGGCGGCCGAATTGGCGGGAGTCGAGCTCGAGCTCGCGGAGGGCGGCGAGCTCGCCCCGACGTTCGCGGGCCTCGCCGCGCTGGCCGGCGCGCCCGGGCGGATCACGGGGATCGCGCACCTCCGCGGGCACGAGACCGACCGACTGGCCGCCCTCGCCGCCGACCTCGGCGGGCTGGGCGCCCGGGTCACCGAGCTCGACGACGGGCTGGCCTTCGAGCCGGCGCCACTGCAGGGCGGGCCGTGGCGCTCCTACGAGGACCACCGCATGGCGACCACGGGCGCGCTCGTGGGGCTCGCGGTCGAGGGTGTGGCGGTCGACGACATCGGTGCCACGGCGAAGACGCTCCCCGAGTTCCCCGAGCTGTGGTCGCGGATGCTGCGCGGCGGCGACCCGCTCCGCTCGGTCGACCCGCTCCTGTGGCCGGGCGTGTGACCGAGGTGGGTCCGCGGTGAGCTGGCTGCCGCCCGACGACGAGGACGACGACGCGTTCGGCTTCGACGAGTCGGACGTGCGGATCCGCCCGAATCCGAAGGGCACCCGGCCGCGCACGAAGACCCGACCGGACCACGGGGACGCGGTCGTGGGACGGGTGCTGTCGGTCGACCGCGGCCGGTACACGGTCATGGCCGACGAGGACGGCGCCGAGGAGCGGGTCATCACGACGACGCGGGCTCGCGAGCTCCGCCGGGAGGCCATCGTGACCGGCGACCGCGTCGACGTCGTCGGCGACACCACCGGCGAGGAGGGGACGCTCGCCCGGATCGTGCGCATCCGCCCGCGCACGACGCTCCTCCGCCGCTCCGCCGACGACACGGATCAGGTGGAGCGCGTCATCGTGGCGAACGCCGACCAGCTGATGATCGTCATCGCGGCGGCCGACCCCGAGCCTCGGGCGCGGCTCGTCGACCGCTATCTCGTCGCCGCCTACGACGCCGGGATCGCGCCGCTCATCGTCGTCACCAAGACCGACCTTGCCGACCCGGGGCCGTTCCTCGCCAACTTCGCCGCGCTCGACGTGCCCGTGGTGCGGAGCGCTCGAGGCGCCTGGCCGCTCGCAGAGCTCGCGCCGATCCTCGACGGCCACACCACGGTCGCCGTCGGGCACTCCGGTGTCGGCAAGTCGACGCTCGTCAACGCGCTCGTGCCCGGGACGGATCGCGCGGTCGGGGTCGTCAACGCGGTCACCGGGCGCGGGCGGCACACGTCGTCGTCGACCGTATCGCTGCGGGTGCCGACGGGCGGGTGGATCATCGACACCCCCGGCGTGCGCTCCTTCGGTCTCGGCCACATCGATCCGGCGAACGTGCTGCGCGCCTTCACCGACCTCGCCGAGGTCGCCGCGGACTGCCCTCGGGGGTGCACCCATCTCGCCGACGCCCCGGACTGCGCCCTCGACGAGGCGGTCGCGAGCGGGCGGCTGCGCGCGGACCGCGTCGACGACTTCCGCCGGCTGCTCAGCTCCCTCGCCGGCTGAGGAGGACCATCGTCTCGACGTGCGCCGTCTGCGGGAACATGTCGAACATCCGCGCGGCCACCGGCCGGTACGACGGCAGCGCCGCGAGGTCGCGCGCGAGCGTCACCGCATTGCAGCTGGAGTAGACGACCGACGGCACACCGGACGCCTCGAGCCAGGCGTCGAGCCGCTCCCCGAGGCCGCGCCGCGGCGGATTCACGACGACGAGGTCCGGGCGCTCGGTCTGCGCCTCGGCCCAGGCCGTCGCGTCGTCCGCGATGAACGACGTCCCCGGCACGTCCGCCGCTCGCGCCCCCGCGATCGCCGCCTCCGACACCTCGACCCCGACGACCGTCCGACCCGGCGCGGCCAGATGCAGCGCGAAGCCGCCGACACCGCAGTAGAGGTCCCATGCCGTCTCCGGCATGATCTGGTCCGTCCACGCCCGCGCCTGGTCGTAGAGCCCCTGCGCGACGCCGGTGTTGGTCTGGAAGAAGCCTCCCGGGGGCAGCAGCAGCGTGCCGGCGCGCATCCGCATGGGGAGTGCCTCGCGCTCCGTCAGCACGATCTCCTCCTCGCCCTCCACGAGGGCGACGTGGGCCGGGAGCAGGTTGACGGAGATCACGGCGGCCCTCGGGAGCCGCTCCTCCAGCCACGGCAGGTGCTTGCGGATCCGGCCGAGCGCCTCCGTCGACCGGAGCACGAAGCGCACCATGAGCTCGCCGTCCGGCGACACGGTGACGTGGACGTGCTTCAGCTCGCCGCTGCGCGCCGGCACGTCGTAGGGCGGGATCGCGGCCCGGTCGATGAACGCCGCGATCGCCGGGAACGCGGCGTGCAGCTCGTGCGCGCAGATGCCGCACCCACGGAGGTCGACGCCATGCCGGTGCTCGTCGAGGATCCCGAGCGTCGGGGCCGCCACGGTGCCGCCGACGACCATCTTCGCCTTGTTGCGGAAGCCGGACTCCGGGCTCGGGACCGCGGGCATCCAGTCCAGGTCGGGCCAGGCGGCGAGCAGCGCGCGCGTGGCGGACTCCTTGTCGGCGAGCTGCGTCGCGTAGGGCACGCCCATGAGGGTGCAGCTGCGGCAGACGCCCGCGTCGAAGTAGTCGCACTGCACGGAGAAACGATAACCAGCGCCCGCTAGCGTGGCCGGGTGACCGACGCCCGCACTCCCACCGACGACCCGGCCCGCACCGACGACCCGGCCCTCGCCGACGACCTGGCCCTCGCCCTCGCGATCGCGGCGGATGCCGACCTCATCGCGCTCGACCGCTACCGCGCGCAGGATCTCGATGTGCGGCTGAAGCCTGACCGCAGCCAGGTGACCGACGCCGATCAGCGGGTCGAGCGGCTCGTCCGGCGCGAACTCGAGGCCGCACGGCCCGGCGACGCGATCCTGGGCGAGGAGTTCGGCAGCGACGCCCCGGCGGGCGCCCCGCATCGGCAGTGGATCGTCGACCCGATCGACGGCACGTCGAACTTCGTGCGCGGCGTGCCGAACTGGGGGCTGCTCCTCTCCCTCGTCATCGACGGTGTGCCGGAACTCGGCGTCGTCAGCGCGCCGGCGCTCGGCCGCCGCTGGTGGGGCGCGACGGGCCACGGCGCGTGGCTGCGCGAGGGGCACGACGAGCCGCGCCGGCTCGCGGTGAGCGGCGTCGCCGAGCTCGCGGAGGCCTCCGTCAGCTACAACAGCCTCAAAGGATGGGACGATGCGGGCCGGTCCGCGCAGCTGCTCGAGCTGAGCCGCGCCGTGGGCCGCACCCGCGCGTACGGCGACCTGTGGTCGTACATGCTGCTGGCCGAGGGCGCCGTCGACGTCGCGGGCGAGTTCGACCTGAAGCCGTGGGACATCGCGGCGCTCGTGCCGGTCATCCGCGAGGCCGGCGGAACGGTCACGACGCTCGACGGGGGCGACGACGTGCTCCGCGACGGCGGTCTGCTCGCCACCAACGGTCACCTGCACGGGGGCGTTCTGCGCATCGTGGCCGCCGCGTAGGCTTCCGCGTTGTGACCCGACTCGACCGCCGGGCCGCGCTCGGCGCGGTCGTGCTCGCCGCTGCTGCGCTCGCAGGCTGCACGGCCACCGCCGCTCCCGCGCCGACTCCCACGCCGACGCGCGCGACGAGCGGCGCGCACGCGAGCTCCCGCGACATCGCTGTCGGCGACTGCCTCGACGACGCGGCGGCGGGCTCCACGACGGCGACCGCCGCCATCGTGCCGTGCTCCGAGCCGCACGACTCCGAGGCCTTCGCCGAGGTGACGCTGTCGGGCGATTCCTACCCGGGCCTGGATGCGGTGCAGGCGGAGTCGCAGACGGCTTGCCAGGGCGACGCCTTCGCGAACTTCGTCGGCATCGCGGCGGCGGATTCCTCCCTGCAGGTCTCGTACTACTACCCGACCGAAGACAGCTGGGCCGCGGGCGACAGGACGGTCACCTGCACCGTGTACGCGCTCGACGCGTCGGGCAAGGCCGCGAGGACGACGGGAACGCTGAAGGATTCGGGCAGGTAGCTCAGGCGCTCGGGGCGATCGCGGGCTCGGGCGCGCGTCGTGGCTCGTCGCGCACGGTGAGCCACACGATGCCGACGATGATCGGTGCGACCGCGGGCCCGGCCAGAACGGCGGAGGCGAACGCGGCGAGAGGCACGGCAATGCCGGTCACCCACGCGAGCAGGATGACGGTCGTCGCGATCGCGGGCAGCACCAGGGCCCATCGGGCGACGACACCGACGCGACCGCGCACGATCATCCCGACCGCGGCGGCGACCGTCGTGACGGCCACGAGCGTGAGGACTGCGGTGAGCAGCCAGCGCGGCAGTGGAACGACTCCGGCGACGGCGAGCACGACCCCCTCGAGCATCCACGACCCGCCGACCACCATCAGGAGCCAGCACGCGGGGTAGCGTCGGCGGATCCCGATGCCGGACAGGACGAAGCCGAGTCCCACCGCGAGGTCGCCGACCGCGGCGAATCCGGTGGGGAGACGGCCCGAGCTGAACCACTCCGCCGTCGCGAGGATTCCGCCGACCAGGACGAGGATCGAACCCGCCCGCCAGCTCCGGAGGCTGTTCATGCGATCGATCTTCGCACTCGCGGACCCGGTGGACGAGGACCCCTGCAGCGCGCGACCCGGCCGATGGTGGAGATGGGGGGAATTGAACCCCCGTCCATCGCTGTGATTCTGCGCCTTCTCCGGGCGCAGTCCGTGGAGGCGTTCTGCTCGGCTCCGACCTTTGTCACGGACATCCAGGTCGACGAGCCCAGCCTCAGTGAAAGTCCCGCGAACCCCTGAGACTCAGGTTCGCAGCAAGTCCTCTAGCTGACGCCAGGATCCGGGTCGAGGACGACCCCGGGCTGACGGCCTTTTAAATGCCGAGCTGCTTACGCAGCGAGGGCGAAGGCGGTGCGCTTGTTATTGGCACCTATGGTTTGCAGAGATCGTTTACGAGATAACCCTGCATCCTCGGCCCGCTTCTCGCAGTTTCGCAGGCGATGTCGAAACCGATCATCCCCATGTGCACTCGGGTGAGTGGGCCGTGTCGCGCGCTGTGGAGTTGTGAACGCGCAGTCGCCCGCGCGGCCCTCCAGTCTACGCGACGGCGACGGTCGCGGCAGGATCGGAACGCGCGCTATTCGCCCAGGTGCCCGCGCGACGACATCGCGCGCTCCGCCTCACGCCGGTCCTGCCGCTCCCGCAGGGCCTGTCGCTTGTCGTACTCGCGCTTGCCCTTGGCGACGGCGATCTCGACCTTGGCGCGTCCATCCGAGAAGTAGATCTGCAGTGGGACGAGCGTGTAGCCGCCCTGCGCCGTCTTCTGGGAGATCTTGATGATCTGCTGCTTGTGGAGGAGCAGCTTGCGCTTGCGGCGCGGGGCGTGGTTGTTCCAGGTGCCCTCGGTGTACTCGGGGATGTGCACCGCGTCGAGCCAGGCCTCGCCGCCGTCGACGAACGCGTAGCCGTCGACGAGCGACGCACGCCCCTCCCGGAGCGATTTCACCTCGGTACCGGTCAGCACGAGGCCGGCCTCGTACGTGTCCTCGATGAGGTAGTCGTGGCGCGCGCGACGGTTCGTCGCGACCACGCCGTTGCCGCGATCCTTCTTCGCCATCTCGCACCTCCTCCGATGGGCCAGCCCATCAGTCTACGGGGACGGCGGCTAGACCTTGAGGTAGCGCCGGATCGCGACCGACGCCGACAGCCCCGCGAGCACCACGCCGACGACGATCAGGATCGGCGCGACGATGAGTGCGTCGCTCAGCCCGATCGAGATGAAACCCGGGCCCACGGAGGGAACCAGGTAGCCCTGGACGAAGAACTGCACGAGCGCGACGACCGCGCCGGCGGCCAGCACCGCGCCGATGAGGGCCGCGATCACCCCCTCGAGGATGAACGGGGTCTCGATGAAGCGGTTCGAGGCGCCCACCAGGCGCATGATGCCGAGCTCCCGCCGTCGTGAGAAGGCGCTCAGCCGGATCGTCGTCGAGATGAGCAGCACCGCCGTCACCAGCATGAGCGCCGCGATGCCGATCGCGGTGAAGCTCGCGGCGTTCATGATCGCGAAGATCGGCTCCAGGACGGAGCGCTGATCCTCCACGCTCTCGACGCCGGGCATCCCGTGCACCTGGTCGATCACGACCTCCGACTGGTTCGGGTCCTTGAGATTGATGCGGTAGGTCTGCGGCAGGATGTCGGGCGTCGCCAGCTGAGCGGCCGCCTGGCCCTTGAACTGCTGCTGGAAGTTCTTGAACTCCTGCTCGTGCGTCTGGAAGTAGACGTGCTTGATATAGGGCTTCAGGGTCGGGCCGTTGAGCTGGGCGCCGACCGCGGCGATCTGGTCCTTCGTCGCCTCGGTCTGCGCGCACTTCGCGTCGAGGTCGACGTCGGTGCAGAAGTAGACCGTCACCTGGGCGCGGTCGTACCAGTACCCCTTGGTCTGCGCGATCTGGAACTGGAGCAGGATCGCGGCGCCGAAGAAGGTCAGCGAGATGAACGTGACGAGGATGACCGACACGACCATCGAGAGGTTGCGGCGGAATCCCTGCCCCACCTCGCCGAGGATCAGTCCGAGCCTCATGCGCTGCGCTCCCGGTCGGCGGCGAGCGGGTCGACGAGCGGTGGCGGGGCGTCACCGGACGCGGGCCGGCGCGCGGGCGCGGCCTGAGGCGCCGGCGCGGACTGCGGTGCCGGCTTCGGCGTCGCGGGGCGCACGGCGATCGGGGTGGTCACGGGGCGGGGTGCCGGCTCGGGGGCTTGCCGCTCCGGCGCCTGCTGCTCCGGCGCCTGCTGCTCCGGCGCCGACGACTCGGGCGCGGGCGACTCGGGCGCGGGCGCCGTGGGCGTCGGCGCGGATGCTGCGGGTGCCGACGCCGACGCAGGAGCGGGAGGCGGCACCGCCGCGGCCACGCCGCTGTCGGCCTCCGCATCCGGGCGCACGGTCGAGATGAGCCCGGTCGCCGCGGACGGTCCGCGCGGCGCCAGACTCTCGTCGATGTCGAGGCGCTGCACGGGGATCGCCTGCGTCTGGTAGCCGCCCGCCATCTCGTCGCGCACGATGTGCCCGCTGACGAGCTCGATGACGCGGCGCTTCATCTGGTCGACGATGCCGGAGTCGTGCGTCGCCATGAGCACGGTCGTGCCGTTCGCGTTGATGGTCGCGAGCAGGGTCATGATGCCCATGCTCGTCGCCGGGTCGAGGTTGCCGGTCGGCTCGTCGGCGAGGAGGATCGCCGGCTTGTTGACGATGGCGCGAGCGATCGCGACGCGCTGCTGCTCACCGCCGGAGAGCTCGTGCGGGTAGCGGCCCTGCTTGCCGGCGAGGCCAACCATCTTGAGCACGTCGGGGACGGCCTCCTGGATGAACCCCTTCGACTTGCCGATCACCTGCAGGGTGAACGCGACGTTGTCGAACACGGTCTTGTTGGGCAACAGCCGGAAGTCCTGGAACACCACGCCGAGGTTGCGGCGGAAGTACGGGACCTTGCGGTTGGGCAGCGACCCGAGCTGCTGGCCGAGCACGTGGATCTGCCCGCGGGTGGGTCGCTCCTCCTTCAGCACGAGGCGGAGGAAGCTGGACTTCCCGGATCCCGACGCGCCGACCAGGAAGACGAATTCCCCCTTGAGCACCTCGAGGTTCACACCGTCGAGGGCCGGCCGCGACGTCCCGGCGTAGGTCTTGGTGACCTGATCGAAACGAATCATGGCGCGGCCAGGCTAGGCACCGTCGCACCGGGAACGCGGTTGCGACACCCGCCGCGCCGGTTCTCATAGGGAGGAGGATGGAGGCATGACGACCTGGACCCCGGCGGAGCTCGACGAGATCGACACCGACCACGAGCTCCGGATCGCGTCCCGCCGACCGGACGGCTCGCTTCGCTCCCCCGTGACAATCTGGATGGTGCGCGTCCACGACGACGGGACGTTCGAGCCCGCCGATCCGTCGCTCGCCGACGCGATCAGCGAGGCCTACGAGGCGACGTACGCCGGGAGGTACCCGCGCGAGTACGTCGATCCGGTCGTGAGCGTCGAGTCGAGCGGGACCGCGCTGCGCGTCGTGCCGGTGCGGGAGCCCGCGGCGTGACCTCGCCCGGACACCCGAGCATCGACCTCCTCCGCATCGCGCGCGACGTCGACCTGGCGGTCGCCCGCGTGCTCGAGCCGCACGGACTGTCGCTGCGCAAGTACGGGATCCTGCGGGAGCTCGGCGAGGTCCCCGGGCTCTCCACGCGGGATCTCGCCCGCCGTCAGCGGACCACGCCCGATGATCTGCGGGTGCTGCTGCGCTCGCTCACCGACGTCGGGCACGTCAAGCAGGCGCCCTCGGGGTCCGGGCACGAGCCGCTTCTGGCGCTCACGCCGGCCGGATCGCGCGCCCTCGTCGCGGTCGATGCGGCCCTCACCGAGCTGGACGGGTCGCTCTTCGCCGGTGCCGACCGCGCGGAGCTGGCCGCCGCGGTCCGCGCGGTCGTCACGGAGCCTGTGCGCGAGCCGCAGGACTGACCGCGGGTCGGCCCTCCGCCCTACCCTGACCGCATGAGCGGCTGGAGCGACTCGCAGCTGGGCACGCTGCACGACGTGCAGGAGATCCGGATCACCCCCGCCGACGAGCGGTCCCCCGGGCGGCTCGTCTGGGTGCTGGAGACCGGCGGTCGGGTCTTCGTGCGGTCGTGGAAGGGGCCCGAGAAGGCCTGGTACCGCGACATCCTGGCCTGCGAGGGCGCCCACATCTCGGGGCAGGACATCGAGATCGAGGCCGACGTGACGGTCGCCCGGGCGAGCGACGCCGACGCCGCGGTGGACGCGGAGTTCCTGCGCAAGTACGGCGATCCGTACGCGACCGAGATGACCCTGCCGCTCGCGCGGGAGACGACCCTCGAGCTATTGCCGATCGAGGACGGCGCCCGCGGCTAGCGACCCTCCCCGGTGCCCGGCCTCAGTCCTCCGCGCGCTTGCGCCAGCGGATCCCCGCCGAGATGAACCCGTCGAGCTCGCCGTCGAACACGACCGCCGGGTTGCCGACCTCGTATCCGGTGCGCAGGTCCTTCACCAGCTGCTGCCCGTAGAGGAAGTAGGAGCGCATCTGGTCGCCCCAGCTCGCCGTGATCGTGCCGGCGAGCTCCTTCTTCTTGGCCGCCTCCTCCTCGCGCTGGAGGAGCATGAGGCGGGTCTGCAGCACGCGCATCGCGACCGCGCGATTCTGGATCTGCGATTTCTCGTTCTGCATCGAGACGACGATGCCGGTGGGGATGTGCGTGATCCGGACCGCCGAGTCGGTCGTGTTGACGCTCTGCCCGCCGGGGCCCGAGGAACGGAAGACGTCGACGCGGATGTCGTTCTCGGGGATCTCGACCTCCTGCGCCTCCTCCATGACGGGGATGACCTCGACCGCGGCGAAGCTCGTCTGCCGCTTGTCGGCGGAGCCGAACGGGCTGATGCGGGCGAGGCGGTGCGTGCCGGCCTCCACGCTCAGCGTGCCGAAGGCGTAGGGCGCGTCGACCTCGAAGGTCGCCGACTTGATGCCGGCGCCCTCGGCGTAGGAGGTGTCGAGCACCTTGACCGGGTACTTGTGCTTCTCCGCCCAGCGCAGGTACATGCGCATGAGCATCTCGGCGAAATCGGTGGCGTCGTCGCCGCCGGCGCCCGAGCGGATCGTGACCACCGCGCCGCGGTCGTCGTACTCGCCGTCGAGGAGGGTCTGGATCTCGAGGTCGCCGACCGTCTTCTCGAGCGACGCGAGCTCCTGCCGGGCCTCGGTCGCGCTGTCCTCGTCCTCCATCTCGACGGCGAGCTGCACGAGCACCTCGAGGTCGTCGAGGCGGCGCTCGACCGCGGTCACGCGGGCCAGGTCGGCCTGCGCGTGGCTCAGCCGGCTCGTGACCTTCTGCGCGTTCTCGGGGTCGTCCCAGAGGTCGGGCGCGCCCGCGGCCGTCTCGAGCTCCGCGATCTGCGCCTGCAGCCGCTCCACCCCGACCACGGCCTTGATGTCGGAGAAGGTCTGGCGGAGGGCGGCGATCTGGTCGCCGAGGTCGAGCTCGATCATGTCCGGGACAGCCTACCGGCGGGGCGGATGCGCGCTCCGGGGCGCGGGCTCGGTGTGCGGGCGGGCGCCGGGGCGGCAGCCGCGGATCGTTAGCGCGGGTAACGTATCGAGGGATGACCTCCCCCGCCGCTCCCGCGTTCCGCTGGCGCTCGGTGGGGGTGGCCGCCCTGCTGCCGACGGTGCTGTTCTCGACCGGCGAGGGGGCGATCATCCCGGTCCTGCCGGTGACGGCCGGTGATCTCGGGGCCAGCCTCGCCGTCGCGGGGCTGATCTCGGCGATGCTCGTCGTCGGGGAGCTGGTCGGCGACATCCCGAGCGGCGTCATCATCGCGCGGATCGGCGAGCGCACCGCGATGATCGGCGCGTCGGTCCTGTCGGTGCTCGGACTGCTGACCGCGGTCCTCGCGCCGAATCCGTTCGTGCTCGGGGTCGGCATCCTCGTCGTCGGGGTCGCGACCGCCGTGTTCGCGCTGGCCCGCCACGCGTTCATGACCACGTTCGTGCCCGCGGAGTACCGGGCCCGGGCGCTCTCGACGCTGGGCGGTACCTTCCGCCTGGGCTACCTGATCGGGCCCTTCATCGGCGCCGGCGTCATCGCGCTCACCGGCTCCGCCGCGTCGGCGTACTGGGTGCACGTCGGCGGCTGCGCGGCGGCGGCGATCGTGCTCGTGCTGCTCCCGGATCCGGAGCGGATGTTCGGAGCCCGCGCCGGGCGCACCGGAAGCCGGTCGGCCGGCGAGGAGGAGGTCGAGCAGGAGGCGCAGGGGCTGTTCCGCACGATCGCCGCCAACCGCCGCGTGCTCGCGACCCTCGGCTCCGGGTCGATGCTCGTCTCGGCGCTGCGCACCGCCCGGCAGGTCGTGTTGCCGCTGTGGGCCGTCGCGATCGGGCTGCACGAGACGCAGACCTCGATCATCATCGGCATCGCGGGCGCCGTCGATTTCTCGCTGTTCTTCCTCGGCGGCTCGATCATGGACCGTTTCGGCCGGCTGTGGGTCGCCGTCCCGTCCATGATCGGGCTCGGCATCGGCCACATCGTGCTCGCGCTCACCTGGTTCCTCCCGGCGCGCGAGCCGTGGTTCGTCGCCGTCGCAGTGTTCCTGTCGCTCGCCAACGGGATCGGCGCCGGGATCCTCATGACGCTCGGCGCCGATCTCGCCGATCCCCGGCATCCGGCGCCGTTCCTCGGCGCCTGGCGCTTCACCAACGACACCGGCGGGGCGCTCGCCCCGCTCATCGTCTCGGGCCTCACCGCGCTCGTGTCACTGCCCTTCGCATCGGCGGTCCTCGGGATCATGGGGCTCGGCGGCGCGGTCATCCTCCGGGTGAACCTCCCCCGCTACGCGCACCGGACCCCGGCGGCCGGCTGACGACCGCGCGCGCGGTGGCGGTGGTCTCGATCCGCACGTCGCCCGGCACGAACGGCACGGGCACCGGCGGTCGCCACTCGGCCGAGAGCGTCACGGCGGCGCTCCGACCGTCCGGCGTCGTCGCCGCCTCCAGCCGCAGCCCGTCGAACCCGTCGATCGGCTCGTCCGCGAGGTAGTCGGTGACCGCGGCGCGCACCTCGTCGCTCGAGAGCGCGGGTCGGACACCCTCCGGGCCGGAGCGGACCTCGTCGAGCCGGAAGGACTCCGCGCCTACCAGCGCCGCCCCGTCGGCGAGGGTGAAGAGACGCTTGCGGGCCAGGTACAGATCGGTCGCAGCCGCCACGACCAGCACCAGCACGAGGGCGAGCATCCCGAACACGAGGATGAGCGGGAGCGTCGACCCGTTGTCGCCGCGCCGCGTGCGCCCGCTCACCGTGCCCCCCAGAAGCGCGAGACCTGCTGCGTCGCCGTCGCCTGGACGGGGACCGACAGCGGCAGATGCGCGGCGAGCGCGGGCGGCACGAGCGGAAGCGGCACGGTCGCGTCGATCCGGACCGTGACGAAGCCCCGCCGGGTCAGGCAGCGGTCGGGATCGGGCGCGCACGCGATCCGCACCCGCGCGACCTCGTCGGCGATCCCGTAGTCGGCGAGCGTCACGTCGACGGCGTCGCGCGCGGCGGCCTCCGCCGACGCATCGTCGGGAGACTCCACGAACACCCGAGACGCCTGCCGCGCAGCGCCCTCCACGCCCAAGGCACCGCCCTGCACGGCGGCGAGAGCGATGACGAGGTACACGAGCGGGACGAGGAGCAGCAGCCCGACCGTCAGGAACTCGATCGAGGCCGAGCCCTCGTCCCGCTCGTGATCACGGCAGCGTCTCGCGAGCGGCATGCCCGGCCACCTCCATCGCCTTCGCGGGCCCGAACAGACCGAGGACGGGGAGCGTCGTGCGCACGGTCACCGTGACCGCGGGATGCCCGCGCCACGACCCGGTGCTGACGCGGACGTCGCGCGCATAACCCGGTCCGATCGCGGTCGAGATGAGGTCGCGGGTGCGCGCCCCGCCTTCGTCCGGCGCGTTGTCGGCGAGCGCACCGAAGCGCGCGCCCTCCGCCGCCGCGTCGAGCACCGTATTGCGGACGAGGAGCGCCGCGCCGAGCTGCAGCACGCCGAGCGTCAGCACGGTCAGCAGCGCCGCGACCATGACGAACTCGGCGGCCGCGGACCCGGCGTCGCGCTCGCCCACTTCAGAAGCCGGTGACCCGCGACAGCGCGGTCTCGAACACGTTGCCGAGAGCCGGCCCGGCGATCCCCCAGATCAGGATGACGAGGCCCGCCGTCATGAGCGTGATGAGCACCCAGCCGGGGACGTCGCCCCGCTCGTCCCGCAGAGTTCGAAGCAGTCGTGCGCGCATGCCGCCATCGTGCGCGTGCGGCGGACCGCGCGGCGGGAGTTGTCCACAGGCCCCGATCGCTGAGATCGAGCCGTGAACGGAGGCCGGCCGATGGCTCCGATTACGCGCGACGACCGTCCCGGGTGGATAGTGAAATGGTGAGCGATCTCGTCGAAACCCTGCACCCCACGACGGACGCCGCGCCCGATCCGGTCGACACGCCGGCAGCCGAGACGCAGCGCATCGTCCAGAGCGGCACCATCTGGCTCGCCGCCGTCCTGGTCACGTCGGCCGTCGGCCTCGGGCCCCTGCTGGCCTCCGGCTGGCGCCCCTCCGACCTCCCGATGCTGGCCGCCTTGGGCTTCTGGCTCGGCGTCGTGACCGCGGCGGCGGGTACCGCCTCGCTCATCTGGGCGGGCTGCCCGACCCTCGGATTCCCGCTCATGCAGGCGTGGAAGCAGAAGGTGTACTGCGTCCGCTTCGGCATCGTGTCGGCGGTCAGCGGCATGGCGCTCGTCGGGTTCAGCCTGCTCGTCTCTCCGGCCTGATCGGGCTCGGTGCGCGCCCGCGCGTACCGATCGCTCAGAACCCCATCCGCAGCACCATCACCCCGGGCCAGATGGCGACCAGCACGGTCACGGGCAGGATGAGGAAGACGAGCGGTACGAGCATCGCGACCTCCTTCTTGCCGGCGGCTTCGAGGATCGCGCGCTTCGTCTCCTCGCGGGCGTCCTGAGCCTCGGAGCGGAGGACCTCGGCGAGCGGGGTCCCGCGGTCGAGGGCGGCGACCAGCTGGTCGACCGTCCGACTCAGCGTGGGCAGACCGATGAGGGATGCGCGACGCGTCAGTGCTTCGGCGAGGGCGACTCCGGCGTTGACCTCCGCCACGACGATGCCCAGTTCGCGCGCGAGCTCGCCGGAGCCGACCCGCGCGACACGGCGCAGCGCATCGAGCACGCCCTCCCCCGCTGCGAGCGAGAGCGTTAGCAGCTCCACGACGGTCGGGTACTCGGCGTCCATGCGCGCGAGGCGTGCGCGCGCCGCACGGGCCAGCATCTGCTCGGGCGCGAGGAGGCCCATCGCCGCCGCGACCACGGCGATCGCGATCGCCGCGATCACGGGCACGGCCGTGAAGCGCAGCAGCAGGGCGCTCGATCCCGCCCCGGCAGCGGCTCCGATGGCGCCGCCGATGAGTTGACGCGATCGGAAGCGCGGGACGGGCAGCGACCACCCCGCCTGGCGCAGGCGACGCTCCACCGCCTCGTCACCGCCGAGAATGCCGGAGAGCCCGCGACGCAATCCATCCGCGAGGGGGCGCAGCAGCTCGTCGAGCGCGGAGACGGGCTCGGCCGGGCGACGTCGCACGAGGTCGCGCGCAGCCGGCGACACCGCCGAGACGTAGGGCGCGATCCGCGAGGTGAGTCGCGGGGCCCCGATCCTCGGGATGAGGGCGACGAGGGTCCAGAGGCCGAGTCCCAGGACGATCCCGACCGGGACCGCGAGGGCGACGGCGGCGCTCATGCTAACCACCGCCGCTCCTCGGGCAGCCGCCCGAGCGCGATCATGAGGCGATAGGCGACGACCGTGACGACGAGCCCGCCGCCGAGCAGGGCGAGTCCGCCCGCGGAGTTGTACGCGGCGGCGGCCTCCGGCCGCGAGGCGATCAGCAGGAGCACCGCCCAGGGCGCACCCACACCCAGCCGGGCCGCGATCACGACCCATGACTGCCGCGCCTCCGCCTCCGATCGGACGGCGGCATCGGCCCGCAGCGCCGCGGCCAGGGTTCGGAGCACCGAGGGCAGCTCCGTGCCCCCGACCTCGCGCGCCAGTCGCAGCGTCTCGACGACGCGATCCCCGACCGGGTCGGCGAGCGCGTTCTTGAGCTCGTCGAGCGCCGGCCCCATGACGCCGGACGCCTGCACTCGCAGCTCGAACTCGGCGAAGGCCGAACGGGTCTCGGGGGTGCCCGCTTCGGCGAGCGACCCGATCGCGCTCGGGAGCGGGAGACCGGCGCGCAACCCGGCGACGAGGTGGTCGACGAGATCCGGCCATGCCGATCGCACCGCTCGGCGGCGTCGTCGCGCCCGGCCCGACACCGCGACGGTCGGGAGAACGCACCCGAGCAGCCCGATCGCCGCGCCGAGCCCCCAGACGCCGCTCACCGCGATCGCGACCGCCGCCGCCGCGAGACCGAGGACGACGCTCAGCGCCACGAAGACCGAGGGCACGACACGGGACATCCCCGCCTGCCGCAGCAGCACGGCGAGACCGCCGTTCGACGTCCGGCGCCCGCGCGCCGATCGGCCGGCGTCGCGAGGCCACACCCACGGCGACGCGATCAGCAGGACGCCGGCGCCGAGAAGCAGCCCGACTCCGACCGCCATCGGATTCACGCCGCGCCCCGCAGGACCACCGCCGGCTCGACACCCGCACGTGCGAACTTGGCGCTGCGCGGGGGCAGCTGTCCCGTCGCGCGCAGCTCCCCGCCGTGCAGGGCGAAGAGCGGCATGACCTCCGGACCGTCCGGACCGATCGACCCCGTGACCGCCGCGATCTCGACGACCCTGCGCCGGCCGTCACGATCCAGTTCGGCGTGCGCCACGATGTCGACGGATCCCGCGATCGTCGGCACCACGAACGACGCGTCGATGTTGCGTCCGGCGAGGAGCGGCAGCATGCCCAGCTTGCGCAGAGCCTCGGCGGCGCTGTTGGCGTGCAGCGAGCACATCCCGGGCAACCCGGAGTTGAGAGCGATGAGGAGGTCGAGCGCCTCCGCCTCGCGGACCTCCCCGACGACGAGACGGTCGGGACGCATCCGCAGCGCCTCCTTGATGAGACGCCGCAGCGTGACCTCACCCGTTCCTTCGAGCGATGGCTGACGGCACTGCAGCGCCACCCAGTCGGCGGCGTCGAGCGACAGCTCGAACGTCTCCTCGACCGTGACGATGCGCTCCGCGGGTCGTGCGGAGGCGAGCAGCGCCCCGAGGAGGGTCGTCTTGCCGCTCTGCGTCGCGCCGGAGACGAGGATGTTCTGACCGCTCCGCACGCAGAGGTGGAGGAACGCCGCGGCCTGGTCCGTGAGCGAGCCCAGCCGGACCAGCTCGCGCAGGTCGCGCATCCCTCGCCGGAAGCGCCGGATGTTGACCGCCCAGTGCCGCCGCGTGATGTCGGGGATGGCCACGTGGAGCCGGGATCCGTCCGGCAGGGAGGCGTCGACGAACGGCGACGACAAGTCGACGCGGCGGCCGGTGGACTGCAGCATCCGCTCCACGAGGTCGCGCACCTCGGTCTCCGACAGAGTCAGCGGCACCCGCTCGGAGACGCCGTCGCGCGCGACGAAGATGCGGTCGGGAGAGTTGATCCACACCTCCTCGACCTCGGGGTCGTCGAGATACGGCTGCAGCGCGCCGAATCCGATGAGCCGTGCGACGACCTGGCCGGTGACGAGCTCCTCATCGGCGAGCAGCGGGAGCGATCCGCCGAGCGCGTGCTCGCTGTACCGGCGCACCTCCTCGCGGACGACATCGCCGGCGTGCGCGCCGTTTGCGCCCAGGTCGAGGCCCTCGCCGCGCACCCGGTCGCGCACCCGCCCGGTGATGAGCCCGACCGCGTCCGTCACGCCGAGCAGTCTGCCGAGCACCGATGCCGGCCGTCGCGCATTGTCCACAGGAAGACGGGCGCCTCCCCTGGCGCGGCGCCGCGGGGGCTGCGAGGATCGAAGCAGACCCCGCCCGGAGCCTCAGAGGAGCCCATCGATGCTGATCGTCGTCGGAATCGCCATCATCGCGCTGAGCGTCGTCGGGGGCGTCCTGCTGGTCGGCGCGACCGTCTCGATGGTGCGCGGCGGGTACGACAGCCAGAAGTAACAGCTCCCCTCACGACGCCTCGATCAGCGTCGGAAGCCCGGGTTAGGGTCGGTCCATGGCCGACGACGACGCGCCGAGCGTCGGGGAGGACGGCGACGAGCGTCGCACCTCCCGACGCGGATTCCTGCGCGCCACCGGCATCGGAGCAGCGGGCCTCGGCGTCGGAGCAGCCGCGGGGGCGGGCGGCGCGGCCGCCCGCGACGCGGCGATCGCCGCGACGCCCGGCCGTGCTCCGGTCCCCGCGATCCCGAACCGCCTCGGTGGGCCGGGCTTCGACCACCTCGTGGTCGTGATGTTCGAGAACCGGTCGTTCGACAACCTCCTCGGCTATCTCTACGGACCCTCGACCGAGCCGGTCCCGGAGGGGCAGCACTTCGAGGGCGTCGACGGCCGGTCGCTCTCGAACCGCACCTCCGACGGCCTGGAGGTCGCGGTCCATCCGTACACGGGGCCGACCGACGACGTCATGCGGAGCCCCGACCCCGACCCGGGCGAGGAGTTCCCTTTCGTCAACACGCAGCTGTTCGGCACGGTCGAGCCGCCCGCCAACGTGCACCACCGGATCCCGGAGCTGCAGCCGCCGTTCAACGCGCCGCCCGCCGGCACGAAGCCCGCGATGTCGGGCTTCCTGCAGGACTACGTCGACAAGTGGCGCGCCGACCACCGCGGCCGCGATCCGCAGCCCGACGAGGTCCGCCAGATCATGGGCTCCTTCACCCCCGAGATGATGCCCGTGGTGTCCACGCTCGCGCGGGAGTTCGCGGTGTACGACCACTGGCACTGCGCGGTGCCGTCCCAGACCTTCCCCAACCGCTCCTTCTTCCACGCCTCGACCTCGCACGGCTTCGTCACCAACGGCTTCAACCCCGACGCGGGCAAGTGGGTCGACCCCGACAAGAACTCGGGCGACGCGATCTTCACCCGACTCGACGACGCCGGAATCGAGTGGCGCATCTACTACGACGAGCGTCAGCTCATCTCGCTGACCGGTCTCCTCCACGCGCCGCAGACCAAGGCCAAGTGGAAGACGAACTTCCGGACCATGTCGCACTTCTACGACGACGCGGCGAACGGGCGCCTGCCCGCCTACAGCTTCATCGAGCCCCGGCTGCTCTACGACCACAACGACATGCACCCGCCCGTCGGCCCGGCGACGCGGGTCGACGTCGACGGGTCGCTCATCGAAGGCGGAGGCATCTCCGACGTGCGTGCGGGCGACGCGCTCCTGCACGAGATCTACACCGCGATCCGCACGAGCTCGTCGCACCAGGGCTCGAACGCCCTCAACACGACACTGCTCGTCACCTTCGACGAGCACGGCGGCACGTACGACCATGTCCCTCCCCCGCCCGTCACGCCGACCGGCGGGCTCACGGACACGGAGATGGGATTCCGTTTCGACCGGCTGGGCGTGCGGGTGCCGGCGATCGTCATCTCGGCCTACACCCCCGCGCGCACGGTCATCAACGACACGATGCACCACGGGTCGGTCATCCGGACGCTGAGCGAGCGCTTCGGCCTCCCCGCCCTCACGGCGCGCGATCGGCATGCACCCTCGATGCGGAACGCGTTCACGCTCGACGCGCCGCGGGATCCGTCCACCTGGCCGACGACGTTCCCGCTCTACACGCCGCCGAACCCGGAGGCCGTCGACCCGGCTGCGGACGGCGACGACGATCGGCCGCTCTCTCCCCCCGGCATCGGGCTGCTCACCCTGCTGCTCGCGACCTACGCGCCCGACGAGCCGATCCCGCGTACCTACCGCGAGGCCTACGCGGCCGTGCACCGGCACGGCGAGGGCCTGTTCGGCGTCTGAGGTGCGCCTAGGCTGACGGCAGCGCGGGAGTGGTGAAACCGGTAGACACGCAGGATTTAGGTTCCTGTGCCTTCGGGCGTGTGGGTTCGAGTCCCACCTTCCGCACGTGATCCCGATCCCCTTCGACGATCTCGCGGCGACCATCGTCTTCGCCAGTCTGCTCGTCGCATTCGTGCTCGTCGAGGGAGGAATCCGCCTCGCGTCGCAGCGCAACGCGGCCGGGGCGCCACCGCGCGAACGCGCGAGCTACGTCCTGCTCGTCGTCGTGCTGCTGGCGGCGATGGCGGGCGCCCTGCTCGTGGCGCGCACCGGGCTCGGCGCGATCCCCGTCGGGCGGTGGGGGTTGTTCGTCGTCGGGGCGGTGCTGATCGCGCTCGGTCTGGCCCTGCGGATCTGGGCCGTGATCGTGCTCGGGCGCGCCTTCACCGTCGAGGTGCGGGTCCGGGAGGGGCAGGCGGTCGTGGACCGCGGGCCGTACCGGGCGGTGCGGCACCCGTCGTACACGGGGCTGCTGCTCGTCTTCCTCGGGACCGGCGTCGCACTCGGCGACGTGCTGTCGATCCTCATCGCCGGGGTGCCGACCGCGGCGGCGATCGTCGTGCGGATCAGGGTCGAGGAGGCGGCGCTCCTCTCGGCGATCGGCGAGCCCTATCGACGTTTCGCGGCGACGCGGAAGCGGCTCATCCCGTTCGTCTGGTGAGGTCGGGTTCGTCTGGCGAGGTCGGCACCGGGTGAGGTCCCGCGACCGTCAGGACGCGGGCGCGCTGGATCCCGGGCACGGATCCGTCGCCGGGTGCGCGCATCCCGTGGAGCCCGTCGGGCTGGGGGTCGGGTCCGGGCTCGGAGTGCTGGAGGCGACGGGGTCGGGCGTCGGCACCGGGGGCGCGACCACGGGCATCTGCGGCTGCGCGGCCGCCTGCTGAGCCGCCGCCTCCTGCGCGGCCCTCTGGGCCGCCGCCCTGCGCGCGGCGGCGCGTTCCTCGGCGGCCTTCTGCGCCGCGGCGTCGGCCGCGGCCTGACCGGGGTCGGGTGTCGGCGTGACGACGACGACCGGCGTCGGCGTCGGCGTGACGGCCGGAGTCGCGGAGGGGCGCGGCTCCGCGGGCGACGTCGGGACGGCGGTCGGACTCGTCACGGGATGCACTGCGGAGACCGTACGCCCGGGAGCCGCGAGGGTCCCGATGCCGAAGGTCGCGGCTCCGAGCAGCACCAGCACGACCGCGCTGAGTGCCGGGGCGATGCCGACGCGACGCTGCAGCTTCTCGCTCGGCACCGTCTCCACACCCGGATTCTACGGCCCGTGCCCCTCCGACGGGGGTCATTCGGGCCCCTCCGACACGGTGTGTCCGCAGCCCCGATTCGTAGACTGAGGCATGCCCGACGCGCGGCCCGTCCGATGACGCAGCAGCTCGAGGACCTGCTCGCCCACGCCGGCCCCATCCTCTTCTACCTCGCGGTCTGGGGTCTCGTATTCGTGGGCACCGCGCTGTTCGTCGGTATCGTGCTGCCGTTCGTCACCGGTGACTCCCTCCTCTTCGCCGCCGGGATCGTGTCCGGGCTCCTCCCCGATCGGATCAGCATCGTCGTCCTGGCCGCGGGCGTCGCGGTGGCCGCCATCGCGGGCGATCAGGTCGGCTTCCTGCTCGGCCGGCGACTCGGTCGGCCGTACCTCACCCGGCGGACGGGCCGATGGACCCGGACCGCGATCCGCCGGACCGAGCGCTTCTACGAGCTGTTCGGCTGGTGGTCGGTCGTGATCGGCCGCTACATCCCGTGGGGCCGCGTGCTCGTCCCGCCGATCGCCGGCATCGGCGGGATGGCGTACTGGCGCTTCCTGACCGCGAACGTCGTCGGCGCCTTCAGCTGGGGCGTGCTCATCACCGTGATCGGCTACTTCGCCGCATCGGATCCGACGGTGCGCCCGATCGCCTATGCGGTCGCGGGAATCGTGATCGTCGCGTCGGTCGTCGCGGGGATCCGCGCCTGGGCGCTCGACCGCCGTCGCCGGGACCCGGCTGGGAACGGACCGACGGACGCGCCGCATCAGGCCTCCTGAAGCCGCGTCTGGGAGCATGTGCACATGCCCCAGGCCATCGAGGACTACGCGCTCATCGGGGACTGCCACACAGGGGCCCTGGTCGGGCGCGACGGGTGCATCGACTGGCTGTGCCTGCCCCGCTTCGACTCCTCGTCGATGTTCGGTGCGCTCCTCGGCACGGACGAGCACGGGATGTGGCGCGTCGCGCCCGCGACGGGCGGGGAGATGGTGTCGCGTTCCTACCGCGACGGCACCTTCACGCTCGAGACCCGCTGGCGCACCGACGACGGCGAGGTCGTCGTCACCGACCTCATGACGATGGGGCACCGGCGCCCCGACGTCATCCGCCGCATCACCGGCGTCCGCGGGACGGTCCGGATGCGCGAGGAGCTCCGCATCCGGTTCGGCTACGCCGACGCGGTGCCGTGGGTGCGCCAGGTCGAGGAGGCGGGCGGCCGCGCGCTCCTCGCCGTCGCGGGCCCCGACTCCGTCATCGTCCGCGGGCCGGCGATGGAGCCGACGGACCACGCCCACGTCGCCGAGTTCGACGTCGCCGCGGGCCAGACGGTGGACATCGTCCTCACCTGGTACCCGTCGCACCGCGAGCCGCCCGCGCCGTTCCCGATCGACGAGCGGATCGCCGAGACGGACGCCTGGTGGCGGGGGTGGCGCGGCGAGCCCGGCAGCCGCCCCGCGATCGCCGAGTACGACGACGCGATCGAGCGCTCTCTGCTCGTCCTCCGCGCGCTGACCGACGAGGACACCGGAGGCATCGTCGCGGCCGCGACCACGAGCCTCCCCGAGCGCGTCGGCGGCGAGCGCAACTGGGACTACCGCTACGTCTGGCTGCGCGACGCCTCGCTCACCCTCCTCGCGCTCATGGAGCACGGCGGGTTCCAGAACGAGGTGCACCACTGGCGCAACTGGCTGCTCCGCGCGATCGCCGGCGACCCGGGCGACGTGCAGATCATGTACGGGATCGCCGGCGAGCGGCGCCTGGAGGAGTGGGAGGTCCCGACTCTCCCCGGCTACCGCGGCTCGGCGCCGGTGCGGGTCGGCAACGCGGCCTACCTGCAGTTCCAGGGGGATATCTTCGGCGAGGTCATGCTGGCCCTCGACCGGGCGCGACGGATCGGCATCGCGGAGGACCGCTTCTCCTGGGCGCTCCAGGTCGCGATCCTCGACTACCTCGAGAAGGCGCTCGACCAGCCCGATCACGGCATCTGGGAGATGCGCGGGCCCCAACGCATGTTCACCCAGTCGCGGGCGATGATGTGGGCCGCCTTCGACCGCGGCGTCGCCGGCGTGCGCGAGCACGGGCTCAGCGGTCCCGCCGACAAGTGGGAGCGGCTCCGCGACCGGCTGCGCGTCGAGATCGAGGAGAAGGGCTGGGATGCGGAGCGCGGCACCTACACCCAGTATTACGGCACCCGCGAGGTCGACGCGTCGCTGCTGACCCTGAGTCAGATCGGCTACGTCCGGGCGGACGACCCGCGAATGCTCGGCACCGTCGCGGCGATCGAGCACGATCTGCTGCGCGACGGGCTGGTGCGCCGGTACCGCACCGAGGCGGAGGCGGACGGTGTCGGCGGCGACGAGCACCCGTTCCTCGCCTGCTCGTTCTGGCTCGTGCAGCAGTACGCCGACTCCGATCGGCTCGACGACGCCGTGGCGCTCTTCGACCGGCTGCTCACCTTCCGCAACGACGTCGGACTCCTCTCCGAGCAGTACGACGTCGGCTCGGGGACGCAGACGGGCAACACGCCACAGGCCCTCTCGCACCTGGCGCTGCTGCGCGCGGTGGACGCGATCGCGAACGCACGCGGCGATCTCCATCCGCAGGCTGATTCCTGACGCAGCCTGTGCGGATACTCTGGGCGCAACATGCTCTCGACCGTCGCGCACCTCCCCACGGCCCTGATCCCCTGGCTCGACCCGAATCAGCTGCTCACGACGGTCGGCCCCTGGGCTCTCGTCATCGTGTGCGCGTTCGTGTTCGCCGAGACCGGGCTGCTCGTCGGGTTCATCCTCCCGGGTGACACCCTGCTGCTGATCTCCGGCGTCCTCAGCTTCCCCGGACCGCACAAGGTCATGCCGTTCAACATCGTCGTCGTGGCGCTGCTGATCGTCATCGCGGCCTTCGCCGGTGGCGAGGTCGGCTACGCGATCGGCCGGAAGGCCGGTCCACCGATCTTCGAGCGAAAGGACAGCGGCATCTTCAGCCGCAAGAACGTCGACCGGACGAACGCGTTCTTCGAGCGCTTCGGCGGCGCGGCGGTCATCCTGGCGCGCTTCGTGCCGATCGTGCGCACCTTCGCGCCGGTCGCCGCAGGCGTCGGCAAGATGCCGTGGCGGCGCTACTCCCTGTACAACGCGATCGGCGCCCTGCTCTGGGGCGGAGGGCTCACCGTCCTCGGGTACCTGCTCAACTACATTCCGCCGCTGCGCGACTTCATCACCTCGTACATCGACGTGCTGCTGATCTGCGCCGCGCTCATCGCCATCGTGCCGGCGACCTTCCACGGCGTCCGCGCCTGGCTGCAGAACCGCAAGGCTCAGCGCGCCGGGATCGCTGAGCCGCCGCGGGACGGCGAGTCGCAGCTCGATCCGTCGGTGTTCGAGCGCAAGCGCGAGAAGCCCGCGGAATAGCGACACCTCCGCGGGTCCCGCGGGTCGCCTGTCGGTGGAACGTCGGGCTGCAGGACGTCGTGTCCGCGGGACGAATGACGGAGACGATGCCGGTGATCCCTCCGACTCCCCCCGTCATCCGGGGCCGGAGCGCCGCCGCGGCCGATCCATCTCCGTCATTTGTCCCGCATCCGGGCCGCCGACGGAGCCGGCGGGGGACGGCTGACCGCGGCTACCCCGCGATCGTCAGTGCGAGCAGGGCGACGTTCAGCCCGATGAGGAGCATCGCCGCGAGCGCGGCGAGCGCCGTCGTCCACCATCGGTTCGCGCTCTCGCCGAGCACGCGGCGCTGCGCGGTCAGCCAGACGAGGGGCACGAGCGCGAACGGGATCCCGAACGACAGCGCGACCTGGCTGAGCACGAGCGCGAAGGTCGGATCGACCCCGAGCAGCAGGATCACGAGCGCAGGGACGAGCGTGATCACCCGCCGCAGCAGCAACGGGATGCGGCGCTGCAGCAGCCCGGCCATGATCTCCGCGCCGGCGTAGGCGCCGACCGACGTCGACGCGAGGCCGGACGCGAGCAGGCCCACCGCGAACAGCGTCGCCACGACGGGCCCGAGCGCGTCGCCGATGGCCCGGTAGGCGCCCGGCAGGGTGTCGGTGCCGTCGACGCCGCGGAGCGTCGCTGCCGAGAGCAGCAGGATGACGACGTTGACTGTCCCCGCCACCGCGAGCGCGACCGTCACGTCGACGCGGGTGGCGAGGAGCACGCGCCGCCGCTGATCCGGCGCGACCAGCCCGAAGCGGTCGCGGGCCAGTGCGGAGTGCGCGTAGATCGCGTGCGGCATGACCGTGGCGCCGACGATCGAGGCGGCGAGGAGCACCGACCCGGTGCCCTCGAAGCGCGGGACGAGTCCACCGACCGCTTCGGCGCCGTCGAGCGGCGCCGCCACGATCCCCGCGCAGAAGCCGACCGCGATGACGACCAGCAGCCCGACCACGACCGCCTCGAACGACCGCGACCCCCGCCGGTTGTGGAGCACGAGCAGCACCATCGACACCACGCCCGTGAGGGCGCCCCCGACCACGAGCGGCAGGCCGAACAGCAGCTGCAGCGCGATGGCCCCGCCCAGGACCTCCGCGATGTCGGTCGCCATCGCGACCAGCTCGGCCTGCGCCCAGAACAGCCGCCGCGCCAGCGGACGTCGCAGGCGCTCACCGAGGATGCCAGGCAGGCTGCGTCCCGTGCCGAGCCCGAGCTTCGCCGAGAGGTACTGCACGAGCCACGCCGTCGCGTTCGCGAGGAGGACCACCCACACGAGCAGGTAGCCGAAGCGCGCACCCGCGGTGGCGTTGCTCGCGACGTTGCCGGGATCCAGGTAGGCCACCCCCGCGACCATCGCCGGCCCGAGGAGGGCGAGGAACCGGCCGGGCGGGCGGGCGCTACCGGTGCGAGCTCTCGCCGCGGTCGACATGGCCGGCGGGCTCCAGCTGGAACGTCGAGTGCGTCACGTCGAAGTGCCCCTGCAGGCACTCCCCCAGTTCGTCGAGCAGCGGGCCCGTGCGGCCCTCCTCGAAGACCTCGGGATCGCACTCCACGTGCGCCGTGAACACCGGCGCCGAGGAGGTGATGGCCCACACGTGCACGTCGTGGACGGCGACGACGCCGGGGGTGTCGAGCAGGTGCGCGCGGATCTGCTCGACATCGGTGTCGCGCGGGGCCGACTCCGTGAGCACCCGCACCACGTCGCGGATGAGAGCTGCCGCGCGAGGCAGGATCAGTGCGGCGACGACGAGCGACGCGATCGCGTCGGCCGGGGCGAAGCCGGTGGTGAGGATCACGACGCCGGCGATCACGGCGGCCGCCGATCCCAGCAGATCGCCCATCGCCTCGAGGTAGGCGCCGCGGAGGTTGAGCGACTGCCGGTCGCCGCCCCGGAGCACGAGCAGCGCCGCGACGTTCGCGAGAAGACCCCCGGCGGCGACGACGAGCAGCGGGAGCCCGGCGACGTGGGTCTCCTCCGGCGCGAGCAGCCGACGCACGCCCTCGATCGCGACGCCCACGGCGACGACCACGAGGATCGCGCCGTTCACGAGCGCGCCGAGCACCTCCACCCGCTGGAAGCCGAAGGTGTGGCGATCGGTCGCCGGCCGGAGCGCGATCGTGCTCGCGACCAAAGCGACGACGAGGCCGACGATGTCGCTCGCGACGTGGCCGGCGTCCGCGAGCAGCGCGAGCGATCCGGAGACCGCGGCACCGACGACCTCCGCGACGAGGACCACCGCGATGATCGCGAGCGCGACGCCCAGACGCCGGCGGTTGCCGCCGGCGCCGTGCGCGTGGTCGTGACCCATGAGGAGAAGGCTAGGGCGCTCAGCCGTAGCGGCGCCGGAGCTCGACGACGAGCCGTCCGAACGCGCGAGCGCGGTGGCTGACCTCGTTCTTCTCGTCGAGGGTCAGTTCGGCGGCGCTGCGCGCGTCGCCCTCGCCCTGGAACACGGGGTCGTACCCGTGCCCGTGCTCGCCGGCCGGCGCCGTGAGGACCCGCCCCGGCCAGGCCCCGCGCTCGGTCAGCTCGAGCCCGTCGTCGACGAGCGCGGCGACGCACACGAACTCAGCGGCGCGGTCCTCCTCGCCCGCCATGACGCGCAGGAGCGCCGCGTTGTTCGCGTCCGCCTCGCGGCTGCCGGAGTAGTACGCCGAGTGGATGCCGGGCGCGCCGCCGAGCGCGCGCACCGCGATCCCCGAGTCGTCCGCGATCGACGGGAGGCCGGTCGTCGCGAAGGCCGCCCGCGCCTTGATGAGCGCGTTGGCCTCGAAGGTCGCGCCGTCCTCCTCCGGGGCGGGGCCGTCGTAGCCGATCAGCTCGTGCGGCCCGAGACGCTCGCCGAGGAGCCGGCGCAGCTCCGCGACCTTGCCGGGGTTGTGCGTCGCGAGCACGAATGTGGTCACAGCCCGAGCGCGGCCTTCTGGAGCCGGGCGAGCTCCGCCGTGCCGGAGACGGCCAGGTCGAGCAGCGCGTTCAGCTCGGTACGGTCGAACGGCGCGTGCTCGGCCGTGCCCTGCACCTCGATGAAGTGGCCGGCGCCCGTGACGACGACGTTCATGTCGGTCTCGGCGCGCACGTCCTCCTCGTACGGGAGGTCGAGGCGCGGCTCCCCGTCGATGATGCCGACGCTCACGGCGCTCACGGAGTCGCGGAGGGCGACCGCCTTCTTGCCGATGAATCCGCGCTCGCGGCCCCACTCGACGGCGTCGTGAAGCGCCACGTAGGCGCCGGTGATCGCGGCGGTGCGGGTGCCGCCGTCCGCCTGCAGCACGTCGCAGTCGATGACGAGCGTGTTCTCGCCGAGCGCCTTGGTGTCGATGATGCCGCGCAGGCTTCGGCCGACGAGGCGGGAGATCTCGTGCGTGCGGCCGCCGACGCGGCCCTTGACCGACTCCCGGTCCATGCGGTCGTTGGTGGAGCGCGGCAGCATCGCGTACTCGGCGGTCACCCAGCCGGTGCCCTTGCCGGTCAGCCAACGGGGCACGCCGTTGGTGAAGCTCGCGGTGCAGAGCACACGGGTGCGGCCGAACGAGATGAGGGCGCTGCCCTCTGCCTGATCGCTCCAGCCGCGCTCGATCGTCACGGGGCGCAGTTCGTCGGCGGCGCGGCCGTCGGCTCGGGTCATCGGGTTTCTCCTATCTGGGGATGCGGATCGCACCGGTCTCGAACGTCTCCACGCGCCCGAGCTCGGGGCCGAGGAAGCGCGCGGCGAGCCGGGTGAAGCCGGCCCGATCGGCTCCGGTCGACTCGAAGCGGTGCGCGACGCCGCCCGACGCGCGCGCCAGGCCGTGCTCGACGAGGGTCCGGTAGAGGTCGTTCGCGGTCTCCTCGGCGCTCGACACGAGGCGAACCTCGGGGCCCATCACGTACTGGATCGCGGCCGACATGAGCGGATAGTGGGTGCAGCCGAGGACGAGGGTGTCGACCTCCTCGCGGCGCAGCGGCTCGAGGTACTCGCGGGCGACGTCGAGCAGCTCGGGGCCGGTCGTGATGCCCGCCTCGACGAACTCGACGAATCGCGGACAGGCCCGCGAGAACACCGCGACCCCGCGCGCCGCCGCGAAGGCGTCCTCGTAGGCGCGGCTGCGGACCGTGCCCTCGGTGCCGATGACGCCGATCCGGTTGCGGTGCGTGGCGGTCACGGCGGCGCGCACGGCCGGGCGGATCACCTCGACGACCGGGATCCCGGCTCCGGTCTCGTAGCGCTCACGCGCGTCGTGCAGCATCGCCGCGCTCGCGGTGTTGCAGGCGATCACGAGGGCCTTCACCCCGCTCGCGACGAGGTCGTCGAGCACCTCGAGCGCGTAGGCGCGCACGTCGGCGATCGGTTTCGGGCCGTAGGGCGAGTGCGCGAGGTCGCCGACGTAGTGGATCGACTCGTGCGGCAGCTGGTCGATCACGGCGCGCGCGACGGTCAGACCGCCGACGCCGGAGTCGAAGACCCCGATGGGTGCATCGATCCCGGCCATCCGTCCAGCCTACTGAGCGGGTCGAGTAGCGCCCTCCGGGCGCGTATCGAGACCCTAGGCTCGACGCGTGACCAGCTCCCTGCTGACCGACCGCTACGAGCTCACGATGATCGACGCCGCACTGCGCGACGGACGCGGCCACGAGGTGAGCGTCTTCGAGCTGTTCGCGCGCCGACTCCCCACCGGCCGGCGCTACGGCGTCGTCGCCGGTACCGGGCGGTTCCTCGAGCTGCTGGAGGACTTCCGCTTCTCCCCCGACGACCTCGCCTTCCTGCGGCGCGAGCGGGTGGTGCACGACGACACGCTCGACTGGCTGGAGGCGTACCGCTTCTCCGGCACGATCCGCGGCTACGCGGAGGGCGAACTGTACTTCCCGGGCTCGCCGATCCTCGTGATCGCGGGCGGCTTCGCCGAGGCGGTGATGCTGGAGACCCTCGCCCTCTCCGTCTTCAACTTCGACTCGGCCGTGGCCTCTGCCGCCGCGCGCATGGTGTCGGCCGCGGGCGGACGACCCCTTTCCGAGATGGGATCCCGACGTACCGGCGAGCGGTCGGCGATCGCCGCGGCGCGGGCGGCCTGGCTCGCGGGCTTCTCCGCCACCTCGAACCTCGAGGCCGGGCGGATCTGGGGCGTGCCCACGATGGGCACGGCCGCGCACGCCTTCACGCTGCTCTATCGCGACGAGCAGGAGGCGTTCCGCGCCCAGGTCGCCGCGATGGGCGTCGGCACGACGCTGCTCGTCGACACGTACGACATCCCCACGGGCGTCGCGAACGCGGTCGCGGCGGCGGGGACGTCGCTCGGCGCGGTGCGGATCGACTCCGGGGATCTCGGGGTCGTCGTCCGGCAGGTGCGGGAGCAGCTCGACTCCCTCGGAGCGACCGGCACCCGCATCGTCGTCACCAACGACCTCGACGAGTACGCGATCGCGGGACTGCGGGCCGCCCCGGTCGACAGCTACGGGGTCGGCACCTCGTTGGTCACCGGCTCCGGATCGCCCGCCGCGGGGATGGTCTACAAGCTCGTCGCGCACCTGGGTGACGACGGGGGCTGGCTCCCGGTCGGCAAGAGGTCGGAGGGCAAGGCGACCGTCGGCGGACGCAAGCAGCCGGTGCGTGCGCTCCGCGGCGGCGTCGCCGTCAGCGAGGACATCCACGTGGAGGATCCGCCGGTCGACGCCGATGCCGGGCGCCCGCTCCTCGTCGACCTGGTCGTCGACGGCGCGACCGTGCCCGGCCTCACCGGCCCGGAGGGCCTGGTCCGCGCACGCGAGCACCACGCGAGCGCGATCGCGGAGCTCCCGGTCGAGGCGCTCTCGCTCGCCCGGGGCGAGCCCGCGCTCCCGACCCGCTACCTATAGCCCGGCCCGCGCCGCCCGCTCCGTCGCACCGCGCCCCGCCCCTCCGGCTTGCGGCCGCAAACGGCCGGTCGGGAGGATTCCGCACCGGGGATTCGCGGCCACAAGTCACTCGCGCCACCCGCGGGAGCGGAGGCGCTGAACGACGCGCGAGACCACCGACGAGGGCGCGCGGTACAGGTCGTCGCGGTCGACGTTCACCGTGGTCCACCCGAGCTGGACCATGGATTCCGCTCGGCGGAGATCCCGCCGCCGCTGCCCACCCTCCTCGTGGTAGACGCCGTTGTACTCGACGGCGACGCGCCAGACCGGCCACGACAGATCCGGGATGTGGACACCCGTGCCGACCGGATGGTTGAGGACCGGAGCCGGGAGCCCGGCGGCCGCGAGGAGGAGCCGAAGGTGCGTCTCGGGCACCGACCATGCGCCCGCACGCACTGCGGAGGCGGCGCGCCTGACCGACGGAGAGCCGTGCCGGCCCCGCAGGGAGCCGGCGAAGGCGTGCAGCTCGGGCAGATCGACGAGCGCCGGCGCACGATGCGTCGTCACCAACCAGTCACCGGCGGCGACGAGATCCCGGAACTCCACCTGAGTCGCCAGACCGGCCCACGCATCCAGGGCGGAGACGACCGGCACCCCGAGGAGCCGGAGCACGACGGTGTCGGCTGGCCGAAGGCTCCCGACGACGTCCGCGCGCCGCATCGAGTGCGCCGGGGGCCGGGACCCGACATGGAGCGGACCCGCTTCCAGACGCCGCGGAACCGGCATGCCCCAGAGGAGCGCGGCCGTCGGGCCGATGAAGGCGTCGCCCGGCCGGGACCGCGTCGCGAGGGCACGGCACCGGTCAACGGTCGCGACCGAGCGGCGCGCGGGAGATCGCACGACGTGGAAGGGCGATTCGAGGTCGAGTGCGCCCAGCCGGCCTCGAGGAACGCCGCTCGCGAGCGCGTCGTCCGTGCGGAAGGGCCGACCGTGAAAGGTCTGGGGCAGATCACGACGAGCGGTCACCACCCGACGGTCGCACCCGCGAACGCGACCCCGCGCCAGGCGCACGCCGGGTTGTGGCCGGAGAAGCTCGGTCTGCGATGTGGAGGACGGGTGATCTCCGGCGAGGAACTGCACGTCGCGATGGCGCGTCGAACGCTCGGTGCGGGGCGGAGGCACGAGCTGCCGAGGAAGGGCGAGCGCGCGGGGCGCTCAGCTCATGCGCTCGTAGATCTTCTTGCAGTCGGGGCAGACCGGGAACTTCTCCGGGTCGCGGCCGGGCACCCACACCTTGCCGCACAGCGCGCGGACCGGTTTGCCGGTGACCGCGGACTCCACGATCTTCTCCTTCTGCACGTAGTGCGCGAAGCGGTCGTGGTCGCCATCCTCGGCGAGCTCGCCGTTCAGCAGCTGCTCGAGCTCACGATCGAGAACGTCGGTGCCCCCGCCGACGGTGTCCGGGGACTGCGGGTCGCTCATGGCCCCTAGTTTCGCATGGTGAAGGCCAGGAGTTCCGGCCCCCGCCGATCGAATGCGCGTCCGCCGCCGACGACGCCGAGCACGAGCGTCGCGCCTCCGACGACGACGCCCGCGGCGAGCGCGATCCAGCTCCACGGGGCTCCCGGTACCTGGAAGAGGTAGAGGCCCGCCGCCCCGATCGCCGGCAGGGCGGCCAGCCCGATGAGGGCGATGGACAGAGCCTGGGCTCCGCCCCCGGTGCTCCCGGCGACCTGCGGGTGCCGGAACGCCCCGTCGCCGGGACGCGGCGCCGCGTACGGGAACCGTGCCGACAGCCCGCTTCCGACACCGACGCCCGCCAGCAGCACGACCGCGTTCACGCCGAACACGGCGGGAAGGATCCCCCAGTCGCCGTTGCCCCAGGCGGTCAGCGGCGACCCGACGAGCACGAGCACGCCGCCGAACACGAGCGGAGGCCACATCCGGCCGACTCGGTCGGCCCGGCCCGGCGTCGCCGCGGCGATGTGCTGCCAGAGCGCCGTGTGGTCGTAGGCGACGTCGTTGTGCGTCGTCGACCAGGCGACGAGCAGCACCAGGACCGGCAGCGGCACGAGCACGCCGTACTCGAACGGCACACCCCCGATCCCGAGCGCGACGAGCATGAGGATCGGGATGGCCGGCAGCGCGATCATGACGCTGCGGTAGCGCGGATCCCGGATCCAATAGCTGAAGCTGCGCGCCGTGATCGCACCGGCGGCGGTCGAGGGGGTGCGCCCGAACCAGCCCGGAACCCGCCGCGACGCTGGGACCCGGCGACGTCGCCAGGTCGGCCGGAGCTGCAGCAGCACCACCGCGATCCACACGAGCGCCAGCACCACGACGGTCGCGAGCCCCACGAGCAGCGCGGCCCCCACCCGGTCGCCCTGGCCGAGCGCGCGGAGACCGGGAGCGGCCCACAGCGCCCCGACGGGCGATCCGGCCGAGAGGTCGATGGCCGGTGACGCGTCGATCGGCCGCACGATGCTCAGGACGACCCGCACGGCCGGGGCGATCCGGTCCGGCACCAGGAGGAACGCGCGCGTCAGCAGCACCGCCGTCGGCGGGACGGCCGCGGCGATCAGCAGGACGACGGCGAGCGCCCGCACCCAGCGCCCGAGGGCGCGGCGCCTCCGCAGCCAGGTGCCGAGCGCGGCGCCGATGCGAAGGCTCAACAGCGTCTGCAGGAGGAGCAGCACGGCGCAGCCGCCCGCCGGCAGCGCGTCGGCGCCCCGCCACGCCGCCGCGGGCGCGACCAGCAGTGGGACGACGAGGATCGCCGGGCCGAGCAGCGTGAACACGGCGAGCACCGGGATGAGCAGCCGCGCACGCACGGGATAGCCCACGAACGCGCGCGCCGGCATGAGCTCGCGGCGCACGATGACGATCGGCAGCAGAAGGGCGGCGACGCTGAGGAACCCCCCGACGCCGACGATCGCCCGGACCGCGAAGATCGGTCCGGTGCCGTCGAGCGTACGGAGGCCTGCGTAGGCGAGCACGATGAGGACGAGCGCGACCACCAGCGACAGCACGCGCACGGCGACCGCGTCCGGCCGGCCACGGAACTGGTTGACGACGAGACGCAGCCTCAGTCGGAGAAGCTCTGCAACCACTCCATGCCCTCCACCGCGGTCGCGCCGCCGGCCAGTTCCACGAAGCGATCCTCGAGCGAGGCGCCGTCGAGCACCTCGGCCATGGGCCCGGCGGCGAGCAGGCGCCCGTCCGCGATCACGGCGACGTAGTCGCAGACGCGCTGCACGAGCTCCATGCTGTGGCTCGAGAGCAGCACCGTTCCGCCGGCGGCCGCGAACTTCTTGAGGACCTCGATCACGAGCTGCGCCGAGACGGGGTCGACCGACTCGAACGGCTCGTCGAGCACGAGCAGGCGCGGGCTGTGGATCATCGCGGCCGCGATCGCGATCTTCTTGACCATGCCGGCTGAGAAGTCGGAGACGAATCGCCGGGATGCCGACTCGAGGTCGAACGCCTGGATGAGGTCGGCGCTGCGGCGGGCGACCGTCGCGCGGTCGAGCCCGTGCAGCGCGCCGGCGTGCTGCAGGTACTCGGCGCCGGTGAGCCGGTCGAAGAGTCGGAGGCGGTCGGGCAGCACGCCGAGCGAGCGCTTGGCGGTGGCGGGGTCGGCCCAGATGTCGGCGCCGTTCACGACGGCCGTGCCGGCGTCCGGGCGGAGGAGCCCGGTCACCATCGAGAGGGTCGTCGTCTTACCGGCGCCGTTCGGGCCGACGAAGCCGTAGAAGCAGCCGCTGGGGACGTCGAGGTCGATCGCGTCGACCGCGACGGTCGCGCCGTAGCGCTTCGTCAGGCCGCGGACGGCGAGCGCCGTTCCCTCGGCCGGGTCGCCGAGAGCCGCGAGCGGCCCAGCGGCGGCGGGTCGCTCCGGCTGCGGCTCGGGGGTCGGCGTCGGCTCGACGATCACGGCCGGTTCCGGCACGGGGATCGGCTCGGGCGCCACCTCGGGTTCGGTGGCCGCCGCCCGTTCGGCGGAGGACGTCGGCGCGGGGGCCGACTCCGGTTCGACATCGGGGTCGAGCACGATCGGCTCGGCCTCGACCTCCGCTGCCGCCGCCGCGGCGGCGCGCCCGACGGTGGCGCTCCGGGCGGTGGATCGTGAGGCGCGCGGGGCGGCCGGCTTCTTCGCTACGGAGGTCGACTTCGCCGCCGTCGACGTCACGGCGGGGGACGTCGGCTCGGCGGGCTTGCGGGATGACGCGGCCGGCTTGCGGGCCGTCGTCGTGGCGGGCTTCTTCGCGGCGGGTTTCTTCACGCCGCGGGCCGGGGTGGAGCGACCGGTCTGCCCGCGCGGAGCCGGGGTCTGATCGTCCGGCTCGGCATCCACGCGGTCCACCCTAGCCGCCACCTCGGGGCCCGGAAGAGGCGCCGCGACGCCGTGTGACGAATCGGCAACGTTTAGCCAATACCCAGGAGTTCGTTGCTGAACGGAAGGTAAACTCGACCCGGCACGCTGGGGTGTCACCGCCGTCTCATGGACCGATTCCGGGGCGCGCGTCCGACGACATCAGACCGCCGAGGAGAACCCCATGACGACGCAGATCGTGATTCTTGCCGCCGGGATGGGCAGCCGCCTCGGCCGCTCCCTGCCGAAACCGCTCACCGAGCTCGGCGATGGCCGCACCATCATGCGCCAGCAGTTCGACAACATCCACCAGGCCTTCGGTCGCGACGTCAAGGTCACCATCGTCGTCGGCTACAAGTACGAGCACATCGTCGAGGCCTTCCCCGACGCGGACTTCGTCTACAACGAGCAGTACGACGAGACGAACACCTCGAAGTCACTCCTCCGCGCCCTCGTCGCCTCCAAGGACGGCGGCGTCCTGTGGATGAACGGCGACGTCGTCTTCGACCCGGAGGCCCTCGTGCGCGCCGGCGACCTCGTCGCCCGCGACCGGAGCCTCGTCACCGTCAACACCGCGAAGGTGTCCGACGAGGAGGTCAAGTACACGGTCGACGCGACCGGGTCGATCCGGGAGCTCTCCAAGACCGTCCAGGGCGGTCTCGGCGAGGCCGTGGGGATCAACTTCGTCTCCAGCCGCGACAAGGCGGCGCTCGTCCGCCAGCTCCAGCGGGTGGGTGCGCAGGACTACTTCGAGCGCGGGATCGAGCTCGCGATCGAGCAGGACGGCCTGAAGTTCCAGCCGGTCGACATCTCCGACCTCTACGCGGTCGAGATCGACTTCGCCGAGGACCTCGAGCGGGCCAACCTCTTCGTCTGACCTCCGGTCCTCTCCTTGAGGGTTCCCGAGGCGTCGGGGCCATAGGGTAATCCGCGTGACGACCACCGCTGCGCTCGCCCCGGCGACGCGGCGTTCCCCCGCGCAGCGTTACTGGCGCTCGCTCTGGCTGCTCACCGCCCGCGACCTGCGGGTGCGGTACACGACGTCGTTCCTCGGCTACCTCTGGTCGATCATCGACCCGCTGCTCATGGCGGGGATCTACTTCTTCGTCTTCGTGATCATCTTCGACCGCAAGGTGCCGGGCGAGGAGCCCTACATCGTCTTCCTGGTCTCCGGACTCCTGCCCTGGACCTGGTTCAGCAACGCGGTCACCGACTGCACGAAGGCGTTCACGCGCGAGGCGAAGCTGCTCCGATCCACGACCATCCCGCGCACCGTCTGGGTCGCGCGCATGGTGCTGTCGAAGGGGATCGAGTTCATCATCAGCATCCCCGTGCTGCTCGTGTTCGTCGTCGCGACCGGCGCCCGGGTGCACTGGGAGGCGGTGTACTGGATCCCCGCGATCATCCTGCAGACCGTGCTGCTGCTCGGCATCGGGCTGATCGTGGCGCCGCTCGTCGTGTTCTTCCGCGACCTGGAGCGGGCGATCCGGCTCCTCCTCCGCGTGATGTTCTACGCGTCGGCGGTGATCTACAGCTTCCAGGACCTCGAGAAGCACGGTCTGGGGACGTTCGCGGCGTTCAACCCGCTGACGGGCATCATGGGGCTCTACCGCTCGGCATTCTTCCCGCACGCGCTCGACTGGTTCACGGTCGCCGTGAGCGCCGTCATGTCGGTCGTCATCCTCGTCATCGGCATCTTCGTGTTCCGCGGCAGCATCCGCACCGTGCTGAAGGAGATCTGATGGCGGCCCCGCTGCCCGAGGGCTCCATCCGCGTCGAGCGGGTCGGCATCCGGTTCAAGCGCAACCGCTCCGGGCGACGCAACTTCAAGGACCTGTTCGGCGACCGCTCCCGGCGCACCCGGCCCGGCGAGTTCTGGGCCCTGCGCAACGTGTCGTTCGAGGTGCGGCCGGGCGAGGCGATCGGCGTCGTCGGTCGCAACGGGCAGGGCAAGTCGACCCTGCTCAAGCTCGTCGCGCGCGTGATGCTGCCCGACGAGGGGCACGTCGAGGTGATCGGCGGCGTCGCCCCGCTCATCGAGATCACGGGCGGCTTCGTCAACGACCTGAGCGTGCGCGACAACGTCTACCTGACGGCGGGTCTGCACGGGATGACGAAGCGCGAGATCGACGCCGCGTTCGACGACATCATCGACTTCGCCGAGATCGGCGACTTCGTCGACACCCCCTACAAGCACCTGTCGAGCGGCATGAAGGTGCGCATCGCCTTCTCGGTGATCGCGCGCCTGGACGAGCCCGTCATGCTCGTGGACGAAGTGCTCGCGGTGGGCGACAAGGCGTTCCGCGAGAAGTGCTACCGCCGGATCGACGAGATGCTGGCCGGTGGGCGCACCCTTTTCTTCGTCTCGCACAGCGAGAAGGACCTCCTCCGCTTCTGCACGCGGGGGCTCTACCTCGACAAGGGGAGCCTGAAGCTGGACGGTCCCATCCAGGACGTCGTGAACGCGTACAACGCGGACTACGTTGTCCGGGATGCCTGACCTCGAACCCGCCCACGTCGACCCGCGCATGGCACGCGCGGTGGACCGCGTGCTGTCGATCCAGCGCCCCGCCGTGCTCGCGCACATCCGGGTCCTGCGCTCGATGCATCCGAACGCGACGCCCGAGGAGCTCATCCGCTCCCTCGAGCGCCGCTACCTCCTGGCCGTGACGGGCGGCGGAGCCGGCGTCGGCGTCGTCGCGGCCCTCCCCGCCGTCGGCACCGCCGCGTCGCTCGCGGTCTCCGCCGCCGAGACCCTGGGCTTCTTCGAGGCGACGACGCTCTTCGCGCAGTCGGTGACCGAGGTGCACGGGATCGCGCTCTCCGACCCGGATCGCTCGCGCACGCTCGTGATGGCCCTCCTCCTCGGCGCCGGCGGGCAGGACCTCGTGAAGCAGCTCGCCGCGCAGGCGACCGGCGGTGCCCCGCGAAGCCGGTTCTGGGGCGAGATGGTCACGAAGCAGCTGCCGAAGGTGGCCGTCGATCAGATCGCCGAGCGCATCCGCGCGGCGTTCCTGCGCCGCGTCGCCGTCACGCAGGGCGGTTCCGTCGTCGGTCGCGCTCTGCCGTTCGGGATCGGGGCGGTCGTCGGTGGCACCGGGAACCATCTGCTGGGCCGCCGGGTCGTCCAGGCCGCACGTGAGGCGTTCGGACCCGCGCCGCGGGAGTTCCCCGCCGAGCTCGCGCCGCGTCCGCGGTCCGAGGGCGGTCGCCGGATCAGCGTGCCGGGCCCGGTCCGCCGCCTCCCGGGGCGCCTGCCCCTGCCGGCTCGGCGGCCTCGGGCGCTCCCGTCGACACCGTCGGACCCGCCGATCGATCCGCCGGGCGATCCGGCGCAGGACCCCGCCTGACGGCTCGGCGAGCCCCGCGCAGCGCGCGCACCGCGAGTCGCGCGGGGTGCCCGACGAGAAGCGCCAGTCGGCCCGCCCAGGTGCCGTCGGGTCCGAAGGCCCGCTGCCGGTGCCAGGCGAGCCGCAGGCCGCCTCCGCGCTGACGCGTCGCGGGTGCCGGCGCCAGCTCGCCGCGGCGCCGCGCATCGACCAGCGCCTCGACCCGGGGCAGCCAGTCGTCGTCGGCCGCGGGATGGAAGTAGTTGTCGTCGAGCCACGCCGGATCGGGATGCCGGAACCGCCGCGCGATCACGTCGCCCTCGTCGCCGAACAGGCCGCTGCCCTCGAACACCGGGTTGATGAGCTCCTCGGACACGCCGAACGTGTCGAGCGCGATCACCGGCACACCGCGCGCGATGGCCTCGATCGCGGCCGTCGAGCTCACGGTCACGAGACCCTCCGCGGTATCGAGCGCGGCACTCATCGACGCGGTCGAGAGGACGAGGTTCTGCGGCAGCGGCCCGAGGGCCGCGAGCAGCTCGGGGTAGCCGTCCTCCTCGTCGTGGGTCTGCCGCTCGCCCGATGCCGCACGGAGCTTGACGACCACGCGCCGACCGGGAGCGGCCTTCGCGGCCGCCACGAGCATCCGCGCGACGCGCGTCCGGTCGGCGTGCAGGCGGGGCACGATCGCCTGCACCGCGAAGACGAGGTCGGTGCCGCCCGGGGCGGGTCGGCGCTCGACGAACGGGAGCGTCGCGAGCCCGAAGGCGCGGTCCCAGCCGTGGGCGTTCGCGAGCGCGGTGAAGTCCCGGATCTCTCGCCTGCTGTGCAGCACGAACAGGTCGGCCTGCCGACGGAAGATGATCGCTTTGCGGGTCGCCGGCACCGAGATCCCCGGCAGCCCCGCGAGGACGACCGGGCGGTCCGCCATCTCCGTCGCCAGCCGGATGGCGACCTGCGCGCCGGGGCCGCGCATCGCCACGAGCACGACGTCCGGCGCCTCCGCCTCGAGCGCCGCGGCGAGCTCGATCGCCCGGACGCGCGGCACGGCGGCGGGGTCGATCCCGCTCACCGCGACCGCCGCGGCGAGCTGCGCGTCGCTCACCACCACGGGCGACTCGACGACGAGCTGGCGGAAGGTCCACCCCGCGGGGAGCGCGGTCGAGAACGACGCGCCCCACTTCAGGTAGGAGTCCGAGTCCGCGACCGCGACGAACCTCACGGACACCTAGACGGTGACGCGGCGGAGCTTCGCCTGCGGCGCGAGTTCGCCCGGCATGACGCGCTTCACCCCGTCGCCCAGAGCCTCCTCGATGATGCGGATGTCGCGCACGAGGTGCTCGAGGCCGGTGGGCTCGAGCGAGGCGGCGTGGTCGGAGCCCCACATCGCGCGGTCGAGCGTGATGTGGCGCTCGACCATGACGGCACCGAGCGTGACGGCGGCCAGCGAGATCTGCAGCCCGCGCTCGTGGCCCGAGTAGCCGACCGGGACGCCGGGGTAGCGCTCCTGGAGGGTCGGGATCATGCGCAGGTTGGCCTCCTCCGGCGGGAGCGGGTAGGTGGAGGTCGCGTGCAGGATGACGAGGTACTCGGTGCCGAGGATGTCGACGGCCGCGTCGATCTGCTCGTACGTCGACATGCCGGTCGAGAGGATGATCGGCTTGCCGGTCGAGGCGAGGGAGCGCAGGAGCTGGTGGTCGGTGACGCTCGCGGAGGCGACCTTGTGCGCGACGACGTTGAGGTCCTCGAGGAACTCGGCCGCCGGCACATCCCACGGCGAGGCGAACCAGTGCAGGCCGCGCATGGTCGCGTAGTCGCCGATCTCGACGTACTGCTCGCGGTCGAACTCGACCCAGTAGCGGTACTCCAGGTAGGTCATGGTGCCCCAAGGGGTGTCGCGCGGCACGTCGCGCATGTGCTCCGGGGTGGAGATCTCGGGGGTGCGCTTCTGGAACTTGACCGCCTGCGCACCCGCGTCCGCGGCGACGTCGATCAGCCGCTTGGCGAGCTCGACGTCGCCGTTGTGGTTGAGGCCGATCTCGGCGATCACATAGGCCGGGTGGCCGGCGCCGACCGGGGTGGATCCGATGTGCACGGTCATGAGACCTTCCTTCTACTCTCGAGGGACCGGAGGACGCGTTCGGCCAGCTCGCGGACGGCGCCGTCGCCGCCCGGCCGGCTCAGCACGATGCGGGCGGATGCCAGCACGCGCGGGTGGGCGTCGGGCACGGCGACGGGCCAGCCGACCAGGTCGAAGCAGCCGAGGTCGTTGACGTCGTTGCCGAGGTAGGCGACCCGCTCGAGGTCGATGCCGGTGCGGGCAGCCCACGCGGCGAGCGCGGCCCCCTTGTCGTCGAGGCCCTGGATGACGTCCACGCCGAGCTTGGCGGCGCGCGCTCTCACAACCGGGTTGGTCTCGGTCGAGAGGATGAGGAGCGGCACGCCGGCCCGGCGCAGGAGCGAGACGCCCATCCCGTCCTCCCTGCTCACCGCGACGAACTCGTGGCCGTCCTGATCGACGTAGGCGTGGTCGTCGGTGTGGACGCCGTCGAAGTCGGTGACGATCGCCTCCACGTCGAGCGGAGCGGCGGGCGAGACCAGCGGGGCGAGCGCCGACGAGATGGCGAGCTGCTGCTCCGTGTCGATCTCGATGGCCGAGTGCTCCGGGACGACGGCGATGCCGACGCGGCCGAAGAAGCGGTGCTCGGCGCGTCGGAAGCCCTCCACGTCCATGACGTAGAACGCCCCGGTCTCGAGGTACTCCATCTCGCGGTCCTGGCGGCGCGGGCGGACCCGGAGGTCGTGGTTCACCCCGACCGCCCCGTCGACGCCGTCGCGCCAGATGAATCCCCACGACTCGACGGCGGAGAAGAGGGAGTCGGCGTCGCCGTCGATGACGCGCTGGACCGCGGCATCCAGGTCGACCGGGTCGATGAACGGCGAGGTCGCCTGGATGAACACGAGGACCCCGCGATCGACCCCGAGCACGTCCAGACCGTGCAGGAGGGCGCTCTCGGAGCTCGCGGTGCTGCCGGAGATGGCCGCCGGCCGGTCGACGATCTCGGCCCCCCACTCCCGCGCGACGGCCGCGATCTCGGGATCGTCGGTCGACACGACGACCCGGTCGATGTGCGACGCGGCGAGCGCGCTGCCGATCGCCCGGCCGAGGAGCGGCACCCCGCCCACGCGGCGCAGGTTCTTGCGCGGCACGCCCTGCGATCCGCCGCGCGCCGGGATGAGGGCGACGACCTCGCCGCGGGCGCCCGTCACGCGGCGACCTGGATGCGGACGCGGGAACCGCTCCCCGCGAGGACGCGGCGCAGGGTGAGCGCGGCCGTGGAGCGCAGCGAGACGATCTCGAGCGGCTCCGCGGTCCCGGCGAGCGCGAGCTCGACGGGGAGGCCCGTGCGCACGATCTCGACGCCGGGCAGTGCCGCGACGCGGGTGAGCATCCCGTCGGCCTCGCGGCGATGCGGCAGGTACGCGGCGGGACGGTCGTCGTCGCTGTGCGCGACCACCGAACGCAGCCAGTCGAGGTACGCCTCAGGCTCGAGCGCGCCGTCGACCACCGCGGCGCTGCCGAGGACGACGCGGCTCCCGGGCAGGGCGATGGGCTTGGCGTGGGCACGCACCCAGCCGAAGGCGTCGGTGCGGACCTGGACCCCGAGCTCCGTGAGCCCGGCGATCGACGGGTGGTCCGAGAAGGCCGTGAACATGCCGAGCCGGCCGCGACGGGCGAGCCGCCGCATGCGCGCACGGGCGAGGCCGCCCAGCACCGTCTTGAGGACCGACTCGTGCTGCCCCGGACGCGCGTAGTCGACGCGGCCGGCGAGGGCATCGGCGAGATGGATCGACATGGTGCCGTCGTCGACGAGCGTCACGGTGCGCGGATGGAGAGCGGACATCGCGGACCGGAACTGACCCGAGAAGCCGTCCCCGACGATCCAGTCGCGGTGCTCGGCCAGCAGGCCCCACGGCACGCCGTAGTACGGCTCGGCGCGGACGAACGGGGCGCCGCGCTGCAGGAGCTCGGCGGCGGTCGCGGACATCTGGGGCCCGCTCAACCGGAACGCGACGCGGATGCGGAGGCCGTGAGCGGCGGCGAACTCGGCCGCGCAGAGCAGCTGCAGGGGGGATTCGACCCACGCCAGCGGGAGATCCCCCGGAGTGCGCGCTGCATCCGTCACGAAGCCCTCTTCCTGAGGGCGGAGACCCCCGTGGAAGCCACGTTGGCGGCCGCGTCTGAGCGGCTACCCGGGTGGAGGTGAACCGCCGGGGTCGGCTGTGTGAACTCCTCCTCAGCGTTACCGGAACGTGATGCTGCGGGCGTGACCCGGGCGGGGGTCAGCGCTCACTCGCGCGCCGGCATCCCCTCGGGATCGAACTCGTCGAACTCGTCCGAATCGACGTCGTTCGCATCGGGATCGTCCGCGTGCTCGGCCGCGAACCGCTCCCACTCGCCCATCAACCGCTCGATCGCCGCGTGGAAGCGGGCCGTCGCCGCCCCGGGCGTGATGTCGCCGAAGTGCCGCTCCGCCCAGCGTGCGAGGGTGGCCCGCGCCTCGGGGTCGTCGAGGGCGCGCTGCACGACCGCGACGACATCGCCCGCGGCCGACGCGTCCAGCCACACGGCGGAGCCGAGATAGCCGGCGAGGTCGAGCTCCGCATCCGGCGAGACGGGACGGGTGACCACGATCGGTTTGCCGGTCGCGAGGCGGTCGTAGACCATCGCCGAGACGTCGGTGATCGCGACGTCGGCCGCGGCGAGCTGCCAGCCGAGAGCCGGCCCATCGTCGTACACGTGCTGCGCCCGCGGATCGGCCGCGTTGGCCGCCGCGATGGCGCGGATGATGCGCTGGTTCGCCTCGCCGTACTCCGGCGACACGACCCCGGAACGCGGGTGCGGGCGGTAGATCAGGCGATGCCGCGGCGAGGCGAGCAGCGCCTCCGCGAGCGCGACGCCGTGGGTGAGCACCGATCCGTATTCGGCGGCGGGCCGGTCGCCCTCCCAGGTCGGCGCGTAGAGCACGGTGAGGCGCTCGTCAGGCGTGTAGGGCAGCACACCGGTGAGGTGATCGGTCTGCGGGCGCCCGATCGCGATCGCCCTCTTCTCGAGGTCGAAGTCCCAGAGCTTGCGGCGCAGCCGGTCGAGGGCCGCATCCCCCGCCACGAACGCGTAGTCGTACGCCTTGAACTGATTCGTGGTCATGTACATCTTGTCGGACTCGCCGTGGTTGATGAACACGTGCCACATCCGGCCGTACCGGAACATCTGGAAGTTCTTCTGGTTCTGGTTGACGTAGAGCACGATCCGCACGTCCTGCGCCGCGAGGAACTGCTCGACGTCGGTCACCGCCCGGCAGTAGACGACGGGCAACGGCGATTCCTCGGCGATGCTGAGGGTCGCCCCCGGGCTCCGCGTCATGATCGCGACCGGGTGGGTGGCGGCCAGCTCGGCGAGCGGCGCGTACCACTGGCGGACCTGGTAGAGGTTCACGCGGGTGTCGGCGAAGTACACCAGGACCTGGACGGAGCGGGGTGCGGGGGCCGCCGGCGGGTTCACGGCGAGCTCACGGCGGGTCGACCGCGACTGGACGGCGTTGCCGATCAGCTTGCGAGCGGCCCTGAGGTCGCTGAGCACCGACATGCCGGATCCCCTCCTGGACGGGTTCTGTGGCCAGGCGCCCCATCGTGCCAGACTCGATCTTTGAAAATGGCGAGCTTCACGTTCGCAGCCGGCAACGCGACGAAGCTCATCCGGCTGCCCCTCTATGCGCTCGGCGCCGCGCTCTCGTTCGTCGTGCCGAGGAATCCCCGGCTGTGGGTGTTCGGATCGGGCACGGGCGTCGGCGAGGGAGCGCTCCCCCTCTACCGGGTGGCCCGCACGCGGCTGCCCGCGGACGTCCGGCTCGTCTGGCTCGCCTCGAGCGACGCCGAGCTCGCGGTCGCGCGAGGGCTCGGCTTCGACGCCGAGCCCAAGAAGGGGTGGGGCGGATTCCTCCTCACCCTCCGAGCGCGGGTCGCGGTGGTCACGCACGGCTTCGGCGACGTCAACCGCTACGGCACGCGCGGCGCCTTCACCGTGCAGCTCTGGCACGGCATCCCGCTGAAGAAACTGCACCTCGACTCCCCCGCGGCGCTGCGTCTGCCGGTGCTGCCCGACCATCCGATGATCCGGTCGATCATGCGCCGCGCCTACGGCCTCGCCGGCCGGGGCATCGGGCTCTTCCCCGTGGCGTCGGAGCTCGTCGCCGACCGCATCCGCTCGGCGTTCGGCGTGCGCGACGACGCCGTCGTCGTGACGGGCGACCCGCGCGACGACGCGCTGCTGATCGGGAGCGCGGAGGAACGCGCCGCGAGCGCGCGGGACCGCATCGTCAACGCCGTCGGACCCGTGCCGAGCGCTGCGCGTCTGGTCCTCTACGCGCCGACCTGGCGCGACGGGCTCAGCGACCCGGGCGCGCCCTCCGCCCGCGACTGGGACGCGATCGCCGCCTGGCTGGAGCGGACGGATGCCGTGCTGCTGGTGCGGACGCATCCGCTCGGCGCCGGCGATTACGCGCGCGGGCCGGCGGTGTCGCACAGGGTGCGGATGCTGTCGCCCGCCGTGCTCCCCGAGATCACGCCCGCCCTGCCCGCCATCGACTCGCTCGTGACCGACTACTCCTCGATCGCCTACGACTACGCCGTCGGCGCCGCCCCCGATCGCGGCCGGGTCGTGTTCTTCGCCCCCGACGTCGAGCTCTACGCGCAGAGCCGCGGCCTCTACCAGAACTACCGGGAGCTGACCGGCGGCGACTACGTGACCACCTGGGCGAACGTGCTCGACCGGCTCGACGCGCCGGCCGACACGACACGGGTGCGCTGGCTGCGCGACGAGCACGTCGACCGGCTCGACGGCCGCGCGACCGAGCGGGTGCTCGCGGAGATCCTCGCCCGCGTCGCCGTTCCCGGGGCGACCGCCGACGGGATCGACCGGGGCGAGCCGCCGACCCCGCGGCCCGTCGTCACCGATCTGGCCTTCGACGGCGACCGGCTCCGGGTGACCGTCGCGCACGACGGGCCGCTCTCGCTCGAAGGAGCACGCTCGCGGGTCGCGGAGGACGACGGCGCGTTCCCGCTGCTCGGCGCGCGGTGGGGCTCGGGTCCGCTCGCGCTGCCGTCGGGCGATTACCGGCTGGGTCTCGCCGCCGCCGACGGCGCGCCCGTCAGCACGCGCGTCGCGGTGGAGTCGGAGCCGCCCGCCGAGCTGCGGCATCCACTGTTCCGCGCGCGGGTCGTGGTCGCCGGGGGCGGCCTGGTGGTGCGCATCGCACCACCTCTGGAGGACGACGAGCGCGGGCCGGCGGCACAGCGGGCGCTCGAGAGGGCCTACCGCCGCGACCGCCGGCCGCTCGAGGACGCGGTGTTCCTCGAGAGCTTCTACGGGCAGAGCACCGCCGACAATCCGGGGGGCGTCGCCGACGCGCTGGCGACCTCCCGGCCCGGGACCGCCCGCTACTGGAGCATCGTCGACCGTTCGGTCGCCGTGCCGGAGGGCGGCGTCGCGATCGTGGAGGGCTCGCGGGAGTGGTGGAGGGTCCGCGCGACGGCGCGGGTGCTCGTCGTGAACGACTGGCTCCGCAAGCGCTACCGGCGCCGCGAGGGGCAGCACGTGCTGCAGACCTGGCACGGGACCATGCTGAAGCGGTTGGCCCTCGACCGCGCCCGGAGCGGGGTGCGCGGAATCCGCACCCGCCTCGCGGTGCTGCGGGAACGCGGCCGATGGGACGCGCTGCTCGCTCAGAACCCCTACAGCGCCGAGATCTTCCGGCGGGCGTACGCCGTCGAGAATCCGATCTGGCAGACCGGCTACCCGCGCAACGACGTGTTCGCGCAGTCGGGCCGCGCCGGGGAGGTGCGGAGCCGGCTCGGCGTCCCCGCGGGCGCACGCGCCGTCCTGTACGCGCCCACCTGGCGCGACGACCGCACCGAGATGGTCGACTATCTCGACCTCGCGCGCTTCGCCGACGAGCTCGGGCCGGATCACGTCCTCCTCGTCCGGGGCCACTCGCGCACGCTGCGCTACGGGCAGGACGTCGTGGGTGACCGGCTGCTGGACGTGACCAGCTACCCGAGCATGGCCGAGCTGCTGCTCGTCGCCGACGTGCTGGTCACCGACTACTCGTCGTCGATGTTCGACTTCGCCGCGACCGGCAAGCCGATGATCTTCTTCACCCCCGACCTCGCCCACTACAGCGAGGACCTCCGCGGGTTCTACTTCGACCTGCTCGCCGAGGCGCCCGGACCGGTGATCTCCACCCGGGAGGAGCTCCACGGCGCGCTCGTCGACGCCGCGGGTGGCGCGCCGGAGTTCGCAGATCGACGCGCCGACTGGAAGACCCGCTTCACCCCCTTCGACGACGGACGCGCCGGGGAGCGCGTCGTCGAGCGCCTGATCGCGGAGGGCTGGCTCCGCTGATCGAACGTGTCGACATCAGCGCCACGGAGACCTGATCTCGACCAACCGGTTCCCGCTACGACTCGGTCCGCGACCGATCCACCGCATCCCGCGCCCCGCGCGTCACCCCGATCAGGAACCCGACGCCCCAGCTCAGGTGCATCGTCGCCGTCGCGAGCGCGAATCGCAGCCAGTCGAGCAGACCGCCGCCCTGACGAATGGCGGCGACGGCGAGCAGGCCCAGGTACAGCACGGGCGGCACGTAGACGAGCGCGAGCACCCAGCCCCACCAGTCGTGCAGGAGGCCGGTGGCGTGCAGCGGGATCGCGACGAACGCGAGGACGACGTTGATGACGAGGACCGGCGGCGCGAAGAAGCGGAGCGGGTTGCGCCCGCCGAGCCGGCGCACCAGCTCCCCCCGCCAGATCCCGGTCGCGACGAACTGCCGCGCGAGCTTGCGCCAGGTGTTGCGCGGCCAGTAGGTGACCCGCAGCAGCGGGTCGAGCCAGACTAAGTGGCCGGCCTGCCGGAGCCGGAAGTTCAGCTCCCAGTCCTCGCCGCGGCGGAGCGTCTCGTCGAAGCCGCCGACCTCGCGCAGGACGTCGGCGCGCATGATGCCCATGTAGGCGGATTCCGCCGGACCCTCGACGGCGTGATCACCGTGGTAGGCGCCGCCACCGAGACCGAACCGGCTGTTGTAGGCGCGGGCGACGGCCGCCTGGAAGCCGGGCCTGCCGGTCGCGTACATGATCCCGCCGAGGCTGGCGGCGCCGGTGCGCGCGAGGTCGGCGACGCCGCGCGCGGTGTACCCGTCGGCGAGCTGCGTGTGCGCGTCGACCCGCACGATGATCGGATGCCGACTGGCCTCGATCGCGCGGTTGAGCCCGATCGGGATGTCCATCCCCGGGTTCTGCACGGTCCGGATGCGCGCATCCTGGGCCATGATCCGCGCGACGACCGCGTCGGTGCCGTCGGTCGACGGGCCGACGGCGAGCACCAGCTCCCACTCGCCCGGGTACTGCTGCGCCACGATGCTCGCGACCGCGGCCTCGATGTAGTCCGCCTCGTTCAGCACGGGCATCACGTACGAGACGCCGGGATGGTCGTCGGGCGTCGCCGCCATGAGGGCCTCGCTCTCGTGGATCGGACTCCGACGCTATCAGCCGCCCGGACGCGCACAGCGGAACGGGGGCCCGTCGCCGAGCCCCCGTTCGTCGTGCCGCGCGACCTCAGCTGGAGAGGGTGCCGAGGGTCACGTTCGCCGTCGCGGCCTTGCCGTCGCGCATGTAGGTGATGGTCACCTTGGTGCCCGGGGCGAAGTAGCGCACCTGCGCCGTCAGGTCGGTGCTCGAGGTGATGGGGATGGTCGGACCGCCCTGCGCGCCGATGCCCGTGACGACATCGCCCTTCTGCAGACCGGCGGAGGCCGCCGCGCCACTGCCCGTGACACTCGCGATCATCGCCCCGACCGTCGAGCTGTTGTCGGCGGTGGCGTCCTGCACCGACGCGCCGAGCAGACCGTGCGTGCCCTTGCCGGTCTTGCGGATCTCATCGGCGATCCGGTGCGCGAGGTCCGCCGGCACGGCGAAGCCCACGCCGATGGAGCCGGACTGGCCGGAGGTGTCGGTGCTGCCGGTGCTGGCGATGGCGACGTTGATGCCCACGAGCCGACCGGCGTCGTCGACGAGCGCCCCGCCGGAGTTGCCGGGGTTGATCGCCGCGTCGGTCTGGATCACCGGGAGCGAGATCTGGTTCCCCTGGCCCTGGACGCTGCCGCCGTTCCCGTTCCCGTTCCCGTTCCCGTTCCCGTTGCCGTTCCCGTTGCTGCCGTCGCCGTTACCGAAGTTCCAGAAGTTGAACGGGCCGTTGCCGCCGTTGCCGTTCGGGCTCGACTGGTCGCCGCCGTTGTTGGGCGCCGCGGACGACTGGATCTGGATGCTGCGGTTGAGCGCACTGACGATGCCGTCGGTCACGGTGTTGGAGAGACCGAGCGGGGCCCCGATCGCGACGACCCGGTCGCCGACGTTGAGCTTCGCGGAGTCGCCCCACTCGATCGGGGTGAGGCCGCTCGCATCCTGCAGCTTGATCACCGCGAGGTCGACGATGGGGTCGGTGCCGATGACCTTCGCCTTGTAGAGCTTGCCGTCGTAGGTGGTGACCTCGACCGATCCGCTGCCGGATTCCCCGTCGAGGGTGACGACGTGGGTATTGGTGAGCACGTAGCCGTCGGAGCTGAGGACGACGCCCGACCCCGTGCCGGCCGACTGGCCCGCGCTGACGTTGATCGTCACCACCGAGGGTCCGGCCTTCTTGGCGATCGCGGTGACCGCGTTGACGTCACCGGTGTCGTTGATCGTGATGGTCTGCGGTGAGCCGGAGCTCGTCGTGGCCCCGGTCGACCCGTTGTGGTTCATGAGGGCCGAGACACCGGCCGCGGAGCCGCCGCCGACGAGCGCACCGGCGACGAGCGCGATGACGACGGGGACCGCGAGGGAGCGCTTCTTGTCCTTCGTGGCCGTCGCGGCGCCGGTGCCTCCGGCGGTCGGACCCGGAGCCGGAGCGCCGGCGATGCCGGGGTGCGCGGTGCCGGGAGTCGTGGAGATCGGCGGACCGGAGGGAGCCGGGTGCGACCCTGCGAGAGGAGCGGACGGGTACTGGGCGGTCGGCTGCTGGTCAGGATGCGGCGCCGCGAAGGCGTCGGGTGCGGAGGCCGTCGGACCCGTGTAGGTGGAGGCCGGGGGCTCGGAGTCGGTCGCCGAGCCGGTCGCGCTCTCGGTCATCGCCCCTGCGGAGTCGGCGCTGCCGCCGGCGGGAGCATCCGACGTCGGGGCGTCGGAGGTCGGAGTTCCGTCCGCGGCCGGGACCTCGGGCTGGTCGGCCTTCTCGTGGTCGTCGGGCGTGTGCGTGGGGTCGGACATCTGTGTGGCTGCTCCTTTCGCGAGCTCCGCCAGCATCCATCCCCTAGCTGAACGTTGAATAAGCCGGCGCTGGGAGCCTACTTCCGCACGCCATAACAAGCGCTCAACAACCGGGCCCGTGCGGGTCGGCCGCGCAGTCGCGGTTGACGAGCACCGTCTTCGCGTCGCCCACCGTGATGTGCAGGTCGTTGGCCGGCAGCGCGATGGTGCCGGAGATCGGCACGAAGTCGGGCGCATCGAAGCGGTACTCGGCGCGGTAGTCGATCTGCAGCCGGATCGTGTACTCGCCGACGCGGGAGTAGACGTGGCTGGTCGGCGTGGGGCCGAACTCGGGCGTCCGGAGCTGCTGCCAGGTCCACCCCGCGGTCCGCCGGCTCGCGGAGGTGCCGTCGCCGTAGTCCCAGTGGAAGCCGACCGCGGTGAACCGAACCTCGGCGGGCCGACCGAGCAACGTGCCGGGCACGATCTGCGACGGCGCGACGGCGTAGAAGTTGGTGTCGAGCCCGGCGACCGCCCAGCCGTCTGGCTCCATGTGGTCCGTCCCCGGCGCGGGCCGGAACGACGCGATGTCGTTCAGCGTGATGGGGCTGGCGCCGTCCCCGGGGACGGTGACGGTGAAGTCCTCCCGGCAGAGCCCGAGAGCGGCGCAGGGTGGGGCTGGCGGTGTACCGGGACTCGTGGGCCCTGAATCACGCGAAGCTCCAGTTCCGGGCCCACCCCGATTGCTGCTCCTTCCGTTAGCTCGACCACCTGAACTGTCGGAGACGCGAACCTCGACGTGGTCTCCTGCTCCCGTGCCATCGACACAGAGTCCAGACGCTCGCGCCGCGTCGGAGCACGCCGTAGATGCAGGTGCGGCACCGATCAAAGCACTCGTTATCAGGGCCGCCACTACGAGCACAGGGATCCACCTGACCACGGAGAATCCGAATCGAGGAGGAGTGAGCCGCCGGTCCCTCGTGTGACCATCTGCACCTCCAGGGTCGTCTTGTCTTTGCGCGACGTAGGCGTCACATCCGTGCCGTTCGCGTCCAGCACACGGACGGCCGAGACGTCCCAGCAGGTGTAGAAGGTCACACGCGTAGTGGGTCCGCCCACGACTTGTTGTAGTTGCGAGTGAGAAACGGTTGTGGTGCCGACCAGATGGAGCTTTCGATCTTGAAGAAGCTTGGCGCCTTCTCTCTCGACTTTGAGTCGTCTGGTCGTCACGTAGGGCGCCAGACGATTGGGGTCGGCGCCACCTGAGGCCGCGACGGAGTCCGACACCCGCAAGTAGGACTTGTACGCCTTCTCTGCTGCCGCCAGCGCTTCCGCATCCGACCGGAACACCGGAGTCGCCTTCGGTGACGGCGTCGCCGAAGGATGCGCACCCGGCGTGCAGCCGGTCAGCACCAGCGCCGCCGCGGCGACGAGGGCGATGGCCGCGATCCGCATGCATCGACGGTACGACACGAGCGCGGCTCAGCGTCCGAGTCGTCCACAGACCGGGTGCCGCCATCGAGACGTCGCGAAATGCTGTTCTGAACCGGCGTCGGCAGCACTTTGCGACGTTTCGACGCGGCGACAGCACGCCGAGGCCGCCCGCGCCGCAGCAGCGCACCCGCCCGGCTCGCCTCGCCGCCGCGTCCTTCCCCGCGCGTATCGTGACAGAGGTGACGGTCACCGGAGCCTGGTCGCGAGCCGCCCGCGGCGCGATGCTGCTCGACGACGCCGGCCGGATGAGTTCCACGATCTTCGCCGAGATGTCGGCGCTCGCCGTCGCGAAGGGGGCGATCAACCTCGGTCAGGGGTTCCCCGACGAGGACGGACCGCGCGAGGTCCTCGACGCCGCCAAGCGGGCGATCGACGACGGTCTCAACCAGTACCCGCCGGGCATCGGGATGCCGGTGCTCCGCGAGGCGATCGCCGAGCACCAGCGCCGCTTCTACGGCGAGGCGGCGGCCGCCGACCCCGACACCGAGGTCCTCGTCACGGCCGGCGCGACGGAGGCGATCGCCGCCGCGCTCCTCGGGCTGCTCGAACCGGGCGACGAGGTCGTCACGTTCGAGCCGTTCTACGACTCGTACGGCGCCATGATCGCGCTCGCCGGCGGGCGGCACGTCGGCGTCGCCCTGCGCTGGCCGGACTTCGCGCCCGACCACGACGAGCTCCGCGCCGCCGTGACCGACCGCACCCGCGTGATCCTCGTCAACAGCCCCCACAATCCGACCGGCACGGTGCTCGACCGGGCGACGCTCGAGCTCATCGTGGAGCTCGCGCACCGACACGACGCGCTCATCGTCACCGACGAGGTCTACGAGCACCTCACCTATGACGGCGCCGCGCACATCCCGATCAGCACGCTCCCCGGCGCTCGGGAGCGCACGGTCACCATCTCGAGCGGCGGCAAGACCTTCGCGACGACGGGATGGAAGGTCGGCTGGGTCGTCGCCCCGCCCGCTCTGCTCGGGCCGATCCTCGCGGTCAAGCAGTTCCTCACCTACGTCAACGCGGCGCCGTTCCAGCCCGCGATCGCGGCCGGTCTTCGGATGCCGACCTCGTTCTTCACGCAGGCGGCGGCGACACTCGGGTCGAAGCGCGACCTGCTGAGCGAGGGACTCCGTGCGGCGGGATTCGCGGTCGCCCGGCCGCGCGGCTCCTACTTCGTGATCGCCGACGCCGCACCCCTGGGCTCCGACGACGCCGTCGAGCTCTGCCGGCGGCTGCCCGAGCTGGCGGGCGTCGTCGCGATCCCCGTCACGGCGTTCATCCGCCCGGAGCATCGACGCCCCGCGCGGTCGTTGCTGCGGTTCGCGTTCTGCAAGCGCACCGAGGTGCTCGAGGAGGCCACGGCCCGGCTCGCCGCGCTGGCCGACACGATGCGATGAGTCACCCGCGGGTCACCCGCTCGGGGTGCACAGACGGTTCCATGGAAACGCATATGCTGACCGGGACCCGACCCGAAGGGGCACCGCCGCGACCATGAACGGCAGTCTGCGCGACCGCATCCTGGACGCCGCGAGCGACATCGTCATCAACGACGGACTCGCCGCGGCATCGACCCGCGCCATCGCCCACCACGCCGGTGTGGACCCGGCCGAGATCGACGAGGCCTACACGACGCGCGAGCACCTGCTCATGGACCTGCTGAACCGCGAGTTCGCCGGGATCCGCCGCATCATCGCCGACAACATCGAGCGCGACCCCGCGGGCGGGCTGCTCTCGCGGATCTACCACTACTCCCTCGGCGCCCTGCACGAGCGCCCGCTCGCCCGGGCCCTGTACCTCGAGGACGGCGAGAGCCTCACCCAGATCATGCGCGCCACGCACGACACCGAGTACTTCCCCCAGCTGGGCGCGGATCCCCGGTTCCTCGCGGACATGCAGGAGGTCGGCATGATCCGCCCCGACATCCGTCTGGACGAGCTGGCGGCGTTCCTCTCGGCATATATGGCGGGCGCGGCCGTGACGGCATCGCACGTCGACGTCAACGCGACCACCGCCGCCCTGGTCACGCTCCTCGAGCGCGGCGCCGACGCCGACGTCGACGACACGGAGCCCGGCAAGCGCGCCCTGTTCGATCTGATCGCCCGCAACGACGGGCACTGAATCGTCGTCATCTCCTCTGCCGCGCGACCCCGCCGTCTCGCTAGGCTGGCCGCGACCAGCACCGAGGGGGTTCACCGTGACCAGCAGCGAGCAGTCTCCCGCCCATGACTCCGACGGCCCGTCCGTCCTCGGCGACCTCGTCGATCCCGTCGGCCGCATCACGCGCTCCGTGTGGGTCCTGGTGCTCATCCGCGGCATCTGCGCCGTGCTGTTCGGCGTCCTCGCCCTCATCGCGCCGGTTCTCACCGCGCTGGCGGCCGTCTACTTCTTCGCAGCGTTCGCGCTCGTCGAGGGCGTGCTGGAGATCGTGCACGCCGTCCGGGTGCGCGACCGCGACCGGCGCTGGGGCTGGCTCCTGGCGATGGGGATCATCGCGATCCTGGCCGCGATCGTCGCCTTCGCCTTCCCCGCGATCGCCGGCCTCCTCGCCGGGACGTTCCTCCTCGCGCTGATCGCGTTCTACGCGGTCGCGATCGGCATCGCAGGATTCCCGGTGGCCCACGCCATGACCGACGGCGGCCGCAAGGCCCTCGGGTACATCGTCTCGGTGCTGACGATCGTGTTCGGCGTCGTGCTGGCGATCATCACGCTCGTCGACCCGGTCGCGAGCATCGGCGCCGTCATCTGGGTGGTCGGCACCTGGGCGATCGTGATCAGCGTGCGGCTTCGCGGTCGGTCGTCGTCCGGAACCGGCGCAGCCGCAGCGCGGGGTTGACGACGCGGGTGCTCGCGACGCGGTCCGGCGTGATCCATGCGACCGCGACCTCGGCGTTCAGCTCGCCGAGCGCGGCGACCTCGACGCCCATGGGATCCACGATCATGCTGCGCCCGACCCCCACCGGCGGCGCATGGTCGGCCGCCGCGAGGTAGATCGTGTTCTCGATGGCGCGCGCCGTCGCGAGCGTCTGCCAGTGCAGCTCCTTGAGCGGACCGCGCACCCACTCGCTCGGGACGGCGACCAGGTCGGCGCCCGCGTCGACGAGCCGGCGGGTGACCTCCGGGAACCGCAGGTCGTAGCAGGTCTGCAGGCCGACGGTGAAGCCGGCGAACGCGAACACCGCGGGCTCCTCGACCGGGCCCGGCACGATCCAGTCGCTCTCGCGGGCGCCGAACGCGTCGTAGAGATGCAGCTTGCGGTAGCGCGCGACGAGGTCGCCGTCGGGGCCGAGTGCGACGAGCGTGTTGGCCACCCGCTCCGATTCGCCGTCGACGCGCTCGATCATCCCCGCGACGAGGTGGATGCCGAGCTCCGCTGCGAGCTCGGCCAGCGCCCGCGCGAACGGCCCGTGCAGCGACTGCGCGTGTTCGACCGCCTCGGCGCCGGCCATCCCGACGGAGAAGTAGGAGGAGTACTCCGGGAACACGACGAGGAGCGCGCCGCGGTTCGCGGCGTCCCCCGCGAGGCGCGCGATGCGCTCCAGGTTGTCGGTCTCGTCGTCGGTCGGCGCGAACTGCGCGACCGCGATCGCGACGGGGTTCGGCGCCGGCGTGGACATGTCCCCAGCGTAGAGCGGTCACCCGCGCTCGATAGGGTGCGGCCGTGACCTCGCGCGCCCTGCTCATCGGGATCGACGGGGTCCGCCTCGACACCCTGCGGGAGGTGCCGACGCCGCGGCTCGACGACCTCGCCGAGAGCGGCTTCCTGACCCCGGCCCGCGTCCCCGACACCAACCGGGTCATGTCGGGCGCGATGTGGGCGACGATCCCCACCGGGGTCGGCGCCGATCGGCACGGCGTGCGCTACAACTGGTGGCCGTCGCGGCGGCTGTGCGCCCATCCCGACGTGCTGCAGCGCATCGGGCGCACCGGCGACGACGTGTTCGCCGCGGTCAGCTGGCCGCCGCTCGCCGCGCGATCGGGATGCGGCCCGATCCTGCGCACCCCGGCATATCTTCCGCGTCGACGCCCGACGACCCTCCCGTCGTGGGAGCGTGCGGATGCCGCGGTCGTGGCGCACGCGATCTCCCGCCTCGCCGACCCCGGGATCCGGGCCGGCTTCGTCTACCTCGGGCAGGCCGACATCGCCGCGCACGTGCACGGCGTCGGCTCCGCCTACCGCTCCGCGATCGCCGCCTGCGACGCCCTGGTCGGCGACCTCGTCGACGCCGTCCGATCCCGCCCGGATGCGGACGAGTGGACCGTGCTCGTCACGACCGATCACGGTCATCGCGACGCCGGCGGGCACGGCACGCGGACCGACGCGGAGACGGCGGTGTGGGCGATCGGCGACCGGCGGCTGCCCGGCTGGGACGCCCTCGCACCGACCGGCATCGCCGACTACCTCCTCGCCGCCACGGCCTGACGCGCGACCCGGCGGTGTCGACGATGTCGAACGCTGTCATACGATGCAGCCGTGCCGGGACGCATCCAGTCGGTCGAGCGAGCGGCGTCGATCCTCAACCTGCTCGCCTCGGGCGGGAACCGCCGCCTGGGCGTCGTCGAGCTGTCCAAGTACCTCGAGCTCCCGAAGGGCACCGTCCACGGCATCCTCGCGACGCTGCAGCACGTCGGCTTCGTCGAGCAGGATCGCGCGACCGGCAAGTACCAGCTCGGGGCCGGCCTGCTGCACCTCGGCAACAGCTACCTCGACGTGAACGAGCTGCGCACGCGCGCGATCAACTGGGCCGACTCCCTCGCCTCGCGCAGTCGCGAGGCCGTGCAGATCGGCGCCCTGCACGACGGCAAGGTGCTCGTCGTCCACCATGTCTTCCGGCCCGACGACAGCATCCAGGCCCTTCAGGTCGGCGCGCTGCTGCCCTCGCACGCGACCGCGCTCGGCAAGGTCCTGCTCGCGAACGATCCCGGCCGGGAGCCGGAGCTCGAGGACTGGACCGCCCTGACCCCGCGCACGCTCGTCGACCCGGGCGCGCTGGAGGCGGAGCTCGCGACGGTCCGCGCCCAGGGCTGGGCGCAGGAGATCGGCGAGCTCGTCGACGGCGAGGCCGCGATCGCGGCGCCGATCCGCGACGACCGCGACCTGGTCGTCGGAGCCATGAGCGTCCGGGGCGCGGTCGAGCGGCTGTGCGTCGATCGGGATCGGATGCGCTCGGAGCTGGTCGGCTTCGTCCGCGATGCCGCCCGTGCCGTCTCCCGCGACCTCGGGGCGCACCGATGGTGACGGCGTGGCGTTTGACACCCTCGCCGCGACGACGTCATAATCGGCGCATGTTCGACAATGTCGAACGGCATTTCCATCCCTCACCGGAGAGGACCTCGTGAGCTCCCAGCGCTACATCGCCGCGATCGATCAGGGGACCACGTCCACCCGCTGCATCGTGTTCGACGCAGCCGGGAGCATCGTCAGCGTCGCGCAGCAGGAGCACGCGCAGATCTTCCCGCGACCGGGACTGGTGGAGCACGACGCCACCGAGATCTGGACCAACACGCAGCAGGTCGTCCGCGATGCCCTCGCGCAGGAGGGCCTCACCCGCGCCGACCTCGCCGCCATCGGCATCACCAACCAGCGCGAGACGACCCTCGTCTGGGACAAGGCCACCGGCGAGCCGGTCTTCAATGCGATCGTCTGGCAGGACACGCGCACCGACCAGCTCATCAAGCGGCTGGGCGACGTGGTCGGCCAGGAGCGCTTCCGCGAGCGCACCGGGCTGCCGCTCGCCACCTACTTCAGCGGGCCGAAGCTGCTCTGGCTGCTCGAGCACGTCGACGGCCTCCGCGAGCGGGCCGAGCGCGGCGAGGTGCTGTTCGGCACCATGGACAGCTGGCTGATCTGGAACCTCACCGGCGGGTCCGACGGAGGGCGCCACGTGACCGACGTCACCAACGCCAGTCGCACCATGCTCATGAACCTCGAGACGCTCGACTGGGATCGCACGATCCTCGACCGGATGCGCATCCCGGCCGCGATGCTCCCCGAGATCGCCTCCTCGTCCGAGGTCTACGGCACCGCCACCGGGGAGCTGGAGGGCGTGCCCGTCGCGGGGGCGCTCGGCGACCAGCACGCGGCGCTCTTCGGGCAGACCGGATTCCGCACCGGCGACATCAAGAGCACCTACGGCACCGGCAGCTTCCTGCTCCTCAACACCGGCGAGAAGCCGGTCCAGTCGAAGCACGGACTCATCACCACGGTCGCCTACCGGCTCGGCGACCAGCCGGCCGTCTACGCCCTCGAGGGGTCGATCGCCGTCACGGGCGCGCTCGTGCAGTGGCTGCGCGATCGGATGGGCATCATCTCGAAGGCGAGCGAGATCGAGACGCTCGCCGGGTCGGTGGAGGACAACGGCGGCTGCTACTTCGTGCCCGCCTTCTCGGGCCTGTTCGCCCCCTACTGGCGGTCCGATGCGCGCGGCGTCATCGCCGGACTGACCGGCTACATCACCAAGGCGCACATCGCGCGCGCGGTGCTCGAGGCGTCGGCCTGGCAGACCCGCGAGGTCGTCGACGCCATGATCGCCGACACCGGCATGGAGCTGCACGAGCTCAAGGTCGACGGCGGCATGACCGCCAACAACCTGCTCATGCAGATGCTGGCCGACGCGCTCGACGTGACGGTCGTGCGGCCGATGGTCGCCGAGACGACGTGTCTCGGCGCCGCCTACGCGGCCGGGTTGGCAGTCGGCTTCTGGCCCGACCTCGACAGCCTCCGGGCCAACTGGCACCGCGCGGCGCAATGGACCCCGGCGATCGACGATGATCGGCGACGACGCGAGTACCACAACTGGAAGAAGGCGGTGCAGCGCACCCTCGGCTGGGTCGAGGAGGACCAGCCGCCCGCCTGACGCCCCCTTATACGTCCCGGCCGCACCGCGGTCGGGCGGCGCGCGCCTGCGCGCGCTGAACCGGAGCGGACCCGCCCCGGGCGAACACATCCAATGGAGGATCAGCAGATGACGACCATCAAGTCATCCGTCCGCAGCTGGGTCGTCCTCGCCATCGCGATCGGCCTCGTGCTGCTCGGCGGCGGCGTGGCGGCATGGGTGCAGACCGGCGGCGGCACGGTGCAGGTGCGCGACACCAGCTTCGTCGGCACCGACGGCCACATCATCGCGGGGCGGCTGTACGTGCCGAACGGCGCCGACGTCAAGCACAAGGTGCCGGCGGTGCTCGCCGTGCACGGGTACATCAACACCAACGAGACCCAGGACGCGTTCGCGATCGAGCTCTCACGCCGCGGCTACGCGGTCCTGGCGATCGACCAGTACGGGCACGGCAACTCCGATCCGGCCGCGTTCTACGCCGGCTACGGCGGACCCGCCGCACTCGCCTACCTGCGCACCTTCGACTTCATCGACAAGGACAACATCGGCCTGGAGGGCCACTCGATGGGCGGCTGGACGGTCGTGAGCGCGGCCGCCGCGATCCCGGACGGCTACAAGTCGATGGTGCTCGAGGGCTCGTCCGTCGGCGGCGGCGTCGCCCCCGACGGCACGACGAAGTTCCCGAAGAACGTCAAGGTCGTCTACGGCACCTGGGAGCAGTTCTCGCAGCTGATGTGGAACGTGCCCAGTCCGTCGCAGATGCAGTCGGGCCAGAAGCTCGAGAAGTTCTTCGGCACCGACACGCCGGTCAAGGCCGGCACGGTCTACGGCAGCATCGCCGACGGCACCGCCCGCGAGGTCGTGCGCCCCGTCACCGACCACCCGGGGCTGACGTTCGACTTCGACGCGGTCGGGCAGGCGACCGACTGGTTCGCCAAGACCCTCGACGGCGGGCACAGCGCCGCCGGGCAGATCTGGTGGCTCAAGGAGGCCGGCACCTTCGTCGCGTTCCTCGGCGGGATCCTGTCGATCTTCGCGGTCGGCGCGCTGCTCCTGCGCACCCGGTTCTTCGCGTCGCTGCGACAGGCGGTCCCCGTCTCCACGGGCGCGCGCTTCCGGGGCGCCTGGTGGGTCGGCGCGATCCTGACGGCCGGGATCCCGGCGCTCACGTTCTACTGGTTCAACAACTTCGGGGCGCAGTACGTGCCGGCGAGCGCGCTGTTCCCGCAGAATCTGACCTCCGGGATCATGATCTGGGCGCTGTTCAACGGCCTGATCGGCCTGGCGATCCTCGTCGTGACGCATCTGGTGACCCGCAAGCGGACGCAGAAGTCGGTGCGCGAATACGGGTTCACCACGACCGAGGGCTTCCGGTGGAGCGCGGTCGGCAAGTCGGCGCTGGTCGCGATCGCGAGCGTCGGGTTCGCCTACCTGCTGCTCGTGATGTCCGACTGGCTGTTCGACACCGACTTCCGGCTCTACATCCTGCAGCTGCACATCCTCAACGGGACGCACTTCGTGATGTTCCTGGTCTACCTGCTGCCGTTCACGGTGTTCTTCCTCATGCTCGCGGCGAGCCTGCACAACACGGGGCGCTGGACGGGCATGCGGGGCGGCCGGCGTCGCGAGATGGTGGCGAACGCGATCGTGCTGCCCATCGGCATCCTGGTGATGATCCTGGTCGACATGATCCCGCTCATGGCGGGCGGCTCGCTCCTCTCGGGGCAGTCGCTGCTCGTCATCGTCGCCTACCCGTTCGTGCCGGTGCTCGCGATCGTCGGCCTGCTCATGACCTACTTCTTCCACAAGACGGGGATGGTCTACGTGGGCGCGTTCATCGCGGCGCTGCTCGTGACGTGGAACATCGTCGGCGGTCAGGCGGAGCAGTTCGACTTCACCGAGTGGGGCGGGATCCAGCAGTTCTTCCGCGTGATCCTGCCGGTGATCGTGGGGCTGGTCTTCATCGTCGGGGCGCTCGTGTGGCGCTCGCGCGCCCGTCGAGCCGGCACCTACCTCGGGGACGCGGAGCCCGCGCGCGAGGAGGCGGTCTCCCGGTGATCGCTCCGCGGGGGCGGCGCTGCGGCGTCGCCCCCGCGGCGTGTCCGGGCCCGGGCCGGAGTCCTCAGGCCATCAGCTGTCGCGCGAGCCCCTCGTCGAGCACGAGGTCGGTGATGAGTCGCGCGGCGAGCGCCCCGCGGAGGCTGTCGAGCTTCTGCACGCCGGACACCACCGCGATCCGACGGGCGACGCGCCGCAGCCGGGCGAAGTCGGGGCCCGTGCCGCGGGCGTTCAGGCGGATCTCCCGATGATCGCCGTCGAGCCGGTAGAACACGGTCGCCACATCCCCCACCGCCCCGTCGGCTTCGAGCTGCCGGTAGTCGCGCTCGTCGAGGTAGCCGCCCGAGTACACCTGGCTCGGCACCTCCGAGAACGGTGAACCGAGGCCGAAGAGCGCGACATCCATCCGCGCCTGGATGACGAGCACCCGGCGCGTGCTGCGCTCGCGCCACATGGCCTCCCGTGTCGCCGGGTCGTCGAAGAAGGCCGGGACCGGGAACTGCTGCGCCTCCGCGCCGAACGCCGCGCCGTAGCGCTGGAGGATCTCGCTCGCGTAGTCGATGCCCGTCGTCAGCATGTTGCCGGCGCCGTTCAGCTGCACCACGACGGAGTTGTGGGTCTCCCGCGGCACGAGGTGCCGGCTGACCGCGCCGATCGTCGAGCCCCACGCGACGCCCATCGTCATGTTGGAGTCGAAGAACCGCGTGAGGAGACGCCCCGCCGTCGTCGCCACCCGCTCCAGGCGATCGATGTCGCTGATCGGGCCGGTGATCGGGACGACGTGCGCGGCGACGCCGAACCGCTCGGCGATCTCGCGCTCCAGCAGCGAGGCCGCTTCGGCGGGCGGATTGAGCCGGATCTCGACCAGCCCGGTCGCGCGCGCCTGCGCGAGCATCCGCGAGATCGACGACCGCGACGTGCCGAGCTCCCGGGCGATCGCCTCCATGGTCTGGTCCTGCAGGTAATACAGCCGCGCCGCTCGCAGCACGGTCTCATCGTCGGCCATCGACCCTCCTTGCACATATGTGCACGTGCGCTGCGCGCATGTGCCGACCGTGCCACCCTAGTCGTATGACACAGCTGCGACCCGAGGTGGCGCGGGCGTTCGAGACGCCCGAGTACGACGTGCTCATCATCGGCGGCGGGATCAACGGCCTCGCCACGTTCCGCGACCTCGCACTGCAGGGGGTGCGGGTGCTCCTCGTCGAGCGCAACGACCTCGGGTCGGGTGCCAGCGCCGCGTCGAGCCACATGATCCACGGCGGGGTGCGCTACCTCGAGAACGGCGAGTTCCGACTCGTGCGCGAGTCGGTGCAGGAGCGCAACCGCCTCATCCGCAACGCCGCTCATCACGTGCGCCCGCTGCCGACCACCATCCCCATCACGACGTTCTTCTCGGGCCTCCTCGCGGCGCCGGCGCGGTTCCTGCTGCACCGGCAGCTGAAGCCGAAAGCGCGCGGCGCGCTCCTCATCAAGATCGGCCTGACCCTCTACGACACCTTCTCCCGCGACGGCGGCAGCGTGCCGCAGCACCGGTTCCACGCCCGGCGCCGGTCGCACGAGCAGCTGCCCGAGCTGGCCCCGGGGTTCCGCTACACCGCGACCTACTACGACGCCTCGCTCCGCGACCCCGAGCGGCTCGCGCTCGACGTCATGCTCGACGGCGAGTCCGCCGGCGAGGGGCGCGCGATGGCGCTCACCTACGTCGAGGCGGTCGGATCCGACGATCGCGGCGTGATCGTGCGAGATCGCGAGACCGGTACGGAGCAGACGATCGCCGCCCGCGTGGTGATCAACGCATCCGGCCCGTGGACCGACCTCACGAACGCGGCGATCGGCGCGCCGACGCGGCTGATGGGCGGCACCAAGGGCTCGCACATCGTGCTCGAGAACGAGCGGCTGCTCGCCGCGACGGGCGGGCGCGAGATCTTTTTCGAGCACGACGACGGCCGCATCGTGCTGGTCTACCCGTTCAAGGGCAAGGTCCTCGTCGGCACGACCGACCTCGAGGCCGACCCGGGTGAGCCCGCGGTCTGCACCGAGGAGGAGGTCGACTACTTCTTCGACCTCGTGAGGCAGGTCTTCCCCGCGATCCCCGTCGACCGCTCGCAGATCGTGTTCCGGTACTCCGGCATCCGCCCCCTCCCCCGCCACGACGACCTGGCGCCCGGCTTCGTCTCGCGCGACTACCGCATCGTCGACGCGCCCGGCCCCGGCGGCTCGACGCGGCTCGATCTGGTCGGCGGCAAGTGGACGACGTTCCGCGCGCTCGGGGAGCACCTGGCGACACGCGCCCTCGAGGTGCTCGGCCGCGAGCACGCCGTCTCGACCGAGACCCTGGCGATCGGCGGCGGGCGCGACTTCCCGGCCGATCTCGACGGCTGGATCTCGCACGAGCTGCCGGGCATCGCCCCGGCCCGCGCCGCGGTGCTCTTCGAGCGCTACGGCACGGTCGCCCGCGAGGTCGCCGAGTTCCTCGCGGCCGGCGACGACGCCCCGGTCGTCGGGGACCGGCTCTCGAGCCGGGAAGTCGCCTGGATGGTCGAGCGCGAGCGCGTCGTGCACCTGAGCGATGTGCTGCTCCGCCGCACCGATCTCGCCTTCACCGGCGCGATCGGCGGCCACGTGATCGAGCAGGTGGCCGCGGCGCTGGCCGACGCAGCGGGATGGGATGCGGCACGACGCGATGCCGAGCTGACCCGGACGCAGCGCGAGCTCGCAACGTCCCACGGGATCCCGGCGCCGGCCACCGCCGGCTGAGCGACGGCTCCCGGGCGTCTTTTCGACCACGTGAGCCCGCGCGACCACTAGCGTGAGGAGCGCTCACTCACGAACGGGGAACCCATGACTCCCGACAGCCCCACCGACGACACCGCCTCGACCGAGGAGATCGCCGCCCCTCTCGCTCCGGAGTCGGAGGTGCCCGTCGCCGCGGACTCGGCGACGGCGAGGTTCACCACGGCTCCTCCCCCGCCGTCCGGTGCGCCCCGCGACGTCGTTCCCCCCGCACCGCCCACCGCGCCCGACGCCGTGGCCTCTCTCGCGACGCCCGAACCGCAGCGCCCGCGCCGCAGGCTGGGGTTGATCCTCGGCCTCGCGCTCGGCGGCGCGGGGGTGCTCGTGATCGCGGCGGTCGCCATCGTCGCCGCCGTCCTCATGGCCCAGCACGCGCCGAGCGCGAGCGTCGACCGGTTCCTCACCGCCGTGGAGAAGGGGCACGCGACGGCCGCCATCGCCCAGCTCGCGCCGGCTCCCACGGCCAACAAGTCGCTCGTGGACGACGCCGTCTATGAGCGCGTGACGAACCGGATCGTCCGGCACCAGATCATCTCGGCCGTGACGCACGGCTCCCGCTCCATCGTGACGGCGCGCCTCACGACCGCGAGCGGTTCGTTCACCCAGTCCTTCCATCTCGTGACGCATCGGAAGTCGCTGATCTGGGACACCTGGACCGTCGACGGCACCGCCTTCCCGGTCATCCACCTGTCCGACGCCCGACCCCAGGGGCTCGACGCGACCGTGGACGGCATCGGCATCCAGAAGGACGGCTCGCAACTCGACGAGTTCGTCGCACTGCCCGGCACCTACGCGTTCGCGGTCGACGGCGACACCTCGCTCGTGACTGCCGACGCGCGCTCGGTCACGATCACCTCCTTCGCGGGGCGAAAGTCGGTGACCCTCCAACCGCATCTGACGAGCGACGGCGTCACGGCGGCGCATGCCGCGGTCGACGCCTTCCTCGACGGCTGCGTCGCCCAGACGGTGCTCGCGCCGGTCGGCGACTGCGGGTTCGAGATCATCAACGACGAGCCCAACGTCTCGATCGACGGGATCTCGTGGAGCATGAAGCAGCGACCGGTCGTGGAATTCGGCACCTGGCAGGACGGTGCCTGGCAGGTCACGACCGACACGGCCGGCTCCTTCGAGATGAATGCCGAAGGCCACCTGGGCTCGGCCCACGGTGCCATCTACGGCATCATCGACGACTACGACGTACAGGGGTACGTGTCGTTCGACGATTCGGGCCACCTGGTCTTCACGAGCGAGTACAAGGGCGACGACGCGAACACTCCCAACGCCTGACGCTTGCCGGCCGACAGCCCGGCCTTGGTGAGCCGACCGCCCGACATGCAGAAGGCCCCGGTCCGAGTGGACCGGGGCCTTCATCTGTTGCGGGGACAGGATTTGAACCTGCGACCTCTGGGTTATGAGCCCAGCGAGCTACCGAACTGCTCCACCCCGCGGCACGAAGACCGACTTTAGCATCTCGCCGCGGGGTTCGCCGAATCGGGGTCAGCCGCCGGCGCCGCTCGCGGCGATCGCGTCCTGCACGTCCTTCTGCATGCGGGAATCGGCCTCCGCAGCCGCCACGAGGTCGCCCTTCGCGTAGGCGTCCTGCCGGGCCTGCAGGTCCGTCTGGTAGGCCTGCAGCGCCTTCTGCAGCGCCGCGTTGCTCGACGCGCCGCCCGCGGAGCCTCCCCCGGTCGAGCCGCTCGTGCCGCCGCCGGTCTGACTCGGCGGGGTCGACGTGCCGCCCTCACCGCTGCCCTGGTCGCCCGCGCTGGCTCCGGAGTTGCCGCCGAACAGGGTGTTGAGGGCCCCGTCGAGCGTGTCCTCGAAGGCGATCTTGTCGCCGAACGCGACCAGCACCTTCCGCAGCACGGGATAGCTCGATCCGGTGTTCGACTCGACGTACACGGGCTGCACGTACAGCAGGCCGCCGCCGACCGGGAGGGTGAGCAGGTTGCCGCTCACGACCTTGGTCTGCCCCTGGCGCAGCAGGTTGAGCTCCGTCGACACGGTCGTGTCGGTGTCGAAGGTGTTCTGCACACGCCCCGGCCCGGGCACACTGCTCCCCTTGGGCAGGGTCAGGAGAGTCAGCTTGCCGTAGTCCGACCCTGCGTCGGAATCGACGGCGAGGTAGCCGGTGAGCGTGCTCCGCGTCTCCGCCTGCGAGGTGTTCGGAATGTACGTCGAGTACAGCGTGAACCCCGGCTTGCTCTGACCCGGCACCTGCATCGTCAGGTAATACGGCGGCTGGAGCGTCGGCGGGTTCTCGGTGCTCACCGGGTCATCCGGCACGCTCCACGCGTCGACGCTGTTGTAGAACGCCGTCGGATTGGTGACGTGGTACTTCTCGAGGATCGAGCGCTGCGCCTTGAACAGGTCCTGCGGGTACCGCACGTGGGCGAGCAGCTGGGTCGACATGGCGCTCTTCGGCTTCACCGTGGCCGGGAAGATCTTCTGCCAGGTCTTCAGCAGCGGATCCTTCGCATCCCAGGCGTAAAGGGTCACCTTGCCCGAATAGGCGTCGACGGTCGCCTTCACCGAGTTGCGGATGTAGTTGATGTCGTCGACCGCGAGCGCATTGGTCGCGGTGTTGCTGTCGGCGATCATGTTCGACAGCTGATTGATCGAGGAGTACGGATAGTCGGCCGTCGTCGTGTACGCGTCGACGATCCACACGATCCGTCCGTTCACGACCGCCGGATAGGGGTCGGAGTCGACGGTCAGGTACGGCGCGACCTTCTTGACGCGCTGCTTCGGGGAGCGGTCGTAGAGGATCTGCGACTGGTCCTTCACCGAGCTCGAGAACAGGATGTCGCTCGACTGGAACTTGGTCGCGTAGACCAGCCGCTTCACGAAGTCGTCGAGCTTCGGCCCGCCGTTCGCCGAGTACGTCGTGGTCTTGCCGTCGGCCGAGCTGTCGCCGCCGGACCCGGACGGGTAGTCGAACTCGATCGACTTGCCGTTGTCCTTCGCTCCCACGATCGAGTACGGCGGCGAGTTCTCGCCGAAGTACACCCGCGGCTGGGTGATGCCGAGGTCGCCGGTGGTCGGGATGCCCGATTCGAGGAACACCGGCTGCCCGTTGTCGGTGCGCTGGTTGCCGGCCGCCGCGACGATGCCGTAGCCGTGCGTGTAGACGAGCGTGTTGTTGTACCAGGTGGGCGAACTCTGGCTCTTGATGTCGAGCTCCCGCACGCCGAGCACCGTGTCCTGCGTCTGACCGTTGATCGTGTAGCGGTCGACGTCGAGCGTCTTCGGGAACTGGTAGTACTGCCGGATCTGCTGCAGCTGGGAGAAGGTGCGTGTCACGAGCGCGGGGTCGAGGATGCGGATGCTCGCGGTCGTGTCGGCGTCGGAACGCAGCTGGCCCGGCGCGACGTCGGTGGTCGCGTCGTATGTCTTCGTCCGCACGTCGTTGACGCCGTAGGCGTCACGGGTCGCGGTGATGTTGCGCGAGATGTAGCTCGCCTCGTACTTCGGCGGGCTCGGGTTCACCTGGAGGTTCTGGATGATCGCCGGGTAGATCGCGCCGATGACGAGCGCCGAGACGATGAGCAGTCCCGTGCCGATGAGCGGCAGCCGCCAGCGCCCGATCGCCGCGGTGATGAGGCAGAGGATCGCGACGACCGCGGCGATGCCGGCGAGGATGAGCCGCCCCGGGATGGTCGCGTTGACGTCGACGTAGTCGGCGCCCGTGATGATCGAGTTCTGCGACGTGACCGTCGAGAACTGGTCGAGCCAGATGCTGACCGCCTGCACGGCGAGGTAGACGAACGCCGTGATCGCGAGCTGCATGCGGGCGGCGCGCGAGATGCGCACCTCGCGCCCGCTGATCCGGATGCCGCCGTAGAGGTAGGTGGTCGCGAGCGCCGCGAGGCCCGAGATGAGGATCACCGCGGAGGCGTAGCCGAGCACGCCGTGCCAGAACGGCAGCTCGTAGACGTAGAACGAGGCGTCGAGGCCGAACTGCGGGTCCTTGGTGCCGAACGAGGTGCGGTTCAGGTACTGCAGCACCGTCTGCCAGCGCGTCGCCGTCGAGACGCCCATGAAGACGCCGAGGACGAGCGGGATGCCGTACATGGTGACGCGCCGCAGCGGCTCGATCACCTGCTGGTAGCGGTCCAGCTGTGAGCTCAGCTTCGTGTACATCGGCCGGAGCCGGAAGGCCAGCACGATGCTCGCGCCGACGCCGAGCGCCATCGCGGCGAACCCGACGAGGAACATCACGACCGTCGCGGCCCACTGCGTCGTCAGGACGTTGAGGAACCCGAGCTGCTGGTACCAGAGCACGTCCGAGTAGAGCCCGGCGAACGCGAAGAACGCGATCACGAGGACGGCGAGGATGATGGCCGAGATCGCCACGACCGCGCGCGTGCGGCTCCGTGGTCGGGGCGCCGTCGCCGACGCGGTCGGGGTGCTCACCCTGCGAGTTTAGGGTCGCGACCCTGAGGAACCCCCGGTCCCTCGGTCAGCGGGAGGTGCAGGTGGGCAGATCGGCGGCGTCCTTCGCCGCGATCGCCGTGACGTCCCTCAGCGCCTCACGGAGGGTCGTCACCTTGACGACGCGCAGGCCGGCGGGAACGTGACCGACGACCTCGTCGCAGTTCGACGCCGGCGCGAGGAACCAGTCCGCTCCCGCGTTCCGCGCGCCGTACATCTTCTGCCGGATGCCGCCGATCGCGCCGACCTCGCCGGCGGCCGAGATCTCGCCGGTGCCGGCGATGTGCGCGCCGCCGGTCAGGCTGCCGGGGGTGAGCTTGTCGTAGATGCCGAGCGCCAGCATCATCCCGGCGCTCGGTCCGCCGACGTCGGCCAGCTGGAACGTCACGTCGAAGGGGAACGTGTAGCGCGCGCCGGTGTAGATGCCGATCGCGGGCTTGCCGGAGTCGGCGCTGACCCGCGGGGTCACCTCGACCGGCACGTCCGCACCGTCGCGCTTCACGACCAGCGCGAGCGGCGCCGTGGTGCCGTGGTCGCGGATCGCGGACTGCAGCTGCGCCAGGTCGGTCACCGGCGCGCCGCCCACCGACACGAGCTCGTCGCCGGGCTTCAGCACCCCCGCGGCGGCGCTCCCCTTCTGCACCGCCGCGACGACGACCGTGGTGGTGTAGTCGCGGCCGAGCGCGGTGAGCGCGGCGGCCGTCGCATCCTGCTGGGACGTCGACATCTCGACCTTGTCCTGCTGGTTGGCCTGGTCGTCGGTGATGCCGGGCGGGTAGACCTCGTCGAGGGGAACCACCGAGCGCGTCGGGTCGAACCAGGAGGTGGCGACGCCGATCCAGTCGACGGGGCTCTGCGGGGTGCCGTCGACGTAGACGGTGAGCATGTCGAGGGAGCCCGTGGTCGGGTAGGTGCGCTCGGCGGACGGGATGCCGATGAGCGGCTTCGCCTTCGCGCCCGACCCCGATGACCCGAGGACGTCGTACACCGGACCCGGGCGCTCGACCACGTACGGCGACGGCGACAGGCCGATCGCGACGGTGCCCGCGATGGCGAGGAGGAGCAGGACCCAGCCGACGGTCCCGGGTGCCGGTCGGCGACGCGCGCGACGCGCGTGCGGGATGCCGGGTGGGACGGGCTGGGTCACGGGGCTCCTCGGGTCGGCGGCCGGCACCGGCGAGGAGGTGTGTTCGCTGTGGGCGCAGGGCTGCGGGGCCTCAGCATAGGCGAACGACCGGTGCCGCTCGCTGGGTGCGGTCTAGCGTGGATGCATGGCTGACGACGTGTCGCGCGGCGACCAGGAGGGTCCCTCCGAGGACGAGTTCCGCGACATGCTGCGCGAGTTCCTCTCCGGCAACGGGGAGCTCGATCCGGCCCGACTGGCGAGTGCGGCCGGTCTGCCGAACGACCCGGAGATGGTGCAGCGCCTGATCGGGCAGCTGCAGTCCGCGCTGCAGAACAGCGGCGACGGCATCGACTGGGGTCTCGCCCTCGAACAGGCGAAGGGCCTCGCGCAGCGCTCCGCGGTGACCTCCACGCCCGGCGAGGTGTCGGCCTTCGAGCAGGCGCTCCACGTCGCGGCGCTGTGGCTCGACGAGATCACCTCGATCGCGGAGCTCACGACGACCCCGGCGCTCCTGACCCGCTCCGGGTGGGCGGAGGCCACGATGCCGGTCTGGACGCAGCTGGCCGAGCCGGTCGCGCTCTCCATCGCCGACGCGCTGACCGGGGTGCTGCGCGAGCAGGCGCCGGAGGAGCTCTCCGGGATGCTCGGCGACGCGGGGCGCGTGATGCGCAACATCGGGGGCACGTTGTTCGCGATGCAGCTCGGGCAGGTCGTCGGGCAGCTGGCGGGCGAGGTCGTCTCGGGCGGCGACGTCGGCATCCCGCTCCTCGACGGCGAGCAACGTCAGGCCGCGCTCGTGCCGCAGAACGTCGACGCCTTCGGCGCCGGCCTCGACATCGACATCTCGGAGGTGCGCCTCTACCTCGCCGTGCGGGAGCTCGCCCACGCCCGCCTCTTCCGGCACGCGCGCTGGCTGCGGCTGGCGCTCCTCAGCCAGATCACCGACTTCGCGCGCGGCATCCGGATCGACACCGACCGCATCGCGGAGCTCGCCGCCGACTTCGACCCGCAGAATCCCGAGGAGCTGCGCGCCGCGGTGCAGAACGGCGCCTTCATCCCGGAGAAGACCGAGGAGCAGCGCGTCGCGCTCGGGCGCCTCGAGACGACCCTCGCGCTCATCGAGGGCTGGGTGGATGTCGTGACGGCGGCGGCCACCGCGCGCCTGCCGCACGCCGACTCCATCGCGGAGATGGTGCGTCGACGCCGCGCCTCGGGCGGCCCGGCGGAGTCGGCGTTCGCGACCCTCGTCGGGCTCGAGCTGCGGCCGCGGCGACTGCGCGAGGCGGCCGCGATGTGGCTGGCGGTGTCGGAGGCCGTGGGCGCCGACGGGCGCGACGCGCTCTGGGCGCACCCCGACCTCACGCCGACGGACGCCGACATCGACGACCCGGCCGCGCTCGTCGCGCGGCTGACCTCGCCGGAGCCGGAGCCGGATGCGATCGACAAGGCGATCGAGGACCTCCTCGACGACACCACCGGCGACCGCCCGCACGAGGAGTGACCTCCTCGCGGGTCGAGGAGTCGCGCGGCTGAGGGTGTGGACGAACCGCCCGTCGCCGATGCCGCCTCGGGCATCCTTCCGGCATGGTGCTGAAGCTCGCCGACGGGGTGCCGATGCTCTGGCGGTCGCCGACCGCCGTCCAGCTCGGCGGTCGACGTCCGCTGGTCGTGCTCGAGGCCGTGACGGCCGCGCACGAGCATCTGCTCGCCGCGCTCACGACCGGGATCTCGGAGACCGGGTTCGCGATGATGTCGCGCGCCGCCGGCGAGGATCCGGAGGCGCTGCGCCGCCGTCTCGCCCCCGCTCTCGTCGGGCCGCCGCCGGCGCCCCCGCGGGTGGCGGTCTACGGTGCGGGCGAGCTCGCCGAGGAGCTCGTGCGCCAGCTCGGCCGCAACGACGAGCCGGAGCTGGTCGTGCTCGTCGCGCCGTGGGTCCTCGCTCCGGCCGAGCACGGGCCCTGGCTGCGCCGGGACGTCCCGCACCTGCCGGTGACGGTCGGCGAGACGGTGACGGTCGGCCCGCTCGTCGTGCCGGGCGCGAGCGCGTGCTTGCACTGCGTCCACCTCGCGCGCCGCGACCTCGACCCGGCATGGCCGGCGCTCGCGACCCAGCTGCACGAGCGGCCGGCGCCGACGCTTTCGCGCACCGCGGTCGCGGAGGCGGCGGCGTTCGTCGCCCGGCACCTGGAGGCCGCACCCGGCACGAGCTGGGAGCTCGACCCGCACGACGGGACGGTCAGCGTCGCCGGGTGGGAGCCGCATCCCGAGTGCTCGTGCGCAGCTCCGCCAGGAAGCGACTGGGCTCCCGGGGCCGACCGCGCATCCCCTCCCGTGCCCAGCTCAGCGCGAGCCGCCGCCGTGCCCGCGTGATGCCGACGTAGAGCAGCCGGCGCTCCTCGTCGATCGCGGCGAGGCCGCTCGCGTGGCTGATCGGCAGGAGGCCCTCGCTCAGGCCGACGAGGTGCACCGAGTCCCACTCCAGACCCTTGGAGCCGTGCAGTGTCGAGAGCACGACGGCGGCGATCGTCGGCTCGTGCTGCGCCGCCTGGCGGTGCTGCAGCTCCTCCGCGAATCGCGCGAGCGTCGTGCCCTCGGGAGCACTGTCGGCGAGCTCGACGATGGCGTTGAGCGCCTCCCACTTCTCCTGGGTCGCGCCGCCGCCCTCCGGCCGCCGCGTCGTCCAGCCGAGGTCGCGGACGACATCGCTCACGGACTGGAAGAGCGGCGCCTCGGCCGCCTTCGCGTCGCGGGCGAGCTGGGCGAGCGCGACGATGGCGAGCTTCACGTCGGGGAGGTCGAAGAACTTGGTCGCCCCCTGCTGGCGGGCGCCGACGCCCACGGCCGCGAGCGCCTGCTCGAGGAGTGCCGCCTGCGCGTTGACGCGGTAGAGCACCGCGATGCGCTCGGGCCGAGTGCCGGCGGCGATCTCCGCCGCGACCGCCGAGGCGACCGCGCGGGCCTCCTCGAGGTCGGTGTCGTAGGCGACCGGGGGGTCGATCTCGGCCGACCTGCGCGCCGGCTCGCCCGCGGGAGTGAGCTCGAGCGCACCCGGGCGCCCGCGCATGAGGCGGTTGGCGAGGGCGAGCACGGGCGGGGCGGAGCGGTAGTTGCGCTCGAGGCGCACGACCTGCGCCCCCTCCCACCGCGTCGCGAAGTTCAGCAGGTAGTCGCTCGTCGCGCCCGTGAACGAGTAGATGGTCTGGTTGGCGTCGCCGACGACGCAGAGCTCGCGCCGGCTCCCGAGCCACAGCTCGAGCAGCTGCTGCTGCAGGGGGGAGACGTCCTGGTACTCGTCGACGACGAAGAAGCGGTACTGGGCGCGCACCTGCTCGGCGATCCAGGGCTCCGAGTCGAGCATTCCCGCGGTCGCGAGGAGCACGTCCTCGAAGTCGATGCGCCGGGCCTCGTCCTTCAGCCGCTCGTACCGCTCCTGCAGCGCCGTCATCCTCCCGGCCGGGAGGGTCTGCGGCAGCGAGCGCGACTCCGCCGCGCGCGCGTACTGCGCGAGCGGCATCCGCGAGACCTTGCGCCACTCGATCTCGGCGGCGGCGTCGCGCAGCGCGGCGGTGTCGACGCTGAACCGCAGCTGCTCCGCCGCCTGCCCGAGCAGGCGTCCCTTGGACTCGAGGATGCGCGGCAGCTGCCCGCCGACCGCCTGCGGCCAGAAGTGCGAGAGCTGCGCGAGCGCGGCGGCGTGGAACGTGCGCGCGTTCACGCCCGCCGCGCCGAGCTGGCGGAGCCGCGTGCGCAGCTCGCCCGCGGCACGGGTCGTGAAAGTGAGCGCCATGACGCGGGCCGGGTCGTAAGCGCCGGTCTGCACGCCGTGGGCGATGCGGTGCGTGAGCGCGCGGGTCTTGCCGGTGCCGGCGCCCGCGAGGATGCAGACCGGCCCGAGCAGCGTCTCGGCGGCCGTGCGCTGCTCGGCGTCGAGATCCGCGAGGAGATCTACCACGCGATGCCGTCGTCGATGGGGCCGCCGTACCAGTCCTCGAGGATCGCGCGGGCGATCGACGCGCGACCGGGCAGGCCGATCTCGCCGAGCGAGGCCGTCAGCTCCTCGCGGCTGAACCAGCGGAGCTCGAGGATCTCCTCGCCGTCGGCCTTCGGCTCGGGGCTCTCGCCGGGCGCCAGCCGCGCGCGGAAGCCGACCATGAGCGACGCGGGGAACGGCCACGGCTGGCTGCCGAGGTAGACGGGGTCGACGACACGCAGGCCCGACTCCTCGAACACCTCGCGGATGACGGCGGCCTCGAGCGACTCCCCCGGCTCCACGAATCCGGCGAGCACCGAGAAGCGGTTGGAAGCCCACATGGCGTTCGAGCCGAGCAGCATCCGGTCGTCGTGGTCGGTGATGCCCATGATGACGGCCGCGTCGGTGCGCGGGAAGAGCTCCTGCTCGGTCTCGGCGTCGCGACGGGTCCAGCCGCCGGCAGCCGGCACGCTCGGGTGACCGGTGCGCGGGGAGAATCCGTAGGTGCGGTGCCAGTTGGCGAGCGCGAGCGCCTCGGTGAAGAGGCCCGCGTCGCGATCGCCGAGCTTCGCGCCCAGGTCGCGGAGATTGCCCCAGTGGCGCTGATCGCCCGGGTCGTCGACCGACTCGTCGTCGAGCACGACCGCGAGGACGGGGGTGCCGATCGCGAGGTCGTCGTCGGCCTCCACCGCGCGGCCGAGGTAGAGCGCGAGCGCATGCGGCGGGAGCTCGCCCGCGGGCACCAGCGCGAGCCGCTCCGGTCCGGCCAGGAGCGCCTCCCCCTTGCGCAGCACGAGCGCGCGGGCGCCGGGCTCGGCGAGCAGCGCGTCGATGCCGAGCGAGCGCGAGACGTGGTCGCGGTCGACCGTGGCGCGGGACAGCGGAAGACGGTCGCGGAAGGACTCGGACACGACACCTCACGAGGGTTGGCGGGAACGGCGGAGAGGCGTGGCGCTGGGCGGCAATCGGCGGTGCCCGACCTACCCTGTCGGCATGGCCAGATCCGCTCTCACTCTAGCCGCGCTGGCGACCTCGGCCGTGGCCGGCCTCGACCTCGTCGGCGTGCAGGGCTTCGGCTCCGCGAGCGGGGGCGACTACGACGCCGCCCTGCTCACGGGCCGCGACGGCCGGCACTGGATCGTGCGGGTGCCGCGCAGCGAGCGCGCCGAGGCGGAGCAGTCGGCCGACCTCGTCGCGCTGCGGGCGCTGAGCCCGGGCGTCCGGGCCCGGCTCCCCTTCTCCGTGTCGAGCTTCGCGGGTCAGGCGCCGGTCGCCGGCACCCGCGCGGTGGTCTCGGAGTTCGTCTACGGCACCAAGGTGCCGCTCGGCGCGATCGGGCCCGCCCTCGGCGCGGCGAGCGGCCGGGCGATCGCCGCGATCCACGCCCTTCCGACGAGCGTCGTCGCCGATGCCGGGCTTCCGCAGCACTCGGCCGGCGATGGACACCGCGCCGCGCTCGCGCTCATCGACCGCGCCGCGGCGACGGGTCTCGTCCCCGCCGCGCTCCTGCAGCGCTGGCGCGAGGCCGGCACCGACACGGGGTTGTGGCAGTACACCCCGTGCGTCATCAACGGCTCGCTCGGCTCGGACGCGATCCTCTCGTCGGGCGACGAGGTGACGGGCGTGCTCGACTGGCACGGGCTGCGCGTCGGCGATCCGGCCATCGATCTGCAGTGGCTGCTCGGCGCATCGGAGGACACCGTCGACGCCGCGTTCTCGGCCTATGCCGCCGCACGTGGCCCGCTCGACCTCCGGCTGCGGCAGCGCGCCGCCCTCGTCGCGGAGCTCGAGGTCGCGCGCTGGCTGCTGCACGGGGCCGAGGTCCGCTCGACCGACATCGTGGACGACGCGGTCGAGATGATGTCACGGCTCGTCGACGACGTGCACGCCGACGTCATGCACCCGATCACCCCGCACACGGCGCCGATCCTCGGCCTCGACGAGGTGAAGGACCTGCTGGAGCGCACCGAGCAGCGCCGAGCCGCGGGCTGACCCGCGGCATCCGCTCGCTCCCTTTTTGCGAAGAAGCCCTGTGCGCCGATCCGGCGACAGGGCTTCTTCGCATTGTGATGCGATGCGTTGTGATGCGGCGCGGCGCTCAGGCGGCGGCGGGGGCTCCCGCGAGGCGACGGCGCACCACGGCGCCGCGCACCGAGAGCCAGATGGTCAGACCGAAGACGATGAACGCGAGCGGCACGTGCACCGCGACGAGACCGCGGGCGTTCTCGATCGCCTGCCCGATCCCGACCTGGGCCACCAGGAGGACCGCGAGCGCGATCGCGGCGCCCATGAGCCCGGTCGCCGACTTCCGGAGCGCGACGATCGCGACGATCGCGGTGACGACCGCGAGCAGGATCGCGACGTAGCCGACGATCTGGTGCGTCGTCACCCACGGCTCGCCCGCGTCGCTGCCGTGGAAGGACATGAAGACGCCGGCGCTGATCGCCTGCAGGAAGATCGCCAGGGTCGTGACGCCGGCGAGCGCGTTGAAGACGCGGATGCCGGCCGGAGCGGAGGAGGTCGTGGTGCTCATGCGCCCGACGGTAGCGCGAGCGGCGCGACCCGGGGTACTCCGCTCGGAGTCAGTGCTCGATGATGACCTGACCGCGCGACACGATCCGCACCAGTCGCCGCGGGGTCCGCACGTTGACCTTGATCGCGAGCTGGTGGCGCCGGGCGAGGATGAGCGCCACCACGATCCCCGCCGCCGCGGGCACGAGCCCGGCGACCGCGAAGGCGACCTGCGCGCCGAGCGACTCCGCGATCCAGCCCATGACGATGCCGCCGAGGGCCTGCCCGCCGGTGATGATCATGATCCAGAACGACATGACGCGCCCGCGGATCGAGAGGTTCGTCGAGAGCTGGGTCAGCGACTCCCCCGCGGTCATGAAGCTGATGCGGGTGATGCCGATGCCGACGAGCGCGGGCAGGAAGAGCGCGTAGACCGGGGCGGACCCGGCGAACGCGGTCACGACGCCGTACACCCCGATCAGCGGGACGATGATGCGCAGCCGGAGCGACCGCCGTCGGGTCGAGAGGAGTGCCCCCGCGAACGCACCGGCCGCGGCGAGCGACGTGTAGAGGCCGTACCCGGCGGAGCCGGTCCGCCAGGTGTGGTCGGCGGAGGCGGTGAATAGAACCGGGAGGTTCATGCCGAAGACCGCGACGAACGCGACGAGCACCATCGGCCAGACGATGGTCGGCTTCGAGCGGATGTATCGCAGCGCCTCGACGATCTGGCCCTTCTGTACCGGGCGGCGAGGCGGTGGGGTCAGCCGCTCGGGGTGCATGAGGAAGAGCGCGACGATCGGGATGAGCGCGGTGATCGCGCAGATCCCGATCGACCAGCCGGATCCGAACGCCGCGATCAGCACCCCGGAGATCGCGGGCCCGAGGAACCCGCCGAGGTGGAACATCGACGCATTCATGCTGATCGCCTGCGGCAGCCGGTGGGTGCCCACCATCTCGCTCACGAACGCCGACCGCGACGGCCCGTCGATCGTGATCGCGCAGCCGACGATGACGGCGGCCACGTACACCTCCCACACCTGCACGACGTCGGTCAGCACGAGCGCCGCGAGGATCCCGTTGACGAGCACCGACACGCCCTGCGTGATCTTCAGGAGGTGGCGCCGCGTGACGCGGTCGGCGATGACGCCGGCCCAGGGTCCGAGGATCAGCGCCGGCGCGAACTGCAGCGTCACCGTGAGCCCGACCAGGGCGACGTTGTGGGTGAGCTGGAGCACCAGCCAGTCCATCGCGACGCGGTTCATCCAGCCGCCGGTGTTGGCGAAGAACTGGCCGACGAGGTAGAGCCGGTAGTTGTGCTCGCGGAGCGCGGCGAAGGAGTCGCGGAAGCGCGGCCGCGACGTGACGACGGGGATGGGGGCGGTGACGGTCGCGGGATCGAGTTCGGCCGCCGTCGTCACCGTTTCAGGCTAGAAGCATCCCGGTCATTGCGCGCGCGAATCGAGGCTATAAGTAGCATTGGATTCTCGAATGAGAGGCGACGCCGTGTTCGATCCCGCCCTGCTCCGCACCTTCGTCGCGGTCGCCGAGACGTCGAGCTTCACGAGGGCCGGCGAGCTGCTGCAGCTCAGCCCGCCGACCGTCAGCCAGCAGGTGCGCAAGCTCGAGGCGGCGGCGGGGCGGCAGCTCATCGCCCGCGACACCCGGGCCGTCGCGCTGACCGACAACGGGGAGGCGATGCTGGGATTCGCGCGCAGCATCCTGGCCGCCCACGACGAGGCGGCCGCCTACTTCACGGGGTCGGCGATGCGGGGCCGGCTCCGCTTCGGCTCGGCCGACGACCTCGCGCTCACCCAGCTGCCGCAGATCCTCCGCGACTTCCGGCAGCTCTATCCGCAGATCAACCTCGAGCTGACCGTCGGGCAGTCGGGGGTGCTCGCCCGGCGGCTGCGCGCCGGGCAGCTCGACCTGGTCTTCATCAAGCAGGAGCCGGACCTGCCCGACGGGCGCCTCGTGCGGCGCGAGCGGCTCGTCTGGGCGGGGCACAAGACCTTCGCGATCGACGCGGCCGCGCCGGTGCCGCTCGTCACGTATCCCGCGCCGTCGATCACCCGCGCCGCGGCGATCGACGCGCTCGAGGGATCCGGCCGCAGCTGGCGGATCACCTGCAACGTGCGCGAGGTGAACGGCGCGCTCGCGGCCGTGCGGGCCGGCATCGGGATCGCCGTGCTGCCGCAGAACATGATGCCGGGCGACCTGGTCGCGGTGCCCGGGCTGCCGATGCTCGGCGAGGTCGACTTCGCGCTGCTCGACAACCCCCGCGCGCCCCGCGAGCCGGTCGAGGCGCTCGTGTCGGCGATCGTCGGTCGCGGGCTGCGTGCCTGAGCGGGTCGAGGAGCGCCGAAGGCCTGCCCGAGACCCCCTCGGCGAGGCCTCGATACGCCACTCCGCGGCTACTCGACCCGCGCGGGGACGGCGGAGATTGTGCGGTCGATCGTGCACTGCCCGAGCACGCGTGTGCCCCGGTAGAGCACCGCGCTCTGCCCCGGCGCGACGCCGTCGAGCGGTGCGTCGGGCCGGATCACGAGCTCCCCGTCGCGCACCGCCGCGGTCGCCGGAACCGGATCGCCGTGCGCGCGTACCTGCACGTCGCAGTCGAAGCCCTCGGCGGCATCGACCAGCGGGAGCCCCGCCCAGCTGATCCGCGATCCCGCCAGCTCGGCGACGGCGAGCGCCGCCTTCGGGCCGACGACGACCTCGTTGGTGCGCGGCCGGACCTCGAGCACGAAGCGCGGACGGCCGTCGGGCGCGGGCACCCTCACGTCGAGGCCGCGGCGCTGCCCCACCGTGAACGCGTGCGCTCCGCGGTGGGTGCCGATCCGCGCGCCCGACTGGTCGAGGATCGCGCCCTCCTCCGCGCCGACGCGCTCGGCGAGCCAGCCGCGCGTGTCGCCGTCCGGGATGAAGCAGATGTCGTGCGAGTCGGGCTTCGCCGCGACGGTCAGGCCGCGGCGCGCCGCCTCCGCGCGCACCTCGTCCTTCGACGGGGTCGCGCCGAGCGGGAACATCGCGTGCGCGAGCTGCTCGGCCGTGAGCACGCCCAGCACGTACGACTGGTCCTTGGCCCAGGCAGCGGCACGATGGAGCTCGCGATTGCCCGCCGCATCCGTGACGATCGAGGCGTAGTGGCCGGTCGCGACGGCGTCGAAGCCGAGCGCGAGGGCGCGCTCGAGGAGTGCGGCGAACTTGATCCGCTCGTTGCAGCGCAGGCACGGGTTCGGGGTGCGACCCGCGGCGTACTCGGCGACGACGTCGTCGACGACGTCGAGCTGGAACCGCTCGCTGAAGTCCCACACGTAGAACGGGATGCCGAGCATCGTCGCCGCGCGTCGGGCGTCCATCGCATCCTCGATCGTGCAGCAGCCGCGGGCGCCGGTCCGCACCGTCCCCGGCTGCCGGCTCAGCGCCAGGTGCACGCCCACGACGTCGTGCCCGGCCTCCACCGCGCGCGCCGCGGCGACCGCACTGTCGACGCCGCCGCTCATCGCCGCGAGAACCCGCATCCCCCCAGGCTACGCGGCCCCGCGCGCCGACCCCCGCGTCCGTCGGCGTCGTCGCCGACCGACCCCGTCGAGGCGTGGGCAACCCCGCCCCCGCGCGGCGCGAAACGGCGCGTTAGCCCCACGCGGCCCCGGGGGGGGGGGGCGAGCG
>NZ_JBQCHS010000029.1:0-15526 GCF_051954455.1 Pseudolysinimonas sp. | reverse complement strand
CTTTCAGCTCCCGGAGCTGCGCGGCGAGGTCGCCGGAGAGCACGGTCGTGTGCTCCCAGGCCGGGGCGGTCAGCGTGCTGGACGCGACGTACTTCGGCCGGGAACTGATGGCCTCCCCGAAGCCCCCGTCGCTGCGGCGCGCGCCCCAGTAGGTCTCGAACAGATCGAACGTCTTGCGCCCGAGCAGGAAGGCGTCCGGCCGTCGCCAGGTCTCGAGGATGTAGCCGGCCGCCTCCGCGTCGCCGACGCCGACCGCCCAGCCGCCGCGGGTGAAGCCGGGGTCGAGCCGCTCGTCGTTGCCGCCGTTGGCCTGGGCGACGCCGTCGAGGGTGACCTGCAGGCTGATCGTGAGTCGCATGATGAGTTCCTACCTCTCATCAGGACGTCGATCGGGCAAGGGGTGGATCGACAGCGCCCGCGAGACTCTTGAGCGGCGCCCTCAGATCGCGACGTCGCCTAGCAGGTGCACCCGAACCCCGAGCCGATCGAGCATCGCGGCCTTCGCGATGAGCGCCTTGTCGGCGGTCGCGTCGTCGGGGGCGTAGACGAGCTGCACGTGGTTGGCCTTGTGCTGCGCCATGAACTGGTCGCGGCTCACGCCGTGCAGCACCACGTGCGCGATCGGCCACTCCGGGTTGGTGCCTTGCTTGCGGCGCTCCGTCTCCTCAGCCGGCAGCTCGACGACGGTGCCGCGGAAGACATCGGCGTTCAGCACGCCGTCGGCGATGTAGATCCGGCTCAGCACGACGGCGCCGGGCTTCGACACGCCGTTGATGGTCGAGCCACCGGCTGGGAAGAAGACGGTGCCCTGCCGCCATCCCTCGGCCTTATCCCAGCCGCCGAGGTGGGAGGCCGGAACCGAGCCGGAGATCTCGTACACCCACACGAACTCGTCGCCGAACTGCTCGCCCCACCGCACGTCGTGCAGGGTGTTGTCGGGAACGAGGCCCATCGCCCGCCAGACGCGATCAGTGATGAGCGCATCCACCGCCACGCCCTCGTCGGCCTCGTTGAAGTGCGGGAAGGCACGGCCCTCGTGCAGGATCCGCGCGCCGTCGCGCGAGCGCACCGGCGGGCGGTCGGTGGAGTTGAGCATGCCCTCGGCGAGGTCGGACGCGGGCACCAGGTCCTTCAGGCCCTGCTGGTACTGGATGCCGACCGCGTCGAGCCCGAAGTCGTCGGCGATGCGGAGCGCGGCGATGTACATCTTGTACTGCCACTGCAGCTGGCCGGAGGTGAGCTCGGTCGCGTCGTCGGTGCCGAGCCGGAACGTCATCCCGCGATCCGTCAGCCACGCGCCGACCTCGGCCGCCTCCTCATCCGAGACGCGGAGCATCTCGGCGTACAGCGCCGACTGCGACAGCCGCTCCTTGTAGACGCCGAGCCCGTTGATCAGCTCGTCGTCGAAGATTGCGTTGTACATGCCCATGCAGCCCTCGTCGAAGACGCCGATGATCGCCTTCTCGGTGAGCAGCTGCTCCGCGAGCGCCGTGCCGAGGGCCTTCTCGTCGCTCTCGGGCAGGGCCGGCAGCGGGCGCACGTGGCTCGTGTCGTGGGTGATGCGGCCGGTCTCGGTCCACTCCCGGATGCCGTCGCGGAACCAGTCGTCGGTGAAGTCGACGCTCCAGATCGTCGCGTACTCGCGACCCATCTTCGTGAGGCCCGCGTTCAGCCCGAGGAGACCGACGAGACCCGGCCAGTCGCCCGCGAAGTTCGCGACGGTGAGGATCGGGCCGCCGTGCGTGCGGAGCCCCGCAAGCACGTGATGGCTGTACTGCCATACCGCCTCGGCCACGATGAGCGGCGCGTCGGCGGGGATGTCGGCGAAGACGCGCATGCCCATCCGCTGGCTGGAGATGAAGCCGTGACCGGTCTCCGGATCCACCGGGTTCGCCCGGATCACCGTCCACCCGAACTCCTCGAACACCCGCGTCACCCCGGCCTCGAGCGCGGCCTGCGTCGGCCACCCCGCGACGTTCGCCCTCTCGCGGAGGTCGCCGGACGCGATCAGGTACGCCGTGCGGGGCGGGGTCGCCGGCGTCTCGCGCCGAGCGGGGAGAGCGTAGGTGCTCATCGGGTTCCTTCTTCCTGAGTGCTGCGGTTCTGCTGCGTGCCGGTGGGGGAGGCGGGCTCGAGCACCAGCTCGGCGTCGATGGCTCCGCCGAGGACCTCGAGCCGCGCGGCGCCGCCCTCGACGGTGACGACGCCCCAGCCGGTGCCCGTGGTGACCGGGAACCGGGCGACCCCGTCGAGGAACGCCTCCGCGCGCGGGGCGACGACCAGCGTTCCGGTGCTCGCGTCGTACTGCTGACCGGTGAGGGCGAGCAGCGCGCCCCAGCTGGCCATCGACCGCGCGTAGTGGTTGCCGCATTCCGCCTCGTTCCACGGGTTGCGACGCACGCCGTCGTGCCGGGCGCGCACGGCGCGCACGATCTCCAGGCCCTCGTCGACGAGACCCTCGTAGATGAGGTGGGTGGCGACCTGGTACTCGATGCCCGACCACACCTCGTCGGAGTAGACGAACGGGATGCGGGGGCGGCCGCCCTCCGGCCAGGTGCAGAGCACCAGACCGGCGTCGTCGGCGAGCGCGTAGGTGCGCTGCACGCTCGCGTAGTCGTCGAATCCGTGGCGCATGTTGTGCCGGTGGACCGCCTGCACGGCGCTCCGGACGTGGTCCTCGGGGAGCACGTACCCGAGCCCGGCGACGTGCGCGAGGGTCTGGCCGAGGAGCTGGTCTGAGAGGCAGCCGAGGCCGTACTGGTAGCGGTGCGCGTCGACGTCGTCGATGCGCTGCACGTAGTACTCGCCGCCCCAGAGGAGCTCGTCGACCTTCGCGGATCCCGTCTCGAACGCGGCGCGGTAGCGGTCGGCCGCCTCCTGGTCGCCCAGGTGCTCCGCAAGACGCGTCGCCGCCGCGAGCGCGGCGAGGAACATGGAGTTCGCGAGCGAGTTGGGCCCGTAGAACTCGATGTCGTAGGTGTTGTGCTGCTGGCTGTCGAGCACGCCGTCCTTGTCGGCGTCCCAGAAGTCGAACGCGTACTGCAGGGCGCGCTGCGCGGCCGGCCAGGTCTCGCGGAGGAACTCGTCGTCGCCCGAGAACCGCCACTCGCGGTAGAGGCGCACGATCGTGCCCATCTGCCCGTCGACCGCGGCGTGGAACTCGTGCGGCTCGGCGTCGAAGATCGAGTTGCTGCGGAACCGCATCCGCCCGTCCTCGAGGGTCTCGTGCAGGAACTCGCGGCGCCGGGCGTTGCGCTCGAGCGACGGGAACAGGTGCGCGAGGGTCTGCGCGTAGTTCCACACGTGCGTGCACGTTCCCTCGCAGCTGCCCTGGTGGTCGAAGCTGCCCTCCCAACCGGCGAACCGCCCCTCCGGCGTGCCGTCGGCGATGCGGAAGCAGGTGGTCGAGCGGGCCACCACGAGGGTCGCGGTGACGGCGTCGACGACCTCGGGCGGCAGCGTCGACCCGTAGAGCGCGGCGTGGAAGTCGACGGTGCTCGCCTCGAGCTGCTCGCGGCGCTCCACGAGGTCGCGGGTCACGGCCCACGCGTCGGCGTACCGGGTGGCGTACTGGTTCTGCACGACCTGGTCCGCGTGGGTGTCGGCGAGTCCCGCCATCCCGAGCCAGGCCTTCGGCCGGTTGGGCGTGTGCCAGGCGAGCACGAACTCGACGTCGGCCGACTCGCCGGGGCCGATCTCGCGCTCCACGCAGAGGGATCCGGTGCGCTGCTTCGGCAGACGCTCGCGCGGCGCGTCCTCCAGCGTGAAGGCCTCGGCGGGCTCGAGCCGGCCGGTGGAGGAGAAGGCGTCCCAGAACAGCTGGACCCCGTCCTGCCAGAAGTCGACCGGCCACATCGGGGTCGCGGTGACGTCGCCGCGGGTCGCGAGGGTCGCGGTGCCGTAGCGGAGGTCGTCGTCGGCCAGGCCCGTCGTGAACCACAGGCCGTGGACGTCGCCGTCGGACCGCAGCTCGACGCTCGGCGCGCCGTCCCACTCCGGGAACTGGAACATGTTGCGCCCGCAGATGCCGAGCGGGTTCGTCATCGAGCCCGCGATCGAGACGCGGACCGGGACCTGCTGCGGGTTGTGCACCGTGTACCGCAGGACGGCCCCCGGGATGCCGGAGTCGTCGGCGTCGAGGGGGACCAGCGGAGTGTACGCGGTGAGCCGGATCTCGACGGGCACGTCGTCGTCGTGGAAGTCGATGGTCATGATCGGGTACTCGCCGACGGCGGTCGAGTGCGCGAGCCGCGGCAGGCCCGCGACCTTGCCGATGTGCTCGCCGGAGTCGCCCTCGTAGGGCGGCGGCTGCCGGCTCTCGAGCACGCGGGTGACGGCCGGCCCGCCGTCGGGCTCGACCCGGACGGCGAAGAAGGTGAACGGCATCCAGGCGCCCTTGTCGGGATGGTTCGAGATCTCCCAGTCGCGGAACTCGCCGCGGGAGCCGAGCGACACGTTGCCCGTGCCGATGCCGCCGAGCGGGAAGGCGGCCATGCGGGCCTCGGGGCCGAGCGTGCGGAAGGGGGTGGATGCGGACGCCATCGTCAGCGGAGCCTCTCGTTCATGGAATCGGTTTCATGATCTTCGCCGCGATCGGTCCCCGAATGCAAGGGGTCACGCCGAGTCGTCGAGGGCGTCCGCAGATGAACCCTTGACAACCGGCGAGGGCGTCACGTGATAATCGAAGAAATCGATTTCGACGCGGTGGTCGAACGGGTCCGCCGCGTCGCGTCGCCCGACCAGCAAAGGACTCGACGTGGATTCCTCGCACCCCGCCCGCTCGCTCCTCAACACCGACCTCACCCGCCGCGGCGCCATCGGATTGGGGCTCGGGTCGCTGACCGCGTTGGCCCTCGCCGCGTGCTCCGGCGGCGGGGGAGGCGCCGGCGGCAGCAGCAAGCTGACCTACGTCTTCTACGGCAACGCCAGCCAGCAGAAGGCGGTGAAGGCGTCGTTCGCGCAGTTCATCAAGAAGTACCCGAAGATCCAGTTCGAGCCCCAGGGCATCGCGGCCAAGAGCTGGGCCGACTTCGCCAACACCATCTCGACGCGCATCGCCGGCGGTGCCGCTCCCGACGTCATCGATATCGCCACGGAGGGTCTCAACGTCTTCCGGTCGAAGAAGCTCGTCGTCGACCTGAACCCGTACATCAAGAAGAACCAGTCGGCGATCGACGACTTCTACAACGACATGGACCCGGGCTACAAGGACCTGACCTCGACCCACGGCAACGTGAGCGGCACGACCTACTTCATGCCGGGCGGCTTCAACACCGTGTGCTTCTACGCGAACACCGAGGTGTTCCAGAAAGCCGGGGTCGACCTCCCGGGCTCGGACGACTGGACGTGGGACGACTTCGAGGCCGCGGCCAAGCAGATCAAGGAGAAGACGGGGGCGTTCATGCTGCCGTTCGGCAGCGCGCAGTTCACCGACATCCTCCCGTGGGTGCTGTCCAACGGCGGGACGCTCTTCAACGACGATCTGACCAAGGCGACGGTGACCTCCGACGCGGTCATCGAGGCCGCCCAGTTCTGCAAGTCGATGGTCGACAAGGGCTACTCGCCGAAGCCGGGCGGCACCTTCGACGCCGCCACCCAGCTGGCCCAGGGCAAGCTCGCGATGCTCGCCGGCGGACGGTGGCCGACCATCGACATGGTGCGGCTCAACATCGTCGACAAGGTCCAGATCGTCAAGAACCCGAAGAAGGTGAAGAACGGCACGCCGATCGGCTGGGACACCTACCCGATCCTCACCTCGTCCGACAACAAGGACGACGCCTGGACCTTCATCCAATACATGACCACCAAGGATGCGGGCGAGACCTTCGCCAAGGCCGGCGGCACGAACATCCCGGCCCGTCGCTCGGTCGCGCTCTCCGACGTGTTCCTGAACGGCGCGCCCAAGGGCAGCGAGCTGCTCTACAAGGCGGCGTCGTACGCGACCACGGTGCCCGGCCCGAACCGCGGCGCCGAGACCCAGCAGGCGATCGAGCAGGCCTGGCTGCGGATCCTCACCGGATCGGTCACCGCGGAGGCGGGCCTCAAGGCGCTCAACACCCAGCTCTCCGGGCTGCTGTGACCGCGGCCGTCAGCGACACGAGGCCGGGCGCCGCACGCCGGCGCCCGGCCTCGCCGCGCGGTCGCGGCTACCGGCCGCCCGCCTGGCTGGGGTACGCCTTCATCAGCCCGGCGATGGTCCTGTTCATCGTCTTCATCGGCGCGCCCTTCCTCATCGCGATCGCGCTCGCCTTCTTCAAGTGGGACCTGCTGACCCCCGCGCAGCCGGCCGGGCTCGACAACTTCGTCAAGCTGTTCTCGGACCCGCTGCTCGGCAAGGTGCTGCTGACGACGTTCGTCTTCGCGTTCGCGTCGGTGGTGACCCACGTCGTCGGCGCGCTCCTGCTGGCGCTCGCGATCAACCGGATCGGCAACCGCGTCGTCTCGTACTTCGCGCGCGCGTCGCTGTTCTTCCCGTTCCTCATCAGCTGGGCGGCGGTCTCGCTGCTCTGGAAGTTCGTGCTCGACCCGAGCTTCGGGTACGTGGCCTACTACCTGAACCAGCTCCACATCCCCTCGCCGAACTGGTTCACCGACCCGGCGTGGTCGCTGCCGGCCATCATCGGCATCGACTTCTGGCACACCATCGGCTACACCTTCGTGATCATGCTCGCGGGGTTGCAGACGGTGCCGCGGGAGCTCGTGGAGGCGGCGAAGACCGACGGCGCCAGCAGCGTCCAGATCTTCTTCAACGTCACGATCCCGCTGATGTCGCCGACGCTGTTCTTCGCGACGGTGATCACCTTCATCGGCGCGTTCCAGATCTTCGACCCGATGCAGATCATCACCGGCGGCGGCCCCGACAACTCGACGATGTCGATCGTCATGTACCTCTATCAGACCGGCTTCCAGTCGTTCGACATCGGATTCGCGTCGGCCATCGCCCTCCTGGTGTTCGTCATCATCATGGGCGTGACCGTGCTCCAGTTCTGGGGCTCACGGAAGTGGGTGTATCAGCAGTGACGACCTCGACCCCCGCCGAGCTCCGCGAGCTCGGGCGCCCCGCGTCCCGGCGACGCCGCGTCAGCAGCGGGAACGTCATCCTCGACATCGTGCTCGTCGTGATCGGCCTCGTCATGATCTCGCCGCTGGTGTGGCTGATCGTGCAGAGCCTGACCGACGCCCCCGCGGCGTTCGCGCTGCCGCCCAACTGGCTGCCGATCCCGTTCAGCGTGCAGAACTTCGGCGACGTGTTCGGGCTCATCCCGTTCGGCCGGATGTTCCTCAACAGCCTGATCGTCTCGACGCTCGTCACGGTGGGATCGCTCATCACCTCGGTGCTCGCGGCATACGCGTTCTCGCGGCTGAGCTTCCCCGGGCGCGACCGGATCTTCGTCGGCATCCTCTCGGCCCTGATGGTGCCGGCGCAGCTGACGATCATCCCGGTGTTCATCCTCATGCGCACCTTCCACCTCGTCGACACGCTCGCGGCGCTCATCATCCCCGGGCTGGTGAACGTCTTCGCGATCTTCTTCCTGCGGCAGTACTTCAACTCGATCCCGCGCGAGCTCGATGAGGCGGCGCGCATCGACGGCGCCGGTCACCTGTGGATCCTGTTCCGCATGCTCGTGCCGCTGTCGGGGCCCGCGATCTCGGCGCTCGTGATCCTGAACTTCCAGGCCGCGTGGAACGACTACTTCGGGCCGCTCATCTTCATCTCCACGCCCGACAACATGACGCTGCCGATCGGGCTCGTCTCGCTGCAGGCGGGGCAGGGAGCCGGGCCCGCGGTCGTCGTGTTCGCGGCGGTCACGATGGTGGTCGTTCCGGTGCTGGTGCTGTTCCTGGTGTTCCAGCGGGCGTTCATCGCCTCGATCGCGCAGAGCGGGATCCGCGGATGAGCGCGCCGGAGGTGGAGGCGCGGCCGGCGGCTTCGGACCCGGAGGCCGAGGCGGCAGAGCGCGACCGCGTCGGCGAGGCCCGCGAGACGCTCCGGCGGCTGTGGGATGCGCTGCCCGCGTTCCTCGTCAGCGGCACGGTGGTGTGCCTGGCGACCGGTGCGATCCTGTGGTTCGCCCGCGGGGTCACGCCGCTCTCGCTCATGCTGCTCGCGCTCCTCGCCGGTCCCCTCTACGCGGGTCTCGTGCGGCAGGCGGCAATGGCGCGCGCCGGGGACACCCCCGGCGCGTTCTCGCTGATCGCCGCCGTCCGCGCCGCCCTCCGTCCGGCGCTCACGCTGCTGCTGCCGCCCGCGGTGACCGGCTCGCTCACCCTGCTCGCGCTCGTGGTCGCCGGGCGCACCGGATCCTGGGCCGCGCTCGTGCCGCTCGGCGTCGGGGCGGCGACCACGGTGCTGCTGGCGATCGCGGCGCTCGTCGGCCTCCCGCTCGCGGCCGAGGGCCGGGGCGGTCGCGGCGCCCGCTCGATCCTCGCAGCGCTGCACGAGGCGGCCCGCCGCCCGGTGCCGGTGCTCGGGGTGATCGCCCTCCTCGTGATCGCCGGCTGGGCCGCGGTCGAGCTCTCGGGCACGCTGCTCTTCCTGCTGCCCGCGCCGCTCGCCGTCGTCTCGGCGGTCGCGGTCCGCGGTCCGACCGCGCCGACGGAGCGCTAGGGGCTCGTCAGGCTGTTGCTCAGGACGACCGTCCGCACCGGCTCGGTGTCGCCCGAGATCCGGTCGAGGAGCATCCGCGCCGCCGTCATCCCGAGGTTGCGCGCCGGCAGGTGCACGACGGTCATGTCGGTGACGGCGAAGGTCGAGAAGGGCAGGTCGCCGAAACTGGCGAGCCCGATCTCCGGGGGGAGGCGGCGCTGCTCGACGAGCACCTGAAGGGCGCCGACCGACATCAGGTTGTTGGCGACGAAGACGGCGTCCGGCGGCTCGGGCAGCTCGAGCAGCTCGGTCATCGCGGCGCGGCCTCCGGCGACCCGGAAGTCGGACCAGCGGGAGTACGCGTCGAGGTCCAGGTCGGTGCCGGCCATCGCCTGCGCCCACCCCGCGCGGCGCTCGATCGCGGTCTCGACGTGCTCGGGCCCGGTGATGCACGCGATGCGGCGGTAGCCGCGGGCGAGCAGCTCGCGCGTCGCCGCGGCGCCCCCGCCGCGGTTGTCGACCCGCACCGTGTCGACCTGCGCGTCGGCCGGACCGCGGTCGACCGCGACCACCGGGCGGCCGCGATCCAGCAGCCGCCGCACGTGGGTGTGGTCGTCCGCGGCGGCGATGATGACTCCCGCCATGTTCTCGCTGAGCGAGATGTCGAGGTAGCGCTCCTCCTTGGCGTGGTCGCCGTCGCTGTTGCAGAGGACCACGGAGAAGCCGGCGGCCTGCGCCACGTCCTCCACCCCGCGGGCGAGCGCGGTGAAGAACGGGTTCTCGATGTCGGGGATGACGAGGGCGACGACCTCGGAGTTCTGGCGGCGGAGGGTCCGCGCGACGCGGTTCGGGGTGAAGGCGAGGGCGTCGGCCGCCTCCCGCACCGCCTTGACGCGCTCCGGCGAGACGCGCTGTCCGTTGAAGACGCGCGACACGGTGGCGGGGGAGACGCCCGCCATCGCGGCGACCTCGTAGATCGTGGCCATCCCGGTCCTTCCCGCCCCCGGTTGACAGGGCGATGAGCCCGAATCTATCGTGGCGAAATCGATTACAGAAGTGGGAGGGCGCGCCCATGACCGGCCGCGACCTGGCGACCATCGCCGCCATCAGCAATCGGCGCACGCGCTCGATCAGCCCGGAGAACTTCGACGGATCCCCCGGCGGGGGCGGCCGCGCCACCGACGGCACGGGGGCTTCGGCCGCGCGCGACCTCGGAGCGGGATGGAAGATCTCGCCGAGCGTCGTCGTGCGCGCCGGCGAGACCTTCGAGCTGACTGCGATCGAGGGGCCCGCGCGCATCACGCACATCTGGATCACCACGCACACCGACCACTGGCGCACGCTCGTCCTCCGCGCGTACTGGGACGACGCCCCGGAGCCGGCCATCGAGGTGCCGTACGGCGACTTCTTCTGCAACGGGTGGGGCCGCTTCGCGCAGGTCGACTCGCTCCCGATCGCGGCGAACCCGCACGGCGGGTTCAACTCCTACTGGCCGATGCCGTTCCGCACCGCGGGGCGGCTCACGGTCGAGAACACCGGCGTCGTCGACGCGACGGTCTATTACCAGGTGTCCTACGAGGTCGGTGAGATCGAGGAGGGCGAGGGCTACCTGCACGCCCAGTGGCGGCGCAGCGACCCGCTGCCCGACCGCACCCCGCACGTGCTTCTCGAGGGCGTCGAGGGGCAGGGGCAGTACGTCGGCACCTATCTGGCCTGGGGATCCCGCAGCGCCGGGTGGTGGGGCGAGGGCGAGATCAAGTTCTACCTCGACGACGACGACGAGTTCCCGACCATCAACGGCACGGGCACGGAGGACTACTTCGGCGGCGCATGGAACTTCGACATCCCGGGTCAGGGGTACACGGCGTTCTCGACGCCGTTCCTCGGCATGCCGCAGGTGATCCGGCCCGACGGGCTGTACGACAGCCAGCAGCGCTTCGGGATGTACCGCTTCCACATCCCCGACCCGATCCGCTTCGCCGAGCGCATCCGCGTCGACATCCAGGCCCTCGGCTGGCGGTCGGGCTGGCGCTACCTGCCCCTCCACGACGACATCGCCTCGACGGCCTGGTTCTACCTCGACCGGCCCGTCGCGCGCCGTCCGTCGCCGCCGGATGCCGACTCCATGGAGGTGCACTTGGGGGTGGGTGCCGTTCCGGACGTGGGGGCGACGCCGCCGCGGGCGCACCCCGATTCGACGAGCTGAAGGGACTCCTGCGCCCGGCGATCACGCCAGCGTGCTCAGCACCTGATGGCTGACCTCGCCCCGCAGCGGATCCCCCAGCCGGTAGCGGCGGATCTCCTCGAGGACGAACTCGCCGAGCCGCGCGATCTCGGACCCCTGGATCCCCGCGGCATGGGGTGAGACGAAGACGTTCGGGAGCCGCAGCAGAGCGCTGTCCGCCGGCAGCGGTTCGGGGTCGGTCACGTCGAGCACGGCGTCGATGCGGCCGGCGGCGCAGTGGCGCTCGAGGGCCGACTGCTCGACCAGGCTCCCGCGCGCGGAGTTGATCAGCGTCGCGCCGTCGCGGAGCAGGCCGAGCCGGCGGTCGTCGATCATCCACCGCGTCTCGGGGATGGACGGGGCGTGCAGGGTGAGGATGTCGCTGCGCCGGCACAGCTCGTCGAGCTCGAGCGGGACGGCGCCGAGGCGCGTGAGCCCTTCCGGGCCCGCGACCGGGTCGTAGGCCGCGACACCCCACCCGTCGGCGACGAGACGACGGATGACCTCCGAGCCGATGAGGGAGGCGCCCACCACGCCGACGGTCAGGTCGGCCCGCCCGCGTCGCCCGCGGACCGGGGGAAAGCCCTCACGTCGATAGGCGGACGCCAGGGGGAGCACGCGGTGCGACGCCAGGGCGATCATCGCCATCGTGTACTCGACCACCGGCATGGCGCCGATCCGAGCGCCGGAGCTGACCCGGATCCCGGCCTCCCACGCGGCCTCGTGCAGAAAGCCCTTGACGGAGCCGGCCGCATGGAAGACGGCGCGGAGGCGGGGCGCCGCCGCGACGAACCCGCTGTCGACCTGCGCCGCCCCCCAGGACGTCACCAGGATCTCGGCCTCGGCGAGGAGCCGGGGCTCTACCTCCTCCAACGTCGTGAAGGGCGCGTCCGACAGAAGCTCCACCTCCTGCCCGAGCGGGCCGACGAGCGGAGCGGGGAACACTTCGAGCAGCACGTCGGCCGACATGCTGAGGAGAGCCCGGGGCCGTGGAGCCGCCGGGCTCAACGCGCGACCAGTCCTCGGGCCCATTCGAGCTCGGTCCACAGGTGGCGGGGGCCGCCTCCCTCGTGCGCGCTGTAGTCGAACACCACCATGTCCTTGGCGGATCCGCCGTACCGGTTGTAGGCCGCGAACACGGTGCGGGGAGGACATACGGTGTCCATGAGCCCGACCGAGAACAGCGCCGGGCTCGTCGCGCGGGTCACCAGGTTGGCGACGTCGAGGTACGACAGGGTGCGCAGCACCGCCTCCTGGTGCTCGCCGTGGGTCCGCAGGAAGGCGATGATCTCGCCGTAGCCGAGCGAGGTCGCGTCCGACAGCATCAGCGCCTCGCGGAAGTCGCAGAGGTAGGGCACGCTCGACGCGACGCCGGCCACGTCCGGGACCAGCGATGCCGCAGCGAGCGCGATCCCGCCCCCCTGGCTGCCCCCCGTCACCACCACGCGCTGCGGGTCCACCCCGTCGACGGCGCGGAGCGCCTCGACCGCGCGGGCGGCGTCGCAGAAGACGCGACGGTAGTAGGCGGTCTCGGGGGAGAGGATGCCCCGGGTCAGCCAGCCGTCGGCCTCGGGCCCGCTGCCGCCGTGGGGGTCGGGCGTGTCGCCGACCGTCCAGTTGCCGCCCCCCTGGCCGCGAGTGTCCACCGAGAGGTGCGCGAATCCCGCGAGCGGCCACATCTGCGGCTCGTGCGCCAGCCCTCGGCCGCCGTGATAGCCGTGGAACTGCACGACGCCCGGGAGCGGACCGTCCGCGCCGGCCGGTATGCGCAGCCACGCCCTGATCGGGTCGCCGGCGAAGCCGGAGAAGGTCACGTCGTAGGTCTCCACCGGGTCGTATCCCAGGTCAACGCGCTCCCGTCGGAGGTCGAGGGGGTGCTCCCGCGTGGCGGCCAGCGACGCGTCCCAGAACGCGTCGAAGTCGTCCGGCCGCGGGAGGTCCGGTCGGTGCGTGCGGAGCTCCTCCAGGGGGAGGTCAAACTGCATGGGACGGCCTTTCGGAAGGAGGGGAGAGTCGGGCGGATGCCGCGTCGACCCACGAGCGCGCGGACGACATGGCGACGGGGAGCGGATCGATGTCGGGATGCCAGCGCCGCTCCCACTCCAGGCTCAGCCGACCGGAGAACCCCCGGTCGCGGAGCTCCGCGAGCACGACGTCCAGCGGGATGTCGCCCTCGCCGGGCACGACCGGGTGCCGCGATCCGCGGCGCTCGTCCTTGATCTGGACCAGGCGCAGCCACGGAGCCAGATGGTGCGCCGTGGTCGCGATCGGCTCGCCGGCCGCCCGCGGGTGGGCGATGTCCCACACGGCGCCGACCCGGGGAGAGTCGACGCGCTCGAGGACGCGGGCCACCGCCGCGCCGGTCGGACGCGCGTCATGGGTCTCGAGCCACAGCTCCTGGTCGACGACGTCGACGGCGGCGCCGAGACGTCGGGCGAGCAGCTCGTCGTCGCCGGCGCCGGCGAACACCCGCAGCGCAGGCGCGCCGAGCGCGCGGGCGAGATCGCCCTCGGCGACGAGGGCGCGCACCAGCTCGGCGTCGGACTCGGCCTCCGCAAGGAAGACCGACGTCGACAGGCAGACGATCTCGACGTCGTGGAGCGCGGCGCGGGCGCGATCGAGCTCCGCAGCGGTGCTCCCGACCCAGGCGAACGAGCCCGGCAGCGAGCGGAGCTCGATCCCGCCCCAGCCCGGCGTCCGTGCGAGATCGCCGATCTCCTCGGCGGTCGCGTCCGGCGCGCCCAGGGTGGAGAACGCGAGAGGGATCACTTGATGCCGCTCGTCATGACGCCGCGGATGAAGTACCGCTGCAGCAGCAGGAACACGATCACCACCGGCACCAGCGTGATGACGGCCGCCGCCATCTCGGCGTTGTAGCTCACGTCCTGCCCCTTCAGGGAGTTCAGCCCGACCGTCAGGGTGTAGTTGGACGGGCTCCTCGTCTCGACCAGCGGCCAGAGGAACTCGTTCCAGTGCCAGAGGAACGTGAAGATGCCGAGCGTCGCCAGCACCGGACCGCACTGCGGCAGGACGATCTGGAAGAAGATGCGGAACTCGCCCGCACCGTCGATCCGCGCCGCCTCCAGCAGTTCGTCCGGGATCCCGCCGATGAACTGCCGCATGAGGAACAGCGCCTGGACGCTCGCGATCCCGGGGAGCAAAAGCCCCACCAGGGTGTCGACCAGGCCGAGGCGCGAGATGAGCAGGAACTGCGGGATCAGGTACAGCTGACCGGGGACCATGAGGATCGCGACGCACATCCAGAACAGCGCATCGCGCCCCCGGAACCGCTTCTTCGCGAACGCGTAGCCGGCGAGCGAGGCGAGGAGCAGGGTCAGGATCACGCCGAGAGTGGCGTACACGAACGTGTTGAAGAGCCACCGGGGCAGGTCCGCCCCCGCGAGCGCCTCGATGTAGGGACCGATGTCGATCCCCTTCGGCAGGAGCGAGCCGGGGAGCTCGAAGGGCCCGGGCGGCGTGATGGAGAGCACGATCATCACGTAGAAGGGGAACGCGGTCGCCGCCGCCACGAGGATCAGCGGGAGGTGCGCCATCCAGCGCGAGCGCCGCATCCAGCGCCGGGCGCGGACTCCTCGGGACGGTGCCGCCCGGGGCTTCATCACGGTGGTCGTCATGCCTCACCTCGCTGGTCGCCGAAGATGCGTCGCTGGATCGCGGAGACGCCGAACGTGATGAGGAAGAGGATCACGCCGGCCGCGCTCGCGTAGCCGAAGTCGAAGTAGTGGAAGCCCTGGTCGTAGAGGAAGAAGACCAGGGAGTAGCTGGCGTGCACGGGGCCGCCGCCGGTCATCACGTAGATCAGGTCGAAGACCTGGAAGGACTGGATGAACGACAGGATGACCACGACCAGGAGCGTGGGCCGCAGGCTCGGCAGCGTGATGTGCCAGTAGCGCTGCCAGGCGTTGGCGCCGTCGACCATCGCGGCCTCGCCGTACTCCTGGGGGATCGCGAGCAGGCCGGCGAGGATGATCAGCATGAAGTAGCCGAAGCCGCTCCAGACCCCCACGAGCCCGAGTGACGGCACGACGGTCGAGCCCGAGGTGAGCCACGGGATGGGCGGGACGCCGAACAGGCCGACGAACCAGTTGGCGGGTCCGTGGGCCGACAGGATCCACGTCCACACCGTTCCCGCCGCGACCAGGCTCGTGACGACGGGGAGGAAGTAGAAGGTGCGGTAGACCCGCATCCCGCGGATCGAGCGGTTCGAGAGCTGCGCCATGAAGAGCGAGAACACGACGTTGAGCGGCACGGCCACCGCGGTGTACAGGGCGGTGACGCCGAGCGAGTTCCAGAACAGCGGGTCGGCGAAGAGGCGTTGGTAGTTCTCGATCCCGGCGAACGAGAACTTGCCCGCGATGTTGTAGTCGCCGAACGAGAGGCCGATGGCCGCGAGCGCCGGGACGACGCGGAACACGACGAAGAACAGCAGGTAAGGCGCCACGAAGAGGAAGGCGATGCGCGAGTTGCGGCCGATCCGGCGGCGGGCCCGGGGCGGGGCCGGTCGGACGAGCGGTGCGGGCGGTGAAGCGGTGTCGGTCGTCATGGGGGAGTGCGACCGGGCGGCGGGGCACGGCCCGCCGCCCCGGCGGTGCGTCCGTACTTCTTTAGGATTCCCTCGAAGGCGGTTGACCCCAGATCCACAGCCGTATGCGGCGGGGGAGTGCCGCGGCGAGCCGCCCGGCTCGGGGGGCGGC
>NZ_JBQCHS010000028.1:0-55984 GCF_051954455.1 Pseudolysinimonas sp. | reverse complement strand
CCCCGCGGCGGTCCCCGCCCCCCCCCCCCCCCGCGTGCCCTCCTGCTCACCCCCCCCCCGCCCCCTTGCGGGGGTGGCCGTGGGGGGGGGGGCGCCCGCCGGGGGGGGCCCCCCCCCCCCCCCCCCGCGACCGGGGGGTCTACTTCTTGTACTGGTACGGGTTGTAGAGGACCTCGGCCTCCGGGATCTCCGGGAACTGGCCCCTGATCCAGTCGTCGCCGACCTCGCGCTCGAGGTACGCGACGGTGTCGTCGAGCTTCGCGCGGACGCCCTTCAGGTCGCCGGCCACCACCTTGCCGTCGGACTTCACGACCTCGCCGCCGACCAGCACGGTGTGCACGTCGCCGCGCTGCGCCTGGTAGACGATCTGACCGTAGGGGTTGATGAGCGGCGCCCAGGTGGGCGAGTCCTCGTTCTTCAGCAGGACGACGTCGGCGAGCTTGCCGGCCTCGAGCGATCCGACCTGATCCTCCTTGCCGATCGCGTGCGCGCCACCGCGGGTCGCCATGTGCACCACGTCCTCGGCGCGGAGCTTCACGTGCGTCACGGTCTCGGCCGGGTCGAGTTGGTGGGCCAGGTAGTGCTCGAGCGCGCGGTCGGCGTTCACGGTGGCCCGCATCGCGGAGAACAGGTCGGCGCTGAACCAGACGCTCGTGTCGACGGACAGCGACGCGGGGATGCCGTACCGGCGCAGCTGGTGGATCGGCGGGTACCCCTGCCCGCAGGTGTCCTCCGACTCGGTCGCGAGCGACACGTTGCCGCCGGTCGCCGCGATCTTCTGGTACGAGTCGGCCGAGAGTGAGGCGGCGTGGACGTACGTGAAGCCCTCCTCCATCACGCCCGCGTCGTAGGCGTTGCGGATGCCCCAGTCGTTGGTGGCGCCCCACACCCCGGCGTGCGTCGTCACCCGCAGCCCGAGCTCCTTCGCCGCGCGATAGGCCGCGAGCTCGGGGAACTCGGCGTCCTGATCGGAGACGTCGAACGCGACCTGCGTGCCGAAGATGCGGGAGTCGTCGCGCGAGGTCTCGAGGATCTTGCGCACCTCCGGATCGGCGGTCCACTCCCACGGGGCCTGGTGGATGTTGCCGTAGGCGAAGACGAAGCGACCGGGTGACGTGGCGAGCGCCTCGTACGCGGCCCAGCCGTGGTCGGGGGTCCGGAGGCCGTGCGACCAGTCGACGCTCGTCGTGACGCCGGACTCCACCGCGTCGAGCGCGGAGATCAGGTTGCCCGCCGCGTAGTCCTCGGGGCGGAACAGCTTGCCGTACTGCAGGTAGTACCAGACGAAGTACTGGGTGAGGGTCCAGTCGGCGCCATAGGCGCGCATCGCGGTCTGCCACATGTGGCGGTGCGTGTCGATCATGCCGGGCATGACGATCCCGCCGGAGGCGTCGATCTCGGCGGCGCCCTCGGGCGCCGTGATGGCGGTGCCGACCTCGGCGATCCTGCCGTCGACGACCAGGACATCACCTCGCGGGAGGACGGTATGGGCGTCGTCCATCGTCACGACGATGCCGTTGCGGAACACGATCGGCTGGCCGGCCTGGGGTTGGGCCATGGGCGCTCATCCTCCTTGATTCGCGGTCCCACCCGGCGGGCGCGCATCGTCGCGCGACATGACTTCCGCGTTCGGGAGGACTTCGATAAGTTAAGCAATGCTGAACGTCGCTGTCCAGTGCATCTTCCTGCGACAGCCCACTCGATGAGGAGAGAGCGCCCCATGACCCCACGCACCATCGTCGTCGTCGGCGGAACCAGCGGGATCGGCCTGGAGATCGCCCGCGACGTGATCGCGCACGGCGAGCGGGTGGTGATCACCGGCCGCGACCAGGAACGGACGGCGGGCATCGCCGCCTCGCTCGGCCCCGACGCGACGGGCATCGCGCTCGACATCTCGGAGCCCGAGACCATCGCCGAGGCGCTCCGCCCGCTCGGCGAGGTGCACGGCCTCGTGCTCGCGGCCATCGAGCGCGACGCGAACAGCGTCCGCGACTACTCGGTGGAGCGGGCGAAGCGCCTGGTCGTCCTCAAGCTGGTCGGCTACACGGAGACCATCCACGTCCTCCTCGACCGACTCGAGCCCACGAACCGCACGGGCATCGTCCTGTTCGGCGGCCGCGCGAAGGACCTCCCCTACCCGGGGTCGACGACGGTCTCGACGATCAACGGCGGCGTGATGGGACTCACGCACACGCTCGCGCTCGAGCTCGCGCCGATGCGCGTCAACGCCATCCACCCCGGCATCATCGGCGACAGCCCGTTCTGGGCCGGCAAGCCGGCCGGCGTGCTCGAGGGCTACGAGAAGCACACTCCCGGCGGACGGCTGGCCACGATGCAGGACGTCGTGGAGACCACCCGCTTCCTCCTGGACAACCAGGGCCTCTCCGGGCAGCACCTGCACGTCGACCGGGGCAGCTCCCTGCTCTGACGGGCGCCCCCGTCAGCCGAGCAGGTCGCGGCGCGAGACCTCGGCGATGCCGCCCCAGTCGGCGTCGCGGAGGTCGGCGTCGGCCAGCGCCGCCTCGAAGACGGCGATGAGCGCCGGCATCGTCGCCGCGGTGACTCCGCCGTCGCGCTGGACGCCCTCCGCCAGCCGGAGATCCTTGAACCCGAGCTCCATGGTGAAGCCCGCCGGCTTGTAGCCGCGCTCGACGATCTCGCGCCCGTAGCCCGTGTAGGCCACGCCCCCGAACAGGGAGCTCGTGAGGAGGTCGACGAAGACGCCCGGGTCGACGCCCTGCCGCTCGACCATGGCGACCGACTCGCCGATCGCCTGCATGGCGTGGATGAGGTTGTAGTTGACGGAGATCTTGACGACGTTCGCCTGACTGGGCGTGACGCCGAGATCCCAGACCCGCTTGCCCATGAGCTCGAGGTACGGTCGAGCCGTCTCGAGCACGTCTCGCGGGCCGGCGAAGAGGATGTTGAGCTCCCCGGCGGCGGCGACCGGCGGGCGGCCCAGCACCGGTGCGGCGGCGAAGGAGGCGCCGGCTTCGGCGAACCGGTCCGCCAGATCGGTCGTCAGCTCCGGCGAGATGGAGGCCATGCTCACGTGCGTCGTGCCCGCCGCATCGGCCAGCGACTCGTCGGCGAGCACCTGGCCCGTCGCCTCGTCGTTGGCCAGCATCGAGAACGAGACGTCGGCCGCCAGCGCCTCCCGCGGGGTCGTCGCGGCCCGGGCGCCGCGCGCCACGAGCTCGGCGACCGCGCCATCGGAGCGGTTCCACACGATCACGTCGTGGCCGCCCTGCACCAGGCGGGACGCCATCCCGGACCCCATGGATCCGAGGCCGAGGAACCCGACGGTCACGCCTCGCCCCGCCCCCAGACGGTGTTGCGGCTCGACTGCGAGTCGCGGTTGAGGTTCAGCGGGCCGTCGATCGTGTAGTACTGGCGCCCCGCGACGATGAGCTCCTCGGCCGGGAACTTGGTGATGACCTCGCAGCCGTCGGCGGTCACGACGACCTCCTCCTCGATGCGGGCGGCGCCCCATCCGTCGGAAGCCGGCCAGTACGTCTCGAGGGCGAACACCATCCCCTCCTGCAGCGTCTCCGGGTGGTCGAACGAGGTGAGGCGGCTGAAGATCGGCTTCTCCCAGATGGAGAGCCCGACGCCGTGGCCGTACTGCAGGGCGAACGCCGCCATCTCGTCGGCGAAGCCGAAGTCCTCGGCCTTCGGCCAGACCGCGACGATGTCCGCGGTCGTCGCGCCCGGCTTGACGAGGGCGATGGCACGGTCCATGTACTCCCGGGCGCGGGTGTACGCGTCGCGCTGCGCCTGGCTCGCCGAGCCCACCGCGAACGTGCGGTAGTAGCAGGTGCGGTAGCCGTTCCAGCTGTGCAGGATGTCGAAGAACGCCGGGTCGCCCGGGCGGATGATCCGGTCGCTGAACACGTGCGGGTGCGGCGAGCAGCGCTCGCCCGAGATGGCGTTGACGCCCTCGACGTACTCCGAGCCGTAGTCGTAGAGGGTCTTGGCCACGAGGCCGACCGCCTCGTTCTCGCGGACGCCGGGGCGGAGGAACCGGTAGAGCTCCTCATAGGCGCCGTCGACCATGGACGCGGCCTGGGTCAGCAGTCGGATCTCGTCCGGCGTCTTGATCCGCCGCGCCTCCATGAAGACCTGCTGGCCGTCGACGACCTCGATGCCCTCGCGCTGGAGGGCGAGGAGGACCGGCAGCTCGACCACGTCGACGCCGAGCGGCTCGTTCGCGAGACCGAACTTCTCCAGCTCGCGCTTGATCTTGCGGGCGAGGTCGCCGGCGAGGTCGGCATCCGGCGGGAACGCGCCGCGGAGCGTCGAGATCCCGGCGCGGGCCCCGGACTCGAGCCGGGTGCGCTTGGCGCCGTCGTGCGGCTTGGAGGGGTCGGCGTCGGCCTCCTGCGTCGTCACGTCGAGCCACGGGTTGTAGAGGGCGTGGTGCTTGGCGGCGGAGCCGAAGTCCCACACGATCGGGTCCGTCTTGCGCGTGACGAGGCAGAAGCGGATCAGTTTGTCCATCGCCCAGGTGCCGATGTGGGTCGCCGACGCGTACCGGATGTTCGAGAAGTCGAAGGCGAGGACCGCGCCGAGCGAGGACGCCTCCAACTCCGCGTGCAATCGGGCCAGCCGGGCGTCCCGGAGCCGGTCCATGTCGACCCGCTCCTCCCAGTCGACGGCGTTGGTTCCGGTCGTCCCGGTGCTCTTCATCGAGTGCTCCTCTGGATGCTTCGGCAGATCCCGCGTCGAGTGTACAGCAGCAGTGAACGCCTGCCGCTATCGGACATGAACAGCAGCGCGCGACGTCGTCGCCCACGGGTCGATGAGCGCCTTCACGGGGCGGGACCCGCCGTCGAGCAGGGGCTGGAGCACGTCGGGGATCAGACGGTCCAGCGGCCACACCGTCGGGGCGATGTCCGACCAGTCGGGCCGCGCGGCGAGAAGCCGCACGGCCTCCGGGAGATCGGACGCGACGACGTGCGCCACCGTGCCCACCACGGCGATCTCGTCGAGCGTCCAGCGCCCGAGCGGCACGGCGGGATCGGCCCGCTGCACCCCCACCGGGACGACGGTGGCGCCGCGACCCGCCAGGGCGAGCACCGTGCGGAGACCCGTCACCGATCCCGTCACCTCGAACAGGACATCGGGGTCGAATCCGAGCTCGTGCAGCGCCTCGGGGAGCAGGTCGCCGTCGGCGAGCGCCGCGGTCGCGCCGAGCGCCTCGGCGATGCGCCGGCGCTCCTCGTGCCGGTCGACGACGAGCACCCGGGCACCGACCGCCGCGGCGGCCACGACGATGAAGGAGCCGATCCCGCCCGCCCCCACGATCACGGCGTCGTCGCCGGCGCGGAGCCCCGACCGGCGCACCGTGTGCACCGCGATCGCCATGGGCTGCGCCAGCCCGAGAGTGTCCATCGGCAGCCGCGCCGCGGTGACGTCGACGGTGGTGGCGGCGGGAGCCACCACGTAGCGGGCGAGACCGCCGTCGAGCGCGAATCCGAGGGTCCGGTAGGTGGTGCAGAGGTTGGTCCGACCCCTCCGGCACGGGCGACAGGCGCCGCACGACACCCCGGCCCCGCAGACGACCGTCGCTCCGGGCGCGGGGCCGTCCACGCCCGGCCCGACGGCCTCCACCACCCCCGCGAACTCGTGCCCGAGGACGACCGGCGGCCGCGCGAGGACCAGTCCCCGACCGAACTCGGTGGCGTCCGAGCCGCACACGCCGCAGACGCCGACCCGGATGCGGACCTCTCCGGGGCCCGGTGTCGGAACCTCGACCTCCTCGATCCTGAGGTCGCCCGGGGCGTGGAGAACCGCCGCCGGCATGGTCGTCACGACAGCGCGCCCGCCTCGATCTCCACCTGGGCGGCGGCGCGCTCCGCGATCATCCGTCCCAGGTGCTCCTCGTAGACCGCCGCGTGGAGCGGGTGGTCCAGGTAGGCGGCGAGGCCCTCCGCGTCATCGACGACGGCCGCGACGGCGTAGTCGGTGGGGCTCGGGCGGAGCCGGAGATTCGCCCCGGCGACGTACGAGCGGATCGACGGGATCTGCGCTGCCATCCCGGTGAGGGCGGCGGTCAGCGCCGCGACATCGTCCTCGGCGACCTCGGGCTTCCAGGTGAACTGGGCGATGTGGAGGATCATGCGGCGCTTCCTTCGTCGACGGTGACCGGCCGATGTTCAGCCATGGTGTACACATTTGCACGGGAAGGCCGGAGAATGCCACTGGCGCAGAGCGCCGGGCGATGAGGCCGGAAGGAGTCGGGATGACGACGCAGAGGATCGCCGTGCTCGGCGCGGGCGCCAACGGCGCGTCGGTGGGAGCCGACCTCATCCGCGCCGACCTGGACGTCACCCTCATCGAGCAGTGGCCGGCGCACGTGGAGCGGATGCGCGCCGACGGCCTGACCGTCGAGACCCCGGAGGAGACGATCCACGTCCGGCCGCGGGTCCTGCACCTCTGCGAGGTGGCCGAGCTGCGCGGCCGCTTCGACGTCGTGCTGATGCTGATGAAGGCCTACGACGCCGGCTGGGCGGCGCGCCTCATCGCCCCGTACCTCGCCGACGACGGTCTCATGGCGGGCGTGCAGAACGGCATGACCACGGGCGACGTCGCCACCGCGGTCGGCGCGGAGCGCACGATCGGGACGGTCATCGAGTGCTCGTCGACCATGGACGAGCCGGCTCTCGTGCACCGTCACACGCCCGTGTCGGCCTCCTGGTTCGCGACCGGGACGCCGCCCGGCGGCCCGTCGCGCGCACGGGAGGACGAGCTCGCCGCGCTGCTGCGGCACTCGGGGGCCGTCGCGCACTTCGACGACATCGAGAGCGCGAAGTGGATGAAGCTCGTGAGCAACGCGACGCTGCTCGTGACCTCGGCCGCGCTTGGCCTGCCCATGCTCGACGCGATCCGCACGCCGGGGTACCGCGACGTCATGGTGGCGGCCGGCAACGAGGCGCTCGCGGTCGGCGCGGCGCTCGGGCACCAGGTGCTGCCGATCTTCGGGCTGACCGAGGACGAGATCCGCGACCGCACGAAGGTCGTCGACGTCATGACGGACAAGCTCTTCGCGGGCTTCGTCGTCCCGGGTGCCACGACCACGGTCCTGCAGGACTGGCGCCGGGGCCGGCACAGCGAGGTCGACGACCTCAACGGCCACGTGACGGCGGAGGGCCGGCGGGTCGGCATCCCGACCCCCGTTAACGACGCGGTGGTCGAGCTGGCGCACCGGATCGAGCGCGGCGAACAGGAGCCGCGACCCGAGAACCTCACCGCCATGCGCGCCGCCGTGCGGTGACCGGCTGCGGGGTGAGCCGCGCGGCCTAGGCTCGTGGCGTGGCTCCGGAGCTCTCCCTCACGTCGGCGATCGACGACCCCTCGGCGCTGCTCGACCTGCCCTGGGACCTCCCGCTCGACCTCTGGCCCGACGATCTCATCGCCGCCCTGCCGAAGGGCATCTCGCGGCACCTCGTGCGCTTCGTGCGTCTCGGCGAGTGGGTCATCGCGGTCAAGGAGACCAGCGAGGAGCTCGCCCGCCGGGAGTACGACATGCTCCGCGTGCTGCAGCGCCTCGAGCTGCCCTGCGTCGAGCCGGTCGCGGTGATCACGAACCGGACCGACGCCGACGGCGAGCCCCTGGAGCCCGTCCTCGTCACGCGGCACCTCAAGTTCTCGCTCCCCTACCGCGCCCTCTTCTCGCAGACCCTCCGGCCGGAGACGGCGGTCCGCTTCGTCGACGCCCTCGCGGTGCTGCTCGCGAAGCTCCACATCGCGGGCTTCTTCTGGGGTGACGTGTCGCTGTCGAACACGCTGTTCCGGCGCGACGCCGGCTCGTTCGCCGCCTACCTCGTCGACGCCGAGACCGGCGTCCTGCACGAGGGCGGCCTCAGCGAGGGGCAGCGCGAGCACGACCTCGAGATCGCGCGGGTCAACATCGCGGGCGAGCTGTTCGACCTGCAGTCCGGCAACCGTCTCGACGAGGAGATCGACCCGATCCGCGTGTCCGACGGCATCCTCACCGCCTACCGCACCCTCTGGACCGAGCTGACGGCCGCTGAGTCGTTCCCGGAGTCCGAGCGCTGGCGGATCGCCCGACGCGTCGAGCGGCTGAACGACCTCGGGTTCGACATCGAGGAGCTGTCGATCCGGAAAGACGCCGGCGGCAATCGGGTGCGGATCCAGCCGAAGGTCGTCGACGCCGGGCACCACTCGCGGCGGCTGCTGCGCCTCACCGGGCTGGACGCTGGAGAGAACCAGGCCCGGCGGCTCCTCAACGACCTGGACGCGTACCGCAGCACCGGCGACCGCGTCGGACGGGACGAGGAGGCGGTCGCCCACGAGTGGTTGACGCGCGTGTTCGAGCCGATCGTCCGCGCGATCCCGAAGGACCTGCGCGGCAAGCTCGAGCCGGCCGAGGTCTTCCATCAGCTGCTCGAGCACCGCTGGTACCGGTCCCAGGAGGAGCAGCGGAACGTGCCGCTCGCCGAGGCGCTGACCTCCTACGTCGACACGGTGCTGCGCCACCGGCGCGACGAGGCCACCGTGTACGGCCCGCCGACGAGCGCGATCACCATGCCGAACGCGGTGGTCGACCTCGAGGGCGAGGACTGGCGCGACCGGGTCTGATCATGTCGACCGCATCCCCGGACTCCCGGCCCCGCCGTCGCCCGCTCGCCGCGCTCGGGCGCGCCTCGGCGCGGCACCCGTTCGTCGTCCTCGCGATCTGGCTGGTGGTCCTCGGGGCCGCTGGCGCCTTCGCGCTCGGCGGCGTCGGCGGCCAGACCCTGTTCCAGCGCTTGGCGGAGGGGATCCCCAAGGTCGACGGGGAGTCCCAGCACGGCCAGGATCTGCTGAGCGGACGGCAGGGCACGACCACGCTGACGCTCCTCGTGCACGGCGTCGACGTCGACTCCCCGCGGCTCGGTTCGATCGCGACCGGCCTCGGGCACGACCTCGCCGCCGTGCCGCACACGAGGTACACCGACCCGCTCGCCGTGCCGCGCCTGCCGGACGGCTCCCGGGCTCCGCAGCTCGCGCCGCTCCTCTCGGCGGACGGTCGCGGCGTGCTGCTGACCGCCACGTTGTCCGACCATCCGTCGGACGCGCGCCAGGCGCGGGTCCAGCGGATCCTCGAGCACGCGCGCGACGACGTCCGCGCGGCCTTCCCCCGCGCGACCGCCGAGGTCGGCGGCGGCGGCCTCCTCGCGACCTCGCTGCAGGGGATCTCCGAGAACGACCTGCGCCGCGGCGAGACCGTCGCGCTGCCGATCGCCCTGCTCGTGATGCTCTTCGTCTTCGGCGGCTTCCTCGCGGCGGGGCTCCCCCTGGTCGGCGCCGGCGCGTCGATCGTGGGCGCGCTGGGGGCGCTGTTCGCGTTCACCTACACGATGGACATCGCCAACACCGTGATCAACGTCGTCACGGCGGTCGGGCTCGGGCTCTCGATCGACTACGGGCTGCTCATGGTGTCGCGGTTCCGCGAGACCTACCGCGGCGCGACCGGCGCCCGCGGGAGCGACCGCCGGGCGGCCCGCATCGAGGCGATCGCCGAGACGGTCGATCGCGCGGGCCGCACCGTCGCGTTCTCCGGGACGACGTTCGCGATCGCGTCGCTCGGCCTCCTCGTGTTCGAGCCGGTGATGGTGCGCGCGATCGGCGTCGCGGCGGTGGCGGTCACCGTGATCGCGATCGCCTCGGCGCTGACGCTCATGCCGGCGATGCTCTCGCTGAGCGGTGAGCGGCTCATCCGCCCCGGCGCCCTCAGCCGGGTCCCCGGGATCCGTGGCGTCGTCTCGCGCTTCGGGGACGTCGCCCCGGAGGACGGCTTCTTCTCGAAGCTCACGCGGCGCGTCCAGCGGCGACCCGAGCTCGTGACGCTCGCGACCATCGTGGTGCTGCTCGCGGTCGGGAGTCCGCTGCTGACCCTGCACCTCGCCAACACGAGCGTCGATGCGATCCCGCGCGCCTCGACCCAGTACGCGTTCCAGACGACGCTCGACGACGAGTTCCCGGACGCCGGCCTCACCCGGGTCGAGCTCGTGACGAGGACGCGGGCCGACGCGGTCTCGTGGGCCGCCGACGTCGAACGGCTCGCCCACGTGCGCTCGGTGGCCGAGCCGGCGGAGTCCGGCGACGGCTGGGGCGCCCTCGTGCGCCTCGACCGCAGCCGCGACGGGATCGCGGTCGTGCAGGAGATCCGCGCCCATCCCCCGGCCTTCGCGCACTGGGTGACGGGCGTCGACGCGTCGACGCAGGACCTCACAGATTCGCTCCTCCGCGGGGCGCCCTGGGCTGCGCTCGTCATCGCGATCGGCACGATCGTGCTGCTCTTCCTCATGACCGGGTCGCTCGTCGTGCCGCTCAAGGCGCTCGTCGCGAGCGCGCTCTCGCTCGGCGCCTCCGTCGGGGTGCTGGTCTGGGGGTTCGAGCTCGGCAACTTCGCGCCGGTGCTCGGCTTCGACGCCTCCCACGTCTACGGGGTCGACGTGCTCGTGCTCCTGCTGACCTTCGTGTTCGGCTTCGGCCTCGCGATGGACTACGAGATGTTCATCCTGTCGCGCATCAAGGAGCGGGTGGATGCCGGAGTCGACGGCGCCGAGGCGATCGCCCTCGGCCTGCAGCGCTCCGGCCGTATCATCACCTCGGCGGCGCTCATCATCATCGTGGTCTTCCTCGGCTTCGCGACCGGCGACCTCATGGTGATCAAGCAGCTCGGGGTGGGCCTCGCGGTGGCGGTGCTCATCGACGCCACGCTCGTGCGCTGCCTGCTCGTGCCGGCGTTCATGACCTGGCAGCGGCGGATCATGTGGTGGGCACCCGCGCCGCTCACGCGCCTGCACGCGCGTTTCGGGCTGGCCGACTGACGCGCCGGCGGGGCGGCCTCAGTGCCGTCGGCCGTGCACGAACCAGACGCCCTCGAAGTCCACGTCGCCGATGTTGCGCAGCACGTGGGGGATGTTCGAGTCGAATCCGAGCGACTCCCCCTCGTGCAGGAGGAACTCCTCGGTGCCCACGGTGACCTGCACCGACCCGCGGAGCACGTAGCCGTACTCGTAGCTGTCGTGGCTGAGGAGCTCTCCGCCGGGCGTCGAGGTGGCGCCCGGCGCGTAGACGATCTTCATGAAGTTGACGCCCTGCTCGGGCGTGGCCGCCAGGCGCTCCCAGACGACGCCCTCCGCCATGTCGAGGTGGGAGCGGTGCGAGGGGTGGACCAGCGAGATCCGATTGGCGAACTCGCTGGGGTGCCAGGCGTTGACCGGGTTCTTGTCGCCGTCGGGTCCCCAGCCGTCGACCAGCTGGACGGGCTGCTGCGCCCAGCCCTCGTCGAACAGGTCGTCGACGGCGATGCCGAGGAGGCGGGAGAAGGTGTACAGGGTCGCGACGGAGGGCTGCGACTTGCCGTTCTCGATCTGCGACACGAAGCTCGGCGAGACGTTCGCCTGTCGCGCCAGCTCGCGCAGCGTCATCCCGGCCTTGAGGCGCTCGTCGCGCAGCCGCGAGCCCAGATTGTCCATGTGCACCCCTGCGATGACGTCGCTCACGGCCGCGGCTCCGGGGTCCGGGTCATCGCGTGCGCGGTGCGCTCCAATGTACAGGCCCTCATCGCGTGCTCAGGGCCGCGTGGGATCGAAGAGCACCTTGCCCTCGAGCCGCCCCGAGGCGAGGCGGTCGAGCTGCTCGGCGATGTCTGCGAGCGGATGCACCGAGTCGAGCAGCTCGGCACCGAGATCGGAGGTCGCCAGGAGGTCGAGGGCTGCCGGGACGTCCGTCGGGAACAGGTGCGCGTTGGTGGTGCGGATGGTGACCTCGCGGAGGACGATGGCCGCGAGGTCGATCTCGGCGGGACGGGACGGGAGCCCCACCTGCAGGATGCGGCCGCCGGACCGCACCATGCGCGTCGCGGCCGCGAGCTGGCCGGGCGCGCCGCTCGCCTCGATGACGACGTCCGCGCCGCGCGGGTCGACGGCCTCCAGCACCTCGGCGACCGTGGTGTCGCCGGCGGCCACCACCCGGTCCGCGCCGACGCGCAGAGCGCGATCGAGGCGGGATCCCGCGAAGTCGACCACGGTGACGTCGGCCCGGACGAGCGCGCGAAGCGCCGCGAGGACGAAGGTGCCGATGGCGCCCGCGCCGATGAGCACGACCCGGTCGTCGTCTCCGGCGCCCGAGCGGCGCGCGGCATGGAAGCCGACGGCGAGCGGCTGGGCGAGCCCCGCATGATCGAGCGGGATCCCGGGGGGCAGCAGCGCGAGCATGCGCTCGTCGGCCGCCACGAACTCCGCCATGCCGCCGTCGACGTTGAGCCCCAGGGTCGTGTAGCGCTGACAGAGGTTGTAGCGGCCCTCGCGGCAGCGCGGACAGTCGCCGCACCACACGCCCGCGCCCGCGGCGACGAGATCGCCGAGGGCGAAGCGGCTCCCGGCGGCCGGCTGCACGATCTCTGCGACGAACTCGTGCCCGAGGATCATCGGACCGCGATGCCCCGTCACGGGATGCGGTGCGTCGCCGACCGGGAAGAGGTGCGGGCCCGAGCGCCATTCGGTGGCGTCGGTGCCGCAGATGCCGCTCCGCAGCACGCGCAGGAGCGCCTCTCCGGGCGCCGGTGCCGGCACCGGCCGCTCCTCGATCCGGACGTCCCCGGCCCCGTGATAGACGGCGGCTCTCACGACGGCACCCCGGCCACGGCCTCGGCCGGCGTCCGCGGGCGGGTGCGGGCGCTCACCGATCGCGATCGCACGAGCCGGGCGACGAGCGGGATGACGGCGGCGACGAGCACGAACGCGCCCTGGACCCAGTACTGCCACGAGAGGCTGAGCGAGAGGAAGGTGAGCGCGCTCGTGATGGTCTCGAGCAGCAGCCCCGCCACCGCCACCGCGATGGCCGACCCGGAGCCGCCGAAGATGCTCGCGCCCGCGATGACGATCGCCGTCACCGACGTCAGCGTCAGGGTCTGCCCGGTGTTCGCATCGCCGATCCCGGTGGTCGTGTACAGCGCGAACCCCGCGAGCGCCGACAGCGCGCCGGCGGCCACCATCGCGAAGATCCGCATCCGCGGCACCCGCACACCCATGCGGTTGGCCTTCACCGGGTCCGACCCGGCGGCGCGCAGCCCCCTGCCCAAGCCGGTACGGCCGACGACGAACCACAGCGCGACCGCGACGACGAGGGCGACGACGAGGATCACGGGGATCCCGGCGACCGTCGTGCCGATCGCGGTCATGATGGTGTCGGTCGCCGTCGAGCTGGGCTGCGGACGCAGCACCTGCGCCACGCCGAGGACCGCGATCGACGAGACGAGCGTCGCGATGACCGGGGGGATGGAGAGCCGGGTCACGAGGAGTCCGTTGACGAAGCCGACGAGCACGCCGACGACGATCGCCACCAGGATGCCCACGGCGAAGAGACCCATGTCGCCGTTCGCGAAGAACGACACGATGACGCCGGAGAGCGCGACCACCGATCCGACGGAGAGGTCGATGCCGCCGGTCATGACGACCAGGAGCTGGGCGAGGCCGACGAGGACGAGGGTCGACGCCGCGGCCAGGGTCTGACTGACGTTGAGCGGGTTCAGGAAGGCCGGCGACACGGCGGTCGTCGCGACGCCGAGGGCGATGACGAGGGCCAGCAGCACCGCCGCCTGCCCCTCGCCGCGCCACCACGCGCCCCGACGCCGCCCGGACGGGACCGCGCTGACGGTCGGCGTGGACGAGGTCTGCGCGCGCACGGCGGCGCCGGTGATCGCGTGCTCGGTGACGGCGTCGCCGGTGAGGGTCGCCGCGACCTGGCCGCGCGAGAAGACGAGGACGGTGTCGCACAGCCCCTCGAGCTCCACGGCATCCGTCGAGAGCACGACGATCGCGACCCCGGAGGCGGCGAGCCTCCGCAGGAACGCGTAGATCTCGACCCGCGCGCCGGCGTCGACGCCCTGCGTCGGGTCCTCGACGAGGAGGACCTTCGGGTCACCCAGGCGCGAGCGCGCGAGCAGCACCTTCTGCTGGCTGCCGCCCGAGAGCGAGCTCACCGGCGTCTCGAGGGTCGGCGTCTTCACCGCGAGTCCGGCGATGCCCTCGCGGGTGAGGGCGTACTCCCGCCGACGGTTGAGGAAGCCGCCCGGCATCGCGAGCTGCAGCGACGGCGCGACCACGTTCTCGCGGATCGACATCTTGCCGAACATCGCCTCGCCGAGCCGGTCGCCGGGGAGGTAGGCGATCCCGAGGCCGGCGCCGGCCTTCGGCGTGCGCCGTGTCAGCTCGGCGCCGCCGACGTGCATCGAGCCGGTCATCGGCCCCTTGCCGGAGAGCGCCCGCAGCAGATCGCGCTGCCCGTTGCCCTCGACGCCGGCGAGGCCCACGATCTGCCCCGGCTCGACGGAGAACGAGACGTCGTGGAACCCCTGACCGGTCGCGTGCTCGATCCGCAGCAGCGCGCTGCCCGCGCCGGCCACGGCCTTGTCCGGGAACGTCGTCTCGAGCGAGCGGCCGACGATGAGCTCGACGATCTGGTCCTCGGAGTAGTCGGCCACCGTGCCGCGGCCCACGACGCGCCCGTCGCGCAGGACCGTGAGGTCGGTCGCGATCTCGACGACCTCGGGGATGCGGTGGGTGATGTAGACGATCGCGACGTCGCGCTCGAGGAGGGTCGCGATCCGGTCGAACAGCCAGCGCGTCTCGTCGTCGCCGAGCGCCTCGGTCGGCTCGTCGAGGACGAGGACCGTGGGGTCGGACGCCAACGCGGCCGCGATCTCGATGAGGTGCGCCTCGCGCAGCGAGAGCGACCCGACGAGCGCGTGCGGGTCGATGGTGAGACCGAGCCGGTCGAAGTGCTCGGCAAGCCAGCCCGCGGCGCCGCGGCGGGCCGGGCGCTTCGACTCGGGGAGCAGGAGCAGCACCGAGTCGACGACGCTCAGCGACGGCGCGAGGGCCGGGGTCTGGTACACGATGGCGAGCCCGTTCTCGCGCGCCTGCCGGGGCAGGATGCGGGAGTACTGCTCGCCGGCGAGGCCGATCGTGCCGGAATCCGGCACGACCGACCCCGCGGCGATTCCGACCAGCGTCGACTTGCCCGCGCCGTTCTCCCCGAGGATCGCGTGCACCTTGCCGCGCTCGAACGTCACGCTGACGCCGTCCAGAGCGCGCACGCCCGGATAGGTCTTCGTGATGTCGGTGAGCACCAGCCCGGGTGTCGAGCCGATCGGTCCGCTCATCAGCCGAAGATCTTCTTGAACTCGGCGGACGTGAGCAGCGACGACGGCGACGCGTCGGTCGGAGCGTCCTTCAGGCACGCCTCGCCCGGCTTCTTGGTGCCGGCGGTCTTGCCCGTGGAGTCCTCGACCAGGCCGAGGTTGTACAGCGACGGCTCGGAGTCCGACTTGCCGTAGAACGCGGCGAGCGCCTTGCGGAGCGCGACCCGCCCGATCCAGGTGCGCGACGAGTTGGTCGCGAGCTCGTAGCCCGGGTTGGTCGCCTTGAGCTGGTCGTACCCGCAGCTGAGCGAGTTGTCGTCGGTCGACGTGAGCAGCGGCAGCGAGACGCCCGCGGCCTGGTAGGCGCGGATCACGCCGTTCGCGACGGCGCCGTAGTCGGCCACGACCGCGTCGATCTTCGGGTACTGGCTGAGGAGACCGGCCATGGCCTGCTGCGCCTGCGCCGGGTCCCAGTTGGTGGTGACCGGCTCCTTGGTCAGGAGCGTGATCTGCGGGTTCTGCGCGAACACCTTCTGGACGCCGACGAACTCCTGCGCCGACACGGCCGCGCCGGCCGGGCCGCCGAGGAACACGACGTTGCCGCCCTTGGAGCCCAGGGTGCTGACGACCCACTTGGCCCAGGCCTCGCCCGAGTACTCGGGGATCTGGTCGGTGTAGTCGAGGTACTGCGTGCCGGGCTTGCCGGTCGGGTCGGAGGCGAACGGCACGACGATCGTGCCCGCCTTGCTCGCCTTCTGGATCGACGGCAGCTGCGCCTGGCCGGGGCCGGCGTCCGGGATCACCAGGAGGATGTTGGAGCCCTTGGCCGCCGCCCCGGTGATGGCCGAGTTCGTCGCCTGCAGGTCGCCGCGACCGGCCGTGTAGGACACGCTCTTGATCTGCTTGCACTTGGCGGCCTCGGAGTCGATCTCGGCCTTGACGGTCTTGGACCACGAGTTGGTGCCGTAGCCGTCCACGACCGAGACCGTGACCGGCTTGTCGCCGCACACGGAATCGATCTTGCTGAACTGGGCGGCGGTGCCGACCTTGCCGGCCGAGATGTCGCCCTTCAGGGTGTTGGTGCCGCTGCTGCTGCCGCCGTTGGTCGACGAACAGCCCGCGAGGGCCAGGCTGACGGCCGCGACGGCCGCCGCCGCGGCGGCGATGCCGCGGATGGTGATGCGATTCACGTTGTTCACGCTCCTCTTCGAGGTGTCTCTGTGGTGGGGGTGGTGGCAGACCTGCGGAGGCGGGCGAGGCCCTTGAGCCGCGCCGCCGAGCCGCCCAGCTGGAGCTGGGCGACGATCCCGACGCCGATGATGAGCGCCTGGACGATGTTCTGGACCGCCGTCGACTGCGTGAAGGTCTGCACGAGCTGGCTCAGCTGGGCCAGGAACAGCGATCCGAGTGCGGTGCCGATGATGCTGCCGCGGCCTCCGGTGAGCGCCGTCCCGCCGAGCACGACGGCGGCGATCGACGGCAGGAGGTAGGCGTCGCCGGAGCTGAGGGTCGGGATCCGGAGAAGGCCCGCGAGCATGACGCCGGTGGCGCCGGCGAGCAGGGCCGAGAGCCAGTAGGCGGTCACGGTGTAGAGCCGGGGGCGCACGCCGATGTACTCGGCCGCCCGGCGGTTCTCGCCGACCAGCTCGAAGCGGCGCCCGACGCGGGTGACCTTGAGCGCGAACTGGCTGATCAGCGCGATCACGAGCGCGATGATCGCGAGCACCGGCAGTCCGCCGAGCCGGCTCAGGGCGAAGGTCGTGATCTCCGGGGGCGCCTGGGAGCTGAAGCCCCCGGAGATCGCCTGGACGGCCCCGATCATCAGCGCGTTCGCCGCGATCGTGACCACGAGGGGCGGCAGCCCGAACACGGCGACGACGACGCCGCTCAGGATCCCGAACAGGGAGGTGACGAGGATGGCGAGCACGACCGTCGCCGCGATCCCGATGTGCCCGTCGGTCCCGACCTTCGCGGCGAAGACCGCGCCCAGGGTGACCGCGCCGCTGACCGAGAGGTCGAGGCCCCCCTGCTGGATGACCAGGGTCTGCCCGATGGCGACGACCGCGATCAGCGCCGCGAACGGCAGCATCGACACGATGGCGGTCCGGCTCAGGGTGCCGACCGAGAACAGCGGGCTGACGGCGAACAGCACGAGCACCGCGATGAGCGCCCGCGTGCCGGGCCAGGACAGCACGACGGCGGGGAGCCGTCGCCGATCGACGGGTTCGGTGCGCTCCGAGGTCCGGGGCGCGGTCCCGGTGCTCATCAGCCGAGGTCCGGGTGCCACTCGCCGCCGAGCGACGCGCCGGGCATCTCGCCCATGACGTGGTCGCGCGCCGTGACGGCGAGCTGCTTGATGCGGTCGTAGTCGACGCCGACCAGGGCGCCGTCGCGCTTCACGCGGTTGCCGGCGACCCACACGTCGCGCACGAGCCCGGGGTGCGCCGCGTACACCACGGCACCGAAGGGGTTGTTCATCGGCGTGATCGCGAGGGACCGGTCGTCCAGGGCGACGATGTCGGCGTCCTTGCCCACCTCGATCGAGCCCGTCACCTCACCGAGTCCGGCGGCGTTCGCCCCGTCGATGGTCGCGAAGCGCACGACCTCGGCGCACGTGAGCCCGATCCGCTCGATGACCTCGCCGGTCTCGACGGCGGGCGCGTTGTCGGCCCAGCGCTGCATGCCGATCGCGGTGCGCATCGTGCCGAACATGTCGCCGCCGTTGCTGCTGCAGACGTCGATGGAGAAGGTCGGCCGGATGCCGTGCTGCAGCAGGCGCCCGGTCGCGGGGGTCCCGTGCCCCATCTGCATCTCGACGTCGGGCGCCACCGACGCCGACCCGCCGGAGGCCGCGATGATGTCGAGCTCCTCGTCCGCGAGCGTGTCGCAGTGCACGTAGGTGATGCGGTCGGAGAGGAGGCCGTCGTCGCGGAGCTTGTAGATCGGGCCGCTCTTGCCCCAGTAGCCGTCGCCGACGTGCACCGTGATCCGCAGATCCAGGTCGTTGGCGAGCGCGAAGTCGTGGCGGTTGACCTCCGGCAGCGTGAACTGCGGACCGCGGAGCGCCATGGCCATCGTGACGAGGCCGGTGTTGTCGGAGAAATACTGCTCGCGGATGCGCCGCGCGTCCTCGGGGTGGTTGTTCGGCGAGGGGAGGGGCGCTCCCCACTGCTTGTTCCCGCCGCCGTGCGCGAAGACCGCGCGCATGCCGGAGTCCTTGAGGGCCGCGATCGCGGCATCGGCGTGCTCGGGGGTCGCGAGGTTGTGCGACCAGTCGACGAGGGTCGTGATGCCCGAGTCGAGGGCCTCGAGGGCGCCGAGGTAGTTGCCGGCGTAGGTGTCCTCGGGGCGGTAGTACTTCGAGATGCCGGTGTGCAGCCCGGCCAGGTACTCGGTGAGGGACCAGTCGCTCGCGATGTCGCGCACGACCGACTGCCACGTGTGGCGGTGCGTGTCGACGAACCCCGGCAGGACGATCCGCCCGGTGAGGTCGACGATCTCCGCGTCGGCGGCGGCGAGGTCGCGACCGATCGCGGCGATCTTGCCGTCCTCGATGAGGATGTCGGTCTCCGGGAGCACCTCCCCCTCGGCGGCGGCGGTGATGACGGTGCCCTTGCGCAGCAGAATTCGGTCGGTCATGGATCCTCTTCGACTCATCCGGCGACGGGTCGGGGGATCGCACCGTCGCGCACGGCGATGCTATGAAGTGCGCGCAGACGGTGTCAAGTCACACTTACCACCCGTTCGGCGCTGCGAAACGTGACGGGTGCTCGGCGTCAGCCGGTGTGCGCCTCCCCGGCGGAGAGCCAGACCCCGCGGGCTCGCCGGGCGCCCTCGTTGCGGTAGGCGTGCGGGATGCCGGCGTCGAAGTCCAGCGAGTCGCCGGCCCGCACGAGGTGGCAGGCGCCGTCGAGGAGCAGGACGAGCTCCCCCTCGATCAGATAGGCGCCCTCGCGGCCCGTGTGCCCCACGAGCCGGTCGTCGTCCGCGCCGACTCCCCCGGGCTCGTACGTCACCAGGACGAGATCGTGACCGGCGGCGGCTCCGGGGACCAGCATCTCCCAGCTCACCCCGGAGGAAATCCGGAGCACGGGGCGTTCGTCGTCGGCGCGGAGGACGGGCCGGTCCTCGACCGGAGCCTGTCGGCCCTCGAGCCCCATCAGCCAGTCCAGCGAGATCTCGAGCCGCTCCACGAGCAGGTAGAGCGTGGCGACCGAGGGCTGAGTGCGCCCGGTCTCGATCTGGGAGATCAGCCCGGCGGTGACCCCGATCTGGCGGGCAAGCTCCCGCACGCCGAGGCCCCGACGGGTGCGCGCCTCCCGCAGACGCGATCCGATCTCGACGATGCCGCACCTCCGCTCCCGGCCATCGTCGCACGGCCGCGGGGGCCTCTCGACATCCGCGCGCCGATGTGTAAAGTGCCGCTATACGCTCGCCGGAGACGGCGGACCGAGTCGAGGAGGACCGGATGAGGATCGCCGTTCTGGGCACCGGAGCGCAGGGGGCCGGCATCGGCGCGGACCTGCTGCGAGCGGGGCTCGACGTCACGTTCATCGAGCAGTGGCCGGCTCACGTCGAGGCCATGCGCCGTGACGGGATCGAGGTGCGGATGCCGCAGGAGACGCAGGTCACCCCTGTCCCGCGGGCTCTGCACCTCTGCGACGTCGCGACGCTCCGCGAGCCGTTCGATCTCGTCATCACCCTGGTGAAGGCGTACGACACGCGATGGGCGGTCCAGCTGATCGAGCCGTACCTGGCCCCGGACGGTCTCGTCGCCGGCCTGCAGAACGGCATGAGCCTGGACGTCATCGCCGATGTCGTCGGCCCCGACCGCGCTCTCGGCGCCGTCATCGAGATGGCGTCGAACATGTACGAGCCCGGCATCGTGAACCGGCAGAACCCCCCGTCGCAGGCGTGGTTCGCGCTCGGCGGCATGAGCGCGGTCTCGCAGGCCGGCGCCGAGCGCGCCGCCGAGGTGCTGCGCCACGCGGGCACGGTCGAGGTCACCGACGATATCCGATCGGCGAAGTGGATGAAGCTCGTCGTCAACGCGGGCGAGCTCGTGCCCTCGGCGATCCTCGACCTGGCCCTGCCCGACGCCGTCCGGGTCCCCGGCATGCACGAGTTCATGCTCGAGGCCTGCCGCGAGGCCGTGCACACGGCGGTCGCGACCGGCAACCGGATGGTCCCGATCTTCGGCCTGGAGGACATGGACCTGAGCGATCCCGACCGCTTCGTCGAGCAGCTGCTCGACGCGGTGCTCAACGTCTTCTCGCTCTCGGACACCCGGACGACCGTCCTCCAGGACTGGGACAAGGGCCGCCACAGCGAGGTCGACGAGATCAACGGGCTGGTGGTCGCCGAACAGCGCCGGATCGGCGGTTGCGCCCCCGTGAACGAGCTCACGGTCGAGCTGGCGCATCGCATCGAGGCGGGCGAGCTGGAGGCCCGACCGGAGAACGTCGACCTGATGGTCGGGGCGGTCGTGCGATGAGCCGTCTGCTCATCGAGGACGCGGCCGTCGTCAGCGTCGACCCCGCGATCGGCGACCTTGAGCGGGCGAGCATCCTCGTGGAGGACGGGGCGATCGTCGCGATCGCGCCGGACCTGAGCGCCGACGCCGAACGGATCGACGCGCGGGGCATGATCGCGATGCCCGGCATGGTCGACACCCACCTGCACACCTGGCAGTCGCCCGTGCGGGGGATCCTCGCGGACGGCAACATCCCCGACTACCTGCGGGGCATCCGCCTGCACCTCGCCGAGCTCATGCGGCCCGAGGACATGTACGTCGGCAACTACCTCGGCGCCCTCGACGCGATCGACAACGGCGTCACGACGATCGTCGACTACTGCCACAACATCCTGACGCCGGATCACGCGCACGAGGCGGTGCGCGGGCTGCTCGATGCGGGCATCCGCGGCCTCTACGGCCACGGCATGACCCCCATCACCACGAACACCTGGGGCGAGAGCAAGGGCGGCTCGACGACGACCGGCGATCCCGGCTCGTCAGCGACCCGCGAGCGGCTCGCGCGCGAGATCCGGGAGACCTACTTCCGCAGTGACGACCAGCTCCTCCGCTTCGGCATGGCGCCGCAGGAGTTCGCGATCGCGCCGGCCGAGGACGTCGTGCGCGAGTTCGCCCTGGCCCGCGAGCTCGGCGCCCGGATCACGCAGCACGCGAACCAGGTGATCGTCCGGCAGCTGTTCGAGGACGTCGAGGTGCTGCACCGGCACGGGCTCCTCGGCGACGACCTGCTGCTCGTCCACTGCACCTTCAACACCGATCACGAGTGGGAGCTGCTGCGCGACACCGGGACGATGGTCTCGGTCTGCGCCGAGACCGAGATGCAGATGGGCATGGGCTTCCCCGCGATCCGCGAGGCGACCGAGTTCACCCCCGGCCCGAGCCTCGGCATCGACTGCGTGAGCGGCACCGGGCACGACATGCTCTCGCACGGGCGCCTCGTGCTCCAGGCCACCCGCTGGCGCGACGACGAGCCCGGCTACCGGCGCATGGTCGCCCCCCAGGAGATGCGCTGGCGCACGGGCGACGCCCTGCGCTGGCTCACGCGCAACGGCGCCGCGGCGGCCGGCGTCGGCGACCTGGTCGGCTCGCTCACCCCGGGCAAGCGCGCCGACATCGTGCTGCTCGACATGGAGACGGTGCGCACGGCGGGCTGGAACCGACGGGAGCCGGGCGGCGCGGTCATCGCGCAGGCGAACGCGAGCAACGTGGACACGGTGCTCATCGACGGCAGGGTGGTGAAGCGCCACGGCCGGCTGGTGCACGTCGACGTCGACGACGCGCTCCGTCGGATGCGCGCCTCCCACGACCACCTCTGGGAGGCGATGGACGCCGGCGGCGGCTTCATCCCCCAGCCGCCGGTCGACATCCCGCTCTACCGGGAGCGCGCCTAGGCCCGCGCGGCCCGCAGCCGCGCCACCTCGTAGAGGGCGACGCTCACCGCGATCCCGGCGTTCAGCGACTCCGTCGAGGACTCGATCGGGATCGACACGACCGCGTCGCACGTCTCGGTCACGAGCCGCGAGAGCCCGTTGCCCTCGCTGCCCACGACGAGCACGATCGGCTGCGGCGCGAGGTCGAGACCGGGCAGCGACACATCGCCGCCGCCGTCGAGGCCGAGCACGAAGACCCCGCGGGTCTTCAGCTCCTTGAGCGTCTGGGTGAGGTTCGGCGCCATCGCGACCGGGACGCGGGTCGCGGCCCCCGCGGAGGTCTTCCAGGCGGCGGCGGTCATGCCCACCGAGCGGCGCGACGGCACGATGACGCCCTGCCCGCCGAACGCCGCGACGGAGCGGATGATCGCCCCGAGGTTGCGCGGATCGGTCACGCCGTCGAGCGCGACGAGCAGCGGGGTCTGGCCGCGGTCCTCGATGCGGTCGAGCAGCTCGAGCGGGTGCGCGTACTCGTACGCGGGCACCTTGAGCGCGAGCCCCTGGTGCACCGCGTCGGGGCCGCTCATGCGATCGAGCTCCGGCCGCATGACCTCCAGGATCGGAATGTCGCGCTTCGTCGCGAGGGCGAGCGCCTCCTTGACCCGGTCGTCCATCTCGACGCGCGCCGCGATGTACAGCGCGGTCGCCGGGATCCGGGTGCGCAGCGCCTCGAGCACCGAGTTGCGCCCCGTCACCAGCTCGCCCTCGTCGCTCGGCCGTCGCCGCGGCGCCGGGCGGCGCTGACCGTCCGCGCCGCCGGATCCGCCGCGCCCGTGGCGCTGCCGCGCCGCCTCGAGGCGGTCGTTCGCGGCCTTCCGCTTGCCGGCGACGTGCCAGCTGCGGTCCTCCGCCTTGGGCGTCGGCCCCTTGCCCTCGAGGGCTCGCCGACCGTTGCCGCCCGTCCCCGCGGTCGCGCCCTTCTTGCCGCCCTTGCGGGCCCCCGGCCGTCCCGGCTTCGCCATCTAGCCCACACTCCACTGCGTTCCGGTCGCGCCGTCCTCGAGGACGATGCCGGCGGCCGTGAGCTCGTCACGGATCCGATCGGCCTGCGCGAAGTCCTTCGCCGCGCGCGCCCGCGCGCGGTCGTCGATGAGGCGCTCGACGAGCACCCCGAGCGCGGCGCCGGCGGCGCCCGCGTCGTCGTCATGAGCCCACTGCGGTGACGACGGGTCGATCCCGAGGACGTCGAGCATGGCGACGACGGCGGCCCGAGCCTCGGCGGCGCCGCCGAGGTCGCCCGCGTCGAGCGCCTGGTTGCCGGCCCGCACGGTGTCGTGCAGCACGCCGAAGGCCTGCGGCGTGCCGAGATCGTCGTCCATCGCGGCGGCGAACGCCTCCGGCACCGACCCGGCACCTGCGTCGCCTCCGACGCCGGAATCGGTCTCGTGATCGCCCCTCGCGGCTCCGACGCCGATCCTGGCGCTCTGCGCCCCGGCGAGCGCCGTCGCCGAGCGCTCCAGGAACCCCTCGATCCGACCGAACGCCACCTCGGCCTCGGCCAGCGCCCCGGCCTGGAAGTCGAAGTTCGACCGGTAGTGCGCGCTCGCGAGGTAGTAGCGGACGACGATCGGTCGCGCCGACCCGAGCACGTCGGCCGCGAAGACCGAGTTGCCGAGCGACTTCGACATCTTCTGGCCCTCGACGTTCAGCAGGCCGTTGTGCACCCAGTACCGGGCGAAGTCGAAGCCCGCCGCGTGCGACTGGGCGAGCTCGTTCTCGTGGTGCGGGAAGCGCAGGTCGAGCCCGCCGCCGTGGATGTCGAACGCGTCGCCGAGGTAGCGGCGCGACATCGCGGAGCACTCGATGTGCCACCCAGGGCGCCCGCTCCCCCAGGGCGCGTCCCAGGAGGCCGACGCCGGCTCGGTGGGCTTGGCGCCCTTCCAGAGCGCGAAGTCGCGCGGGTCGCGCTTGCCGCGGGTCGGCACGTCGGCCGACTCCGCCATGTCGTCGAGCCGCTGGTGTGTGAGCGCGCCGTAGTCGGGCCAGGTCGTCGTGTCGAAGTAGACGTCGCCGGAGCCGTCGTCCGCGACATACGCGTGCCCCCGGTCGACGAGCCGGGCGATGATCTCCTGCATCTGCGCGACGTTCGCCGTCGCGCGCGGCTCGTAGGTGGGCTCGCGGATGCCGAGGGCGCGGTAGCCGGCCGAGAACTCCTGTTCGACCCGGTACGCCAGCGCCCACCACGGCTCGGCGTCGGTCTCGTTGGCGAGGATCTTGTCGTCGATGTCGGTGACGTTGCGGATGAAGTCGACCCGGAACCCGCGGTACTCGAACCACCGCCTCCACAGGTCGTAGACCAGCGCGCTTCGCAGGTGCCCGACGTGCGGGGCCGACTGCACGGTCGGCCCGCAGACGTAGATCCCGACCCGGCCGGCCACCAGCGGCGCGAAGTCGCGCAGCTGCTGCTCCTGCGTGTCGTAGAGCCGGATCGTCACCCGTCGAGCCTACTGAGCAGGGCGGTGGCCATGACGGCGACCCCTTCGCCCCGACCGGTGAAGCCCAGGTGGTCGGACGTCGTGCCCGCGATGCTGACCGGGGCGCCGACGAGCGTCTCGAGGTGCGCCTCGATCTCGCTGCGGCGCCGCGCGATCCGCGGCCGGTTCGCCACGACCTGCACCGCGACGTTCACGACGCCGAAGCCCGCGCCCGCGACCGCCTCGAGCGCGTCGCGCAGGAAGAGCTCGCTGCGCGCGTCGACGAAGCGCGAATCGTCGGACCCGAACCGCCCCCCGATGTCGCCGAGCCCGGCGGCGGACAGCACCGCGTCGCACATCGCATGGATGATGGCGTCGCCGTCGCTGTGCCCCGCGAGCCCCGGCTCGTCGGGCCAGTAGAGGCCTCCGAGCCAGAGCGGCGACTCCTCGTCGTAGGCGTGGACGTCGATCCCGATCCCCGTGCGCATGCCGCCCCCCTCGAGCGTCGTGACGTGGCGCAGCGACTGGGCCGCGCGGTGCAGGTCGGCCTCCGTGGTGATCTTGGCCGCGGCGGCCGACCCCGGAACGACCACGACCGGATGCCCGGCCAGCGCGAAGAGCGCCGCGTCGTCGGTGTGCTCGCGGTCGGCGCGCGCGTACGCGGCGAGCAGCGGCCCGCGCGGGAACCCCTGCGGCGTCTGCATGGCGACCAGCTCACTGCGGTCGAGCGTCTCGCGGATGCGGTGCTCCTCGTCGACCCGCTTGATCGTGTCGGAGACCGGCAGCCCGGGCACCGCTCCGCCGTCGTCGGTCACGGCCGCCACGACCGCATCGAACTGGGCGGCCGGGGTCAACGGCCGAGCCGCGTCGTGGACGAGGACGACGTCGACGTCCGCCTCGACGAGCGCGAGACCGGCGGCCACCGACGCCTGACGGTGCGCGCCGCCCGCGACGACCGCGATGCCCGCGTCGACCCGTCGGGCGATCGCCTCCGCATCGCGCAGCCGCTCGGCGGGCGCGACCACGACGACCGATGCGTCGGTCGACCAGGAGCGGACGCCCCGCAGAGCGCGCTCGAGGATGCTGACGCCGGCGAGCTCGACGAACGCCTTCGGCTCGCCGAGGCCCAGGCGCGATCCCGATCCCGCGGCCACCACCACGACGGCGACGCGCATGGCGTGCTCCGGAGCCCCGACCCTGACGGCCGAGGGCTAGGAGGCGAGGACCTCGTCGAGGACGGTCGAGGCCTTCTCCTCGTCGGTCTTCTCCGCGAGCGCGAGCTCGGAGATCAGGATCTGCCGGGCCTTGGCCAGCATCCGCTTCTCGCCCGCCGACAGGCCCCGGTCCTGGTCGCGGCGCCACAGGTCGCGGACGACCTCGGAGACCTTGATGACGTCGCCCGAGGCGAGCTTCTCGAGGTTCGCCTTGTAGCGGCGGCTCCAGTTGGTGGGCTCCTCGGTGAACGGAGCGCGCAGCACCTCGAAGACGCGGTCGAGGCCCTCACGGCCGATCACATCGCGAACGCCCACCAGGTCGACATTGTCCGCCGGCACCTCGATGGTGAGGTCGCCCTGGGTGACGTTGAGCTTGAGGTAGACCTTCTCCTCGCCGCGGATGGTGCGCTTCTTCACCTCCGTGATGGTGGCGGCACCGTGGTGGGGATAGACGACCGTCTCGCCGACCTCGAAGAGCATGGAGTTGTTCCTTCCGCAGACCTTCCATTTTAGCACAGCGGATCCCCAGCATCCGGGGGGCGGTCAGGGGGTCGGTGCGGCCCCGATATGCTGGACGCGACCGTCAGGAGGGGTTCTGTGAAGGCTCGGGCAATCGCCTCGATCATGGCCGTTGCGCTCGTCGGCACCGGCATCGCCGGCTGCACCTTCGTCACCCCGATCGAGACGCAGCACATCGAGAACGTGGTCGACGGGCAGAACATCGTCGTCGGCGACGTGCGGCTGCTGAACACCCTGGTCATCACGAAGAACGGCCGCAACGGCAACCTCGTGGCGCGGGCCTACAACGACTCGAGCGACGAGATCGACCTCACGCTGCAGTACGACGTGAGCGGCAAGCACACCATCACGGTGCCGCTCGCCCCGAACAGCGAGACCGACCTCGGCTTCGGTAAGAAGGGCCAGGTCCTCCTCCCCCGGATGGATACCAAGGCCGGCGACCTGCTCCCCCTCTACGTGCAGTACGGCGACCAGCCGGGCAAGCAGGTGACGGTCCCGGTGCTCGACAACCAGCTCTCGGAGTACCGCGATCTGCTGCCCACGCCGACGCCGACCCCCACCCCGACCTTCTCGGCCACCCCGATCCCGGGGCAGACCGGCACCCCGGTTCCGCAGAGCACCCCGGCCCGCTGACGCGTGGACGCGGGCGAGCTCCTCGACGCCAAGGCCGCGCACCTTCTCGGCGGGCACCCGCCGACGTCGTGTTCGTCGAGGACGGACGGCGCTGCCTCGCCGACGACCTCGCCGTGCTCGGCTGGGCGTTCGGCTCGGCCGACGCGCCGGTCGCACGCGGCGTCAACCTCCTGACGATCCGCGACGGGCGGATCGCGGAGCTCCGCACGATCCTCGCCTGAGGGCCGGACCGCCCGGCGGTCACGCCTCGAAGCGGTACCCGAGCCCCCGGACCGTGACGAGCATCGTCGGCTGCGACGGGTCGTCCTCGATCTTCGAGCGGATGCGCTTGATGTGCACGTCGAGGGTCTTGGTGTCGCCGAAGTAGTCGGCGCCCCACACGCGGTCGATGAGCTGACCGCGGGTCAGGACCCGTCCCGCGTTGCGCATGAGCAGCTCCAACAGCTCGAACTCCTTGAGCGGCATCGGCACCTCGGAGCCGCTGACCGAGACCGAGTGGCGCTCCACGTCCATGCGGACCGGACCGGTCTCGAGGATGGCGTCCGCGTCCACGACGTCGTCGACCCGGCGGCGCAGCACCGCCCGGATGCGCGCGAGCAGCTCGCGCGACGAATACGGCTTGGTGACGTAGTCGTCGGCGCCGAGCTCGAGCCCCACGACGATGTCGACCTCGCTGTCCTTGGCGGTCAGCATGATGATCGGCACCGACGAACGGGAGCGGATCTCGCGGCAGACCTCGGTGCCCGACAGGCCCGGGAGCATGAGGTCGAGCAGCACGAGGTCGGCGCCGGCGCGGTCGAACGCGGCGAGCGCCTCGCGGCCGTCCGCCGCGATCTCGGTCTCGTACCCCTCCCGCCGGAGCAGGAAGGACAGCGGCTCGCTGAGCGAGAGCTCGTCTTCGACGATGAGGATGCGGGTCATGCCTTGTTCACTCCGAGGATGGCCGCCGTCGCGTGCGAGGCTTCGGGCAGGCGGATGGTGAAGGTCGAACCGGAACCCGGCTGCGACCAGACGCGCACGTCGCCGCCATGGTTCTGGACGACGTGCTTGACGATGCTGAGGCCGAGGCCGGTGCCGCCGGTGTGGCGGCTGCGGGCCTCGTCGACGCGGAAGAAGCGCTCGAAGACCCGGTCGCGGTCGGCCTCCGGGATCCCGACGCCCTGATCGGTGACGGCGATCTCGACGATGCCCTCGTGCGTCGTCACGCCGAGGCCGACCCGCGATCCATCGGGCGAGTACTGGATCGCGTTGGCCACCAGGTTGTGCACGGCGGTCACGAGCATCTGCTCGTCGCCGAAGACCTCCGCCTTCTTCGTGCCGCCGATCACGAGCGAGACGCCGTGCGAGTCGGCCGCGACCTTGTTGCGGTCGACGGCCTGGGCGATGACCGCGGACACCTCCACGCGCTCGGCGTGCCCGAGTGCGTCGGCCGCCTGCAGCCGGCTGAGCTCGATGATCTCGTGCGTGAGACGGCTCAGCCGATCGGCCTCGATCACGAGGCGCTTCGAGAAGCGCTTGATCTCCTCGGGCTCGTCGGCGGCCGACTCCATCGCCTCCGCCAGCAGGCCGATGGCGCCGATCGGCGTCTTCAGCTCGTGGCTGATGTTGCCGACGAAGTCGCGGCGGACCTCCTCGAGCCGGTGCGACTCCGTGCGGTCGTCGGCCAGCAGGAGGACGAAGCGCGATCCGAGCCGGGCGACCCGCACGAACAGGTGGATCTGCGCCTCGCCGAACGGACCGCGACTCAAGTGCATCTCGCGGCTCACGGGCTGGCCCGAGCGGCGGACCTGATCGACCAGATCGAGGAGCTCCTGGTGCACGAGCGCCTGGTTCCAGACCAGGCCGAACGCCAGCGCTCCGGTGGACGCCTTGAGCACGTTGTTCGAGGGGTCGAGGACGACGCCCGCCGACTCGAGCGCGTCGAGGACCTCGTCGACGCCGTCGGGCAGACCGGGGCTCGCGACCGCCACCGCGCGGGTGCCCCGCCGGTGCGCGACGACGATCAGGATCGTCGCTCCGGCGCCGACGACAAGGCCGAAGGCCAGGGCCAGCGGCACGAGCCAGGGGGTCACGCGACTAGATTAGGGCGCGGCATCGCAGCCCCGCCCGGCGGGGTCGACGACGGGGAACCGGTTCCCGCGAAGTTCAGGTCGACGTCACCGCGCGTTCACCTGCGGCCACGACCGTTGACGCGCGGGGTCGGCCCCGTGCTGCCCGAGATCGAGAGGAAAGCACCCATGCGCGAGGTGTTCCAGCAGGAGCTGCGAGAGGTGCAGGACCGTCTCGTCGAGATCTCCGCCCTCGTGAGCGACTCGATCGAGAACGCGGTCACCGCGTTCAACGACTCGAACGTGTCGCTCGCCGAGACCGTGATCCAGGACGACCCGAAGATCGACGCCCTCGCGGCCGAGCTCGACGAGCTCGCGATCCAGATCCTCGCCCGTCAGTCGCCGGTGGCCCGCGACCTCCGGATCGTGGTGAGCGCACTGCGCGTCAGCGCCTCGCTCGAGCGCATGGGCGACATCGCGGAGCACATCGCCCAGCTCGCGCGCTACCGGTTCCCCGAGAAGGTCGTGCCGAAGTCGCTGCGCCCGACGTTCAAGGAGATGGGGGCGCTCGACGTCAACGTCGCCCGGAAGCTCACCGAGCTGCTGCGCACCGAGGACACCTCCCTCGCCGAGGAGATCCGCGACACCGACGACCGCATCGACGCGCTGCACCTCAGCGTGTTCGACAAGGTGCTCGGCGAGACGTGGAAGGGCGGAGCGGCCGAGACGGTCGACGCGACCCTCGCCTCCCGCTACCACGAGCGCTTCGGCGACCACGCGGTCTCGATCGCCAAGAAGGTCCGCTACCTCGCGACCGGCGACTGGGCCCCGCAGGAGGTCTGAGACCCGGCCGGCGCCGGGGCGGCCGATAGGGTGCCGCCACGACGACGCAGACCGGCCAGCCCGTTCCTCCGCCCGCCCCCGCGACGTCCGCGCCCCACGCACCGCGCACCAGCCCCGTCGCGAGCGCGGGCGTCCGTTACGGCATGTCGCTGATCGCGGTGCTGCTCGGCGCCTACCTGCTCATCAACGGGAGCTGGTCGAACTTCGCCAGCGCACTCCTCACCCATGACGGGCTGCTCGGCTTCCTGTTCGTGACGCAGCTGCTGTTCGGGCTCGTCGTCCTGCTCTTCGGCGTGCTCGTGGCGCCGGTCGACGGGACGCGGCGCGCCATCGCGGCGATCGTCGTCGTGGTGCTCGTGGCGATCTGGGCTGTGCTGCAGCCCGCCTATGTGCTCGGCGCCGCGCGGATCCCGATCCGATCCGCCTTCAACATCGGCTTCCTGTTCGGCGCGCCCTTCCCGGTGACGCTCGCGGCCGCGGCCTCCTGGCTCATCATCCGACGCCGTCCCGGGGTCTCGTACCTGCTGCTCATCGCGACGGTGATCATCCCGATCGCGCTCAACGCCGTCCTGCTGGCCGCGGCGCCGTCGGTCGTGTCGGTGATCGTGACGACCGTCCTGACCACGATCGTCGGCGTCGGGATCGCCTGGGGCGGCCCGGCCATCGCCGGGCGCCGCGCCGAACCGATCGGCTGATGCCCTACTTCTTGCCCTGCGCCGCGACCGCGGCGGCGCCGGCGGCCGCGGCCGCCGGATCGAGGTAGCGCGACGGCGCCACGGGCATCATGTCGTCGCCCAGCTCGTAGACGAGCGGGATCCCGGTCGGGATGTTGAGCTCGGCGATGTCGGCGTCCGAGACGCCGTCGAGATGCTTCACGAGGGCCCGGAGCGAGTTGCCGTGGGCCGTCACGAGCACGGTGCGGCCGGCCTCGAGGTCGGGCACGATGTCCGACCGCCAGTAGGGCAGCATCCGGTCGATGACGAGCGCCAGGCTCTCGGTGCGCGGCAGCTCCGCGTCGGGCACGTCGGCGTAGCGCTCGTCGTGCGCCTGCGAGAACTCGCTGTCGTCGGCGAGCGGCGGCGGCGGCACGTCGAAGCTGCGGCGCCACTGCATGAACTGCTCCTCGCCGAACTTGGCGAGGGTCTCGGCCTTGTCGAGACCCTGGAGGGCGCCGTAGTGGCGCTCGTTGAGGCGCCAGCTGCGCTTGACCGGGATCCAGAGGCGGTCGGCTTCCTCGAGCGCGAGGTTCGCGGTCTGGATCGCGCGGGTCAGCACGCTCGTGTAGAGGACGTCGGGCCTCAGTCCGGACTCCGCCAGCAGCCGCCCCGCGCGCTTCGCCTCCCCGACGCCCTGCTCGCTCAGCCGGACGTCCACCCAGCCGGTGAAGAGGTTCTTCTGGTTCCACTCGGAGTTGCCGTGCCGCAGCAGGATCAGGGTGTGGGTCACGCACTTCAGCCTACGGCTCCCGCCCACCCCCTCGAGTCGTGCGGAACGGCGGGTGGCGGCGCGCGCGAGCGGCGGTTCCGCACGACTCGAGGCCGCGTGAGGAGGATGGGGGCATGGTGCGCGCGACGGGACCGCAGGGGCGGATCACGCGCGGCACCACGGGCGTCAACCGGCTCCGGCGCGTCGACCGGTGGATCGCGGCGCAGCCGGCGCTCCGGCGCACGGACGAGCCGCTCGTCGTCGACCTCGGTTACGGCCGGTCGGCCACGACGACGCTCGAGCTGCGCGATCGGCTCGCGAAGCTGCGCCCCGACGTCGAGGTCGTCGGGATCGAGATCGACCCGGAGCGGGTGCGGATCGCGGCGGCGGCCGCGCGCGACGGCGTGACGTTCCGGCTCGGCGGGTTCGAGATCCCGCTCGACGGCAGGCGCCCGGCGATCGTGCGGGCGCTCAACGTGCTGCGCCAGTACGACGAGCACGAGGTGGCGGGGGCCTGGGCGACGATGCGGGCACAGCTGCAGCCCGACGGACTGCTCGTCGAGGGCACGTGCGACGAGCTCGGCCGCGTGGCGAGCTGGGTCGGGCTCGGTGCCGAGGGCCCGCGCACCTTCACGATCTCGCTGCGGCTCGCCGAACTCGAGGCGCCGTCGATCGTGGCCGAACGGCTGCCGAAGGCGCTCATCCACCGCAACGTCCCGGGCGAGCGGATCCACGCCCTCCTCACCGACCTCGACCGGGCGTGGGCGACCCACGCTCCCCTCGCCGTCTACGGGCCGGTGCAGCGCTGGATCGCGAGCGTCGAGACCCTGCGCGCGTCCGGCCTCGCGGTCCACGGCTCCCGAGCCCGCTGGCGCCTCGGCGAGCTGACCGTCGACTGGGCCGCCGTCGCCCCCTCTCCCTGACCCCCCCACCCCCGTCGAAGAGTCGCTCGGCGGGGTCCTCCGCCTCCCGAGGACCCACCTGGCGACTCCTCGGACGGAGAGGACGGGTCAGTCGAGAGGCGGGAGGAGGGCGCGGGCGTCGTCCGCGCGCATGCCGAGACCGACGAGCAGATCGACGACGAGCGGGCGGACCAGGAGGATCGCGGCCGCGTCGACGACGGGCGCGCCGGGCTCGACGAGGTCCGGGTCGAGACGTCGGGCGAGGTCCGCGAGGAGCGAGCGCGCTCCGCCGACCGCCTGCGGGTCCTCCTGTTCGGTCTCGATGACCCGGAGAGCGCCCGCGACGTCGCGGAGGAGCCCCGCGATCGCGGGCCGCGGGACGCCGTCGCGCACGAGGAACTCGACCCGTCGCGCGATCGTGCGGAGGTGCCGCGACGCGAGGTCCGCGGCCTCGCGAAGGGCCGACTCCCGGCGCAGCGCCGGCAGGTGCCGCCGGAGGAACGGCGAGATCCGCGCGACGGCCAGCGCGGTCTCGACCGAAGCCGCCCAGTCCTGCAGCGGCGCCTCGGTCCGGCGGAGTCGGGTCAGCCCGAGCTCCCCCGCCGCGGGGTCGGCGTCGTCGAGCGCCGCCACGACCGCCGACAGCCCCTCGTCGAACAACGAGAACACGGCGCGCCGGTCGCGCCGCGCCGTGCGCCCCGGGTCGCGCGGGATGAGCGCGGTCGCGAGCAGCGCGACGACGCCGGCGACGACTGCGTCGATGCTGCGACCGAACGGATCGGGGGTCGGCGGCAGGACCGTCACGAGCGCGGACGGCACGGCGGCCGCGACGGCGAAGGCGGGATTCGGCCAGATCCCGCGGCCGATCACGAAGACCACGAGCAGCACGACGACCAGCTGCCACAGCCCGTGCCCGAAGAAGAGCGCGAGCCCCTCCGCGACCGCGACGCCGAGCACGATGCCGAGGATCGACTGCGCGATGCGTCCGGGGCGCGCGTCGCGGGTCAGCCCGAGCGAGGTGATCGTCACCGTGACGGCGAGGATCGGCGTCGGATGCCCGATCACCCAGTGCGCGATCGAGAACGACACGGCAACGGCCGCGACGATCTGCAGGATCGCGGGCAGCGACTCCGCGATCCGCGCGCCCGCCCGACGCAGCTCGATGCGGCGGCGGATACGGCGCTCGAGCGCCCGGAGCTGGTCGCTCACGGCCGGCCGCCCACGGAACGGCGGCTCAGCGGATCCGCGCGAGCCGCGGCACGTCGGCGGTCGCCCCGGCGTCGACCGGCACGATCACCTCCTGCGCGGCGGCCATGTCGCCGTCACCCGTGCGGACCGTGAGGGCGGCGCCCGGGTCGGTCGTGCGCTTCACCACGGCGAGCGCGATCGGCCCGAGCTCGTAGTGGCGCGCGGCGGCGGTGATGCGCCCCGCGCTCTTGTCGCCGAGGAGCACCTCGTCGCCGTGCGCCGGCAGCCCGCCCTCGGAGCCGTCGAGGTGCAGCAGCACGAGGCGTCGCGGCGGATGCCCGAGGTTGTGCACCTTGGCCACCGTCTCCTGCCCGCGGTAGCAGCCCTTCGCGAGATGGACGGCCGAGCGGAGCCAGTCGAGCTCGTGCGGGATCGTCGCGGCATCGAGCTCGGTCGCCGCGCGGGGTCGCCGGGCCGCGATCCGCAGCGCCTCCGCCGCGTCCTCGGGCACGAGCCCGTCGGGGAGCATGCTGCGCGGGACGACCGACTCGGTCCAGTCCCAGCGGGCGACCGCCTCGGGCTCGTCGGGCGCGTACTGCCAGCCGCCCGCCACGACCGCCGACCACGGGTCGCGCCAGGTGACCACCGCGTCGCCCGGCGCCGTGCCGAATCCGCCGACCGTCGCGAACTCCGCCGAGCGGTCGGCGACCTCGACGCGGAGCAGGAAGCGCATGCGCTGCAGGAACGCGGCGAGCGGCTCCCCGCGTCCTGCGTCGACGAGCAGCCAGGCCGTCTCACCGTCGTCGACGACGCGGATGGCGTGCTCGATGCGACCGCTCGGATCGAGCAGCAGCGTCTCGGCCGGCGCGTGCGGCTCGAGCGTCGTCAGCCGCTGCGAGGTGAGGGAGTCGAGCCAGCTCAGCCGGTCGGGCCCGGTGACGGTGAGGACGTCGCGGTCGGAGAGGTCGGCGAGCGCCTCGCCCGCGAGCAGCGCGCTCTGATCGGTGAAGGGGTTACTCACGCCGCGCCAGCCGTCCGCTCGCGTGGGTGCGCAGGTCCTGGCCGAGCGCCGCGATGTCCCACGCCCACAGCAGGTGGTCGTCGACGAGCCCGTACAGGCGGGTGGCGGCGGCGTACTCCTTCGCGCTCGCGGTGCGCACGACCGCGTCGGTCGCGAGGTCGATCCGGGGGCCCTTCACCTGGCCGAGGTACAGCTCGCTCACGCCGCCCGGGTGCACGATCGCGACCTCGAGGTCGAAACCGCCCTGGGCGTTCCGGAGGGTCTCGACGGCCTCCGCGGTCTGGAACACGGGCTCGCCGATCCCGGGCAGCATCGCCGGCCCCGGGTCGGCCTCGCCGAGCGGGCGGGCGAGCCGCCAGTAGCCGATCTCGGAGAAGAGAGGACGGACCTCGCCGTCCTCGCCGTCGGTCAGCCAGGTCGACGACTGGTACTGCACGTGCGGCGTGCCGTCCTGCGTGAAGGCGACCCGCTGGCCGAACTCGTGCTCGCGGGTCTCGACGCCGACCTTGTAGGAGAGGACGCCGCTGCCCTCCCAGACGCCGAGCAGCCAGGAGAGCGGGACGACCTCGGCCGGCAGGCTCGCGTCGAGATCGAACATGCGCGCCATGACGGGAGACCGCCTAGCGCTGGCCGCGGAAGAGGTTGTAGATCACCACGACCGACACGAACGCGATGGCGAGCGCAGCGAGACCCAGCAGACCGATGTAGAAGAGTTCGACGGCCAGCAGCATGGCTCGATCCTACCCGGCGGCCGCCAGCGCCGCCGTCGCGACGCCCGTGATCACGAGGGCCCCGGCGAAGCTCGCGATGAGGCGGGTCACGAACCCCTCCTTGCGCTGCACGCCGAGCTGGATCGCGATCGTCACGAGGACGCACGCGGCCATCACGATGGGCAGCCAGATGATCGCCCGGCCCGGCGAGACGACGGCGACGACCACCGCTCCGGCGAGGGCGACGACCCACACCGGGACCACGCTCGCCACCTGCCACGCCATGAGGGCCACAGTACCGTCGATAGACTCGTCACCTTCCCCACAGGAGGACCCGGTGGCACAGCTCCTCATCCTGACCGGCGCGGTCGAGGACGACGTGCTGCCCGCGCTCGGCCTGCTGAGCCATCGCGTGCGCGCGATCCCGGCCCAGCCCGCGGCGCTCGTGGACGCCCCGCAGGCGGACCTCATCCTCGTCGACGCGCGAACCGATCTCGCGAGCGCGAAGTCGCTGTGCAAGATCCTGACCACCACGGGCGTCACGGTGCCGCTCGTGCTCGTCCTGACCGAGGGAGGGCTCGCCGCGGTCTCGCCCGACTGGGGCGTCGACGACGTGATCCTCGCGACCGCCGGCCCCGCCGAGGTCGACGCGCGCATCCGCCTCGCCGCGGGCCGCATCGCACAGCGGCAGCACGGCTCCAAGATCCAGGCGTCCGGGGTCGTCATCGACGAGGCCAGTTACTCGGCGAAGGTGCACGGCCGCCCCCTCGACCTCACCTTCAAGGAGTTCGAGCTGCTGCGCTTCCTGGCGACGCACCCCTCCCGGGTGTTCACCCGCGAGCAGCTGCTCAGCGAGGTGTGGGGCTACGACTACTTCGGCGGCACGCGCACGGTCGACGTCCACGTGCGGCGGCTGCGCGCGAAGCTCGGCGAGCTCGACTCGCTCATCGGCACGGTGCGCAACGTGGGGTACCGCTTCAACATCGCGGAGGACGACGAGGCGCTCACGCCCGTGTCCTGAGGTTCACCCGCCGTTTCCGCGCAATGACAGGATGGGGCGCATGGAGAGCGAGAGCCCGCTGGGCGACGCCACGATCGCCGCCGACCTCCTCGACGACTACGAGCCCGAGCCGGTCTGGATCGACGACGGCAGCCTGCCCTCCGACCGCTTCCTCGATCGCGAGCTGAGCTGGCTCGCCTTCAACCAGCGCGTGCTCGAGCTGGCGGAGGACGCGACGGTGCCGCTCCTGGAGCGCGCCAACTTCCTGGCGATCTTCTCCACCAACCTCGACGAGTTCTTCATGGTCCGGGTCGCCGGCCTCAAGCGGCGCATCGAGACCGGCATCGCCGTCCCCACCAACATCGGCACGGCGCCGAGCGAGGTGCTCTCCCAGATCAGCGAGCGGGCGCACGAGCTGCAGCTGCGGCACGCCCGCGTCTTCCACGAGCAGGTGAAGCCGGCGCTCGACGAGGCCGGCATCCACATCGAGAGCTGGTCGGACCTCGACGAGAACGACCGTGCGCGGATCGACGAGGTCTTCTCCACCCAGATCTTCCCGGTGCTCATGCCGCTCGCGGTCGACCCGGCGCACCCCTTCCCCTACATCTCGGGACTCTCGCTCAACCTCTCGGTGCGGGTGCGCAACCCGAAGGCGGCGCGCGTCGAATTCGCGCGCATCAAGGTGCCGCAGAACCTGCCGCGCTTCGTCGAGCTGCCGGACGACGCCCGCGGCTTCGTGCGCTACATCCCGCTCGAGGACCTCATCGCCAACCACCTCGGCGAGCTGTTCCCGGGCATGGAGATCCTCGCGACGCATGAGTTCCGGGTGACCCGCAACGAGGACGTGGAGATCGAGGAGGACGAGACCGAGAATCTCCTCCAGGCACTGGAGAAGGAGCTGCGCCGTCGCCGCTTCGGGCCGCCGATCCGCCTCGAGATCAGCGACGACATGGACGACGTGACGCTCCAGCTGCTCATGTCGGAGCTCGAGATCACCGAGCAGGAGGTCTACCGCCTCCCGGGGCCGCTCGACCTGAGCGGCCTGTTCGAGATCACGAGCATCGATCGGCCCGAGCTCAAGTACCCGAAGCAGGTGCCGACGACGGCCGCCCAGTTCCGGCCGTCGGAGCCCACCGAGAAGGCCGACATCTTCGCGGCGATCGACAAGGGCGACGTGCTCGTGCACCACCCGTACGAGTCGTTCGCGACGAGCGTGCAGGCCTTCATCGAGCAGGCGGCGGTCGACCCGAACGTGCTCGCGATCAAGCAGACCCTCTACCGCACGAGCGGCGACAGCCCGATCGTGGCGGCGCTCATCCAGGCGGCGCAGAACGGCAAGGCCGTGCTCGCGCTCGTCGAGATCAAGGCGCGCTTCGACGAGGAGGCCAACATCGGCTGGGCCCGCCAGCTCGAGCGGGCCGGCGTGCACGTCGTCTACGGGCTGGTCGGGCTGAAGACGCACTGCAAGCTCCTCAACGTGGTCCGCCAGGAGAAGGACGGCACCCTCCGGCACTACAGCCACATCGGCACCGGCAACTACAACCCGAAGACGAGCCGCATCTACGAGGACTTCGGGCTGTTCACGACGAGCAACACGGTCGGCAAGGACCTGACCCGGCTGTTCAACGAGCTCTCGGGCTACGCGATCGAGAAGAAGTTCAAGCGCCTCCTCGTCGCGCCCCTGCACCTGCGCAACGGGCTCATCAAGCACATCGAGACGGAGGCGGCGAACGCCCGCGCGGGCCGACCCGCCCGCATCCGCATCAAGGTCAACTCGATGGTCGACGAGCGGGTCATCGACGCGCTCTACCGCGCGAGCCAGGCCGGGGTCGACGTCGACGTGCTCGTGCGCGGCATCTGCTCGCTGCGGCCGGGCATCGAGGGGCTCTCGGAGCGGATCCGGGTGCGCAGCATCCTCGGCCGCTACCTCGAGCACTCCCGCGTCTTCTGGTTCGCGAACGACGGCGACCCGCAGGTCTACATCGGCAGCGCCGACATGATGCACCGCAACCTCGACCGCCGCGTCGAGGCCCTCGTCCGGATGCGGCGCGAGGAGCACGTGGTCGAGCTCGGCGAGCTGTTCGAGCTGGCGATGGACGACGGCACCGCCTCGTGGTGGCTCGGCGCGGACGGCGAGTGGACCCGCCACTCCTCGGGCGAGGACCTCGAGCCGCTGCTCGACCTGCAGACCGAGCTCGCGCGCCGGGTCGCCGGCCGGCGCCGCGGATCGGCCCGATGACGGGCGGAACACGATGAGCCGGCCGACCCCGCCGGTGCTCGCCGCGGGCGCGGTGTGCTGGCGCGAGGGCGCCGACGGAGCGGTCGAGATCCTCCTCGTGCACCGCACGCAGCACCGCGACACGTCGCTGCCGAAGGGCAAGGTCGACCCCGGCGAGACCCTGCCGGAGACAGCGGTCCGTGAGATCGCGGAGGAGACGGGGCTGCTGGTCGGGCTCGGCGCCCCGCTCGGCGTGGTCGCCTACACGCTTCCGAGCGGGCGGCCGAAGGAGGTCTCCTACTGGGCGGCGGAGGTCGAGGAGCTCGCGATTGCGAACTCCACCTTCACCTCCAACGACGAGATCGAGCGGCTCAGCTGGGTGACGCTCCGCGCCGCCCGGAAGGCCCTCACCTACCCGCACGACGTCGACATCGTCGAGCGCTTCGCGCAGCTCTACGAGCGCCACCACGCGCGCACCTTCGCGATCATCGCGCTGCGGCACGGCAAGGCGGTGCCGGCCGAGCACTGGGACGGGCCCGACGCGACGCGACCCCTGCTCCAGCGCGGGATCGATCAGGCGCTGAGCGTCGCCCCCGGCATCGCCGCGTTCCGCCCGGAGCGGCTCTACTCCTCCCCCGCCGAGCGCTGCGTCTCGACGGTCGCGCCGACCAGCCGGATCACCGGCCTCGAGGTGCGGCTGAAGCCCGGGATCTCGCAGGACGCCTACGACGCGAGCGGCGCCGCGGTGTCGCGGATCGTCGGGAAGCGACTGCGCCGCCGCCGGAGCGCCGTCCTCTGCAGCCACGGTCCGGTGCTCCCCCAGATCGTCGCCGCGGCCGCGGTCGGAACGGACGACCGGCACCGCGCCGAGCTCGGCCGGGCCGCGCAGCTCGGCACCGGCGAGTACGCCGTGGTGCACATCGCAGTCGAGCACCCGGAGGCCGGACCGGTCGCCGTCGAGGTCCACAGCCCCACCGCCTGAGGGCGCCGGACGGTGCGGTTGTTTCTGCCGCGTTCACCTGCCGTTCACCGACCCCGCTGAGGCTGGTCACGCGCTGTTCTTAGCGTCCAGGAGGACCCCGGGAGGGGTCTGTCCCGACAACCACATTCCCGAAGGGAACACCGTGAACATCAAGCGCCTCAGCGCTATCGCCGTCGTCGTGGGGGCTGGCGCCCTCATCCTCGCCGGCTGCTCGACCTCCGGCGGCAACACCGGCGGCACGTCCGCATCGCCGTCCGCCACCTCGAAGTCCGGTTTCGACGCGATCGACAAGTCGCTCTCCGGCACGATCACGGCCGCCGGCTCCTCGGCCCAGGTCGCCGCGCAGACCGGCTACAGCGCCGCCTTCGCGTCGGTCGCGACCGGCGTGACCCTGAACTACAACCCGGAGGGCTCGGGCGGCGGCCGCAAGGACTTCATCGCCGGCTCGCTCGACTTCGCCGGCTCGGACGCGCCGCTGAGCGCCGACGAGGCCAAGCAGGCCGAGGCGACCTTCCCCGGGGGCGCCCTCGACATCCCGGTCTACCTCGACGGCGTCGCCATCGCCTACAACAACTCGGCGGCCTCGTCGCTGAACCTCACCGCCTCGACGCTCGCCAAGATCTTCTCCGGCAAGATCACCGACTGGTCCGACCCGGCGATCGCCAAGGACAACGGTGGCAAGGCGCTCCCGTCGAAGAAGATCACCGTGGTGACCCGGTCCGACTCGTCCGGCACCATGCAGAACCTCACCAACTACCTCTCCGGCGCTGCGGCGTCCGACTGGGCGGCCGGCCCGAACCTGGGCACGCTGCCGCAGATCCCGGGCATGGACCTGCAGAAGGGCGGCGCGGCGGTGGCCACCGAGATCACCGCGGTGGACGGTGCCATCGGCGGCGTCGACCACTCGGCCCTGGGCAGCCTGAAGGCCGCCTCGGTCGACGGTGTCAAGCTGTCCAACGACGGCATCGCCGAGGCGATGTCGACCGGCTTCTCGATCACCCCGAACAGCACGCCGGGCGACCTCTCGGGATCGTTCGACTACGCGAAGATCAAGGCGGACACCAAGGCCTACCCGATCCCGCTCGTGTCGTACGCGATCATCCCGGCGAAGTTCAAGGATGCGACGAAGGAGAAGCTGGTCGTGTCCTACCTGCAGTTCATCGCCTCGTCGGACGGTCAGAAGGCCGGCTCGACCAAGGCCGGCTCGGCCCCGCTTCCGGACTCGATCCTGAAGCAGGTCGTCAAGACCCTCGATACCGTCAAGTAACACCGACCACTCCACACGAAACGGCACTATCACCGTGACGGCCAATACGGCTCCCGCGGCGAACGGTGGGGGCTCCCGCACGGGGGCCCCCACCGGGCTCGCCGCGAACAACGCCTCCAAGGCAGGCGACCGCATCTTCCTCGGACTGAGCACCGGGGCGGCGTGGCTCATCATGCTGATCCTCGCGGGCGTGGCCGTCTTCCTGATCATCCAGGCCGCACCGGCGATCACGGCCAACTGGCGCCAGAACGACGCCCTGCAGGACCGGACGTCGGGCTTCACGCTCGGCTACGCGAACTTCTGGGATTACGTCGCCCCGCTGCTGTTCGGCACGGTCTGGGCCTCGTTCCTCGCGCTGCTGTTCTCGGCTCCGGTCGCGATCGGCATCGCGCTCTTCATCTCCCACTACGCCCCGCGGCGCGTCTCCGGGATCCTGGGCTACCTCGTCGACCTGCTGGCAGCGGTGCCCTCGGTCGTCTTCGGCCTCTGGGGGATCGTCGTCATCCGCCCCTTCCTCGGCCCCCTCAACGACTTCCTCAACACCTATTTCGGTTGGATCCCGCTGTTCAGCGGCACGGTGGCCGGGGGCGGTTCGACCCTCCTCGCGGGCGCCGTCGTGCTGGCCGTCATGATGCTGCCGATCATCACCTCGATCAGCCGTGAGATCTTCCTCCAGACCCCGTCGCTGCATGAGGAGGCGGCCCTCGCGCTCGGGTCGACCCGCTGGGAGATGATCAAGCTCGCCGTCTTCCCCTACGCCCGCAGCGGGGTGATCAGCGCGATCCTGCTCGGCCTCGGCCGGGCGCTCGGCGAGACCATGGCGATCGCGATGATCGTGTCGCCCAAGCTGATCTTCTCGTTCCAGCTCCTGACGAACGACAACCCCGCGACGATCGCCGCCAACATCGCCAACAAGTTCGGCGGCGCGAACGCCACCCAGGCCGAGGCCCTGATCGCGACCGGTCTCGTTCTGTTCATCGTCTCGTTCGCGGTCAACTTCATCGCCCGCGCGATCGTCGGCCGCGCCTCCGGCGCCCGCTCCAACCGTCGCGGCTTCATCGTCCGGAGGGCCGCCTGATGACGTCGCAGGTCGAGACGAATCTGTCGTCCACCCCTCCTCGCAGCCTCACCTCGGGGCGTCTGCCCCGCTTCATCGACATCTGGGTCGCACTCGCGGCCATCGCGATCGGGGCGATCGTGTTCGCCGGGTTCGGGCACGTCGACTACGTGGCCGGCTGGCTCGTGCTCGGGGCCGCCCTGTACCTGATCGCGATCGGGATCCTCGCGTCGATCATCGAGGGCCGGCGACGGGCCACCGACCGCTTCGTGCGGGGCATCGTCGTCGTCGCGTTCCTGCTCGCGATCATCCCCCTGGTGTCCACGCTGTGGACGGTGGTGCAGCACGGGATCACCACGCTGACGCCGCAGTTCATCTTCAACGGCGAGCAGACGTCGTTCGACCGGACCACGTTCAAGACCACCCTGGTCGCGGGAGTGTGGCCCGCCATCGTCGGCACGCTCATCATCACCGGCATCGCCGCTCTGATCTCGATCCCGATCGGTCTGCTGACCGCGGTGTGGCTGACCGAATACGCACTGCCGAACAACCCGGTTCGCCGCATCGTCACGTTCCTCGTCGACGTGATGACGGGGATCCCGTCGATCGTCGCCGGTCTGTTCGCCTTCGCGCTGTTCGCGTTGATCGTCGGGCCCGGGACGTTCAACGGCCTGTCGGCCGCCATCGCCCTGTGCGTGCTGATGATCCCGACGATGGTGCGCGCGAGCGAGGAGATGATCAAGCTCGTGCCGATGGAGCTCCGGGAGGCGTCCTACGCGCTCGGCGTCTCCAAGTGGCTCACCATCGTGAAAGTGGTGCTGCGCACCTCGGTGGCCGGGCTCGTCACAGGCGCGATGCTCGCGATCGCCCGCGTGATCGGCGAGACGGCACCGATCTACATCGCCGCCGGATACACCCGGACCGCCTTCAACGCCGATCCGCTGCACGGCGCCATGTCGACCCTGGCGGTCGTGTCGTTCCGCAACTACGTCGACCCCGACCCGACGCAGCCCGCCGTCACTCAGGCGGAGGCGTGGGGGTCGGCCCTGCTGCTGATCCTCATCGTCGTCGTCCTCAATCTGATCGCCCGCCTCATCGCCGCGAGATTCGCGCCGAAGGCCCGGCGCTGACCCCCAACCCGAGCGGAGTCCCATGTCGAAGCGCATCCAGTCGATCGACCTCAACGTCTATTACGGCGACTTCCTTGCCGTCGAGGGCGTGTCCCTGACGATGGAGCCGCGGACGGTGACCGCGCTGATCGGGCCGTCCGGCTGCGGCAAGTCGACCTTCCTGCGCACCCTCAACCGGATGCACGAGGTGATCCCCGGCGCCCACGTCAGCGGCGAGGTGATCATCGACGGGAACAACCTCTACGCCCCCGGCGTCGACCCCGTGCTCGTCCGTCGGCAGATCGGCATGGTGTTCCAGCGCCCCAACCCGTTCCCGACGATGTCGATCCGCGACAACGTGCTCGCCGGCATCAAGCTCAACAACCGGCGCATGTCGAAGAGCGACGGCGACGACCTCGTCGAGAAGTCGCTGAAGGGCGCGAACCTGTGGAACGAGGTCAAGGACCGCCTCGACCGGCCCGGTGCCAGCCTCTCCGGCGGCCAGCAGCAGCGCCTCTGCATCGCGCGCGCGATCGCCGTCTCGCCGGACGTGCTGCTGATGGACGAGCCCTGCTCGGCGCTCGACCCGATCTCGACCCTCGCGATCGAGGACCTCATCGAGGAGCTCAAGCAGGAGTACACGATCGTGATCGTGACCCACAACATGCAGCAGGCGACCCGCGTGAGCGACAAGACCGCGTTCTTCAACATCGCCGGCACGGGCAAGCCGGGCAAGCTCATCGAGTACGACACGACGTCGACGATCTTCACCAACCCGAGCGTTCAGGCCACCGAGGACTACGTCTCGGGCAAGTTCGGATAGCCGCCCGCCGCACGACGAGAGGGGGCCCCGGTGCGCACGGCACCGGGGCCCTTTCCCGTTCGTCTCCGCGGTTCTACGCGGTGGGCATCGCGAGGAGGGGCGCTGAGGTCGGAACGGCCGAGCCGCCGGCGGGCTCCACCGTGATCCCGATGGTGTCGCCGGGGTGCATCCGACCGCTGAGGACGACGTCCCGCGAATCGGCGATGGTGCCGGCGGACCGGGCGGTTCCTCCGTGCATGTACCAGAGCTGGTAGGTGCGATCGAGACCGGGGGCCGGAGCGCCGTCCAGCTGGACGGCCGCGCGGCCGAGCTCGTCCGACCAGACGACCCGGGCGGTCCCGCCGCCCGCGAGGCGCGCCGTGGCGTGATCCGCGTCCGGCGCGGAGGCGATGGCGGAGACCTGCGACGCGGCGACGGCGGACTGGATGGCTCCGCCCCCCGCCGCGGCGCCGACCGCCAGCAGCACGGCCGCGGCCGCGGTGGTCAGCGCGCCGACCGGCCGGCGGAACCAGGAGATCGGCGTGACGGGGGCGAGGTCGCCGCCCCCGGACTCCTCGTCGGAGCGCGCCGCGTCGTCGTCCGCATCGACCGCCGTGAGCTGCGGCGTCGAGGCGACGGCCGCGAGGATGCGCGAACGGAGTGCGGCGGACGGCTGCTCGGTGGGGACGGCGAGCCCGAGCTCCACCGCGGTGTCGGCGAGCTCCGTCACCTCGGCACGGATACCGGGGCTGCGCTCGAGGAGAGCCGCGAAGTCCTCGGCCTCCTGCCCGTCGAGGGCGTGCAGAGCGTAGGCGCCGCTGCCGGCGGCCAGTTCGCGGTCATCGGTCGCACTCATGCGGTCACCCCCAATTCGTCTCGAAGTCGGATCATCCCGTCACGCAGACGGGTCTTCACGGTCCCGATCGGGATCCGCAGGAGCGCGGCCACCTCGCTGTGCGAGTAGCCGCCGAAGTAGGCGAGCGTCACCGCCTCGCGCTGCAGCTCGGTGAGCCGATTCATAGCCGCCTTCACCCGCTCGCTCTCGAGGACGATCTCGGTGCGCTCGGCGACCGAGTCGAACTCGGGGGCGTAGTCGCGGATCCCGACCCGCGCGTCACGGTCGCGGCTCGCCTGCGACGCGCGCACCCGGTCGACGGCGCGACGGTGGGCCATCGTGAGCATCCACGAGATGCCGCCGCCCTTAGAGGACTCGTACCGCGAGGCGGTCTGCCAGATCTCCAGGTACACCTCCTGCGTCACCTCCTCCGATTGCGCGTGGTCGCGAAGCAGACGCTTCACGAGACCGAAGAGGCGAGGAGCGGTCCGATCGTAGAGCTGGGCGAATGCACCCTGATCTCCCTCGGCGACCTGACGCAGCAGGTCCTCGAGGGTCGGCTCTGAGGTCCTGCCGCTCGTATCGTCGACAGGTCGGAGCACGGTCGTCAGCATCTCATACCGCCCCTCTGCCTCCATGGACATCAGGAGATTCGGAGGCGACGGCGAAGCGGTTTGCCGTTCGACGCGACCGAGAGGTGCCGGACCGCGGAACGCCTCTCGGCGCAAGGCCGCTCGAAGCGGCGGAAATTGGAGCCCGGGGTTACCGCGGCCCGGCTCCTCAAGAGTAGGACATCGCGCGGGGTCCGGACGGTCCTCCGCGCTCCGCGAACGAGGGAGCGGGCGTGTCGGACGCCGGCCGTGGGCTCAGTCCAGCGAGCCGTCGCGGGCGAGGCGGGCGCACGCGGTCAGCTCCTCCGCGATGGTCGTGAGGCGGAGGGCGCGCGTCGTGAGCTCGCGCGCGCGGGCCGGGTCGAGGGCCTCCCGGTCGTCGGCGATGCTGGAGGCGCCGGCGGCGGCCACCCGGCAGAAGGCGGCCGCGCGCTCGAGCGCGATCGCGAAGTCGCCCTCGAACAGCCCGCGGAGGATGCGGTCGGCGAGCGCCTCGATCTCGTCCGGCCCGGCGGGGGTCGGCGCGCCCGCGACGACCGGATCGATCGTCCGGAGGACCTCCGTGCCGCGCTGGAACAGGATCGCCGCGGTCGCCGCGTCCTGGTGGATCATCGCGCGCACGAGGTAGATCCGCCACAGCGCCCCGGGCAGGCTCTGCGGCACGGAGCGCGCCCAGAGCTCCGCGAGCGCGTCGATGCCGTGCTCGTCGGTGTAGCTGACGAGTCGATCGAGCACCGCGGGGTCCTCGCTGCGCTGCGCGCGGGCGAGGAGCGTGCGGGCGCTCTCGTGCGCCGCGCGCATCACGGCAGCCGGATCCTCACCGCCCGCGAAGGCCTCGAACTCGCCGCCGCCGAACTGCGCGGGCTTGTGGAACTCGGACGCCATGCGCCCACGCTACGCGCCGCCGGTACGCTGGGGTCCCGACGGGCCTGTAGCTCAGTTGGCAGAGCATCGGACTTTTAATCCGCGGGTCGTGGGTTCGAGCCCCACCGGGCCCACCCGCGAGCAGACGTGCGTCAGGCGTGGAACGCCGGGATCAGCAGCCAGACGCCGAAGAGCACCGCGGCACCGGCGACCGTGAAGCAGGCGGACGCGCCGGCGAGCGCGAGACCGCGCGGCGAGGTCACGGCGAGCAGTCGCAGTCCGGTCGCGAACAGCGACACGATGAGGGCCGTCGCGCCGATCGACACGGCGGCCACCAGCAGGAATGCTCCCCAGTCGACCATCGGTCGTCGATCGTATCGCTGAGAGCCGGTGACCTACGATGCCCCGCATGACGCGGCTCCCTCTTCCGGCCGTCGTCGCCCTCGCGCTCGTCGCCGTCGCGGCGGTCGCGGCGGCGGTCGCCGTGGTCGTCGTCCCGCACCTGCGGGCCGAGGCCGTCGCATCGCCGCGGGCGACGCGCTCGTCGACCGCCACGCCGACCCCGACGCCGACGCCGGTCGGGCCCGCGCGCGTCGTGACGATCGGCGACTCGATCATGGCGGGATACGGCCTCCGCGCCGGCCAGGCCTGGCCCGCCCTGCTCGCGGTGGAGGACAGGGAGTCGGTGGCGAACCTCTCCTGCAGCGGCGCCGGGTTCATCGCGGTCGGGGAGTGCGGCACGGCATTCGACGGGCTCATCGACCAGGCCGTGGCCGCGAACCCGCAGCTCGTGATCATCCAGTCGTCCGACAACGACGTGGACGAGGACTCGGCAGAACTCGCCCAGGCGACCACCGCGACGGTGGCGACGATCCGGCAGCGCCTGCCGCACGCCCGGATCGTCGGTTTCGGCACGCTCTGGGACCAGCCGGGAGTCGTGCCGGGCGAGATCGCGGAGAGCTCCGACGACCTGAAGGCGGCGGTCACCGCCGCCGGCGGCGTGTACCTCGACCTCGGTCAGCCGCTCGCCGGGGAGCCGACCCTCCTCCAGTCGGACTCCGAGCACCCGACCGCCGCGGGCCAGCAGGTGCTGGCGGGCGTGATCCGGCGGACCCTGCTGGGCGCCGGCATCAGGATCTGACGCGGACGGGCCGGCTCAGGGGGTCGTCCCCGGCTGCGACAGCCCGAGCCGCGGGTAGAGCGCCGTGAATCCGTCGTCGAGCCCCCCGCGGACGGCGCCGGCCAGATGCCCCTGGTGCGGGATCTCGATGTACTCCGACTGCCATCCGGCGGCCTTGGTCGCGGTGACCATCTGCGCCGCCTGACCGCGGTAGAAGGGGTCCTCGGCGCCGGCGGTGAAGACGCCGAACTCGTCGGGGTAGTGCCCGGCCGCCAGGATCGTCGCGGGCCAGGTCGCGCGGTAGGCGGCGGCGTCGCCGCCGAACTCCGTGCGCAGCGTCGCCGCCGCGCGGTCGGCGCCCGGGTAGGCCTCCCCCGAGATGTCGAGCACGTTCGACCACAGCTGGGGGAAGCGGGCGCCGAACGACACCGCGCACTCGCCGCCGTTCGAGTACCCGGCGACGACCGTGTGCGCGGCGTCCTGCAGCACGTGCAGGTGGCTCCGGGCCCACGGCAGCACGTCCTGGGTGATGTAGGTCATGACCTTGCCGTGCCGGGCGGTGTCGAGGCACAGGTTGTCGACCGACTTGTCGCCTCCCAGCTGGTCGGCGACGACGACGATCGGGGCGAGGCCGTCGTGGCGCGCGGCGAACGGGTTCAGGGAGTTCGCCGCCCAGGCCGGGTCGGGGTCGCCCGGCTGCCCCATCATCATGATGACCAGCGGCAGCGCCGGCGGGTTCTTCACGAGCGCGGCCGGCGGCAGGTAGAGGCCGGCGGGGCGGGCGTGGAAGCCGGAGACCGGAGCCGGGATGTCGACGGTGCCGGTCGTACCGCTGGACGGCAGATCGGCGGGCGCGTGCCAGTTGGCCCAGAGCGCACCACCGGCGAGCGGTGTCGCACTCGCGCTCGGAGACGCGCTCGTGCCCGCCAGCGGGAGCTTCACCGGCTTCTCGAGCGAGACGCCCGCGAAGGCGGCGAGCGTGGGCTGGATGCCGAAGTGCGCGTTGACCCCCACGGTGCCGGCGGCCACCGCGGCCAGCACCGCGACCGGCACGAGCACCCGGCGCCAGGCCCGCGCCCACGGCAGCGCGCCGAGCGCGGCTCCCACCGCGGCGAAGACCGCGATGACCCACGCCTGCGTGACGCCGTCGAGTCCGACGCCGAACCAGTCCTGCGCCTGCGCGAGGTGGAGGACGACCACCGCGATGCCGGCACCGAGCACCGCCGCGACCACGACGAGGACGACGCCGGGCACCGTCCACCGCCGGATCAGGACCGCGGCGAGCGCGGCGAGCGCCACGAGGTCGAGGACGAGCGGCAGGGGTCCGCTGATGATGGGCGTCGCGAGGACGGCCCGCTGCCACGCGCTCGGGTGCGCGGGATCGGCGAGCAGCACAATCGCCAGCAGGACTCCCAGAGCGAGGACCGCGGCCAGTGCGACGAGCGCGAGCACGAGCGCGACGCGGGAGCGGGCGCGCCGAGGAGGCGAGAGGGTCATGGGCGCATCGGCTCCGGGAGTCGGGGGCGGGGTCGGTGGTGCTGCGTGGCCGCCGGTGCGCGAGCCGAGGTCGAACCTAGCTCTCGAGGTTGTGGGGATGCCGAGACATCGTCGCGGCGCGCCGCTACCCGCGCGAGGCCTCCTGGCCGAACTCGAACAGCGACGATTCGTCGCTCAGCCGCCGCCGCGCCTCGAGCACCTCGTCGTCGCGGCGGCGGGCGGCGGCGCGGCGCTCCTTGCGGGTCATGACCGAGTTGAGGGCGACGTCGACCTCGAGCGATCGCGGCGTCGACGCGCTGCGGCGCCGGGAGGCGACGAAGATCGCGACGATCACGGCGAGCCCGACCACCGCGTCGATGACGATCCCGGCGACGCCGACCCGGCCCACGAGTTCCGCGAGCGCCCCGACGGCGGCCGACGCGGGCAGGGTGATGAACCAGGCGACGACGATGCGGCCCGCGGTGCCCCACTGGATGCGTCCGCCGCGGCGCCCGAGTCCGGCCCCCATGATCGATCCGGACGCGACCTGCGTCGTCGAGAGCGCGAACCCCAGGTGGCTCGACGCGAGCACGGTCGCCGCGGTCGACGCCTCGGCGGCGAAGCCCTGGGTCCGCTTGATGTCGGTGAGCCCGGTGCCGAGGGTCTGGATGATGCGCCACCCGCCGCTGTAGGTGCCGGCCGCGATCGCCACCGCGCACACGATGACGACCCAGAGCGGCGGCGTCGAACCGGTCGGGAGGGCGCCGCCCGCGATGAGGGTCAGGGTGATGACCCCCATCGTCTTCTGCGCATCGTTGGTGCCGTGAGCGAGCGCCACCATCGAGGAGGTGAAGATCTGGCCGACTCGGAATCCCGCACGGTGACTCTTGTCGACCGGCAGCCGCGTGATCCGGTAGGCGAGGCGGGTCGCGACGAATCCGGCCACCCCGGCGACGAGCGGCGCCAGGACCGCGGGGATGACGACCTTGCCGAGCAGGACCCCGAAGTCCACCGCGCCGAAGCCGGCGCCTACGATCGCCGCGCCGACGAGCCCGCCGAAGAGCGCGTGCGACGACGACGACGGGAAGCCGCGCAGCCAGGTGACGAGGTTCCAGATCACCGCGCCGATGAGGCCCGCGAAGATCATGGACGGCGTGACCGCGACGCCGCCGTCGCCCTCGCGGATGAGCCCGCCCGAGATCGTGGTCGCCACCGCGGTGGAGAGGAACGCCCCGACGAGGTTCAGCACGGCCGCGATCGCGACCGCCGTCCGCGGGCGGAGCGCGCCGGTCGCGATCGGCGTCGCCATGGCGTTCGCGGTGTCGTGGAAGCCGTTGGTGAAGTCGAAGAAGATCGCCAGGACGATCACCAGGACGACGATCGTCGTGACGGCCACCGGTCGACTCTTCCACGGGGGCCAGGGCGGGGCAAGCCGGGTGCGCCCCGCCGCCCGCGGGAGGCGAGAGGATGGGCGGGTGGCCCCGCTCGAGCCGATCACCCGCGCCGCGCCGCGCCTCGCCGGCCGCGTGGTCGCCGCGCAGACCTGGCGTCGCGCCGCGTTCGTGCACTGGCGCGTCGGCCCCGAACTGGTCGCTGCCCTCCTCCCGCCCGGAACGCGCCCGGACCTGCACGACGGTGCCACCTGGGCGGGCCTCATCGCCTTCGACCTCGGCCGTGCGCGGGTCGCACCGTTCGGCCCGGTGCCGTTCGCGGGCGACTTCGTCGAGGTGAACGTGCGGCTCTACGCGGTCGACGACGCGGGCCGGAGGGGCGTTGTGTTCCGTTCGCTCGAGGCGTCGCGGGTGCTCGCCGTCGCCGCTGCGCGGGCGCTGTACGGGCTCCCCTACCGCTGGGCGCGCACCGCGCACGAGGTCGAGGGCGATCTGCACCGCTACACCTCGCGTCGCCACCTCGCTCCCGGAGCCCACCGGATGGCGGTCCGCGTCGACCCGTCACGGACGGTCGACGACGACGCCGCCGCGTTCCTCACGGCCCGCTGGGCCCTCTTCCAGGGCCGGGGCGCCCGCACGCTCTGGATGCCGAACCGGCACGAGCCGTGGCTCCTTCATCCGGCGGAACTCGTGGAGCTCGACGACGAGCTGCTCGCGCTCGCCGGGCTGCCGGGGCTCACGGGCCGAGCCCCGGACTCCGTGCTGTTCAGCCGCGGGGTCGACGCGGAGTTCGGGCGGCCGGTCGCGCTCGGATGAGACGGCGTCGGACGCGGACCGTGACGGTCCGCGCCCGACGCCGCTCCGATCGCTACTGGCCGACCGCGCGCCGCTTGTTGTAGACGTCGAACGCGACGGCGCCGAGCAGGACGAGGCCCTTGATGAGGAGCTGGTAGTCGCTGTCGACGCCCAGGATCGACATGCCGTTGTTGAGCACGCCGATGATGAGACCGCCGATGATCGCGCCCGGCACCGTGCCGATGCCGCCCGTGACCGCCGCGCCGCCGATGAAGACGGCCGAGATCGCATCGAGCTCGAACCCGGTGCCGGCGCTCGGGCTCGCGAGGTTGAGGCCCGCCGTGAAGACGAGGCCCGCGATCGCCGAGATCACGCCCATGTTGACGAACAGCAGGAAGGTCACCCGACGGGTCTTGATGCCGGACAGCGACGCCGCCAGCAGGTTGCCGCCGATCGCGTAGATGTGCCGTCCGAACACCGAGCGCTGCATGACCGCCGTGTACCCCACGACGAGGGCGCCGAGGATGATCAGCACGATCGGGGTGCCGTTGTAGCTCGCGAGCAGGAACGCGATGACGAGGACCAGCCCGACGAGGAACACGAGCTTCAGCACGAACCACCACAGCGGCTCGCTCTCGAGGTCGTACTTGCGGCGCACGATCCGCTGCCGGATCGCGCTCGCGGCGATCGCGACCGCCGTGAGGAGGCCGAGGATCACGGTGAGCGGCTCGTAGCCCGTCGTGCCGAACGCGGGGAGGAAGCCCGACCCGATCGCGCGGAACTCCTTCGGGAAGAAGGAGATCTGCTGGTTGCCGAGCGCGATCTGGGCCGCGCCGCGGAACACGAGCATGCCCGCCAGCGTCACGATGAACGCGGGGATGCCGAAGTAGGCGATCCAGAACCCCTGCCACGCGCCGACGATCGCGCCGAGCACGAGACAGAGCACGACCGCGAGCGGCCACGGCAGATGCCACTGCGAGATCATGACGCCCGCCATGGCGCCGATGAAGGCGACGACCGACCCGACCGAGAGGTCGATGTGCCCGGCGATGATCACCATGACCATGCCGACCGCGAGGATCAGGATGTAGCTGTTCTGGACGACCAGGTTCGACACGTTGATCGGCGCGAGCGTGATGCCGTTGGTCGTGATCTGGAAGAACACGACGATCACGATCAGCGCGATGAACAGGCCGATCTGGCGGAGCTGGCCGGCCAGGTAGTGGACGGCGTTGGAGAGGGGCTTCATGCTCGGGTCTTCTCGCGTTCCTGGGTCATGAACTGCATGAGGTATTCAGCCGTGGCCTTCTCCCGCGGCACGTCCGCGGTGATCCGGCCCTCGGTGAGGGTGTAGATGCGGTCGCAGATGCCGAGCAGCTCGGGCAGCTCGGAGGAGATGACGACGACGCCCTTCCCCTCATCCGCGAGGCGGTCGATGATCGTGTAGATCTCGTACTTGGCGCCCACGTCGATGCCGCGGGTCGGCTCGTCGAGGATCAGCACGTCCGGATCGGAGTACATCCACTTCGAGAGGACGACCTTCTGCTGGTTGCCGCCGGAGAGCTTCCCGGTGATGGCCGTGACGTTCGGCGTCTTGATGTTCATCGAGGTGCGGTAGCCGTTCGCCACGATCGACTCGCGGTGGTCGTTGACGAACCGCAGCCAGTTGACGAGCTTGTCGAGCGCCGCGATCGAGATGTTGCGCTGGATGTTGTCGATCAGGTTGAGCCCGTAGCGCTTGCGATCCTCGGTGGAGTACGCGATGCCGTTGGCGATGGCCTTCGAAACCGTGGACACCGAGATCGGCTTGCCGCGCTTGTAGACCTGCCCCGAGATGTTCACCCCGTAGCTGCGCCCGAAGATGCTCATGGCGAGCTCCGTGCGCCCCGCGCCCATGAGGCCCGCGATCCCGACGATCTCGCCGGCGCGCACCGAGAAGCTGACGTCGTCGACGACCTTGCGGCTGCGGTCGAGCGGGTGGTGCACCGTCCAGTGCTCGACGCGGAGCAGCTCCTCGCCGATGTGCGGCACGTGGTCGGGGAAGCGGCTGGCGACGTCGCGGCCGACCATCCCCTTGATGATGCGGTCCTCGCTCGCGCCCGCCATCTCGATCGTCTCGATCGTCTTGCCGTCGCGGAGGATCGTCACTCGGTCGGCGATCGCCTTGATCTCGTTGAGCTTGTGGCTGATGATGATCGACGTGATGCCCTGCTCCTTGAGCTGACGGATCAGGTCGAGCAGGTGCGCGGAGTCGTCGTCGTTCAGCGCGGCGGTCGGCTCGTCGAGGATGAGGATCTTCACCTCCTTCGACAGCGCCTTCGCGATCTCGACGAGCTGCTGCTTGCCCACGCCGATGTCGACGATCTTGGTGATCGGGTTGTCGCGGAGCCCCACCTTCTTCAGCAGGTCCGCCGCCTCGAGGTTGGTGCGGTTCCAGTCGATGAAGCCGCCGCGCTGCTTCTCGTTGCCGAGGTAGATGTTCTCGGCGATCGAGAGGTAGGGCGAGAGCGCGAGCTCCTGGTGGATGATGACGATCCCCGCCGCCTCGGAGTCGTTGATGGAGCGGAACTCCACCGGCTCGCCCCGGAGCAGGATCTCGCCGTCGAAGGTGCCGTGCGGGTAGACGCCCGAGAGCACCTTCATGAGGGTCGACTTGCCCGCGCCGTTCTCGCCGCAGATGGCGTGGACGGAGCCCTCCTCGACGGAGATCGAGACGTCCTGCAGGGCCTTGACGCCCGGGAAGGTCTTCGAGATGCCGCGCATCTCGAGAATCGTGTCGGCCATGGGCCTCCTCAACTTGGGGACGAGCAGGGTGGTGCGACCGATGATCGCACCACCCCGCGTCGCGACCGACGGGTTTACTGCAGGTCGGAGGCCTTGTAGTAGCCGCTGTCGACGAGGATCTCCTTGTAGTTGTCCTTCGTGACGACGACCGGCTGGAACAGGTAGCTCGGGACGGTCTTGACCTTGTTGTCGTAGCTCTTGGTGTCGTTGACCTCCGGCTTCTTGCCGGTCAGCAGGTCGTTCGCCATCTTGGCGGCCTCGTTGGCGAGCTTGCGGGTGTCCTTGTAGATCGTCGAGTACTGCGTGCCCGCGATGATCTGCTTGACGCTGGCGACCTCGGCGTCCTGACCGGTGATGATCGGGATCTGCTTGCCGCCGGAGCCGTAGCCCGCGCCCTCGAGCGCGCTCAGGATGCCGTCGGAGAGGCCGTCGTACGGCGAGAGGACGCCCTGCACGGCGGCGCCGGTGGAGTACGACTTGGCGATCAGGTCCTGCATGCGGGCCTTGGCCGTCGCCGGGTCCCAGCGCAGGATGGCGACCTGGTTGAAGTTCGTCTGGCCGCTCTTGACCACCAGCGTGCCGTCCGAGATGTACGGCTTCAGGGTGTCCATCGCGCCGTTGTAGAAGAACGTGGCGTTGTTGTCGTCGGGGCTGCCGGCGAACACCTCGATGTTGAACGGGCCCTTCTGGCCGGTCTTCTTGCCGTCCTTGTCGAGCACGCCGAGGCCGGTGAGGAGCGAGTTCGCCTGGTAGACGCCGACCTTGTAGTTGTCGAACGAGACGTAGTAGTCGACGTTCTTGTCGCCGGTGAGGAGGCGGTCGTACGAGATGACCTTGATGCCGGCCTTGGCGGCGGCGTCGAGCTGGTCGGTCAGCGACCCGCCGTCGATGGACGCGACGATGAGCACCTTCGCGCCCTTCGTGATCATCGTGTTGACCTGCTGCACCTGGGTCGGGATGTCGTTGTTGGCGTACTCGAGGTCGACCTTATAGCCGTTCTTCTCGAGGTCCGACTTGACCGCATTCCCGTCCGCGATCCAGCGCTCGGACACCTTGGTCGGCATGGCGACGCCGACGAGGGCGCCCTTGTTGTCGGTGGTGGAGGAGTTGTCCCCTCCGCGGCCGCCGGAGCATGCGGCGAGTGCGACCGCGACGCCGAGTGCCGCGGCGGCGAGTGCGACTTTCCTGAACTTCACTGTGATTCCCTTCGAGCGGTGAGGCGACCGGTGCGCCCGATGCGCAGGGGTTCGCCGGGCTCGGAACTGTCACGCGCCCGTCGGCCAGCGTGCGACGGGGTGACGCAGGTGCGACCGCGGCTGTGCGATCGGGGTGCTGACATCGGCGACTCCCTCGTCGTATGCTGGGCCGTACGCGATATATGTGACCGGTCCCAGAACGGGTTAGACGTTATGACCCAAACCCCGGATCAGTCAAGTGCTTCGGCCAAATATGATGAGCGAAATCGCGCGGCACTGTCGCCGAACCCCACGACGGAACAGGACGTATGGAAGAACCGGGACCCGGCGAGAAGCGCGCGCTCTCCATCCGGGACATCGCCCGGCTGGCCGGCGTCTCGCGTCAGACGGTGTCCCGGGTGCTCAACGGCGAGCGGTACATCAAGCCGTCCACCGAGGCCCAGGTGCGCAAGGTCATCGAGGAGCACTCCTGGCGTCCGAACAGCGCGGCGCGAGCGCTCGCGACCGCCCGGTCGCGGACCATCGGGCTGCTCGTGTCGGCCCGGTCCCACTACGGCCCGTTCAGTGCCGCCACGGCGATCGACGAGGCGGCGAGGAACCGCGGGTACGCCATCCTGACCGCCACCCTCGCCCGGGAGGACGACGAGAGCATCAGCGCGGCGCTCGACGCCTTCGTGGCGCAGGGCGTGGAGGGCGTCGTGGTGATCGCGCCGCAACAGCGCGCCCACGAGGCGCTGCACCGCGTGACGTTCAAGGTGCCGCTGGTGAGCCTGCACTGGAAGAGCGCGGGCGACGACCGCGTGGCCGCCTTCGACCAGCTCGCCGGAGCCCGGCTCGCGACCCGGCACCTCATCGAGCTCGGCCACACCCGCATCCGGCATCTGGCGGGTCCGCAGGACTGGAGCGAGGCGGAGGACAGGATGAACGGCTTCCTCGCCGAGCTCAACGACCACGACCTGCCCGTGACGGCGCCGATCCTGGGCGACTGGACGGCCGACCTGGGCTACGAGGTCGGCCTCAAGATCCTGCACCACCCGGACTTCACGGCGGTCTTCGCCTCGAACGACCAGATGGCGCTCGGCCTCGTGCACGCCGCGGCGGACCTGGGAATCGCGGTGCCGGAGCAGCTCAGCATCGTCGGCTTCGACGACATCCCGGAGGCGAAGCACTACTCGCCGCCGCTCACCACGGTCCGTCAGGACTTCGGCTGGCTCGGCGCCCGCGCGATCGCGGTGCTGCTCGCGCAGATCGAGGGCGAGGACACCGGGCCGCCGGCGGAGTTCCCGGTGCCGGAGCTCATCGTGCGCGCGAGCACGGCGCCGCCGCCTCCCGACCGCTGAGCCTGCCCTCTCCCTCCCGTCCCGCCGCAGCCAACAGTTCCTGAGTTCTTCGACTTCCTTACGGCGTGTTGTTCGAAGAACTCAGGAGCTGTTGGCT